>JBFWZB010000005.1:0-101364 GCA_050185805.1 Hyphomonadaceae bacterium
CAGCCGGTTCAGGAAGGCGCCGGCGCGGCGGGCCAGCGCGTCGGCAAAAAGATGGCGCGCGGCCAAAAAGAGACCGGTTGCGCCCAAAGTAGCCCCGAGCGCCGTGGCGAGCGCTCCCGTCGCCAAGTCAAACAAGAAGCCTCCGGCAATGGTGATCCAGAGGACGCCTGGGAGTGCAAAC
Source organism: Hyphomonadaceae bacterium (assembly GCA_050185805.1). Lineage (GTDB taxonomy): Bacteria > Pseudomonadota > Alphaproteobacteria > Caulobacterales > Aquidulcibacteraceae > Vitreimonas. The sequence continues at coordinate 182 of JBFWZB010000005.1, forward strand.
AAAGTAGCGAGCGCGTAGACGCCGATAAAAAGCGCCAGCGCCGCGAAGCGGTGCGCCGCCACAAACGCCAGCAATTCATGACGGCGCGCGCGCAGCGTCTCCAGGCTCAAAAGGTCGAACAGTCCAAAGCGCCAGGCAGCCGCGAGCGCGCCTGCGATCAGCAGGACAATCACGACCTTGCCGATCATGCCGCCTCGGCGTGGAGAGGCTGCGCCGGCTGCCGAATCGGCGCTCGTTGGACCGTTCATCTGCAAGAACTCTCTTCATGGCCGCGCTCAATACGAGTTCGCGGCGCCCGATTGCCCGCCTCGGCGGAATAAGATTGATGCCGCACTGGAATGCGAGAGCGGCTCTTCACCACCGCAACAGCCAGCGGCCGAAGATGGCGCCTAAGGCTGCACAGATGAGCATCGCCGCCAGATACCAAGTGGCGACATAGGCCACGCTGTCGACGGGACAGAACCAAGAATAAGCGACCGCTGCGATTGCCCCTGACAAGCCGCCGACGGCGGCGCCGGCGAGCGTCAGCCGCGTCGGCGACAGCGTTCGCACGATGAAGAGCAGAGCGACCGCGACCGGCGTCGCCAAAATCGGAATGCGGCGTAGGCATTCGGGAAAGCCACCGGCAAGCCAAACATCAAAGCGCGCTTCAGCCGGCGCTTGTGCAACCACCCAAGCCGCGACGCCAAGACTGCCAGCGACCAAGAGCGCCGCTGGCGCAAGCCAAACCCGCATCGACGTGTTGGGCTGCGACAAGATGAAGGCAAGCGGCGCGGCGGCGGCAACGGCGGCCAGGCAATAGAGCGTCTTGCTCAGGACAGGAATGATCGCCTCGCCGATGTCTTGGCGAACGCCGAACAGCGCGGCCACGACCAAGCCCGCAAGCACCGCGCCCAGCGCCGCCGCGGCCGCAAAGCGGCTCCCCGTACGCGGCGCCTTAACGGGCTCAATATCCTTGGCCAAAGCCTCAATGAGCGCATCGGTCCTCATGCCTGCGCGTCCTTTGCAACCAATGCCGACAACTTCTTCATGCCTCGATGGATACTGATCTTGACGTCGGATTCCGACATGCCAGTGCGCAGGGCCGCTTCGCGGACCGACAGCTCTTCAAGCTTAACAAGGCGGATGGCGAGGCGCTGTTTCGCCGGCAACCGATCAAGCAACGCTGCGACATCGCGCGCGGGATCGGAGGCGTCGGCTTCCTCATTGGAGAAGAGGTCTTCAACGTCATCGACCGGGACCGAGACGCCCGAGGTCTTCGTGCGGCGGAAGTGATCGATGAGCTTGTAGCGGGCGATGGCGTAGACCCAAGCGCGCAGCGGCTGTGCCGGATTGTAGGACTCACGTCTTGTGTGAATGGCGATCAGCGCCTCTTGCACGAGATCTTCGATGTGACTTGGATCGCCGATGCGCATGCGGCTGCGAAAGAAAACCCGGAAGCGCTCGCCTAGGGTTTCAAGCAGCAGCCGATGGGCGGCGGCGTCGCCGGCCAGACCGCGCACCATTAATCCGTGCAAGTGTTCTTCGACGTCGTTCACGCGCTTGTCCGCCGTTTCTTTTGACCTTGGCCGCGCGTTAGGCGCCGCGTGCGCGCTTGTCCACCCTACCGGGTAAAACGCGCTGGCGAGCTTAAGACCCCTCCCTTGCGCGCGCGCTGCTTCCGGTGCAGGCTTGAGCGCGCGCAAGCGCACGCTCTGCGCCAGCGCGTTCATCTCCCCCATGTGCGCAGCCACGCCGTACATTGACCCGCCTTTATTGGACGTCCGCGCCGGCGGACGATCGGTTTCCTTTGCGGCTTCGCTGCCTTGGGCTGTCCGGTTACGCCTGCCCGGTAACCGCAGCGGACGCCGCCGCGAAGTCACGAATGCAAGGGACCCGGAGGAGCATGCATGCGCGATTGGAATAGACGGGCCGCCATCACGGCGCTGACTGGCTTGGGCTTGAGCGCAGGCGCGCTCCCGGCCCTGGCGCAGACGAACCCCAGCGCCGATCTCAGCGCGCTTCTCGCCCGCTATGTTTCGCCCCATCAAGACGGGGTTAACCGGGTCGCCTATGCGCGCTGGCGCGCAAGCACCGCGGACATGGCCAGACTAAACGCCGTCATCGACGCGCTCGCGGCGCAGCGGCCCTCGGCGATGAGCCGCGCGGTTGCTTTTGCCTATTGGGCCAATCTCTACAACGCGATCACGCTAAAAGTGGTGCTCGACCGCTACCCGGTCGACTCGATCCGCGACATCCGCAGCGGGGGCGTCTTGTTCGACCCCCAAGCGCTCATCGGTCCTTGGCGTGCGCGGCGCGTCAGCGTCGAAGGCCGGCGCCTGTCGCTCGACAATATTGAACACGACACGCTTCGCCCTTTGGTGCGCGACCCGCGCGTGCACTATGCGGTCAATTGCGCCTCTATCGGCTGCCCCAATCTTCAGCCTCGCGCCTGGTCGGCTGATACGCTCGAACAGGACCTCGATGCCGCCGCGCGCGCCTTCGTCAATCATCCGCGCGGGGCGCGCCTCGTCAATTCAACGCTCCGAGTCTCGTCCATCTATGAATGGTTCAAGGCCGACTTTGGCGGCAACGACGCTGGCGTCATTGCGCATCTGCGCCGCTTCGCCGAGCCCGCCTTGCGCGATCAACTCGCCGGCGTGACGCGCATCGGCGGGCATGATTATGACTGGGCGCTCAACGGCGCGCGCTGAACGGAATAGTAGTCATTCCCGTTGGCGGCGCAGATTGCGATCTTCCGCTCGCAGACGATGTAACAGCTCCCGGCGCCTCTCCGAAGTCTTTCATGGAGACGGCGCTATTGGAGATTGTCATGCGGGTCATCGATGTGTTGCACGCAAAGGAAGGGTCCTTCCTCATCACCATCTTCGCCGATCGACCGCTTGCCGAGGCGATGGCGTTGATGTCCTCGCACAAGGTGGGATCGGTCGTGGCCACCGATCTCGCCGGCGCGCCAATAGGAATTGTCACCGAGCCCGACATCGTCAGCGTGATCGCGGCTGGCGGCGCAGCCAGCTTGGATCAGCCTCTGCGTACTGCGATGCGCGCGCCGGCGCCCAGCTGCGATCCCGACGATGATGTGGCGCACGCACTTGCGCTGATGACGCGCTCGCGCGTGCGTTACCTTCTGGCCATCCGCGACGGACGCGCAATGGGCTTGGTCTCGATTGGAGACTTGGTGAAGGCGCGATTGGAGAGCGCCGAGCTGGAATCGCGTGTCTTGCGCGACATGGCGCGCGGCGCTGTGCTCGCCCGCCCCTGAATATAGGCCAGAGCGCAAGGCAGCCTTCAAAGCACCTGCTGACGATAGCGGGCGCGGCGTTCGGAGCCTTGAGCGCGCGTGGGCCGAAACTATCGAAGAACGCTCCCAATCGTGGGACGCGCGCGATCGCGGCTCTTCAGACGCTGGCCCGCGCCCCGCAAGGCTGCGGGCAGCAGAGCTAGGTTAGCCGCCGCATCAGGCGCGCGAAGTCGGGAGCTTCGCCCAGCACGTGCTCTTGGCCCCATTCGCACATGGCGCGCACGACCGGCTCCAGCGCCAAGCCTGCAGTCGTCAGTGAATATTCAACGCGAGGCGGCACCTCAGCGAAAATCTCGCGATGAATGAGGCGGTCGGCTTCAAGATCGCGCAATTGACTGGTCAGGACGCGCTGCGTGCATCCGGAAAGACTGCGCTGCAATTCGCTAAAGCGCCTTGGGCCAGCCAACAATCGCAATACGATAAGCGCCTTCCACTTGCCGCCGATGCGGTGCAGCGCCGCCTCGACCGGGCAATAATCCTCGCTGCTGTGCCGCCGCGCGCGGACTGGTGGTGTCTTAGCGCTCATCGCCCCAATCCCTTTATTATCCATTCGCGCACTATATGTGCGTTCTGTGCGTTCTTGTTAGAGCGCAGCGCCGCAATCACCTCGAGGCGAACGCGCCGGCTCCACGGCGCGGCTTTTTTTGAGGAGTCGATTTGCAATGCTTCGCCATGGATTTTTGAGCCTTGCCGCCGCGGCTTTGATGTGGGCTCAGCCGGCTTCCGCGGAAGCCCCGGCCCTACTCGGCCACCAATTGCAGGGCGCCGGCCCCCAGCACGTCATTGTCCTTCACGATTGGATGGGCGACAGCGCAAACTATGACGCTGTCCGCCCCTGGCTCGACGGCGACCGCTACACCTACGCCTTTGTCGATGTCCGCGGCTATGGTCTCTCGCGCAATCTGAGCGGCGCCTATTCATCAACGGAGGTCGCCGCTGACGTTTTGGCGCTCGCTGATCATCTGGGTTGGCGCCGTTTTCACCTTGTGGGTCATTCGATGACCGGCATGGCGGGATTTCGTCTGCTCATGCAAGACTGGCAGGGCGAGCGGCGCATCCAAAGTTTCGCGGCCGTCACGCCCGTCACGCCCGACGGTTATCCGGCCACCGAGCAGGATCGCGCCTTTCTGGCCAGCGCCATCGACGATGACGCCACAGCGCGGATGGCGTTTTCGGTTCTGACTGGCGGGCGCCTCAACAGCGCCTGGAGCGATCTCAAAACCGCACGCAGCCGTGCGACATCACGTCCGCAAGCGCTACGCGGCTATTATGAGATGTGGCTGGGAGAAAATTTCTCCGCGGCGTTTGCCGAGGCGCGCATCGGCGCGCCGGTTCTCGTCATCGGCGGACGCAACGACCTGACCGGCTTCCAGGAAGCTCACTATCAAACAACACTGGCGTCCTGGCTGAGCGACGTACGCTTTGAATACGTCGCCAATGCCGGCCATTACCCGATGCAAGAGACGCCGATCCTGTTCGCCTCGCTTCTGGAAGAGCACTTCGAGGCGCATCCTTGATCTGCGCGCTGCGGCGTGAGGGGACACCCGCGCCGCAGCAACACATGCCGAACCGGCATGAATGCTATCGCGGCCCATGTGCTTCCGCTGAGGCGCTGCGCCTTCAATATCTGGCCAGCCGCCAGACGCGGCCGCGATACGCCAGATCCGAACCGAGCAGGCGCCAGTGCTTTGCGCTGCATGCTCGGGCGCGCACATCGTTTCCGCGAACACAATGAGGAAGAAGACGCAACCATGAGCAATTCCGAGAAAGACACCGTCCAACGCCGCGATCTCATCACCGGCGGCGCTATCGCTGCCGGCGCGGCCTTGATCGCCGGCGCCAACGAGGCCCAAGCCCAATCACGCGGCGCACGTTCGCCTTATGCCGATCCCGCCGAACCCGCGCTGCCGGCGAGCAACATGACGCTGACGCTCGGACGCGTCGCGCTCGTCGTCATGGATCCGCAAAACGATTTCCTCGCCGAAACTGGCGTCGCCTGGGGCGTCGTGGGCGAGAGCGTGCGTGAGCAGAACACGATCGAAAACCTCGAACGCGTCTTCCGCGCGGCTAAGGCCGTCGATCTGCCGACGTTTGTTTCACCGCATTATTATTACCCGCATGATCATGGGTGGCGCTTCGAGGGCGCACTTGAGAAGGTCATGCACTCGATCCACATGTTCGACCGCGCGGGGCCGGTCAATCTGGACGGCTTTGCCAATTCCGGCGCCGACTGGTTGCCGCGGCTTCGGCCTTACATCGAAGACGGCAAGACTGTCGTTGCCTCGCCGCACAAGATGTATGGGCCAGAGACCAATGATCTGGTGCTGCAACTCCGCAAACAGCACATCGACCAGATCATTCTCGCAGGCATGTCGGCCAATCTCTGTGTCGAGAGCCACATGCGCGAACTGCTCGAGCAGGGTTTCGAGGTTGCGGTCGTGCGCGATGCAACGGCCGGCGCGAAAATTCCCGATGGCGATGGCTATCTCGCCGCTTTGATCAATTTCCGCATGATGGCCAACGCTGTTTGGCGCACGAGCGAAGCCGTGGAACGTATCGAGGCTCTCCGCGCGTGACGCCGATTGGGGGACGCGCTCCTTCCCCATCACGCGTCCCCCTTTTTCCTTCACCATTCACACGAGTTTGCCAGTGACACTCTCCGCCCCCTCCGCTGTTAGCCATCAATGCGGCTGCGCCCATGAGAAGGCGGACGCCGGCGGCGACTATCGCTTTCAGCGACTGTCGATGTCGATCCTCATGCGCGACCTGAGCTTTGCCAAGGACGACCTTGGGCCCGGCGATGCAGCGCCCGATTTCGATCTGCCAACCATAAGCCGACGCCGCTTTCGCGCGCGCGGCCTCATTCATCACCGCGCGACCTTGATGGTGTTCGGTTCGAGCACGTGCCCAATGACCGATAATTCCGCGCCCGGATTGAAGGCGCTTCATCGGCTCTATGGCGGGCGCATTCAGTTCGTCATGGTCAATGTGCGCGAGGCCCATCCGGGCGCGCGCATTTCACAACCCGACACGAGCGAAGATAAGCTGGCGCACGCGCGCTATCTGCGCGACCTCCACGATCTGCCTTTCGATGTCGCTGTCGATGACATAGACGGCAATTTGCACCGCGCCTTCGGCGCCAAGCCCAACGCGGCCTATCTGATCGGGCCGGACGGCGTCATCCTTTTCCGGGCGCATTGGGCCAATGAGACGAAGGCGCTGGCGCGCGCGCTGAAGCGGGTCGCAGAGGGACGCAAGCTACGCGCCAGAAACTCGTCCGCAATGATGGGACCGATGCTGCGGATGATGGGCGACATCGCGCCCGTTCTCACCCGCGCTGGCGCTGGCGCGTGGAGCGACATGTGGCGCGTCGCTCCTCCGCTCGCCTTCGTCGCCGCCCTCCTATCTCCGTTCAACCGGCGTGCGCGCGCTTGATCGAAAGAAGACCCACAATGACTGTTTCACTCACCGCCGATGCATTCAAAAGCACTATCCTTGATGCGACCAAGCCCGTGCTCGTGGACTTCTGGGCCGAGTGGTGCCCGCCCTGCCGTACGCAATTGCCAATTCTCGATTCTGTCGCCGCCGAAATCGGAGACGCCGCGATCGTCGCTAAAGTCAATGTCGACCAAGAGCGGGCCTTGGCGCAGAGCTTTCAGGTCCGATCCATACCCACCCTTTTGCTGTTCAAGGATGGCAAGGTGGTGATGCGCTACACTGGCGTGACCTCGCGCGAAGAATTGCTGAAGGCGCTGCGCGCTTCATGAAGGCCGAGTGTCCCCCGATACGACGGATCCCGACGGCGTTGGGGCGCAAGCGCGCAGCCTTTGTTTTCGCGGGCGGCGGCAGCTTGGGCGCCATCCAGGTCGGCATCCTGCGCGAACTCGTCCGCGCCGGCGAACGTCCTGATTTCGTGGTGGGCTCGTCTGTTGGCGCTATCAATGCGTGCTTTTTCGCTGGCCGCCCCGATGAGGACGGCGTTGAAGCTCTGGCCGAGATCTGGCGGGGGCTGAGCCGTCGCGACATCTTTCCGCTTTCATTCAGCTACGCGCTGCGTTGGCTGCGCGGTTCGGGAAGCCTGTTTGATCCTTCAAACCTGCGACGGCTTCTGGAGCGCAATTTCGCCTTCGATCGGCTCGAAGACGCGGCACTGCCGGTGCATGTGCTCGCCACCAATCTGAACGGCGAAGCGATAAGACTGTCGGCGGGACCCGCCGTCGATGCTGCACTCGCGAGCGCGGCCATCCCAATCGCCTTTCCCCACGTTGAGCGCGGCGGCGAATTTCTTGTCGATGGCGCCATCGCCGGCAACACGCCGATCATCGACGCCGCCGAGCTCGGCGCTGAGCGCATCATCGTGCTTCAAACAGGCTACGCCTGCACGCTGAGCGCCCCGCCCCGCGGCGCAGTTGCACAAGGCCTTCACGCCATCAATTTGCTGATATCCAACCAGATGGCGCGCGATCTTCGATTGCTCGCCGGCCATGTAGAGATCGCCGTGGCGCCCCCCTTATGCCCGCTCGACATTTCCCCGATCAATTTCTCTCATTCGAGCGAACTCATGGAACGCGCGGCCGCCTCGACCCGCACGTGGATCGCAGCCGGCGGACTGCGCGAGCGCGGTCCAGTCTTAATCAAGGCGAGCTCGTTGTGATTGTTGAGATAACAATTTTGTTGGGCATCTGTCTCTATGGCGCCGTGCAGGCGACGCTGACCCAGCGCAGCGAAACGCTACAACAAATCCACCGCAACTTCTCCGAGACCTTCTACCTCTTCGGCGCAGGCACACTCGCACTTGTTCTGCTGAACGGATTTGGGCCCTGGTCGTTCAAAGGGGCGATCGCTTATGCGAGTGGGCGCGCGCTCTATCTCGTCTTGTCGGTGAAGCCGCTCCGGGCGCTGCGCAAATGGGCATGGGCCACGTCGATCGCGGGCATCGTCGGCGTGCTGGGCGAACTCGCGCGCGTCCTCGCCGGTCAGTTCTAGATGGCCACACACAGACTAACGGCCAGCTCCTCGTTGGCGAATGCCTTCCTTGCCGCCTCGGCGCGTTCCGGAGAAGAAGTTTGAGCCCGCGTCCTCCCCTCCCGCCATTCACGACTGAAACCGCAACGATTAAGGTCCGCGCCGCCGAGGACGCCTGGAACGGACGCGATCCCGCGCGCGTCGCGCTCGCTTACACGTCCGACAGCCGCTGGCGCAATCGCGCGGAATTCGTGACTGGGCGTGCCGAAATCCAATCCTTTCTGACCCGCAAGTGGGCCCGCGAACTCGACTATCGGCTGATCAAAGAATTGTGGAGCTATTCCGATCATCGCATCGCCGTGCGCTTTGCGTATGAATGGCGCGACGACGCCGGCCAATGGTTCAGATCCTACGGCAATGAAAATTGGGAGTTCGCCGACAACGGGCTGATGGCGTTGCGCATCGCCAGCATCAATGACCTTCCGATCGCACCAGAGTCCCGTTTGTTTCACTGGCCGCAAGGACGGCGCCCCAGCGGTCATCCGGGACTGAGCACACTAGGTCTTTAGGCCGCGTCAAGCTCATTTGGGACACGCCAACCGGGCCGGCGCGCAGCTCAATTGAACCTCGAATGACGAGGCCTTGATCGAAGGCCGCGGCACACATCGCTCAACGCGCGTTCAGCGCGCGCCAAACTTAAATCGGATGCACTCAAGGAGAAGCAAGTGACGAAAAAGGTGTCTTTCATTGTCGGCGGATCGTCAGGGATTGGATTGGCGATTGCCCGCGAACTCGTTCGCGAGGGCGACAGTGTGGTTCTCATTGCCCGCAACGAGGCGAAACTCAAGGCCGCCCAGGATGAGCTCAAGAAACTCGGCCCGGCAAACGCGGAATGGCGATGCGCAGATCTATATGACCGGAGCGACGTTGACGCGTTGATCGCAGCAATTGAGGCCGAAGGCCGCCACATTGATCGGTTGGTCAACGCTGCTGGATATTTTTACCCCAAACCGTTCTTGGAGCATGGGCGAGAGGACTACGATCGTCAACTCGATCTCAACCGATCAGCATTCTTTGTAACGCAGGCAATTGCCAAAAACATGGCCAGGCATGGCGGCGGCGCCATCCTCAATGTCGGCTCGATGTGGGCAAAGCAGGCGATCAAGGCGACGCCATCATCGGCTTATTCAATGGCCAAGGCGGGCCTCCATGCTTTTACCCAGCATCTGGCCATGGAATTGGCCGATCAAAATATTCGCGTGAACGCCGTTTCTCCCGCCGTCGTGATCACGCCAATTTATGGCGCCTTCATCGAGCCCACGCAGATCGAAGAAACATTGAACCGCGGATTTGCGGCCTTCCATCCGATCGGGCGTGTTGGCCGCGTGGAGGATGTGGCCGCGCATGGCGCCTTCCTCTTGTCCGACCGTGCCGGATGGACGACCGGGGCAATTCATGATGTCGACGGCGGCGTCATGGCGGGCCGCAACTAGACTGCCGGTGGGTAGCGAGGCGCGGCGACCGGCGCCGCCGCGCCTCGCTCGCATCAGAAAGCGATCAGCCGATACCCCTCGTCAAGATAGCGCGACAGATCGAGGATGCCATTGGTGCCGGGGATGGCTTTGTCGCGCACGATTTTGAGATCGGCGCCCTTCAATCCCTCGCTGGCGCCAAACACGTCGGCGCAGCCGCCGCAAACGCCAGCGACCTTGTCGCGCACGCCATTGTAGAGCGCGTTGGCGGGATGGTCTGGCTTTACGAGGTCCGCAGGCCAGCGCGTGCCCGCGCCTTGAAAGATGAGCGCGACCTCACGCCCCTTCTCCTTCAGCTCCAGCGTCAAGAACATGGCGTTGAAGACGCGCCCGAGCGCCTCTTCACCAGCCTTGGGATCTGAAAACACGACGATTGCAGTCTTTGACATGGGTTAAACATCCTTGATTTGACATTACCGAACGTTCGGTATAGTTGGATTGCCATGCCGCCGAATGGCGGTCAAGGTTTTTGACCGTTCGTTCTGTTATTCAGGGAGCACCCATGGCACGGCCCGCCAGTATCGACGAAGCTGAATTGATCGCCCGCCTCTCCGGCGTGTTCCAGGACGTCGGGTATGAGGGCGCCTCGCTCGCTTTGCTCTCGAACGCAACCGGCCTTCAGCGGGCGAGCCTTTATCACCGCTTTCCCGGCGGCAAACAGCAGATGGCCGAAGAAGTTTTGGCGTCCGCCATCGATTGGGCGGTCGCCAATGTCGTGGCGCCTCTGAAAGCCAAGGGAGATCTCGACCAGCGGCTGGCGCAAGCGTGCGCCAATCTCAGTGAACTCTATGGCGCCGGCGCCAAGTCTTGCCTGCTCAACATGCTGATGGCGCCGCGCAATCTGGGCGGTCCTTTCGCGCCCGCGATCCAAGCGGCGTTCGAAGCTCTCATTGACGCGTTTGCCTACTTCGCACGTGAAGCCGGTCACCGGCCCGCCGCGGCGCGCAAGGCCGGGGAACGCGCGGTGATGCTTATCCAGGGCAGCCTCGTGCTCGCGCGCGGCCTCCAGAACCCGAAGCCATTCCGCGACGCCCTGCACGCTCTTGACCAGGAGCTCTCTCCATGACCGTGCGCTTTTTCCAAACCATGTTCACGCCCGCTGTCAAAGCGGCGCAGACTCGCTATGGCAGCAGGGGCCCCTATTCCAGACACGACGATGTCGTCACCGAGCCCGATGTGCTCACCGAACAAGAAACAAGCTTCATCGCAGAGCGCGACAGTTTCTACCTCGCAACCGTTACCGAGACCGGTTGGCCTTATGTGCAGTTTCGCGGCGGCGCGCCGGGGTTTGTGAAACCGATAGACGAACGCCGCTTCGGCTTCGCCGATTTTCGCGGCAACCGCCAATATGTGAGCGTCGGCAATCTTGCCGCCGACAATCGCGCGGCCTTCTTCTTCATAGATTATCCAAACCGCACACGGCTTAAATTGGTCGGGCGGCTCAGCGTCATTCCCGTGAGCGAGGCTCCCGAACTTGCCGCGCAACTCATCGACCCCAACTACAAGGCGCATATCGAGCGGCTCATCGTTGCCGAGGTCGAGGCGTTTGATTGGAATTGCCCCCAACACATCACCCCCCGCTTCACACAGGCTGAAATCGCGCCAAGCATTGAGGCGCTCAAGGCCCGCATCGCCGAGCTTGAGGCGCAACTGGCCGAACGCGGGTGAGCGCGCCTGCTCCCCTCCTGGACGGGGCCGGACGGCGCATCAGCTATGTCCGGATCTCCATCACCGATCGCTGCGATCTGCGCTGCACCTATTGCATGCCCGCGCGGCCCGATTTTCTGCCGAAGCGAGACATGCTGACGTTCGACGAACTCGACCGGCTCTGCGCCGTGTTTGTGCGCAATGGCGTGCGGCGCATGCGCATCACCGGCGGCGAGCCGCTGGTGCGTCCGGGCGCAGTGGATTTTATCGGCGGGCTCTCTCGTCACCTGCGCAGCGGCGGGCTCGACGAGATCAGTCTGACGACAAACGCAACCCAGCTCGCCCGTCACGCCGAGGCGCTCGCCGCAGCAGGCGTACGGCGCGTCAATATCTCGCTCGACACCCTTGACCGCGCCGTGTTCCAGCGCATTTGCAGATCCGACAAGCTCATGGCTGTGCTCGACGGCATCCACGCCGCAATGGCTGCTGGCCTGACGGTGCGGCTCAACACAGTGGCGCTGGCGCGCGACAATCGTCACGAACTTGCCGACATCATCGGCTTTGCCCATCACCGCGGCATGAGCGCATGTCTCATTGAAACCATGCCGTTGGGCGAGACCGGCGAGGATCGAACCGACCAATTCGTCTCTCTTGCCGAAGTGCGGGCCGATCTCGAACGCTATTGGCGACTGGAAGATGTGGACGCCCAACCGGGGTCAGGTCCGGCGCGCTATGTGCGCGTGCGCGAGACCGGCGGTCTTTTGGGGTTCATCACCCCGCTCAGCCACAATTTCTGCGCGCTGTGCAACCGCGTGCGCCTGACCGCGACAGGAAAGCTCTATTTATGCCTTGGTCACGAGACCAACGCCGACTTTCGCGACGCGCTGCGCTCAGGGGTCGGCGATGCGGAACTCGATGACCTTTATCGGACCGCGCTCCGGCGCAAGCCGCTCGCCCATCAATTTGCGATCGGCAGAGGTCTTGCGCCGACCGTCCAACGCTCCATGGCGGTAACAGGGGGATGACGACGAAGATCCTCTTCTTTGGCCGATTGCGCGACCGCGCCGGCCCCGCTCTCGATGTCGATTTGGCGCCGGAGGTGCGCACCGTCATCGAACTCAGGCGATGGTTGGACGCGCGTGTTGAGGGACTGGCCTGCGCGGGCGACACAAGTGTGCGCTTTGCCGCCGACGGCGTCATCGTCCTTGAAGGCGAAGACATCAGCACGGCCCGCGAAATCGCGCTCATGCCGCCACTGAGCGGAGGTTGACGTCATGGCCTGGCTTGCGCCAGCGATGGCTCTCGCCGCGGCGCTTTATGCAAGCGTCGGTCATGGCGGCGCTTCCGTCTATATCGCGCTCATGGCGCTCGCTGGCGCGGCGCCTGAGACGATCCGGCCGAGCGCGCTCATGCTCAACGTGTTGGTCGCGGGCGTCGCTGCATTTCAATTCGCGCGCGCGCGCCAATTTGATCTGCGGCTCTTCTTGATCGTTGCGAGCGCTGGCGTGCCTGCGGCCTTTCTGAGCGCCAAGATCGATCTGCCGCGTCAACTGTTCGAGCCACTGTTGGCGATTGCGCTGCTCGCGGCGGCGCTGCGCTACCTGGCATGGCCACAGCTTGATGGCGAGCGTCCGCAACGGGCCGCCCCGATCCTCATCACCGTCCTCGCCGGCGCAGGGCTCGGCGCGCTCGCGGGACTGACTGGCATCGGCGGGGGCGTCTATCTCTCGCCGCTCCTTATCTTCAATGGCTGGGCCACGCCCAAACAAGCGGCCGGCGTTGCGGCCGCTTTCATTGTCGCAAACTCACTGGCCGGTCTTGCCAGCAGACCCGATCTCTTCGTCAACATTCCTCAAACCTTTCCGCTGATGGCGCTTGGCGTTCTCGCCGGCGCTGTCGCGGGGACGAACCTCAGTCTCTCCAGGTTCACGCAGTCGCGCATGGTGCGCGCGCTCGGGCTCGTGTTGAGCCTCGCCGCTGTGGCGCTGCTCATATGAAGATCGACGTCGAAATCACGGAGACAGTCTTCCGCCCGTATGAGCGGCTGGCCCTGTTCGATGAGGCCTCGGGTGATGCTGGCGCAACCGCCGCCTTTGTCGGGCGCTGCCGGCATGGCGTAAGCGCCGCGCCAGTCAAGGCGCTTGAACTCCAACATTATCCAGGTTTCACCGAGCGGATCGTGCGCGAGCACGCCATCGCAATCGCTGCGGCGCACAAGCTCATCGATGCGCTGATCATTCATCGCGCCGGGTTCGTGGCGCCAGGCGAGGCGATTGTGCTGGTCGCGGCGCGGGCGCTGGGACGCGCGGCCGCACAAGCCGCGGTCGACCAGATGATGGATCACTTGAAGACCGATGCGCCGTTTTGGAAGCGCGAACATTATCGCGCTTGCGCGCCGCGATGGGTTGAACCCACAGAGACGGACAGGGAAAGGCGAAAGCGATGGTCATGAAGAGCGGTGATCACGATCTCTTCGAGGGCCGGTTGGATATGGAGCGGCGCTTTGTCCCGCTGCGCATCGGGGTTCTCACCGTTTCCGATACGCGTGATCCAGAGAGCGACACGTCCGGCGCGTTGCTGTGCCGCCATATTGAGCGCGACGGTCATCTGGTGTCGGCGCGCGGCTGGGTGCGTGACGAGATCGATGCGATCCAGGCGCGGGTGCTCGATTGGGTGCGCCATGACACAGTCCAGATCATCATTTCAACCGGGGGCACCGGTCTCACCGGCCGGGATGTGACCCCGGAAGCGATGCGGCCGCTGTTTGATAAGGAGATCGAGGGTTTCAGCGCGGTCTGGCATCAGGTGAGCTATGCAAACGTTGGACTCTCAACCCTGCAATCGCGCGCTTGCGCTGGTTTGATCGGAACTGTGTTCGTCTTTTGCCTGCCCGGCTCCAACGGTGCGTGCCGCGATGGATGGGATAAGATTATCCGCTGGCAGCTCGATCACCGTTATCGGCCGTGCAATCTGGCCGAACTCAGCCCGCGCCTACTTGAGCGCCAATCGTGACGAACCTCACCCACCTCGACGAGAAGGGTGCAGCGCGCATGGTCGATATTGCCGCCAAGCCCGCTTCAGCGCGCCGCGCGCTTGCTCAAGGCGCCTTGCGCATGCAGGCCTCGACTTTAGCGCGCGCCCTGGAAGGCGACGTCAAGAAGGGCGACGTGCGCGCGGTCGCCAGGCTCGCGGGCATCATGGCCGCCAAGCGCACCGCGGAACTCATTCCGCTCTGCCACCCCCTCAGCCTCACCTTTGTCGGTGTGCGCATAGAACCCGATCGCATGCTTCCAGGCTTTCAGGTCTGGGCGGAAGCAAAGACCGTCGGCCCCACGGGCGTTGAGATGGAGGCGCTCACCGCCGTCTCGGTCGCGTGCCTTACGCTCTTTGACATGCTGAAGGCCATAGACCGCGACATGAGCATTGTGAGCGTCTGCGTCCTCAACAAATCAGGCGGCGCGAACGGCGATTACGCGCGGGATACGCCATGATCAGCGTCGCTGAAGCGCAATCGCGGATCGAGGCGGCAGCCGTTGCAACCGAGACCGTTGCGCTCAGCGCAGCGGCCGGACGCACGCTTGCTGAAGATGTGCGCGCACGGCGTGATCAGCCGCCGTTCGCCGCGTCCATGATGGATGGCTATGCGCTTCGCAGCGCCGATGCGGGCGAAGCTCTGGCGATCGTCGGAGAAAGTGCTGCAGGCGGGCCATTCGACCGCGCCATCGGCGCCGGGGAATGCGTGCGCATCTCGACCGGCGCTCCGCTTCCGGCGGGCGCTGATTGCATCCTCGCCCAAGAAGATGCGCGAATGCACAATAATGTACTGCATCTCGAAGCGCGTCCTTCGCGCGGCTTCATCCGCGCGCGGGCCAGCGATTTTGCCGCTGGCGATTGCGTGCTCATGGCCGGACAGCGGCTCGACGCGCCGCAGATATTGCTTGCGGCGGCGGCCGGCCCCGCGCGCGTGTGCGTGCGCCAAAGGCCGCGCCTTGGCCTCTTTGCCATGGGAGACGAACTGGTTGCGCCCGGTTCAGCGCCAGCGCCCGTGCAAATTTTCGAATCGGCGTCCTATGGCGTGGCCGCGCTGGCTGCGGCATGGGGCGCAATCGCCCGGTCGCCAGAGCCGCTTCCCGACGAACCCCATCGCATTGCCGCGGCGCTGGAGAGCGCTCGAGAACAGAATGATGCGCTCGTCATCATCGGGGGAGCTTCGGCCGGTCCCCACGATCATGCCCGCAGCGTGCTGGCTTCTCTCGGCTTGAGGATGGACTTTTCCGGCGTTGCCTTGAAGCCAGGAAAGCCCACATGGTTTGGATGTTGGCGCGGACGCCCGGTGTTGGGCTTGCCCGGCAATCCGGCGTCGGCGCTGGTTTCAGCGCGCTTGTTCTTGTGTGCGCTCATTGAACAGATGCTTGGCCGCGACGGCGGCGGCGCTCTGGTTTACTCTGCGGGCTTCATCTCAACGCCCTTGGGAGCGGTTGCAGGACGCGAGGAATATGTGCGCGCCGTCGCCTCGCCACGTTGCGACGGCTTCGTGGGCCTGACGCCAGTGGATGGTCAGGACTCGGCTTTGACGACGAGCCTTGCGGCCTCGAACGCGCTCATTCGCCGCCCCGCAGACGCGCCGGCCGCGTCAGTGGGCGCGGTCGCACACTTCCTGTCTTGGTTTGGATGAGCACTACAATCCGCACCTCGCGGCGAGCGCCGCTCTAGCTGTCCAATTCGAGCGTGATATCGACAATGTCGCCGTCAGCGATGCGTTCGCGTTTGCGCACGTCTGCTTTCAGCGGAAGCAGATAGCCTCGCGCGCGTTTGTCAGGAAAGAGCGACGTGCGCCATGTGGTCTTGCCGATCGAGACGGCGACGCGCACCGAGCCAAAGGCCGGCCGCGGTCCGGGCGCAAACGCCTCGATGCGGCGGGATATCTCCTCTGGAATGGTGACAAACCGCCAGCCGCCCTGCCCCGGATAAACCCACACCTTGCCCTTTACGCTGTATTGCACGGCTCAGTCCCTCGGTGGCGTCGCCGCCTTCGCCCCAAGCTCTTGTAACCTGAGGCGGCCGCGCCCCGAAGCCGAACAGGGGATATCCAATGTTTCGTATTCTTGTCTTCTTGTTCCTGGCGGCGCCCGCGCTTGCACATGCAGAGATCAGCGCAGCAGCGGCGCGGGCTTGCGGCGTCAGCGAAGCGGTGATCAGCGCGTCCGCGGCGGCGCGCCCTGTGCTTGCCCGGTTCGACACCGAAGCGGCTTTTGCCGATCGCGGCCGCGGCGCGATCCGCATCATCGAGTTTGCCGATTATTCCTGTCCGGCCTGCCGCGCATTGCACCCACGCTGGATCGCGTTCGCGCGCGTCAATCCGGATGTGCGCATTTCGGTGACGGAATACCCGATCTACGGCCGTACGCTGGTTTCCCGCGCCACCGGCAATAGAACGTTGAACGCATCATTGATTGCCATCGCCGCCGGAGCGCAGGGCAAGCAATTGGCATTTCATGACGCCCTGATGGGCATCCCCGGGCGTGTCGACGATCGCGCCATTCGATTGGCAGCCGAGCGCGCCGGGCTTGATCTTGGCGCCGCAGAGCGGGCCGCGCAAACGCGCGCGGTCACCTCTCGCGCCGAGGCCAATCTCCGGCTTGCCAGCGAACTGGGATTTATCGGCACGCCGCATGTCGTGGTCGATGGCGTGCTCTTGTCGCTGCAGCGCGGCTGGAGCATGCAACAGGTCACGTGCCTCGTGCGCGCCGCGCGCACTAACGCACGCTGAACGAGGCATCGGCAACGGCCACTCTAATGCGTGGCGAGTTCGTAGATGCGAATTGCGGTGATGAACGGGTTTTCGCGCGCGAGCGCCTCGGCTTCGCCCATGTCTTCGGCATCGATGATCGTGTAGCCGGTCAGCGCATCGCCTCCCATCGCAAGATCGCGCACGCCGCTCTTGGATATCTCTCTGCCATTGCGCAGGCCGGCATTCTCGACTGTCCGATCGGCAGCGGTTTCAAACCAGCGCCGCCACGCCTGCATGATTTCCGGCGTCGGCGTCTCAAAGCCGACATGCAGCAATATGAACCGCTTCATCGTCTCAACCCTCACATCCCCGGCGGCATTGTATCGAACACTGGCAGGCCGTCCCCTCGATGATCCCAGCTCGCCGCGCGCGACGCATAGACATGCATCTGCGGTTTGAACACTTCGAGTTCGTCGAGGCTCGATGCGCGGAGGAAAATGAGGCCGGGCATGCCCGCATTGGCCGAGAACACCGCAGCGCCGCAGACCGGACAGAAATGGCGGGTCACAACGTTGCCGCTGTCTGCCGCGCGTGCATAGCCCTTCGTCTCTCCGGTCAGCGAGACGCTCGCCTCAGCCACCCCCAAGTGGGAGCAATGCCCCGTTCCGCTTGAGCGGCGGCAATCCTCGCAATGGCAATGGCCAGCCATCATCGGCTCGCCGGTGCAGACATAGCGCACCGCGCCGCAGAGACATCCGCCTTCAAATCTGACGCTCAACTTTGCTTGCCTCCGCCAACCGTTTCGCTCGCCAGTTCCTTGCCGCTCCTGCATAATATGATCAAGATCATATTTTGCCTTGACCCAGAGTGGCGGCGGAGCTGCTCGCGAATGCCTTATACACCCGATCACAAGCACAAGACGCGTGCGCGCATCGTAGAGAGCGCGCGCATTCTCTTCAACCGGCATGGTTTTGAGAATGTCACCATTAATATGGTGATGGAGGCTGCCGAGCTCACGCGCGGCGGCTTCTACAATCACTTCAAGAACAAGGAAGAATTGTTCGCCGCGGCCGTGTCGAGCTTTCTCATGGGGCGCGGCGCACAGTGGCGCGCCGAAGCCGGTATTCGTCCAGGCGCGCCCCCACGTGAAGCCGCGGGGCAGATGCTCTGCGGCTATCTCTCAAAGGAGCATCTGGGCGATCTTGACGGCCAGTGTCCGATGATCGCTTTACCTTCGGATGTCGGACGCGGCAGCGCTGACGTTCAGGGCGCCTACCAAGATCTACTCCAGGCCATGGTCGGCCTCTTCGAGACCTCGCTCGCCGGTTCCAAGCGCAAAAGGAGGCAGACGGCGCTCACTCTGGCGGCGCTCTGCGTCGGCGGCATGGTTTTGGCGCGGACGTTGCCCCAGTCCCGTCTTGCAGAAGAGGTTCGAGCCGCGGCGCTATCGCAGGGCAGATCTGTTTTGAGATCCTGAGGCATAGAACACGACTTCACTCTCGGCGAACGCTGCGCGGAATTAGAGGTGCGGCTTTGAAAGCGTCTCGATGATGGGACAGTGGCGCGAAGCATCTGGCGCGCATTGTTGGGCGGCCTGCGACAGCGTTCGCTCCAGCTTCTTGAGATCAGCGATCCGCTCGCGAACGTTGCTGAGATGGCGAGCGGTCAGCGCGCGCGCCTTGGCGCAAGGCCCCTCACCGCCTGATAGAGCGAGCAAGGCCCGAATGTCATCGATCGAGAAGCCGAGCTCTCTGGCCCGCCGCACGAAGCCAAGCCGCTCGCGCGCCGCTCCATCGTAAAGCCGCCGGTTCCCTGCTGAGCGCGGCGGTCTGGGCATCAGTCCGATGCGCTCATAATAGCGGATGGTCTCGACCTTGGCGCCGGTCTCGGCGCTGAGGCGCCCGATCGTGAAGAGCCTATCGTTCAAGGCTTGCTCCTGTAGTGACTACAGGTCGTACGCTACGGCCATGAGCGAAGATACAACACCCCGGCGCGCAGGGAGCTTGCTGGCCGGCGGCGGCGTACTGGCGGGTTTCGGCGCTTTGTTAGGCGCTTCCTGCTGCGTGCTGCCGATCCTGCTGGTGCAGGCCGGGCTAAGTACCGCGCTGGTAGCCCACTTGGCATGGTTCGCGCAGGCAAAGCCCTACCTGATGGGCGTCACAAGTGTGCTGATCCTTGCGGGCTTTGGCGCCGCCTTTTGGGGCGGGCGCCGGCCACGGCCGCTGGTTATCGCGCTTCTCGTGGGCGCCGCGCTGCTGATCGCGGCGGCGACTGCTGCGCCTCATTATGAGCGCGAATTGCTCGACTGGATAAGAGGGCGATGAACGACGCGCCAAACCTCCGGGCCACCATTACCTGCCCCGCGTGTGGCCATCTCGAAAACGAGGCGATGGCGACCGATTTCTGTCAGTATTTCTATGACTGCAAAGGGTGCGGTGCGGTGCTGAAAGCCAAGCCCGGAGATTGCTGCGTGTTCTGTTCCTACGCCGACTCCCAATGCCCGCCGATGCAGGATGTTGGCTGCTGCCCGCGCTGACCAGGTCAAGCGTGACAATTTTCTGTCCCCAGCGACGGGCGGGCCGGCGCTTCCCGAAGCACGTTCAAATGCAAGTGCGAACCAAGAGCCAGCATATGAACGGCGGATGACGCGAGCCTCGTTGGCGACCGCGTCGTTTCACGGATGTGATTTTCGCGGGGAACGCGGAGCCATCTGTTCCGTTGATTGGACAAATCGCTTTCGGATGAAAGCGGTGTTGCAACGCGGGCCGCAACCGAAGTTCCGCGATCTGCAATCGGAATCTGTATTTCTGAAACCTCGAAGGAGACGAACATGCATGTCGAGGAAATGATCAGCGCTCATCCGCAGGTACAAGGGTCAACCAACGAGGCGCTCATCCGCTGCATCGAAGAGTGCTTCGATTGCGCGCAAACCTGCACCGTGTGTGCTGACGCCTGTCTGGGCGAGCAAATGGTGCTTGAACTGCGTCAATGCATCAGGCTCAACCTCGACTGCGCCGACATCTGCACGGCGACTGGTCATATCGCGTCACGCCGCACGGGCGCCAACGAAGGCGTCATCGTCGCCGCCATCAAGGCATGCGAGCAGGCTTGCCGCGTTTGCGCCGAAGAGTGCGAACGTCATGGCGGAGTGCACGAGCATTGCCGCATTTGCGCTGAATCGTGCCGCCGCTGCGAGGCGGCGTGCCGCGAAGCGGCCGCTTCGATCGACACCCGTCACTGATCACCTATCGCGGCTATTGTTCCCGCAACATTGTGATGACCTGCGGCTCGCTCGCGCTCTTGAGTTCAAATACGACCTGCTCCCCCACCTCAATCCCTGCGAGGGCGGCTGGGCTCTCGACGGTGAACTGCATCGACATCGCAGGCCAGTTAATGGCGGCGATCGGCCCGTGATCAAGCGACACCGTTCCGGCGGCCGCATCGATGGCGGTGACCACGCCCGAGCCCGAGATTGGGCCCAAAGCTGCGGGTTCAGTCTCGGCCGCGCTCATGCCGCTCATGTCGGTTTTCGCCATCTCATCGCTTGGCGGTGAGCAGGCGGTGGCAGCCAGCACAAACACGGCGACGATTATTCTCAGCATGTCTCACTCTCCAGTGTCATAGGCGATCTGGCCTTCTCCGTTGGCAAGCGCTTGGCGCTTGAGGTCGCGGCGCCGGATCATCAGATAAGCCGCGGGGATGACGAACAAAGACAAAAGCGGCGCGGTGATCATCCCGCCGACGAGCGGCGCCGCAATGCGGCGCATCACTTCAGCGCCGGCGCCGCCGGTCCAGAGTATCGGCAGGAGACCAGCGAGGATGACGGCCACTGTCATCGCCTTGGGCCTAAGGCGCAACAGCGCCCCTTCCCGCACCGCCTCGGCGATGGTTTGAGCCGTGATTTCCTGACCGCGCGCGATCCGCTCATTCAGCGCGTTTTTCAGGTAGATGAGCATGACGACGCCGAATTCAGCGGCGAGCCCCGCCAGCGCGATAAAGCCAACGGCGACCGCCACTGAGAAATTGTAGCCAAGCAGATAGACGAGCCAGACACCGCCCGTCAGCGCGAACGGCAGGCTCGCCATGACGATGAGCGCTTCATCGAAGCGGCGGAAGGTGAAGTAGAGCAGCAGCAAGATGATGGCGATCGTGACAGGCCCCACGATCGCCAATCGCGCGGTTGCACGCGCCAAGTATTCAAACTGGCCCGAATAGGCGACGCTAACGCCCGCGGGCAATTGTTGTTGCGCCACCGCGTCTTGCAAGTCGCGCACGACCGAAGCCAGATCACGGCCGCGCACATCAACATAGACGAAGCCCGACAGGCGCCCGTTCTCGCTTCTGATCATGGCGGGACCGTCGGCGATTTCCAGGCGTGCGACTTCGCCGAGGGTCAAGCGCAAGCCCTCGTCGGTGACGATTGGAAGTGCGATCAGCCGGTCGAGCGTATCGCGCACTTCACGCGGATAGCGCAGATTGATCGGATAGCGCGCCCGCCCGTCAACGACTTCGCCGATATTCTCTCCGCCAATGGCGCCGGAGACGACACGCTGGACGTCTGCGATGTTGAGTCCGAAGCGGGCGGCGGCAAAACGATCGATGTCGACATTGATGTAGCGACCGCCAGCGATGCGTTCGGCCACTGCGGAGGAGACCCCGGGCACGGCCCGCGCCGCACGCTCTATGGCTTGGGCGGCAGCATCAATGCTGGCGAGGTCTGGACCGCTCACCTTGACGCCGATCGGACTTTTTACGCCTGTCGCCAACATGTCGATGCGGTTGCGGATCGGCGGCACCCAGACATTGGTGAGGCCGGGCACACGCACGGTGCGGTCCAGTTCCTCTATGATGCGCTCGGGCGTCATGCCTGGGCGCCACTCAGAGCGCGGCTTCAGCCGGATCGTCGTCTCGAACATTTCAAGCGGCGCGGGGTCGGTCGCGGTCTCGGCCCGGCCGGCTTTGCCGAACACGCTCTCCACTTCAGGGACGGTCATGATCAAACGGTCGGTCTGCTGCAGCAGTTCGGAGGCCTCAGCAGCTGAGAGCCCAGGCAGCGCGGTCGGCATGTAGAGGAGATCGCCTTCATACATCATCGGCATGAATTCGCCGCCCAAACGCGTCAGCGGCCAGATCGTTGTGGCCGCCGCGAAAGCGGCGGCGAGCAGAATCATTTTCGGCGCGCGCAGGGTGAAATCGATCGCTGGCTGATAAAGCCAAGCCAGCCAGCGATTGAGCGGATTGGCGTCTTCACGGGGAATCCGGCCACGGATCCAATAGCCCATCAGCACCGGCGTCAGCGTCACGGCCAGCGCGGCGGATGCGGCCATCGCATAGGTCTTGGTGAAGGCGAGCGGCGCAAAGAGCCGCCCTTCCTGCGCCTGCAGTGTAAACACTGGCAGGAACGAGAGCGTGATGATGAGGAGGCTGAAGAAGAGCGCCGGCCCCACTTCGATCGAGGCCTCGGTGATGACGCGCCAGTGATCGGCGCCTTGCGGCATCTCGCCATCGTGCTCGTCGCGCCAGCGTTCAAGCCGCTTGTGGGCGTTCTCGATCATGACAATGGCGGCGTCGACCATGGCGCCGATGGCGATGGCGATGCCGGAGAGCGACATGATGTTGGCGTCGACGCCCTGGAGGCGCATGACCAGGAATGCCGCCATGACGCCTAGCGGCAGCGTGATGATGGCGACAAGCGCCGAACGGAGGTGAAACAGGAAGAGCGCGCAGACCAAGGCGACGACGATGAATTCTTCGGTGAGCTTCGAGGTCAAATTTTCGATCGCGCGGTCGATCAGGTTGGAGCGGTCATAGGTTGTCACGATCTCGACGCCTTCGGGCAAGCTCCGCCTTAGTTCGTCGAGCCGCGTGCGGACATTCTCGATCACCGCGCGCGCATTCTCGCCTGCGCGGACAATAACAACGCCTCCGGCGACTTCGCCCTCACCGTTCAGTTCGGCGATGCCGCGGCGCATTTCGGGACCGATCTGCACCCAGGCGATATCGCCCAGACGCACCGGAACGCCTGTTGCGTTGACGCCGAGCGGTATGTTGTCGAAATCTTCGAGCGTGCGCAGATAGCCGCTGGCGCGCACCATGTGCTCGGCTTCGGCCATTTCCACAACAGCGCCGCCGGTTTCGCCATTGGCGGCGCGCACCGCCTCGGCCACGCGCTCTTGCGAAATGCCGTAGGCGGCCATGCGCTCGGGATCCAAGACGATCTGATACTGGCGCACCATGCCGCCGATCGAGGCGACTTCGGCGACGCCCGGCACGCTTTTCAGTTCGAAGCGTAAGAGCCAGTCCTGAATGCTGCGGAGTTGTCCGAGATCGTGCCGGCCGGTGCGATCGACCAGGGCGTATTGATAGACCCAGCCGACGCCGGTTGCGTCGGGCCCGAGCGAAGCGCGCGCCGTCGCAGGCAATCGTTCCTGCACCTGGTTCAGATATTCCAAGACGCGCGAGCGCGCCCAGTAGAGATCGGTCCCATCCTCGAAGATGATGTAGACGAAGCTGTCGCCGAAGAAGGAATAGCCCCTGACGGTGCGCGCGCCGGGTACGGAGAGCATCGTCGTCGTCAAAGGATAGGTGACTTGGTCCTCGACGATTTGCGGCGCCTGGCCTGGATAGGTAGTGCGGATGACGACCTGCACGTCGGAGAGATCGGGAATGGCGTCGACCGGCGTCGAACGGATGGCGAATGCGCCAGCGACAGCGAGCGCCAACGTCGCCAGCATGACCAGCAACCGGTTGGAAACCGACCAGCGAATGATCGAAGCGATCATCGGCGCGTCTCCGTTTCGCGGATGTCGCCGATCACATAACGCGACCCGTCCTGGCGGAAGCGGAACGTCACGGTCTCGCCAACAGCCAATCCTCGGGCGAGGTCGGCGCGCTCGAACACAAAAGCCATCGTCATTGCCGGCCATCGCAGGCTGGCGACCGGCCCATGCGCGATGGTGACGCCTTCGGCGCCGAGCGCCGTGATGCGCCCTTGGGCTTCGTGCAGTATCGCTGCGCCCGGCGGTGGTTGGGCGGCGGAAGCTTCAAGCTGCTCTAGCGCACCGCTCAGACTTGCTTCGGAATCGATCAGGAACTGGCCGGATGCGACGACGCTCTGCCCTTCCGACAAGCCCTGCCGGATCTCGATGCGATCCCCGGATCGCCGGCCAATCGTGATCTCGGTTGGAACGAAGCGCCCCTCTGCGGCCGCAACGATGACGACCGAGCGCCGGCCGGTCTGGATCACCGCTTCAGCGGGCACAATCAAAACCTCGGCATCACTGCTTCGGCTGAGTTCAACTGCGGCGCTCATGCCGGGCCGCAGACGCCCGTCCCGGTTATCGAGCGCGATGCGCACTTCGACGGTGCGCGTAGCCGCATCGGCCGCCGGCAACACGCTTTCGATCGATCCCAAAAACGTCTCGCCGGGATAGCCGGAGAGGCGCGCGCTCACCCGGCCGCCGCGACGGGCGAGCCCAGCATCCGCTTGCGGCAGGGAGACCACGAGCCAGACTGGCGACAGGCCATTGATCGTGGCGATCGGCGCGCCTTGGGCGATGGTCATGCCGGTGCGAATGTCGAGCGCGGTAATGGCGCCTGAAACTGGCGCGCTGATGGTGATCACGGGGCGGGGATTTCCCTCCTGCTCGATGCGCGCGATCAGCGCTTCGGACATGCCGAGCATGGCAAGGCGCCGGCGCGCGGCGGCGGCCAATTCGCCGCCGCTCGAACGAAGCGCGAGATATTCGGCCTGCGCCGCGGCCCATTCGGGCACGCGCACGTCGACCAGCGGCGCGCCCGCCGCAACGACATCGCCGACAGCGCGGCCATAGGCGCGTTCGACGAACCCGCTCGCTCTTGCTTGCACGACAGCGAGGCTTCGTTCGCTGAAGGCGATGACGCCTGACGCTGTCGCCGAGCGATCGAGCGCGGCGCGCTCGACCGTCGCCAAACGAACGCCGAAATTCTGCACGACACCGGGATCGATGCGCACGCCCGCATCGGCCGGCGCCTCGCCGGCGTAGCGCGCTACGAGATCCATATCCATGAACGGCGATCTGCCGGGTTCGTCGAAATGAACCTCCGGGCGCATCGGATCGTACCAATAGAGCACTTCGCGGCCGGCTTCGCTTGCAGGCGCTCCGCCGCGATTGACCCCCAACCAATAGCCGCCGGCGCCGACGATCCCGAGCGCGAGCGCGCCAACGAAAATCCAAGGCGCCAATCGGCGCAAACGCTGCGCATCGCTCATGGTGCGATCTCCCCATACTGCAGTGTGAGCGCAGCCCCCGTGAGCGCGAGCCGTTCTTCCAGCGTGAAAAGATCCAGTTCCGCTTCGATCGCGTCGCGGCGGGCGCCGATCAGCGCGCTTGTGCTTGAATTACCCGCAGCGAACGCGCCGGATGCGGCCTCGGCGCGCTGGCGCGCCAGCGGCAGCCGCACGTCGCGCGCGCGCGCGACGCTGGCTTCGAGCGCCGAATACTGCGCCAATCCCCCTTCGAGCGTGGATTCATGTTCGCGCACGCTGGCGTCATGCTCGGCGCCGACGCGACGAAGGTCGGCGCGCCGCGCATCGATCAGCGGGCCTTGGCGCCAGGCTTGAAAGAGCGGCAGTCCGACCCGGACTTCGACGGAGGCCATATCCTCCAGTGCCGGATCGCGCCTTCCGTAGGAAACTTCCCATGACCAGTCAGGCCAACGTTCGGCATGCGCCATGCGCAAGCCCGCCTCGGCTGCCTCGGTTTCTGCCTCATAGGCGGCAAGCGCTGGATGGCGGCGAAGTTGTTGGCGCAACGCCTCCGCATCAATGTTGAAGCGGGGCGGCGTATCACTCAGCGGTTGGTCGGCGGCCTCACCGATCCAACGGCGCAGTTCAGCGCGCATGCTGATCACTAACGCCTGCGCTTCGGAGACGCGATCTTCTAGCCGTGCGGCCTCGACCTCCGCGGCGATCGCCTCGTCCACACTGCCCGCCCCGGATGCGAGGCGCCCACGTGCGGCTTCGGAGGATGCGCGCGCCTCGTCAACGATGCGCCCCAGCAGCGCAACGCGCCGCTCCGCATAATAAAGGCCGATCCAGGCTTGGGCGGCGCCGAGGCGTGCTTCGAGGCGTCCCAGCTCAAGCCCCGCGCCAGCGCGCCCGGCTTCCGCGCGGGCCATGGCGCGTCGCGCGCCCAATTCCGCGAAGCTTGGCATGTCCTGCATGACGCCGACGCGTTGCATCGTCATCTCGTCGCGGTTCAGGCGATAGCGGTCCGGTCCCGTGGCCGGCACGTTTTCGAACGCGAGCACCAGTTCGGGATCGGGCAAAGCGCCCGCCGGTCCAATCGAG
The DNA here is from genome assembly GCA_050185805.1 of Hyphomonadaceae bacterium. GTDB lineage: Bacteria > Pseudomonadota > Alphaproteobacteria > Caulobacterales > Aquidulcibacteraceae > Vitreimonas. The sequence goes on from JBFWZB010000005.1 coordinate 26,689, forward strand.
CGTTGGGCTGCATCAACCGCCGCGCGCCGCGCGGCGATCGACGGCCCGTCGCTTGCGGCGCGCGCGACCGCGTCGGCGAAACTCAAATCCTGCGCGTATGCCGCCGGCGCCCAGCCGATGGCGCAGGCCAAAACCCATGCTTTGCGCATGTCTGACTCCAGAGAAATGGGACAAGCCCAAGCGCGTGCGCGCGCAATGCGCGCCGCCGCTCAAATTTCCGGCGTCAGATGCTTCGTGGCGGACGGAAAAGTTGCTGGAGCGGACCGCTCAGCTCCGCTGGCTCTCTCATCACCGAACCCGACAAAAGGATCGCCGTGTTCGGGAGCGCGATCGGCGCAGGCGACGGCGTCACGGCCGGGGCGGTGCGGCAGGCCATCCCCATCATGCAGCCATCCATATCGTGCTGCTGCTGCTGAGGTTGGTTTTTCGGAGCGCCGCCCTCGTCTGGACAACAATCGTGCTCGGCCTGGACGGCCGTGGCCTGCATCATCGGACAGGCTTCCGCGGCCATTGCCGAAGCAAGGCCGCTTGCCGCCAGGGCGAACACGGTCAGAAAGGTGAGCCAGAGCCGACGCATCAGGTCCATAATAGTGAGCAGCAGTCTTTAATTCGTCAACGCCGCGCACCTAGTTGCAGCGGTCTTAACCAACGGAGCCCGCCTGGGTTCGCTTTGGATCATAAGGCGCCCAAGCACGCCAACGCGCTTGCGACCGGCGCAGCGCTTGATATCAGTCCAGACACTTCGCTTGAAGCGCCCCAGCATGTGGCGCACATGCGTCGGCGCTCACTTCTCCTTGGTATTGCAGGTCTGACTGCGTTGGCTGGCGTCGGGTGGAGCACTTTCAGCGCGGATATCCGCCGCGCACGCGCGCGCCTGCGGGGCCGCAGCCGGGTGATCCAGAGCCGGTTTGGCGACCTGAAATTTGGCGAAGCAGGCGCGGGCCCCCCGGTACTCATGATCCAGGGCGCCGGCGGCGGGTTCGATCAAGGACTGGACTTTGCGCAACGCCTGAGAGATCGAGTTCTCCGGACTGACACACCCGAGGGTAAACCCGAGATACGCAGCGAGCGCCTTGGCGTTCTTGAAACGGTCCTCGATCGTCGATCTAAACGCGGCAGAACCTGGCGAGGGACGGACTACCCAACCTGAGGCTACGGCGTGCAAACTTACTCCGCCAACAGCTTGCTGGGATGCACGCCCAATTGATCGGCAATGCGCACCAAAACCAGTAAGCTGGGATTTCGCTTCCCTCTTTCAATTCCACCCAGATAAGTGAGGTCTATCTCAGAATCGTGCGCGAGCTGTTCTTGACTCAGCTTTCTACGAACACGCAGCTTCCGAATATTTGCGCCCACGAGCGCCTTCCAGTCCATGGCCAGAAGTCAATCTCACAGGGCTTATAGTCACCAGGGACTATAGTCCTTATTTACTTCGGGAGTTCAAAGAGATCGGCAGGCAACACGCCAAGCGCCTCCGCTAAACCTGCGATCTTCTTGACGGTCGGGTTTGCCTCGCCCTTCTCAATCTCGCGTAAGTAAGTGACGTCCAATCCTGCATCCACGGCGAGCTGTTCTTGCGTAAGTCCTCGCGCTTCCCGCAGACGCAGGACATTCGTGCAAACTATTCGCTCCCACTCCATCGAACAGAAGAAACGGGATGACGACTATAGTCACCAGGGACTATAGTCCCTGTTCTGTAGGGTTCTTCGGCAAGAGCAGATGGGCGTCGTTACAAGCCAACTAGTAGCAGCCGAACGACTTCAGGAAACCCTAGCGGAACTGGGCGTAAAGCCACTCGCCCTTGTCTGGGCGCGCGACGATGCGTTGGACATCGCATTCAGAACGCAAAGTGGCTTAGCCGTCGTAGCGCGCTGCGTTGACACACTAGACACCGCGGATTTGGCGGCACTCGCAAATATGCTCGCGGAAGGTCCATTCGGCAAAGCGATGCTCGTTAATTCGTCAGACGCCGTCGCGCAGGCGAATGCGTCAATTCTGGTTTGCGGAGCCGGCGCGCTTCGCGAAACGCTGATTGAAGTTCTATGAGGGGGGAACCGGAACTCAGGCGGCTGTTCGATAACGAGGCTGGCGTCCTCAGGCGATTTCTGCGCCGCTTCGGCGCAAGCGTCTCTCCAGAGGATATCGCACAGGATAGTTTCTTACGTCTGTGCGCAGCTGACGCCAGACAGATCGTGTCACCTCGAGCGTTCTTGTTCCAAACCGCAAAGAACATGGCAGTGGATGCGCTTCGAAGGCACAAGGCAGCGCCCTATCGCACCGTCGCGAGCATTGATCGCGTGCCGGCTGCTGCGCACGCGCCCAGCGCCGAGGATCATTGCATTGCCCTTGAAGAGGCGGCAGCCGTGCGTGCTGCGATCGCGGCGCTGCCGGAACTAGAGCGCAAGGCGTTGTTGATGCGCCGGGTTGAACTGTTGCCGCCTGCCGAGGTCGCTGCGGCGCTCGGCGTGAGCGAGCGTCAGGTGCAGCGGCTCGTCTTGAAGGCCATCGCCTTTTGTCACGCCAGGCTGACCGCCGCTGACGGCGGCGCTTCGGCGCCTTAAGACAGATCGCCATGGCCCACCGCGAGCCAACACAGGCCGAATTGGAGGCCGCGCACTGGCTCGTGATCTTGGACGAGCCCCGCGTCAGCCGCCAAGACATTGACGCGTTCCAGGCTTGGCTCGCCGCGGACGAAACGCATAAGCGCGCCTATGAGGCCGTCTCCGCGACCGCCGACAAGATCGATGCCGTCCTGGCGACAGAACCAATCGGCGAGGTTCGCCATCGGAGGATGCGAGTACCGGTCCGGCCGATCGCGGTCGCCACGCTCTCGGCTGCGGCAGTGCTGGCCTTGTTCGTGATCTCCCCGCTCAGCTCGCTTCGGGACGAGGCAGGCGCCGTCTATGCCACGGCGCCGGAACAGGAGCGCCTAGTGCGGTTAAGCGACGGCACCACGATCGAAATGGCGCCTGGGGCGCGGTTGCGTGCCAGTCTTGAGGGCGATGAACGCCGCGTGCGGTTCGAAGAAGGCGTGGCGCTCTTTAATGTTGCGCACGACGCCTCGCGGCCCTTCGTCGTGACGACCAGGTTCGGAGATATCCGCGTGCTCGGCACCTCTTTCGTCGTGCGGCTGGGACCCGATGCGGCCATCACCACGGTGCTGAGCGGACGCGTCGAAGCACGGCGCGAGATGCTGTTCTCACCTGGCGACAGCGTGGCAGCGTCAGCCGATCAAGAGATCGAGCTGGCCGGTGGCACTCCCACCGTTTCGGTTCTGGCGCCGGACGCCCTGGATAGCCGGCTGGTGTGGCGCGAGCGCATGGTGGCGCTCGACGGCCAATCCTTGCGCGAAGCTGCTGCTGAGGTGACGCGCTTTTCGGGCGTGCGCTTCGCGTTCGCCGACACCGCGACCGCGCAGGTGCGTCTTGCGGGATACGTGGCGGGGGACGATGTGGAAGCGTTTCTGGAGTTGCTTGAAAACAATGTCGGGGTTAGCGCCGATCGGCGCGCCGACGGCGTGATAGTGCTGCGCTCTGATTGAGCGCGCCCGAAAAACTTCTCCCTCGTTGTCGTTTTTGCCAAGCCCGTTCGTCTCCCCTTCTTGAAGACCGAGCATGCGGTCCAAGGGGAGGTGAGCTTGACCAAAACCGTCAAGCGCGCGGAGCGCGTTTCACACTGGGTTGCCGGACTGTTGTTGGGCGTGTCGCCATTTGCGTTTGCGCCTGACGCGCACGCGCAGACCGACGGCGCTTCGCTCGCTGGCGAAGCCCGGATCGAGTACAACATCCCCGCTCAGCCGCTCTCCAGCGCCCTCGCATTATACGCGCAACAATCCGGACTGAGCACACTTGTCCCAGCGGACCGTTTTGCTGGCCAATTTGCGCCAGCGGTGCGTGGCCGCTTCACGCGCGAGGAAGCGCTGTCGCGATTGCTTTCCGGGTCGAATTTGCGAGGGGAAATTACACCTGCAAATACGCTTGCGCTGGAGCAAGATCAGAGCCCCCAGCCCGGCCGCGCGAACGCTGAGACGCGCGTTCGCGCCGAAGCGAACAGCAACGCCGAGGCGGACGAGGAGATCGTAGTCACCGGGACGCGTATCCGCGGTGCGGCCCCTGTCGGATCTAATGTGGTCACCATCGACCGGGCCGAGATTGAGCAAAGCGGCCTCTCCACCACTGAAGAGCTGGTGCGGACTTTGCCGCAAGTGTTCAACGGTGGATTCGCTCAGCACATCTCTTTCCAGAACGGCAATATCGGCGGCGGTTCGGGCCTCAATCTGCGCGGACTAGGCGCGGACGCGACACTGACCCTGGTCAATGGTCGGCGTCTTCCGGTCATGGGCCTGCGCGGCAACTTCACCGACATCTTCATCGCGGTGCGGCGCCTGGGCTCGCTCTTGTGGGTGCACGCGAATTGCTTGCGTCAGATTGAGCTGGATGCAATCACACGACGGCTGCAAAGCCGCGCGCGTGATCGCGAGCACGTCTGGATGCAGCACAAGCTCTTGTGTAGAAGGCGCCTTGTGGAGAAGCCCTCCGACGCGCGTCGTCTTCCATCCATAAAAATCACCCACGCACCGTGGCGTGGCCAACAAATGCGGCCCGAGCTCAGCAGCGATCGATCGCGATTTCGGGCGGCTTATGGCTTCTGGTAAGATGGCATAGCCGTCGCGCATCAAGTCGTCGAATGCGCTCGTGTAACGCGCCTCTGAACGCAACGCCGGTTGCATAGTGGTCTGGGTGGCGACTCGCATGATGGCCTCCTTGACTTGGTTGAGTTGTTTCGAGCGCAGCTCAGGCAGCGCGGGCTAGTCCGGCGTCAGCGAAGCGCGTAACAGGACCGGCTAGCCGCGCCCGTTGGCGTACGGCCGCAAGGCCATCGCTGGTGACGTCGGCCAGCATGGCGACGAGACGCTCTCGCCCCATCCTCTGCTTTGGCCCCAACGCGCGCACGCTCCAGCCCGCTTGATCTGCAAGCGGCGCCAGCGCGGCGCCGGCCACGAAACTTACCTTCTCGATGCCGAAGAGGATTGAAGTCTCCAAAATGCCTGCGATCATCCGAGCCAGCAGTTCGCGACGCGGCGCACCCTTGGCAATGGCGGGCGCGGGGCAGAATCGGGACGCTTCCCAAACGCGCGCCGACCGCGGCGGTCCGTCGTCGCAGAGCTTGGCGAACACTTCGCTCATGAGATGTGGCGAGAGCGTTGGCAGTAGCCGCGCCGATTGCTGCACGTCGCCGTTTGCATCCACGTCAATCAGATACATTGCCTCCTCGCTATCGAACTCATCGATCTCAAGGCCCATGCTTTCACTTAGCTGCCAATGCATGCGGTCGATAAAGACCTGCTTGCGCTGGCGGTGCATTTCCATGAGCGCGTGATGAAAGAGGCGGCGATTGTCGCGCGTGATGATCTGGATCATGAGCCTCGTGTCCTCCGCACCGAACTCAGTGAGATTGAGTCCAGACGCGTGCGCTCTGCTATGGGCCGATCGGCCCATTGACGCGCTTTGCACAAGAAGGAGATGTGGAGAAGTCAGTCCGCCAGATCGGACAGGGTCAGTGTACCATCGAGATAAGCGAACATGATCGCTTGGATGCGCGAGCTCACCCCATAGCGCGCCCGCGCATGCTCAATTGTATGTTTGGCCGTTGCCGTCTTGATGCCAAGAATGTCTGCGATCAACGGATCGCTTTTGCCGCGGGCTGCAAGCGCCAAGCATTCCTTTTGGCGCTTAGTCAAAACAACCGGCTTTCGCGCTTCACCGGTAGCGCGCAGCCGCGCTTCCTCGTGGGCGTGAAACGCCATCAATTGTAAGTCAGGCACGATGAGAGGATCGATTCCGTCAGGACCAGGCACAAGCGAACACGACGCCGGCAGCGCCCCAGGCGAATGAATGGGAATAGTCAGTCCCTTCCTCAAGCCGCATTCAGCGGCTTCGTTCAAAATCCGGCGCTGGTCACGCGCCAGATCGTATTGGACCACGAACTCTTCCCACCAGAACGGCAGCAGTGCGTTATGCGCGCCGAAAAAGATTGGATCGCGGTTGGCGTATTTCTTATCGGAAAACCAGACCAGCCAAGGGTGCGGATAGTTAACTATTGCGACGGCGCCTGTCGGGGGCTTCAGCGGATCGACATGCGAGGCACAGGCAACATATCTGATCCCGCAAGCTTCCATCTCCGCAAAAAGAAAACGCGCGATATCCTCTGCCGAAGCTGCCGCCCGGCACTTTTGCACAAAGTCCAACGTGGCCTCACGCCGGCCCATCATCGGTAAACCTACTCCCGCCTTCTTCGCGTTCAGGTTGAACCCTAAGCGCGCCGTTTTTCAAGTGAATTGCAAGTTTATAAGCATCGCAGTTCGCGCATTCTCGCAGCGCGCGACGCGGGCGCCGACCCCAGCCCCGGAAAGCGAGTCCTCCCTCGTGGCCTGAACCTCATCGCGCCCTGTCTGCCCGCTTCAGGTGAGGGTGCTCGTGGCTAAGTGGAATGGTTTGGCGTCCCGTGCCGCCGCGCGTCAGAAACTGCCAAATGCGACGCATCAGGTTAGTGGCGCCAACGCGGACTGTCGCATTGGGCGCCTTCCTCACTTTCGCTCTATGTCTCGGCATCGGCTTTGTTGCCGTCTCGACGCTTTCCGACGTCCTCATCTACAATGCGAGCCCGTCCGTGCCTCAAGGCATCTACGTGCGCATGCACTCGCCAATCGTGCGCCATTCAATCGTTACCGTGCGGGCGCGGGATGTCGCGCTGAACTATGCCACAGCGCGGCGCTTTACAGACGCCAATGATCGGTTTCTTAAACGCGTCGCCGCATTGGATGGCGATGTCGTCTGTGCGCTTGGTCCCCTGGTAACCATCAATCACGAGCTCACACTTCAGCGGCGAACAGCCGATAGCGTCGGGCGCGCATTGCCAACTTGGTCGGGATGCCGCCGCCTCAATGGTCAAGTTTTCCTGATCGGCGATACAGCCGACAGTTTTGACGGCCGTTATTGGGGCCCTGTTGCCTCGGACCTTATCGAAGGCGTTTGGCGTCGGCGATGACGCCGCGCGCCGCGCCGGGCCACTTCTTGTCGCACGCCGCCCTGCTCCGTGCGGTCAAGGGACGCTGCGCTCTTCGCCCTTGACCGCGCATGCCGGCGTGCAGGGCGAGCATCGCCCGGCGCGGCTCCTCGCGTGCGGGCGATGGAGAAAATGCAATGACCGACATCACCATGATCGCTTTGTCGAAGCTCGTTCCAGGACAGCGCAATGTCCGCAAGACCAAGCCTGCGATGAGCATTGATGAACTCGCGGCGTCCATCGCGGCGCATGGCCTCTTGCAGAACCTGGTCGTCTCCGAAGCCGACAAAGGCCGCTACTCAGTGGAAGCTGGCGGCCGGCGCCTGAAGGCGCTTCGAAAACTCGCCAAGGCGAAGACCATTCCCGGCAACGAGCCGATCCCCTGCAGGGTCGTGCCATTGGACGATGCGACGGAAGCCTCGCTGGCCGAGAACGTCCAACGAGAGCCGATGCATCCGGCTGACGAGATCGAGGCATTTGCCCAGCTTGCTGAATCTGGTCATGGTCCGGAAGCGATCGCTGGCCGCTTTGGCGTCAACGGCACGCACGTTGCGCGCAGGCTTCGGCTCGCCCGGGTATCGCCGCGACTGATCGAAGCGCTGAAAAAAGGCGAGGTCGACCTCGACCAATTGGGCGCGCTCGCCTTCACCGACGATCATGCGCTGCAGGAGAAGGCTTTCTTCGACACGCCCGAGTGGCAACGGACGCCGGAGCAGCTCAAGGCGCGCGTAACCCAAGCGCATGTCGCCGAGACCGACAAGCTCGCACGCTTTGTCGGTGTCGATGCCTATGTCGGAGCCGGCGGGGCGGTCGCGTCCGATCTCTTCGCGGACGAAGACGAGACGCGCTTTCTTGCCGACCGCGAGCTTCTGGTTCGGCTGGCCGAGGCCCAACTCGAACCGATCGTCACTGAAGTTCAAGCTGAAGGCTGGGCATTTGTCGAGATTTCGATCGACGGCGTGGCCTGGAGCCAATTTCCGGAACGCGTGCGTGAACGCCGGCGCGATCTCACCACCGACGAAACGGCTGAGCAAGAACGGCTCTACGCAAAGCTGGACGAAACCGAAGACGAAGCCGAGATCGAAAAGATCGAAGCGGCGATCGATGCTCTTGCGCCGGCGCAATGGGACGAAGACGAAGTCGCCCTCGCCGGCGCGATCGTGACATTGAACCACTCCGGAGACATCAAGGTCGAGCGTGGCCTGGTGCGCGTTGAAGACGTGAAGGCGCTGAGGGCGCTGCGCCGAAAGCGCACGACGTCAGCCCACGGCGTCGCTGACGCGGACGACGAGCGCGCCGAGGTCGCAGCAGCGCCGAAGCCGGCCGTTCCTGCCAAGCTGCTGGACGAATTGCTTGCGCACAAGACGCTGGGCCTTCGGGTTGCGATCATCGATAGCCCAGCGCTCGCACTTCGCCTCGTGGCGTTCAGCCTGGCCGCAAGCTTCATGGGCGATGGATCCCCATCGTGCCTGGCGATCTCTGTCGATCACGTTGACGTCGCGCGCTCCATTACGCGCACGGAGAGTAAAGCGGCCGGTGAATTTACCGAGATTGGTTCGGTGTGGCGCTCGCGCTTGCCGGTCAACCCAGAAGAGCTCTGGGGCTACATCTCTTCGATGGACGAGCCGATGCTGCTCGAACTCATCGCGGTGACGATCGCGTCCGGCATCGATCTCAGGCGTGTTGGCCCGCTATCGGGTATGGAAGCACGTCAAGCACTCGGTCAGACGCTCTGCAACCTCGCCGGACTCGACATGACCAAATATTGGCAGGCGTCGGTCGAGAGCTACTTCGAACACGTCAGGAAAGACGCGGTCGTCGAGGCGCTGATGGAGGTCAATCCGAAGTTGGACCGTGCAGTGCTTGAGAAGGCGCCGAAGAAAGAAGTGCTGACGCGCGCCAAGCGCACGTTCAAACAAAGCGCGTGGCTGCCTTCGCCTCTTCGCACCACAACTGAGGCAACGCAGCTAGCCGTCGCGGCCGAATAGTCCTCAAACAAAGCGCCGCCCCAGGGATTTAAACCTGTGGCGGCGCAATGTCGTGGACGTGGGGACGTCCTTTTACTTCTTCTTTTTCGCGGCCTTCTTCGGCGCGGCTTTGGCTTTCTTGGCTTTCTTCGCCATCCGTGATGCTCCAGCGTGTCGAGGCATTGGGATTGAACCTCAGCGTGAGCTTGGGACTGAGTCTGGAATCAAATCTTAACGCGCGCCTCCCGGCGCGTTCGCCCTCAATAGCGGATCATGCGCGGCTGACCGGCGTCGATATCGACGTGGATCGAAGTTTCGCCGTACTCGCCGGGCAGCCCAGCGGCCAGAATGAGCTGAATCTCGCCATTGAACGGATCTGGCTGGGCCGGAATCTCGTGGCGCTCCGGCAGCATTTTGATGTTGTCGGTTTGATAGACCCAAACGTCGTTGCCCTTGAGAAGAACGAGCAATTCACGCAACCGCCGGCGAATGGGCAGCTCCCCATCCGTTTGCAGCAGCGCGCGGTTACTCCCGCTCCAACTCAGGCTCGAAGCCAGTTCATAGAGTTCGGTGACGTAGCCTTGAGTCTCTTCGCTAAGCCGGACCTTGATCTGCAAGAGGACGACCTGAGCCTTTGATGCGGCGTCCATCAACACGGCCTCATCCTCAACCATTTCGGCGATGCCAGTGTCAAAGCGCCGGAAGAAACGATCCTTCTCAGGAGGTTTTGACGGCATTGCCGAGGCCGGCGACGGAGCAGAAGCGCAAAGTTGCGTCCTCGGCACGCTTAGGGCTCGTGCCAGTCGATCGACAACGTCGACGGCGATCAAGCCTCTTGCGTTCTCAATCTCTCGGAGCCGCCGCTCACTGATCCCCACTTCGTGCGCGAACTCTTTCTGCGTTGCGCTTCGCTCGCGGCTCGAGCGCAAGCGTTTCACCTCAGCACCATCGACTTCAAGCTTGAGCACGCCACCCGCCTCCTTGACCTTCCCCACTATAGGCCATCGACGCGGATTCTGGCGGCGCCAAACCGGCGGATAATCGGCGCCGATGCGGCGCCGCATCAGTTCTCACAGCACCGCCTCTGCTCTTGCCCCTTCCGCAGCGAACGCACGCGCCTCTCCCGCGTCTTCGGTCGGACAACACACCACGAGGCCTCTCGCTCATTGGTCCTCGTCTTCGCATGCGGGCGGTCGCTTGCAAGGGGCAAGCCTCCGGTCGCGGTACCCGCGACCCCTTGCAAGCGCCCTCTTACCCGCATGCAGCCCACGGCCCCATCGCGGGAGAGCCCCGCGGCGCTTCTCGCCGGAGCTTACCGGCGAACAGGAGAGACACCCATGTTCCGCTTCACTGCTCAGGGCCGCATCGGCAAGATCGAAGAACTGAAAGCCAAGACGCTCCGCATCTCGATCGCCGCAGACCGTTTGGCCGAAGGCCGCGATGGTCAATACACCAAGACCGAATGGCTTCGTTGCGTCTCGTTTGACGCTGACTTGAACGCCGAGATGCTGAGCCAGCTCGACAAGGGCGACAGCGTCACCTTCGAAGGTCGCATCGTTCCCACCGTCTGGCTCAAGGGCGAACAGAAGATCTACGACAACACGTTCGAGATCACCCGATACCAGCGGCTGTCGCGGCCAAAGGCCAAGACCGCCTCGGCGAAATCCAAGGCCGAGGACGCCGCTGACGCGGCTGCCTGACGCCAGTCTTCACTCGGCGCCGCTTCGCGCGGCGCCACTCCTTCCAACCGCCCACGCGCTGCCGCGCGTGGGCGCACTCATTTGGAGTGAACCGATGAAACGCTCAACTCAAACAAAGCAAGTCGAACCCAAGCGGAGCGCGTTTGACGCGCTGGCGCACGTCACCGCCGAGATTTCCAACATGCTTGAACGCGGCGTAATGCCCTGGCGCGCGCCATGGGACAATGCGAAGGCGCTTGCGCTTACGCCAGGCCTGCCGCTTCGGTCGAACGGCGCACCCTATCGCGGGGCCAATGTGATGCTGTTGTGGGCCGCGCAGATCGCGCGCGGCCATTCCAAGCGCACGTGGCTTACCTTTCGCCAGGCGCTCGAACTCGGCGGACATGTGCGCAAGGGCGAGAAGGCCTGTCCGGTCATCTATTATGGCCAAGCCAAGCCGAAGCCGGACGACGCTGGAAAAAATGCGGACGATGATCGTGGCGATGCTGCACGCGCCTATCGTTTCCTGAAACTCTTCTATGTGTTCAACGTCGATCAGATCGACGAGCTGCCGGAGGGGTTCGGCGCGGAAGTCGTGCCCGCTGCAGCCGAACCCGGCGCGATCGAGCAGTGGACTGCACAGGCTGGCATACGCGTCCGGATTGGCGGATCGATGGCGTGCTACGCGCCCGTCACAGATCTTGTGCATATGCCGGCGCACGAGGCATTTCTCTCGGAGGAGCATTGGGCAGCAACACTGCTGCACGAGAGCGTGCACTTCACCGGTCACAAGAGCCGCCTCGACCGGCTGGACAATTACGCGACTGATCGCAAAGCGCGGGCGCGCGAAGAGCTTTGCGCGGAATTTGGTTCGGCGATCCTGGGCGCGATGGCGGGCCTAGCGCCCTTCCATCTTGAGGACCACGCCAGCTACATCGCCAATTGGCTGGAGCTCTTGCGCGATGAGCCTCGCGCGTTCCTGGCTGCGGGCGCCAGGGCGCAAGCCGCAGTAGATTGGCTCTTGCAGAAAGCCGGGTCTCTGCCTGCCGGTTCGGATTGATCTCAGCACGTCATCGGAACGGCGCTGGCGTCAGCTCATCGAGAGGGCGCCGGCGTCGGTTCCGGCGCTACTTGCGGCGGCAGATCGACGCCAGCGTGCTCTCGCACAATGGAATAGATCTTCCTGTATTGCTCCGAGGCGGTGTCCGGGCAAAGTTCAGCAATGAGCGACCACCAGCTGACCGGCATGGCCCCGCTCTGGACCATTCTATGGATCGCGGCCTGATGCGATCTTTCGCTAACTCCACCTGAGCAATCCTCGATAAACGCAACGTCACGCCGGCGGCTTCGTGCGGTCGTCACCGATTGGAGAAGACTTGTCTCGGTCCAGAGGCCGCACATGATGAGCTTCTTGATTCCCGTCCGCTCGCCAGTCTCTTCGACAGCGCGACGGAAACGCTCGCTTCCAAACGCATCAAACGTCGTTCGCTCGATCACGTCGTCCTCGTCGATGACGACGTCCGCATAGATGAAGCGCGTGAGCTTCTCGAACAGCGGATCGGCGAGGGCCGCTTCCCTCGGCTGAATGGTCGAGATGACGACCGGCATCCCAAGCGCACGCGCCACTTTCGCGAGGCCAAGGGCATTGTTCTCAAGCTTCAGCGGTTCAATCGAATGGACAGGAAATAGCGAGGGTGTGTGATCGAGAAAAACGACCGTACATTGATCCGCTTCAAACCGTGTAAGTGCTGACATACAAATTGCCTTAGTCGCCTTGAGGACCCCACGGCCACTGGTTTCTCCGACAGGATGTGGACCTTCAGCTCGGTCCCGCAAGCCCCGCAACGCAGGAATTTTCGACCGCGAAACAGGCATATTTTGTGTCGGGAGGGCTGGATAGTCAGGATATGCCGCCGAATTGGCGAGCGGATTCGTCCTCGCCGATCGCCCACAATCCACGCGAGGATCACGCCGCGCACATTGCAAGCTGGCTCACGATTTTGAAATCAGACCCGCGCGCCATCTTCACCGCGGCGTCAAAGGCGCAAGCGATCGCCGACTGGATGCATGCCCAGCAAGGCGGCGCGATCAGTGAGCTGGTGGAGGCGAACGCTTAACGCTCGTCAGCATCAAGGCCGCCGCGGCTGCGAACACGACGCCGCCGAGGAACGTAGCCTGCGGACCGGCGAGGTCCCACAACACGCCGGCGGCGACGCTTGCTGCAAGGAGCGCGACACCGGTCGCCAGATTGAAGAAGCCGAAGGCCGAGCCTCTGAGCTCGGCCGGCGCGTTATCGGCGACAAGCTTGGCTAAGAGGCCCTGCGTCAACGCCATGTGCGCACCCCAGAGGGCGATGCCGACGAAGACGCCGATAAGCCCTGGACCAAACGCCAACAGGAGATCGGCGACGACCAGCGCGGCGATGCCCCAGAGGAAGAGCGTGCGCGCTGGCAGCCGGTCGGAAAGATCGCCGGCGGGGTAGGCGCCGATCGAATAGACCACGTTCATCACCACCAAAACCAGCGGCGCCCACATCAGCGGCAAGCCCTGGTCCGCCGCGCGGAGGATCAGGAAGGCTTCGCTAAAACGCGCCAAAGTGAAGACAACGCCCAGCGCGACGACGCGCCAGAATGCTGGCGGCAAGCGCTTTAGATCAGCGAAGCGAATGGGCGGACGTGTGGATTCGGTTCCGGCCGCGCGATCTTCAACACCGACGACAACAAGGACGACGGCAATCACGGCGGGGATGAGCGCCGCCCAGAACACAGCGCGCATGTTGTTGGCGAAGAGCGCCATGAGAGCGATCGCGATCAGCGGGCCGGCGAAGGCGCCGGCGGTGTCAAGCGCTTGGCGAAGCCCATAGGCGCGGCCGCGTATCTCCGGTGGCGTGACGTCTGCCACCAGCGCGTCGCGCGGTGCGCCACGCAGACCCTTGCCGACCCGATCGGCGAAACGCGCGCCAAAGACCAGGAGCGGCGTGGCGGCGATGGCGAAGAAAGGCTTGGAGAGAGCGCCCAGGCCATAGCCCAAGAGGATGAGCGGTTTACGGCGCCCCATCCGGTCGGACAGATAGCCTGAAAACACTTTCGAGATCGCCGCGGTCGATTCCGCTACGCCGTCGATGATGCCGACCAGCAACACGCTCGCACCCAGCGTCGTCGTCAGGAAGAGCGGCAAAAGCGCGTGGATGGTCTCGGAAGAGATGTCCATGAAGAAGCTAACCAGGCCCAGCGCCCACACTGTGCGAGGGATCGGCGAGGGGCGGCGCTGTGTGGAAGAAGCGTCGGACATGGTCACTCACTTACAGGCGCGCAGGCGACTGATCCACGTCGCGTCTCTAGGTACGGCGCCAAGCGATCACGAGCCGTCACGGTCATGAGCCTCCCCACTCGCCCAGCCTTGTGCGCGCCTTTCAGCACGGGTTTCGCATTAGTTCGGGCGCCTCGCCGACTTCGTCGGCGACCGGGCTGTCGTGAACCGAGCCCTTTCGGTCTCGGCCCTGTGGGCTTCCATCCCTGGCGCAACACCCGCCCGCGCACTCTGGTTTGCGACGTGAGATTTCGTGATTCAGCGTGATCGATTGTATGTGTAAGCGAAGCGTCGAAGGAAGGTGGGGTGGAAGGCAAGATAAAGAGAACCCCACTTCACACACCAATCGCTTGCAAACACTGGCGCAAACGCGAGGTGCGCGCGATCATAGCAGGGTGCGCACGAGGTGCGCGCACCTCACCACGCTGAGCGCACTCGATGATCGAAGCTCCAAGCATCAACCGACTCTTCCGTGCAGCAAAACTGAGGCGCGACATGTTCGGCGCTGAAGTGTTTCGGCCGGGTAAATCACTCGGCGTCACGCGAGCACTGAACGCCGACATGCTCGAAGGCAAGCGCGACGGCCGCGCGAAGTCGTCGGGCGGCGCCACGCGCGCAGGTTACGGCAAGAAGCTCGCGAGCTTGATCGGATCATCGCGCAGGGTTGCGAAGAGCACCTCGTCGCGGGGTGCGCACGGCGACTTCGATCCACGCCAACGCGCCATTGTGAAGATCCACTATTTCAGTCACGCCGCCGGCGGCGGGGCCGCCCTACGCGCGCATGCGCGTTATGTGGCTCGTGACGCTGCCGCGCGAGCGTCTAAACCTGGTGATGCTCCGGAAGCCGAGCCGTCAACGCCGGAGGCGGAATCTGAGGTGCGCGCCCACACCCGCTATCTTGAACGCGAGGAAGCTGGTTCTGTTTTCTATGATGCGGCCGTGAATGCAGTCGACGGCGGCGGGCGCGCCGCGTCCTGGGCGCGCAGCGATCGCCGGCATTTCCGATTGATCCTAGCGCCCGAAAACGGGACCAAGCTCGCTGATCTGAAGTCCTATACGCGCGAGGTAATGCGCCGCGCAGAACTTGCCATGGGTTCAAGGCTGGAGTGGGTCGCGGTTGATCACTGGGATACGGACAATCCACATACGCACATCATCCTGCGCGGCGTACGTGACGATGGACGCGACCTCATCATTCCACGAGAGTTTGTGCAGCACGGCTTCAGGTCAGTGGCGCGCGACGTCGCCACCGAACGCTTGGGTAACCGCACCCGTGAAGACGATCGAGCCGCACTGCACCGCGAGGTGCGGGCGCATCGGCCAACGCGGCTCGATCACTGGATCGCAGATCAACTCGACAAGGATGGCAGGGTGCGCGTCGCGGACTTGCGGGCGCCAAATGGCGATCCGGCCGCCACCGACGCGCTTAAGGGCCGCGCGCACGAACTGCGACGCCTGGGCCTAACGACCGAGGTGAAGCGTAACGTGCTTCAATTCGCACCGAACTGGCGCGACGGCCTCAAGGCGCTGGAGCTTCATCTCGACATTCGCAAGGCGCTGATGCAATCGCGCGCGATCGATGCTGCTCGCGGCCAACAAGCCGGCAAATCGATCTCGACGCTACTGCGCGGACCGGGTCCAGACCGCTAGCACTTGGCAAGGCGGTCCTCTAAAGCCGCGCGGCGCTAGGTGCGTGGGAAGATCGCAACACCGTGGCCTGCAAGTCGTAGCTTCTCCAATCGGGCGAGCACACCATTTCCCGACGTTTCCGGCCCCGTTCCTCTCGTTTCGCCGCCGACATGCTTCCATCGTCATGGAGGCACGCTTGTCCATCTCCGCGCACTTTGCTCCGCCCGTCGTTGACGAGAACGACGCCAGTAATGACGCCGCCGCGCCGTCGGCCAAGCTCGGGACGTTTACACCGGACGACTATCGCCATCATCTCGACGGCAGCGGGATGACCAAAGCTGAACAGGACGAACTCTTGAGCGCCCTGTGGAAAATCATGTGCGGGTTTGTCGACCTCGGCTGGAATGTCGATGCCGTCAGTCTCGTGCTTGGACCGGCCTCGCCTTCTGCAAACGATGCCAGTAGAATCGAAGACGGCGAGCGCTCTGAAACTTCAAACCTCGGAGCGCGCTAGCCAAGCGTCGGCTGAGGAATTTCGATGAAGCCAATACACGCCGCGATCATCTACTGCCGCGTGTCGAGCCAGAAGCAAGAGCTTGATGGCGACGGCAACCGAAGTCAGGAGCACCTGTGTCGGGCGCACGCTACCAAGCTCGGCGTGTCGGTCGAGGCTGTCTATACCGACAGCAAGTCCGGCTATGGCGACTATATGGAGCGCCCTGGCATGGTGCGCGTTCTCGAGCACCTAAAGAAGCATCGAAGCAAGCGCTACGTCGTCATCTTCGATGACTTGAAGCGGTTTGCGCGGAGAACACGCTTCTATTGGGAGCTGCGCGATCGTCTCGCCTCATTTAACGCCTCGGTCGACAGCCCCAATTTCCGTTTCGAAGACAGTCCGGAGGGGCGCCACCATGAGACCATCACGGTTGCCGGCGGCGAACTCGAACGCGAGCAGCTCCGTCGGCAAGCCATTCAGAAAATGACCGCTCGGGTTGAGCGTGGTTACGCCGTCACCTCGGCCCCTGTTGGCTACGAGTATCGCTCGGTCAAACGTAGCGGCCGCGTTCTATTCCCGAAGGAGCCCGAGGCGTCGATCGTGCGTGAAGCGCTTGAAGGCTACGCGTGCGGTCGCTTCGAGAGCCAGGCCGAGGTGCAACGCTTCCTTGAAAGCCGTCCGGAATTTCCGCGCGATCGCAAAGGCCGGGTCCACAATCCGCGCGTCACAGAGATGTTGAAGCGGGCGATCTATGCCGGCCTCGTCAGCGCGCCTTATTGGAACGTCTCGCTGCGACAGGGCGTGCACGAAGGACTGATCAGCGTCGAGACCTTCAACACAATTCAGGATCGCTTGGCCGGAAAGAAACGCGCGCCCGCGCGCGCCGACTTCAATCCCGATTTCCCTCTGCGGGGCTTTGTTGCCTGCACCTGCGGCACGATGCTGACTGCGGGCTGGACTAAGGGCCGCGAGCGGCATTACCCCTATTACTTCTGCTACAACCGGGGCTGCCCCCACTACGGACGATCCATCAAGCGCGACGCGCTGGAAGGTAAGTTCGCTGTCATCATGTCGAGCGTTCAACCGCCGGCCGGTGTGTTTCGCGCCGCGCGCCAGATGTTCGAAGATGCGTGGAATGCCCGCATCGCCGCGAGCGAAACGGACGCAAAGGCGCTGCAGACAACGCTCTCATCGGCGGATCGACAGATCCAACAATTACTCGATCGCGTCGTTGATACTGAAAGCGCCGCAGTCGCCAAAGCCTACGAAGCACGCGTCGAACGTTTGCAGGCGGAGAAGCTCGCAATCGCTGAGAAACTGCAACACGTGGAAGAGCCGAAGCTCAATTTCGAGTCCGCTGTTAGAACCGCGATGAACTTCCTAGAAAACCCAATGAAACTATGGAGTTCAGAGCGTATCGAGCAGAAGCGTTTGGCCCTACGTCTAACGTTTGCCCAGCACCTGGAATTCGATCGAGAAACCGGTTTTAGAACCGCCCATTTGTCTCTGCCTTTCAAGGCTTTAGACGCGATTTCAGAGCCGTTTTTGGGGCCGATTCAGGCAATGGTGGGCGCGACAGGGATTGAACCTGTGACCCCTCCCGTGTGAAGGGAGTGCTCTCCCGCTGAGCTACGCGCCCGTCCTGCTTGCGCCGGACGTGAAGGCGCGGGACCTTAGCCGCCAAGTTGGGGGCGTCAAGCGCGCCCTAGGGGCCATTCCAATGCTGACCCGCCTCACCGATTGGGCGCGCGTGCTTCGCGCTGACGTGCTGACGCTCTACCTGGCGGCGCGCGACCCGCGCGTGCCGTGGCATGCCAAAGCGTTGGCGGCGCTAGTGGCGGCGTACGCATTAAGTCCGATCGATCTCGTACCCGATTTCATTCCGGTGCTCGGCTTGTTGGACGATCTGGTGCTGGTGCCGGTGGGTGTGTTCCTGGTGATAAAGCTCACACCACAAGACGTGCTCGCCGATTTGCGCCGTCAGGCGGAAGCACAGATCGCCGAGCCCGGCGCCAATTGGTGGGGCGCGGCGCTGGTGGTGTTGTTCTGGCTTCTGGTGGTGGCTTTGCTGGTTTGGTTGTTCGTGCCGGGGTTCCGCTACACCCCGCCGCAGGGCGTGAACGCTTGACCTGCATGGCCGGGCACGCGATGAAGGCCGCTAATTTGCGAACCATTCGCAAATAGGAGATCGGCCTTGCTTCTATCACGCCGCCAATTCGGCTTCGCCGCGTCCGCCGCCGCCCTCGCCGCCTGTTCGCGCCAGACCAGCGCGCCCGGCGATCAGCGCGTGCATGTCTATTCCTCGCGCCATTACGAGACGGATCGCCAACTCTACGCGGCCTTCACGGAAGCCACCGGCATCGAGGTGCGCGTGCTGCCGGCGCCGGGCGATCAATTGCTGGAGCGCTTGCGCGCCGAGGGCGACCGGACCGAAGCCGATTTGATCGTGACCGCGGATGCCGGCAATCTGTATCGCTTGAAGGACGCACAATTGCTGCAAGCGGTGACGACGTCCGCTCTTGAAGCAGCCGTGCCCGACAAGCTGCACGATCCGGAAGGGTATTGGTGGGCGTTCGCCAAGCGCGCACGCATCATCATCTATCGTAAGGATGCGGTCGATCCAGCGACGCTCACCTCGATGGACGATCTCGCCCAACCGCGCTTTCGCGGCCAGGTCTGCGCGCGCTCTTCCTCCAACGTCTACAATCTCTCGCTGCTGGCCGCGCGCATCGAACGCGACGGCGCCGATGCTGCGCGCGCCTGGGCCCGCCGCGTGCGTGAGAATTTCGCACGCGACCCGCAAGGCGGGGATATTGAGCAAATCCGCGCCGTGGCGGCTGGCGAATGCCAAGTCGCCATCTCAAACCATTATTACATGCTGCGGCTGATGCGGTCCGAAGATCCCGCCGACCAAGCCGCGGCCAACGCCGTCGGCATGATTTTCCCGGATCAGCAAGGCGCCGGCACGCACGTCAATATCTCCGGCGGCGGCGTTTCAGCTTATGCGGGGCGGCGCGACAACGCCGTCCGGCTGCTCGAATACCTGGTGGGCGAAGACGCGCAACGCATCATAGCGCCGCTCAATGTGGAATTCCCAATCCGCACCGACGTGCCGCTGACCGATCAGCTCGCCGCTATCGGCCCGTTCAAAGAGGAGGAGGTGCAGCTGGAGGCGCTGGGCCGCCGGCAGGCCGAGGCCGCCGCCATCTTCGAAGAGGTCGGATGGCGTTAAGCCAAGCCGCCGCGCCATCGCGCGCACCTCGCTTCGACGGCGCGCACGCGGCTGCGTTCGTCGCAGCGGCGATTTGCGCCGCGCCCGCCGTCGCGGTGTTCGTGTTCGCGGCGCTGCCGGGCGGCGACGCCGCGCTCGGCGGCGATCTCTTGCGTGATGGCATGCTCGGCACGCTGGGTCTGATGCTCGTGGGCGGCGGCGCAGCGCTTGCACTTGGGGCGGCCGCGGCGTGGCTGGTGAGCCTCTGCGCGTTCGCAGGGCGTGGCCTCTTCGAGTGGCTGCTCGTGTTGCCGCTCGCGGCGCCCTCCTACGTACTGGCGTACGCCTATTCCAGTGTGACCTGGGCCGGGACCGGCGCGCCTTTTCCCGTCACGGGATTCTGGGGCGCGGCGTTCATCTACGCAGTTGGCCTTTATCCTTATGTTTA
Source organism: Hyphomonadaceae bacterium (assembly GCA_050185805.1). Classification (GTDB taxonomy): domain Bacteria; phylum Pseudomonadota; class Alphaproteobacteria; order Caulobacterales; family Aquidulcibacteraceae; genus Vitreimonas. The sequence goes on from JBFWZB010000005.1 coordinate 46,493, forward strand.
TCTGGCCGCGCGTGCGGCGTTCACTTCGCAATCGAGTTGCACGCTTGAAGCCGCGCGCACGCTCGGCGCGAAGCCAAGCGCGGTGTTCGCGCGGGTGGCGGCGCCGTTGGCGCGGCCGGCCATCGCAGCAGGCGGCGCCCTGGCGCTGATGGAGATCGCCGCCGATTACGGCGCGGTCCAGCATTTCGGCGTCACCACGCTAGCGACGGCTGTGTTTCGCGCCTGGTACAGTCACGGCGCGCCGCACCTGGCGATGCAGATTTCGGCGCTGTTGCTTGCCGGGGCCCTGATCTTGCTGTTCGCCGAACGCTGGGCGCGCGGCCGCGCGGCGTTCGCGAGTGGGAGCGCGCGCTGGCGCACGTTGCCACGCTATCAGCTCGGGCCGATCGCATCGCTGGCGGCGGCTGCGTTTTGCGCGCTGCTGCTGCTATTCGGCGCAATCCTCCCGCTGGGCTGGCTGGCGAGGCTGGCCATGCTGCACCCGCCCGCCGCCGACCTGTGGCGTCCGCTCGGCAACTCGCTGGCTCTGGCGTCGATCGGCGCGATCGTCACGTTGGTTCTCGCCATACTGATAGCCGCCGCAGCGCGCCGCAGCGGCGGGTTCGGCAAGGGCGTGTTATTCGCAGCCGGTGTCGGCTACGCTGCGCCGGGCGCAGTGATCGCGCTGGGCGCGCTTTCACTGTTTGGCACGGCGCGAGAACTCGGCTGGGTCGGCGGCGTCGGCGGGGCGCTTGCACTGTCGACGTTGCTCTGGGCCTACGCCGCGCGCTTCGCCGCCGCAGGCGTGCAGCCGCTCGACGCGGGGCTGTCGCGACTCTCCCGCGGCGTCGACGCTTCCGCACGAACACTGGGCGCGCAGCCGTTCAGGCGCTTGCTGCGCATCGATCTGCCGATTGCGGCGCCGAGTGCGGCAGCCGCCGCGCTTATCCTGTTCGTTGAGATTCTCAAGGAATTGCCGGCGACGCTGATCTTGCGGCCATTCGATTTCGACACGCTGGCGGTCAAAGCCTATTCGTATGCGGCGGATGAACGCCTGTTGCAGGCCGCAGCGCCTTCGCTGCTCATTTTCCTAGCCGGGCTTGCCCCGATGCTGATCATATCCGCCGGCATCGCACGAGGGCGCGCAGGATATCGCGCATGATCGCCTGCGCCGTCACACTTACTGACGTCACCCGCACTTATGGCGCAGCGCTCGTACTCGACCGCGTGTCGCTTCATGCGCCGCAGAGCAAAATCCTGGCGTTGCTTGGTCCCTCGGGCTCCGGCAAGAGCACGATACTTCGCCTCATCGCTGGGCTTGAACCGATCGACGGCGGGGCTATCCAACTCGGCGACGAGACCGCCTCGACGCCCTTGCGCACGCAGTCCGCGGAAACGCGCCGCGTCGGCGTGGTGTTTCAGGAATATGCGCTGTTTCCGCATCTGAGCGCGGCCGCCAACGTCGGGTTCGGCCTCGATGCGCTCTCACGCACCGAGCGTGAGCGAGAAGCGCGAACGTGGCTGAAGCGCGTAGGCCTCGGCGAACGCTGGGACGCCTTTCCGCACGAATTGTCGGGCGGCGAACAACAGCGGGTGGCGTTGGCGCGCGCGCTTGCGGCGCGTCCGCGTGCAATTCTTCTGGACGAACCCTTCTCGGGTCTCGATCCTGCTTTGCGCGCCGAACTGCGCGAGACCACGCTGACGGCCATCGCCGAGGCGGGCGCAACTGCAATCTTCGTCACTCATGATGCGGAGGAGGCACTGCTGGTGGCCGACAAACTGGCCATCCTCAAAAGCGGCCGGCTGGTGCAGGAGGCATCGCCTCGTGAGGCGTATGAACGCCCTGTCTCGCTCGATGCCGCGGCGGCGCTCGGCGCCGTAAACGTGTTCGCTGGCCGGGTCGAAAGCGGACGCATCGTCACTCCATTCGGCGACATTGCCGCTCCAGGCCTTGCCGAGGGTGCGGCCGCGCTCGCCGTCGTGCGCACAGAATCCATCGTTCTGACCGATGGCGCTGCGGCGCGCGTCATCGACCGGCGCCCGCACGGAGCCCACGATCTCGTCCGCATCGAGGCGCAGAACGTGGTCTGGCGCGCGCTGATCCCGTCGCGGACGCCAACCGGCGAACGCGCCGGCGTCGCGTTTCAGGATTCCGGGGTGTTCGCGTTTTCCTCGGGTTGAGCTTCAGCCGGCGCAGCCGCTTCCGGATCGCTGGCGCCCTCCGCCGGGCGGCGCGCAATGAAGCGGCGCCGTTCGAGCCGGCGCTGCGCCAACAGACGCAGACGCGTGCGCCAAGCCTCGGCTTCCCACGCAAGCTCGCGCGCAGCCGCGGGCTCCAAGCCACCATCGGCGCTCAGCACCTCGCCCAATTGCTTGAAGCGCTGGCGCGCGAGTTCGAGGAATTCCTCGGTGAGATCGTCAACCGTATCCACGCTCAAGCCGACGTCGCGTAGACATTGCAGGATATCGCCCGCGGCGCGGATTTGCGGTTCGGCGAAGGATGATGCGAACGCCGTCGCCATATCCGGCGAGGGCAAGCCGGCATAACATTCCAGCACGGCGCTGGCGCCGGGCTTCAGGCATTTGATGATTTGATGCGCCAGATGCGGCGGGAAGCCGACATAGGCGAAATCATCGATGCTGAGCAGCGCATCGTAAGTCATCGCCGGCCAGACATGCGCTTCAAGATCGATGCGCGTCACCGTTACCCGCTCATCGAGCTTAGCTTTGCGCACGCCGTATTTGAGCGCTTCGATGGTTTCCTCGCGCCACTCGAACACTTCGATCTTTCCGGGATGAACGCCTGCGATAGCGACAACCGGTCCGGCGAGCCCAGGGCCAAGCAAAGCGAGCACGCCTTCGGCGCCCAGCCCCAGCCGCGCCGGTTCGAGCACGTCGAGCGTATCGTCGCCCGGACGAATGCGGCCCTCGCCCCATAATTTTGAAAGCGCCACGAGACGCGGAGGCGCATCGAACGGCGGCTCGTCGAACAATTCGTCGTCCGCGCCATCCATCGGCGCATTGGCGAGCGACGCCTCGATCGCCTGCAGCGCGGACTCTTCGTTGAAATCCTCGCCCTCCCACCACGCATTGAGGCGCGCGCGCGTGAGTGCGAGCTTCTTTTTGTCGAACAGGGCTTTCAAGGCGGCGGCCATAGCGCCCCGAGTTTAGACCGGCGTCGTTAACGATTTGCTTGGATCACGCTACGGAAAGGCGGCGCGCCAGAGGGAAACGGAGCCGCCGGATCGGTGAGAAAACTCAGTATATCGCCGTAAACCAGCTCGGCCTGCCGGTCGCGCAACAACATATGATAACCGTTGGCGTAGAGGGCGGTGCGCGCGCCGGGGTGCAGCGCCCGGGCCGCCCTCTGCGCCGCCTCGCGCGGGATGATCATGTCGCGGGCGCCGAACAGAAAGGCGACATCGCCTCGAACCGCGCCAGCGCTCTCTGAGGCGGTCTCCATCAGATTGACGAGACCGTAGAGCGCATCAATGCGTGTGCGAAACAGCATGTTTGGATCGCGCCCGATACGACGCAGCATTTCGATATTGTCGGACGGAATGATGCGCCGTGCAACATCACGCGGCGGCGTCACCGCACGCCACGGAAAGGTGTGCGCGCCAGCCCACAGCGTCATCGCGTAAAGATTGGGCAGCTCGGACCATCCCCACACCGCCGGCGCGACCAGCACGACGCGATCCGCTTGAGGCGGATCGCTGGATGCGAAAGCGGCGATGGTGGTTGCGGCGCCCATCGAGTCGCCGACAATCGCCAACGTCGCTTGCGGATGCAGCCGGTGCGCTACCGCAAGCGCGGTGCGCAAATCCTCGGTCATCAGCGTCTGGCCCGCCCACACGCCGCGATCGGGCGAACGGCCGAACCCACGCGCGTCATAGGCGTAAACAGCGATGCCACGATTGGCGAACCACGGCCCGGCGGGAAAGAACGCTTCGCCGTAATCGTTCATGCCGTGCAGGCCGACGATCACCGCCCATGGCTGCTGCCCCTTCGGCGGCAGCCATGCACTGAGACCGAGTTCCGCGCCGTCAAACGAATGGAAGCGTTCGCCGTCGACGTCGAAGCGCGGGCCTTCGAACGCCGCCAAGGGCGAGCGAGCGCTTTGAACCGTCGGCGCGCACGCCGCCAGCAGCATCACGATAAGGCAGAGGAAACCCTGCGCCGCAATTCGGGGACCAATTCCGCTTCGAACCATGGATTGCGTTTCAGCCATGCACTATTCCGCCATGACGGATGCGGCAGCACCATGACGTTGTCCGGATACTCCCGCCAGGCGGTGACGGTTTCACCAAGGCTCGCCTTCGCTGCGGCGCCGAGATGATAACGCTGTGCGTAGCCGCCGACGAGCAGCGTCAGCCGCACATTGCGCAATAAGGGCAGCAAACGAGGACGCCACAGCGGTGCGCATTCGCGGCGCGGCGGCAGGTCTGCGCCGGACACTGTTCCCGGATAACAGAAGCCCATTGCGGCGACGGCGATGTTGCGGCGATCATAGAACGCCTCGCGATCGAGATTCATCCAGATGCGAAGGCGATCGCCGGAGGGGTCGTTCCACGGCACGCCCGTTTCGTGCACGCGCCGGCCGGGCGCTTGGCCGACGATGAGAATGCGTGCGTCGGGATGCACCCAAACTACGGGACGCGGTTCATGCGGCAAAGCGCACGCCCGGCACGCGCTGATTTCCTCGACCAAGTGCTGCAATACGCCCACATCAAAACCTCAACGCAATCGAGGGGCTATGCATCTAGGTCCTCCGCGCGATAGCGCAAGCGCACGGCGGGAATGACGCCGACGTCGATTTCCATGTTCCCGCAATTAAAGCCCAACATCTTCACCTGACGATGCACGTCGCCGGCGCGGCGCAGCACGCTCAGCATGGATGCGCCGATTTTGTTGTCCTTCAGAGCCTCGCCCGCCGTCTGCAAATCGGCCTCGCTGGCCGCGGCTGAAGAAAAGTGGGCGATGATCTTCGGCGTGAGCCCAAGCTCGATCTCGAATTCGCGCAACGTGTAGCCAGCGGTCTGCAACGCCGGCAGCGCGCGGCGGAAGGCATCCATGGTTTGCTGCAGCTTCTCAGCACCGAACGTCTTCAGCTCCTCGAGTTTTTCGCCGGGCAATCCCGCGACGCCTTTGGCGTGCTCGACAAGCGTCTTGCGCGGCTTCTCCGGCGGAGGATGCGCCATCAGCCGCCTCGCTTCATCATTTCGCGCGCGATGATCAGGCGCTGAATTTCGCTGGTGCCCTCGTACAGCCGGAAAATGCGCACGTCGCGGTAGAAGCGCTCGACCCCATAATCTGCGACATAGCCTGAGCCGCCAAAAATCTGCACGGCGCGATCGGCGACGCGCCCCACCATCTCTGAGCAGAAAAGCTTGGCCGCGGCTGCGTCCAAGGTGACATCGCCGCCAGCGTCACGCTTGCGCGCGGCCTCCAGCACCATGGCGCGCCCTGCATTGGCCTCGGCGCGGCTGTCGGCCAGCATCGCCTGAATCATCTGAAAGCTGGCGATGGCCTGGCCGAATTGTTTGCGTTCGCCCGCGTATCGAACGCTTTCCTCAATCAGACGCTCGGCAACGCCGACGCACACGGACGAGATGTGCAGGCGGCCGCGATCAAGCACCTGCATGGCGATGCGAAAGCCTTGCCCCTCCTCGCCCAACCGGTTCTCGGCCGGCACACGCACGTTGTCGAAATTCACGTCGTGGATATGGGCGCCCTGCTGGCCCATCTTCTTCTCGGATTTGCCGACGCTGACGCCGGCCAAATCGCGCGGCACCAGGAAAGCCGAAACGCCCGCGCCACCCTTGGCGTCAGGATCGGTGCGCGCCATCACCGTGAAAAGCGACGCCTTATTGGCGTTGGTGATGAAACGCTTGCCGCCATTGAGCACGTAATGATCGCCGTCGAGCGCTGCGCGCGTGCGCACGGCGGCGGAGTCCGATCCCGCTTCCGGTTCGGTCAGCGCAAACGAGGTGACGATCTCGCCCGAGGCGATACCCGGCAGCCATTTGCGCTTCTGCGCCTCCGTCCCGAACATGACGAGGCCCTGGCTGCCGATGCCGACATTGGTGCCAAAGGCGGATCTGAACGCGGGCGAGCAGCGGCAGAATTCGAACATTACCCTGCACTCATCCTCCATCGAGAGGCCGAGCCCGGCATATTCCTCCGGAATGGAAAGGCCGAACATGCCGAGCGTCCGCATCTCGGCGATCACGTCCGGCGGGACTTCATCCTCCTCGGCGACGCGTTGCTCGATTGGGCGCAACCGCTCTTCGACGAAGCGGCGCACCCCGGCGAGCAATTGGTTGCGTGTTTCCTCAGCCTCGTTCATGTGGCGCTCCCGACAGGACGGTCAGCATAGAACAAGTGACGACAGGAGCAGAAGATGAGCATTGAGGGCGGCGGAGGCGATCTCTCCGGCAAGCCTCATGTCGAAACGCATGGGCCGTTCGCGGGTTGGCTGACGTGGGGAACAGGCGGCGATCCGTACGAGACGCTGACGGGGCCATATTATTTCAGGATTGAGGATGGCCAAGCGCGGTGCGCCTTCCAGCCGCGGCCCGAGCATTTGAACGGCAGCGGCGCCATTCATGGCGGCGCCTTAATGACATTCGCCGACTTCTCGCTTTTCGCCATAGCTCACAATGCTTTGCAGGGCGGCGTGCGGGCTGTGACGCTGACGTGCAATTGCGAATTCATTCGTCCCGGCGGGCTCGACGGCCTTGTCGAGGCGCATGGCGAGGTCTTGAGCGCAGGACGCTCGATGATTTTCGTGCGTGGTTTGATGACGCAGCGCGCCAAGCCCGTGCTTGCTTTTTCCGGTTCGCTCAAGAAAATCGCCGCGTGAAAGCGGCGATGAAATAGCCGTTGGGGTCTTCACGGGGAAATCTTGATGCGCTCGCCGGCAGCAGGGTTCGATTTGCGTACTGCGCTGACGGAAGAAATTCAGGGCGCAATGGACGAACTCGATGCGCCGCACATCGGCCCGAAGCGCGTACATCGCTGCCGCGTGAGGCTGAAACGCGCGCGCGCGTTGGCGCGCGTTGGCGCGGCCTGTGCGCCGGGATTATCCAGCGTCTTCAATGACGGCGCGCGCGGCGTCATGCACATGCTTGCCGAAGCGCGCAACCTCGCGGCGCTCGCGGAAGCCGCCCGCAGCGCTTCAGAAACGGCCGAGCGGCGTCAGGCGGCTGCGCTCGGCGCGGTGGCGGATGCGCTGGATTTGCGCAGGAAAACGCTGCCATTGCCGGATTTGGAGCGAATTAAAGCGGATTTGCGCGATTTGCGCGCCTTGGCGCAGGTGTGGCCGGAGGCGTCGCCGCGGCAGATTGAAAAAGGCGCCGAACGCATCGCGCGCCGTGCGCGCCGCGCTCGACGGCGCGGCCTTGGTTCGGAGCGGATTGAACGGCGCCACCATTGGCGCAAGCGCGCGAAGGATGAATTGTTCGCAGCGAGTCTGCTCGGCCGCGACTGGCCGGAGCAACCCAGGCACCGCAAGAAGTCCGAAAAACTGGGCGACGTCTTGGGCCGGGAACATGATTTGCTAGTGTTGATAGAGCGCTTGGACCAAGAACCGGCTTTGGCTGGAAGTGGCAAGGCGGTGACGCGCGCGCGCCGCGCGGTTCAGCAAAAGCGCGTCGCGCTAAAGCGCCGCGCGAACAAGATCGGGCGCTCGCTCACTTAACATTCTGAAACATCGGTAAGGAACGCGTCGCGAACGATCGCGGAACCTTGGTGCGCGGGCGCCACGCCCTATGTCCCGCAGGGCCGCTCTGCCGATTTGGCGCGTGGCGATCCTGCCCTCAGCCTCTAGGAAGGCCGCGGGCGGGACCGGAGGACTGATGGAAGTTCTGGGCCTATTGGCCGTCCACTTCGTGCTGATGCTCGTTGGTTTCGCGCTCATGTGGCGACGCGTCGACGTGCTGAGCAAGGAAGTGGCGAGCTTGCGCGCGAAACTGGCGGCGACGCAATTGGCGCGGCTTTCGCGCGCGGCGGCGCGCGCGCCGTCCCCGCGTGTTCTCGCGAGTGTCGGCGCGGAAAACCAACTCGACGACGACCCATGGGGTCAACGCGCGTCCCCGTCGCGCGCGCGCTATCAGCGTCCATTGTCAACCGAGCACCTTGGCGAAGAAACAGTTCAGCCGCTCACGCCGGAGAGCCTGCGTTTCGTGGCGGCTGCGATGGCGCTGCTTGCTCCCCTATTTGGCTTCTTGTTCGGCGCCTCCGCCACTTCGTTGGCGGCCGCAGGCCTGACGATGAGCGCCGGCGTAGTCGCGATCAGCGCATTGCCACTGTGGCGCGGCGCGGCGTGGGTCGCGGCGGCGGGCGCAGCGGCATGGGGCACAATAGGCGCTCTCGCCGGCGCCGAGCATGTCGCCCTCGTTCTTGCCACCGCCGCAGCCGGGTTGCTGGGCCTCGGCGCTGCGCGCTGGCTCGACTTCGCACCTGGTGCGATCGTCGCCGCGGCAGCCGCGGCCACAACGCTCGCACTTGGAGCTCAGACGCACATGATCGGCTCGTCGGGCGCAGCCTTCGCAACGCTGGCGCTCGCCGGCGCAATGCTCGGCGCCAGTTCTTTGCGGGTCGAAGCGCTCCACGCCGGCGCCTTCATGGCTGCCTGCGCGGGCCTGTTCGCGCTGAGCGGCCAGAACGACGCCGCGGTCTGGTTTACTCCGGCGGCGGCGCTCTTTGGCGCCGTGTTCTTAGGCGTCGCCGCAGCGCGCGCGCATGTGCTGCGCCCGCGCGGTCTGTTGATCGTCGCGACCGGCGTCGCCGCGCCCTTGTTTGCGGTGAATGCGCTGTTCGCGGCGCAACACGGCCTGGCCGATCCGCGCGCAGCCGCGGCCGCGTTCGCTCTGCTGACGCTCGTTTTCGCTGGCATCCTGGCGATGGCGGCGCGCCGAAGCGTGCGCGGCGTCACCCAATTGCGCTCGGTCGCCTGGGTGCTCGCGGCGGGCGCGCTAACAGCCGCCACCGCGGCGATTTTCCTGGCGCTGCCGACGCCGCTCACGCCTGCCGCCCTGAGTGCGGCGGCGCTCGGCCTCGTCGCACTGGACCGGCGCGCGCCGCACGTTCTGTGGCGCCGCGCGGCCATGGCGGCGGGGCTGATGGCGTTTGTCGGCGCCTACGCGAGCGCGGGCTTTAATTGGCCCGCGCCGGCGGTGATCGCATGCGCGCTGGCCGCCCCCGCTCTGTTGGCCGCCGGCGCGGCGCACGTCGCGCACGCGCGCGGGCGCGGAACTGCAGCGTTCTTCGAGGCCAGCGCCATTCTGAGCGCCGCGCTCACGGCTTCGGCATTGTTGCGCGCCGGCTTCGTCGCGGCCGGCGCAGAAGCAACGATCACGTTTGTCGAAGCCGGTGCGCACGTCGCGGCTTGGCTCGCGCTTGCGCTGGGGCTCGCGGCGCGCGCTCATCGCGGTGCGACATCCACGCGGATCGGCGCCTCGATGCTGCTCGGCGGCGCAGCGCTCGCCACCTGCCTGATCGCCGGGATGTTATGGCTGACACCCTATTGGCTCACGCATGCGCCGCGCCTCAGTCCGGCGGTGCTGCAACACGCGCCGCTGGGCTTTGCCGCGCCGGCGATTCTGGCGTGGGCGCACTGGGCCTATTGGCGCGAAACTGGTGGACAAATGCGAACCCGCATCGCCATGGCCGCCGCTGGCGCACTGACGGCTGCATATGTGACTGCTGAGATCAGTGCGGCCCGCGCCACAGGAGCGAACGGAATCGATTGGGTGCTGGTGATCGCGGCCTTAGCCGCCTTCGGGCTCGGCCTCGGCGTCAACTTCGCGCCCGGCGTCGTTTCCGGCACGACGCCGCGCCGCTCACGCCTCTAGAAACAATTCGATCGTTATCGGCGTCGCCAGCAAAGCGCTAAGCCTGCGCAGCGCGCGCGCCAGATGCGGCGCTTCGGCATGGCGCTCGAAGGCGGCGATGTCGGTGAAGCGGGCATGGGCGGCGAAATGCGTCGGCGAGCCCAATTCATGCGTGAGCACGTAGGACATGCATGTCGGCTCGTCCTCCGTGACCTGGAATGCGAAATCCGACCAAAGCGCCAGCAATTCCTGCTGCGCGCCCGGCTTTGCTTCCGCGCGCAACAATACGCACACCGAAGAGCCCGTGCGCGGCGCCGCGCGCTTGGCCCTCTTCACGTCCGGCCCTGTGACAGCCATCCATCCGCACGCCGCGCGAAGCGGCGCCCCTCCCCAATCACAGGGATGTTAGGCCGTTAAATTTGCTTCAGGCAACTGCCAAAGGCTGTTGAGACTCAGCTGCCGCCCGCCCAGCAAGCGTAGGCGACGTCAGCCATCTGCCGGCCACTGCGCGCGCCGTAGGAATGGGTCGTTCCGTTGACGGTGACAGACAGGGCGTCTTCGGGCTGAACGGCCGCCAGAATTGGCGGGCTTTGCGGCAGCGGCACCATGACCCGCGCGCGCCGGCCGCGGCCTTCGGATTCCGCGGGCACATTGATCGACATTTGACCGATGCTGACCGTCGCCGTTTCGACATTGCGGGCGGCGCGGTTGAAGGTGAAATCCGTGATCGTCAGCACGCCGTCCGGTGGCCGGCACGTCATTGTTGCGGTGACATCGCCGTCTTCGTCGTGATGCGTCGCCGTGGCCACGCCGCCGGTATAGGCATAGCTCCAGCCACGCGCTTGGGCGTACGCCGCGCCGCTCAAGCCGAGAGCCGTCAGAGCCAAAGCAGCCGCCGTAACCCGCATCCGCATCGAAAACCTCCCCTGGCCGAACCTCAGAGTCGCGCGTCTAGCATACGCGCGCGCCGAGGGGCGCCCCGGATCAGCAGCGAATCAGCGCCGGGCCCTGTTCCAAATCGAGCAGCAGACGCTTGCGCTCCATGCCGCCGCCATAGCCTGTAAGCGCGCCGTTGGCGCCGATCACGCGATGACACGGAATGATGATGGAGACGGGGTTGCGGCCATTGGCCAAACCGACGGCGCGCGATGCTTTCGGCGCCCCGATCGCGGCGGCTTGCTCGCCATAGGATCGCGTGACGCCGTATGGAATCGCCTGCAACGCCGCCCAGCACCGTCTTTGAAAATCGGTGCCCTGCGGCGCAACCGGGACGCTGAACGCTTTCAGCTTGCCTTCGAAGTAAGCGTCGAGTTCACGCCTCGCTTTGGTGAGCACTTTGTCGTCGCCACGAGGCGCGGGCGCGTAGGCATAGCGAGGGTTCTCGAACTCGACGTGCGTCAGCGCCGCGCCGTTGGAGATGAGCGTGAGCACGCCAACCGGCGTTTGGTGCGAGGCGCTGATCATGGTTGCGGTCCTTTCGCGGCGGCGCGCCGCCATAGGCGGACAGCGGCGTAGGCGCGCCAGGGTTTCAAATGCTCAAGCGTCTCGCCTTTGCGGCCCAACACTGCGATGAGGGCGGCGTCGGCAGCAGGATAGGCGTCGGGATCGCCCAGCGCGCGTAGCGCCACGTATTCGATGGTCCACGGACCGATCCCAGGAATGGCGGCCAGCGCAGCGCGCCCCGCGGCGATGGCGCCGCGCGAAAGCGGCAGACGGCCTTCGGCGGCGGCGCAGGCCAAGAGATGGAGTGTTTCAGCGCGCTTCTTCGGCAGGCCAATGGAAGCGATGGCGCCAGGGCCCGCATCGGCGAGCGCGGCCGCGCTTGGAAACGTCCGCACGAGACCGGGCCGCTGCGCTGCGAACGGCAAGCCTAACTTTTCCACCAGGCGCTCCGTCAACGTGCGCGCGCCCGCGGCGGTCACCTGCTGACCAAGCACGGCGCGTATCGCTGTCTCGAACCCGTCCAAAGCGCCGGGCACGCGCACGCCCGGTTCGCGGGCGATGTCAGCGGCCAGACGGGGATCCTGCGCGAGATGCGCATCGACAGCGTTCATCTCGGCGTCGAGGTCGAAGGCGCCGCGTACATTGGCGACCAGCGGCCGAAGATGGGGCGCCAAATTTTCCGACAGCGTGAGGGCGACGCCGCGCTCGCTCATACCGATTTCGATCCAGCCCGTTACGCCGCCGATCGCCAACACACGTGCATAACGCTTCGTCGTGCCGATCTCGACGCCCGGAAGCGCACGCTTGCGTAGAAAATCGAGGATCGGGCCGATCGCATAATCGCCGCGCGGCGCCAGCGTGACGGTGAAGCTCTCGCCGCGCGCGATCTCGCGCCGGCCGCGCATCTTCGACGGCGGCGCGCCGTAGCGCTCCTTCATAGTAGCGTTGAAGCGGCGCAGCGAACGGAAGCCGGAGGCAAACGCAATTTCTGTAACTGAAAGGGCGGTTTCGTTGAGCAGCCTGCGCGCCGCGAGCAGGCGGCCGGTTTGGGCAATCTGAATTGGACTGGCGCCGAATTGCGCGTTCATCACGCGCCGCAAGTGCCGCGCCGTCACGCCCAAGTCGCCGGCGAGCGATTCAAGTCCCCGCTCTTCCAGAGCACCCGCTTCGATGCGGGCGTAGGCTTGCGCAGCGAGCCGCGCGGGCGCGTCGATCGGCGCCAAACCGGGCGCGCGTTCGGGGCGGCAGAGCAAGCACGGACGAAAACCCGCCGCTTCCGCGGCCGCGGCTGAAGGCCAGAAGGTGCGGTTCTGCGGCTTAGGGGTCCGCGCGGGACAGATGCAGCGGCAATAAATCCCGGTGGAGGTGACGCCGATATAGAAACGGCCGTCGAAACGCCGGTCCTTGGCGTCGCACGCGGCGTGGCAGGTTTCAGCGTCGAGCATGCCGCGACTATGCCCGCTGGCCGGGCGGACGTCTCGCCGGAATCGGACCTAGTTAGGGCACCGAATGAAGGGCAGCCCGCCGGGCGTCATGGTCATGCGGTCATCCTCCACCGCAAGGTCCCAGGTCGCGGTCTGCTCATCGCCTTCAATGGTGCAATCGCCGGCGATGCGCCACGCATTGGCGCCGCTCTCTTCGACACTGGTGAACGTGCAGTGGGCTTCGTGCTGGTTGTAGCCCTCCGCGGTGAAAAGGTGGGGCGCGCCCATCTGCTCTTGCGGGACGCGGCAGCCGGCCTCGTCAGCCGCCCACGCACCGACGAAAGCGGGACCATCGCCGCGCGTCACCTCTGCGCCCGCGCCCGGCGTACGCTCGCACGCCGCAAGCGCCAAAGCGCCGGCCACGAGAAAGAAGCGCAGCGGAGCAATCATGCGGCGGCGCGCGACATCGCCGCGTAGCGCTTCAGATGATGATCGACATTGCCGAACGTAGCGTCGAGCATGGAGACGCGCTTGAAGTAATGGCCGACGCGCATTTCATCGGTGACGCCCATGCCGCCGTGCGTCTGCACCGCGGCCTGACCCACGAAGCGGCCGTGCTTGCCGATCGAAACCTTCGCTGCGGCGACCGCCTTCGCACGCTCCTGCGCCGGCGCATCAAGCTTCAACGTCGCTAGAAGCGCCATTGAAGCACTCTCTTCCGCAGCCATGAAGATATCGACCATGCGGTGCTGCAACACCTGGAACTCGCTTATGGCGCGGCCGAATTGCTTGCGCGTCTTGGAATATTCCATCGTCAGCTGATGCATCATGCGCATACAGCCGACGGCTTCGTTGCAGTACGCGGCGTTCGCTTCATCGACCACGCGCTCAAGAAGCGTCAACGCTCCGCCCGCTTCGCCGACGAGCCCTTCGGCGCCCACGGAGACGTTCTCAAGATACACCTCGGACGCGCGCGTGCCGTCCATGGTGGGATAATCTCGCGTGGACACGCCGCGTGCGCCCTTGGCGATGAGAAAGAGAGAGACGCCCTTGTCCTCGCGCTGACTTCCGCCGGTGCGCGCCGTCACCAGCAGGTGGTCGGCTTGCGGGCCGCCGAGGACCACCGCTTTCTGGCCGTTTAGCACATAGCCTGCGCCGTCCTTCTTCGCGCTCGTGCTGACATCGCTCAGAGACCATCGGCTTTTGGGTTCGGCTTGGGCGAAGGCGATAATGCGTTCGCCGCCAGCGATGGCTGGCAGGTGCTCTTCCTGTTGCGCCGAGGAACCCGCGTAGCGCAGGGCATTGGCCCCGATGACAACCGTGGGCACGTAAGGCTCAACCACCAGCGCCTTGCCGAATTCCTCCATGACGACGGCTACGTCGATGGGGCCGCCGCCGAGCCCGCCATGCTCCTCCGACAAGGGCGCCGCCAACAAGCCAAGCTCAGCGAAAGAGGCCCAATTCTTCTTCCAGCCCTCTTCGCTTGCCAGCGCGGCGCGGCGCTTGTCGAAATCGTACTGACCCGCGGCCCATTTCGCGATCGAGTCGCGGAGCATGTTCTGTTCGTCGGTGTAATCGAAATTCATCGCTCAGAGCCCCAGGACCATCTTGGCGATGATGTTGCGTTGGATTTCATTGGAGCCGCCATAGATCGAAGCCTTGCGCCAGTTGAAATAGGTCGGCGCGGCGAGGTGGGCATAGTCTGGGCCGATGGGGAATTCGTTGCTTCCCTTCTCGTCGAAGCCGCGGAAATAGGGCTGCGCGTAATTGCCCACCGCCTCCAGCGTGAGTTCGGTTAAGCGCTGCTGGATTTCGGTGCCCTTGATTTTCAGCAACGAACTTTCCGGACCTGGGCCCCGCCCGGCCTGCTCGCGCGCGAGATTGCGCAGCTCAGTCATCTCCAGCGCCGACAGATCAATCTCAAGTTCGGCCAGCCTCTTCTGGAATTCGTCATCTTCGATCAGTGGGCGGCCATCGTCGCCGATCTCGGCTTTGGCGATCTGCTTCAGGCGTTCGACATTGCGCTTTGACCGCGCGACGCCGGCGATGCCCGAGCGCTCATGCGCGAGCAAAAACTTGGCGCAGGTCCAACCCTTGTTTTCCTCATGAATGCGCTGATCGACCGGCACTTTGACGTTGTCGAGGAAGACGTCGTTAACCTCGTGGCCGCCATCCAGCAGCTTGATCGGGCGGACGCTGACGCCGGGCGATTTCATGTCGATCAAGAGGAAGGAGATGCCCTCCTGCTGCTTGGCGCTGGCATCGGTGCGAACGAGAAAGAAGCCCCAATCCGCGAACTGACCGAGCGTGGTCCAGGTCTTTTGGCCGTTGACGATGTAATGGTCGCCCTCGCGGACGGCGCGCGTTTTTAGGCTGGCCAGATCGGATCCCGCACCCGGTTCGCTGTAGCCCTGACACCACCACACATCGCCGGCGAGAATGCCGGGCAGAAAGCGCTGCTTTTGCTCGTCGGTGCCGAAGGTGTAGATGACGGGCCCGACCATCGAGACACCGAAAGGCAAGGGCGGGATGGTCTCGGCGCGGGCGTTCTCTTCAAGCCAGATGTAACGCTGCGTCGCGCTCCAGCCTGTGCCGCCATATTGCTTTGGCCACGCTGGCGCAGACCAGCCCTTCTTGCCGAGGATTTGGTGCCAAGCGAGGAATTCCTCCTTGGTCAAATCCTCACGGACAATCGACTTCTTGCGCAGATGTTCGGGATAGTTATCGCGAATGAACGCGCGCACTTCGTCGCGAAACGCGATTTCGTCCTTGGAAAAATTCAGGTCCATGGCGCAGCCCATGCGCGCATGAGTGCGCGCTGATGGGCTGGACTATAAAGCGCCGCGACCGTCTATCAACACGGCGTCCGGCACGCGGCGGATGCTGCCGTTACGGCGCCTGGGCGCTTCGCTGCGCACAGCTTGAGGACGCTGCGCCATGGCGACGCCGTTGGCCGCTTGCTGAGGCGCGGAACGCGCCGCTTTGCGGGTATCGCGCTCTTCGACCGGCGGCGGCGCGGCTTCAATCTGTGTGTTGCGACGCGTATCCAGACCACACTCGGTGGTCTCAGCGGCCGCCGCCCACGGAATGGTCGCGGCGCTAAACAGACCGGCCAAAATCCAGAGCTTCATCTCTCGTCCTCCCCGTTTGCGCGTCCGCGGAAACGGACGCGCCGTCTCCGGTTCACGCGGCGCCCGGCGCGCGCGCGCCGTTCGCCAACACCGCACCACCCGAGCAAGCGGCGCGCATGGTTTGGCCCAGTATAACCGTATCGCCAGCATTGACGATATCGGCGGCTTCACGAGTTGCGGCGCGAGCTTCGGCCTGGGCCAGATGGGTGGTTTCGGCGGGCTGACGCTGCGCTTCCAGGTTCAAGGCGTAACGCTGCGCTGCAACATCGCGCGAATTGTCCACTACGCTTTCGAATGCCGTGCACCGCACCGCTTGCACGAAGGCTTGGCCGTTCATTTGCGGAGTCGAAACGGCGACAACCATGGGCAAGGCGGCGATGGCGGCGGCGCCGGTTGCGATCAAGGCGAAACGCATGACAAAACCCTCCAAAGTTTGCTCGCACGCGGCGAAACTTGACCTGTTCCGCTCGTCTTGAGCCAAGGGATGCAGCAAACCGCGCCGGTGGATGCATCGCCACTGCTCAAGCCCAGCGGAGTTATCGATATACGATAAACTTTATTGAATGTCAATAAGGTCGCATCGAAAAACAATATGGCCACTGGGGAGGTGTGTTTCCGGGGCGGCGTGGCGGGTTTATGCCGGGAAGGCATGGCCGAAACCCCAATCAGCACGCCCTGCATCAAGGTTTGCGCGGTGAGCGGCGCGAGCGGGCTTTGCGTCGGCTGCGGGCGAACGCTGCAAGAAATCGCCGCATGGGGCCGCCTCACGGAAGCCGAACGGCAAGCGATCATGGCGGCTCTGCCTGAGCGCCTAGCCCGCAGCAGCCCCCACGCCGCGGTGACGCCGTGATGCGCTGGATCGGGGCCGCGTTCGTATTGGTTCTCCTGGTGGTGGGGTTTGCCGCCTACATGCAGCCGAACCTCTTCCCCACCGGCGACATCGACCTCACGCAGCTGATTTATCTAGTGCTGGCATTACTCCTGGTCAGCGGCGGCCTGTTCGGCTTCGGCCGCGTCCAGGCCGACGGCGCCAAAATCCTGCCCTCGATTTTGTTCTGGGGCGCGCTGATCCTGGCGATCGTGGCGATCTACCCGCTGTTCAACTGAACGCCTCGCGCAGCATGTTGAGGGCCACAAGCGCAAGAAAGATTGCAAACGCGCGCTTGAGCGTGGCTTGCGGCAGCCGATGCGCGAGCCGCGCGCCGATCGGCGCCGTGATGGCGGTGAGCGCGGCCAGCAACAGGAATCCCGGCGCGTTGACGAAGCCGAGCGAAAGCGGCGGCAGACCTTCGCGCCCCCAGCCGGTGGCGGCATAGAGCAACGCCCCGGGGATCGCGATTGCGGCCCCAAAGCCTGACGCCGTGGCGACCGCCTGATGGATCGGGCGACCGCACAGGCTCATCAGCGTCGCGCCAAAGGCGCCTCCGCCAATGCCCATCATCGCCGATAGAAGGCCGATGCCGCCGCCGAGCGCCGCGCGCGCAGCGCCGCGCGGCATGTCGCTCGCCAGCCGCCAGGACGGATTGCCCAGGCCCAGTTGAAGCGCCACGAGCAAGAGGCCTGCGCCGAACACAACGAGCAGGGTTTGATTGTCGGCGAAGCCGGCGAGCGCGCCGCCGAGCACTGCGCCAAGCGCGATGTACGGCGTCCAAGTCTTCAAGATTTCGAGATCCACCGCGCCCGCCTTCGCGTGCGTCGCCAGCGAGCGCCAAGACGTCGCAATGATCGTCGACAAGGACGTCCCGACGGCGACGTGCATGCGCACGCTCTCATCGACCTCGAGAATGCTGAGGACGAAATAGAGCGCAGGAACGATGACGACACCGCCGCCCACGCCGAATAGCCCGCCAACAAAACCAGCAAACAAGCCCGCCGCGGCAAGCCAGACAATGAAGAGCGCGATGTCGGCGCTCATGCAGCGCGCGCGCGTGGGCGCATAACTTCCGCCAGCGCCGCGCGAACGACGCTGATCCCTGCCCCGGGCTTCACGCCCTGCTCGGAAAGAACGCGACGCCATAAGCGGCCGCCCGGCTGAGCGTGGAAAAGGCCGAGCATATGGCGGGTCATGGCGTGCAGCGGCGTTCCCTCGCGCAGGCGCGCTTCGATATAGAGCAGATGTCGCTCCACGGCATCGATGCGGCTGGCGCTCGGCGATTGCGTCGCGAACACCAACGGATCGACGTCGAGCAGCGACGCCGGCGTTTGGTAGGCGGCGCGGCCCAGCATAACGCCGTCAAGACCGGAGGATTCGTCGAGGGCGTGGCGCACGTCGCGCAAGCCGCCATTGAGTACGATGTGCAGGTCGGGGCGGGCGTACTTGAGCGCGTGAACGAGCGCGTAGTCGAGCGGCGGGAGTTCGCGGTTCTCTTTCGGCGACACGCCGTCGAGCCAGGCCTTGCGCGCGTGGACGATAAAGGTTGAACAACCAGCCTGCGCCACAACGTCAACGAAAGCGAACAGCGCATCTTTAGGTTCCTGCTCGTCAACGCCGATGCGCGATTTGATCGTCACCGGCGTCGCGCCCGCCGCTTCCTGCATTGCGCTCCAAAGCGCGCCCACCAGATTTGGCTCGCGCATCAGGCAGGCGCCAAAACGGCCGGATTGCACCCGATCCGAGGGGCAGCCAACATTGAGATTGATCTCGTCATAGCCGAGATCGGCGCCGATCCGCGCCGCCTGGGCGAGCTTGTCGGCGGCGCTGCCGCCCAATTGCAGGGCCACCGGGTGCTCTCGCTCATCGAAACCAAGCAGACGCACGCGATCGCCATGGATCACCGCGTCGGCTGTGACCATCTCCGTGTAGAGCAGCGCGCGCGCCGTGAGCTGACGATGAAACGCCCGGCAGTGCCGGTCGGTCCAATCCATCATTGGAGCGACTGAGAAGCGGCGGCTGGGCGAAGAGCTCTTGTTCATCACGGCTGGAGCGCTCGCATAGCGCAAGTCATCGCCGCGTCCAATGCTTCACAACCGCGTCGCGGCGGTTCGGCTTGCGCGCGCACCGCCGACCTGCGCACGATCGATGATACACTCCATGTCAAGGCCAGCACGCGGAGCACCATCATGTCAGTCAGCGAAGGGAACACCGACACAGCACCGGAGACACGCGCTTATGTGTTCAATCAGACCATGCTCCGGATTAAGGACCCAGCGGTGTCTCTGCCCTTCTATCATGACGTGCTCGGCATGATTCTGGTGCGGCGGCTCGATTTTCCGGAGATGAAATTTTCGCTCTACTTCATGGGGTACGTGCGTGAGGGCGATGCGCCGTTGCCAGCCGATGCGACGGAACGCACAGCCTACGCTTTCGCCCAAAAAGCCATGCTGGAATTGACGCACAATTGGGGGACGGAGAGCGATCCAGATTTTTCGCATCATAGTGGCAACACCGAGCCGCGGGGCTTTGGCCATATCGGCGTTTCGGTTCCGGACGTAGTGGCTGCTTGCGCGCGCTTCGAGCAGCTTGGCGTCACGTTCGTTAAGCGCCCCGAAGAGGGGCGGATGAAGGGCCTTGCCTTCATCCGTGACCCCGACGGCTACTGGATAGAGATCCTAGAGGCGCGGTCGCTCGCCGCTATGGTTTCACCCTAGTCTGCGCGCTCGATCGACGCACGAAGAAGAGCGCGACCAACCCCGTCGTGAAGACGGCTACGCTGACGAGCGCGCCGGCACCGGTTTCCGACGTGACGTAGCTCATAGCGGACGCCAGCATGGCGAGACTCGACAGCGCGAATGCGATCGGCAGTACAGGAAAAAGCGGCGTTTTGTAGGGCCGATTCACGTCTGGCGAGCGCACGCGCATAACGATGACGGCAAAGCCGCTCATCGCCAGGAAGAGCCAATAGACCGGAGCCGTGTAATCGACGAGCGTGCCGAAACCACGATAGAAGGCCGCGAACACCACAAGGGCGAGTGAGATTGCGCCTTGTGCCCAGATCGCGGCGGCCGGAATTTGTCGCGCGTCGTCCCAGCGGCCGATCGCGCGCAGCGCCGGCCAATCGGCGGCGCAGGCGTAGGTGGTGCGCGCGCCGACAACGATCGTGGCATTGATTGACGTGATCACGGCAAAAGCGATGGCCAATGCGGTGATCACCGCCGCCAAACGTCCGAATGCTTTCTCGATCAGATCGGCTGCAGGCGTTGCTGAAGCTGCAAGCCCGTCCGTGCCTAGGCCATACCAGAAGGCCCAATTCACCAGCAGGTAGAGGCCGGTGATAAGGCTGACCGCACCTACGAGCGCACGCACCATGCCGCGGCGTGGATCGCGAACCTCCGCCGAGAGCGTCGCGACTTCGCTCCAGCCTCCGTACGCGAGCAAAGCGTAGACCAGCGCGTAACCGAAGCTCTGCGGCGGCGGCGCGGTCGCCGACAGGTCAATTTCCTCCACTGGCGGCACGCCTTGCAGGATCAGTGCAAAAGCGGCGGCCGCCATCACCAACAGGCCAACGACCTCCAATCCGGTCAGGCCATAGTCAGCGGCATCATGGCCTTTGCCGACGCCACGCAGATTGAAGGCCGTGAGGATGATGACGGACGCAGCGGCGTAAATGGGTCCGCCCGCGGGACCGAGCGGAAGCACCACGTTCAAATAATCGCCCAAGACGTAGCCAAGCAGCGCGATCGAACCGCTGTTGATGACGGTGAAGCGGCCCCAGGCGAACAGAAACGACCAGGTCTTTCCATAAGCGATGCGCAGAAAATGATAGTCGCCGCCGGGGTGAGGAAAGGCTGTGGCTAATTCAGCATAGCAGAGCGCGCCCACCAGCGTGATGGCGCCGGCGACAAGCCACGCCGCGAAAAGCCAGAGCGGCGCTCCTGAAGCTTCAGCGACAAGTGCGGGCGAACGAAATATGCCGGCGCCGACCACCATCGCCACCGCCAGCATAGCGACATAAGCCGCGCTGGCATGGCGGCGGGGCTGGCCAGCAATCTCCGTCGTCATACGTCTTGCTGTTCAGCTCCCGCGCGCTCGCGCGCTCAGAAGCTATAGTTCAGCCGGGCGTAATAATAGGCCCCATTGAAACCGATCGGCGAAATGACGTCATACGGGAAGACGCCGCCCGTGAAGATGTCATCGTTCGAGCGGTCGGGATATTCATCGAGCACGTTGGCGCCGCCGATGGCGAGGCTCAGCCGCTCGTTGAAGCGCCAGCCGGCTTCAAGATCGAGTTGGGTCTCAGGCCCGTAGGTCTGCTCCGGCACGAACCCGCCGCCGAAATTGAACACACGCCGCGTCGAGCCATAGCGGATCACGCGCCCAAGCAGCGAAAGGCGCTCGCCCTGCCAATCGGCGGTGAAGCTGACCTTCTCGCTGGGCGCTGAGTCCAGCAGCGTGTTGCGCTCTTCAACGCCGAACAACGTGCCGCTGACGCCGAGCGAGGCCAGGTCCACTGGGTCGGGCCGCACCGATTCAATGGTGGTGTTCGAGGAATTGTAGGCGGCTGTGAGCGCCAGATCGCCGCCGGCGACCGGACGCTCGTACACCGCGACGACATCCACGCCTTCCGTCCGCGTATCGACGGCATTGGTGAAGAAATTCACCGCCGCTACGTTGGCGACGCCGAAATTGTCGAAGATAAAGTCTTCCAGCGTGCCGCCCTCGATCCGCTCGGAGAGCGCGATGCGGTCGTCGATCTCGATCCGGAAAGCATCCACCGTGACGGTCAAATTGTCACCAAGCTCGGCGACGAAACCGAGCGTGTAGTTGACGCTCGTCTCCGGCTCCAGATCGCGCGCGCCCAGAGCGCGGGCGATCGGGCTTGAGTTGCGCAAGGTGCGCACGGTCTGCAGCACACCGCCATCGCCAAACGAGGTTGAAGCGAAGGCAAAGTCGATCTGCGAGAGCGACGGCGCGCGGAATGAATTTGAAATCGAGCCGCGCAAGGCGAGTGCTGTGCTTAGTTCGTAGCGCCCGGCGATTTTGCCCAGCAGCGCGTCGCCGAAATCGGAATAATCCTCGAACCGGACGCCGGCGTCGAGCAACAGCCTCGACGTCACATTGGCGGAGACCTCGCCATAGACGCCGATCACATCGCGATCGGTGTCGGCTGTGTCCTCCGGCGCAAGACCCGGTCCGGCCTGCGCGCCAACCGGCGCACCCGCGACCGGTCCTTGCAGATACGATTCCGGATCGCCTGGGGAGGTCTCGAAATTCTCCGAGCGATACTCGACGCCCCACGCGAAGTTTGCGGGCAAGGCTGGCGCGAGGTTGAAGTCGCGCGTGAAGTCGGCGTTCAGCGTGAATTGGTCGAACTCGTAGCTGGCGAGATGGAAAGTTGTTGGGCTCGCTGCACCGAATGAGGCGTTGAGCGAGTTGCTGACGCCATAATCGAACTGATTGCGGCCGTACGTAGCGGAGAGATCGTAGCCCCACCCCGCCGCCTCGCCGCGTGCGCCCGCTGTCAGCGACACATCCTGGTTGTCGCCTTGCGACACCGGACGGAAGCCATTCGGGTAGATGCTCGGCGCGTTGCGGGTGTCGTCCGGATACCGGAAGAACGTCGCACCCTGCGCCTCACGCTCGCTGAAAAGCGAGAAGGCGTACAGGTCAACGGCGCCGAGCTGATATTCGGCGTTGGCCCAGAGATTCAAATCTGTGCTGGCGCCGTCGCCTGGACGGTAAAGGCGCTGGTTCAGCAAAGCTTCGTTGGCTGATCCATCGCCAATCGGCGTTGGGAAGATGAAGAACGCGCCGCCCTCGGCCCCGCCCCGCTCGGTTTGTTGGCGATCGCGATATTCGCCGCCGATGCGCACAAAGCCGTTGGCCCCAAGCGGCAGCGCGCCCTCAAGAGCCACCACGTAAGTCTCGCCGTCGGTCAGGCTATCGGTGCGCTCGCCGCTCTCCGTGAACGGCGCTGAGAACACCGGATAGGTGAAGTCGGTTATGTGCGTCCCGTAAGACAGGCTGAACTCGCCGCCATCGGGCGCGTCGTCCAAAATCACATTGATGACGCCGGCGATTGCGTCGGAGCCGTATTGAGCGCCAGCGCCGTCGCGCAGAATCTCCACGCGCGAGATCGCGTTCATCGGAATGGAATTGAAATCCACCGGCGTGGTGCCGCGGCCAACCTTCGATTCGATGTTGACCACCGATGTGGTGTGCCGGCGGCGCCCATTGACCAGCACCAGCACCTGGTCCGGCGAGAGGCCGCGCAACTGGGCCGCGCGAACGATGTCGGCGGCGCCGGAATTGGACTGGCGTTGGAAATTGAACGAGGGCGACACCGTCTGCAAGGCCGCGCCCAATTCGCCGCCGAGCGCGCCCGCACGCTCAAGGTCGTCGTTCCCGACCACATCGACTGGGACCGGCGATGTGGTCACCGTGCGGCCGGGTGCGCGGCTGCCAACGACGATGATCTCTTCGTCATCGCCGATCTGGGCCGCGGCTGGCGGCGCCCCCGCAGCCAAGGCGAGCGCGGCGCCGCTGAGCATAAGCGCGCCGGTTCTTGAAACGATCATGGACATGGCCCCCAACACAAAGGAGGCGGAGAATTGAGACATGGCTCAGCCCTGAAAAGCGATAAAATCGCCGCTCTGGTTTAGCGGAGCTATATGGCTAACGCGCCACACGCGGCCTCCAAGCCGTCACGCCTGACGCGCGAACACTATCGCGGCGGCGCTTGGCTCCCCAGATCAACACTGCATGGTCAGACGATTGCCGCCGCTCAACGCCTTGCGCGCCTTCGAGGCCGTCGCCCGCCTCGGATCCGTCGCCGCGGCAGCCGAAGAATTGGGCGTCACGCCGGGCGCGGTGAGCCAGAGCGTGAAGGCGCTTGAGGGCTATTTTGGCCGCGCCCTTCTGCGCCGCGCGCCGCGGGGCTTGGGGCTGACCGACGCGGCGGCGGCGGCATTGCCGGCGCTCAGCGAGGGTTTCGACCGCTTGGCGGAGGCGACCCGGCACATGGCCGCGCCCGAGCGCGGCGGACGGCTGACGGTTTCGGTCGCGCCGAGCTTCGGCCAGAAATGGCTGGCGCCGCGGCTATCAGCCTTCGCCAGCCGCCATCCTGATATCGACGTGCAAATCCACGTCTCCATGGGCCTGGCGAATTTCGAAGCGGAAGGCGTGGACATCGCGGTCCGGTTTGGCGCGGGCAAATGGCCCGGCATCGACGCGACACTCTTGATGCGGGAGGAAGTGACGCCGGTCTGCGCACCACCGGTCGCAGCGCGCATCAACGGGCCCGACGACTTGGCGCGCTTTGCGCTACTGCACGACGATTCCAGCGCCAACGATCCCAGTTGTCCGGATTGGGCGATGTGGCTCAAGGCGGCGAACGTCAAGGGTGTCGATCCGGATCGCGGTGTCCGCTTTAATCAATCCGCGCTGGCGATCGAGGCCGCGGCGAGCGGCGCCGGCGTAGCGCTCGCCAAACGCGCCTTAGCGCAAGCCGATTTGGAATCGGGGCGTCTGGCTGCGCCTTTCGCCAGCTCTACGCCGATCGAGTTTGCCTATTGGATCGCACATCCGCCCGGGCGCGCGCGCTCACCCGGCGCGCGCGCCTTCATCGCCTGGCTGCGCGAACAGGCGCAGCTCTACCATCAAGACGCCGGGTTCGCGCCCTAGCGGAAGACGATGGTGCGATCGCCGCTGAGCAGAATGCGATGCTCGGCTGTCCACGAAACGGCCCGCGCTAGCACCGCCGATTCAATGTCGCGTCCGATCGCCGTCAGCCGGGCCACGCTATGGCCGTGGTCCACCCGCTCCACGGCTTGCTCGATGATTGGGCCTTCGTCGAGGTCGGTCGTGACGAAGTGCGCCGTGGCGCCGATCAGCTTTACGCCGCGCGCATGCGCTTGCTTGTAGGGGCCTGCGCCCTTGAAGCTCGGCAGAAACGAGTGATGGATGTTGATGCAGCGCCCGGCAAGGTCGGCGCACAATTCCGGCGACAGGATCTGCATGTAGCGTGCAAGCACGACTAGATCGATCTTGTGTTCTTCCATCAGCGCGCGCAGGCGCGCCTCTTGGGCCGCCTTGCCCGCCTCCTGTCCGACCCAAACGAATGGGATGCCATGCCACTCGGTTAAAGAGCGCATGTCGTCATGGTTCGAGAACACGACCGGGATGTCGATGGCTAAGGCCCCGATGCGCCAGCGATGCAGCAAATCGTTCAGGCAATGGCCGTATTTCGAGACCGCGATCAGCACCCGCGTACGCTTGTTCATATGGCTTAAGCGCCAGTCCATCCGGAATTCTTCGGCCAGCCCGGTGAATTCCTGCTCCAACCTCACTGGGTCGAAACGCGGACCGCCGGCGCGAAAAGCGACGCGCATGAAGAAGCGCTTCGCATCGGGATCGGAAAATTGCTGCGAGTCGATGATGAAGCTGTCGCGTTCGACGAGGAACGTCGCGACACGCGCGACGATGCCCATGCGATCGGGGCACGATAACGTTAAGACGATCTCGGCGTTTCGATAATTGGGCATGGCTCATCCGCCGCTCGTCGTCGCGGCAGACGATCTAATGTGAGCGCGCGCGCAAATGCAAACGGCGCGGTTAATGTGGGCGCCTACCCACGCGGCATTCTGACGCCCGGCGAAATCCTGTTGTTGGTTGACAAGAATGGGCCGCGCGTGTGGGGCTTAGCCCAATCCCTTAGCGTTGTAGGAGTGCAATTCGTGCGCGCAACTCTCAGCGTAATTTTTCTCGGCGCGGCGCTCGCCGCCGCTGCATGCTCGCCTTCGCCGCCCGCGGAAAAAGTCGACGCCCCCGCGCAGGCCACCGCGCCTGCGGCGGCGGCGCCCGAAGGCGAGACGCTGACGCTTGAGATTGTTGATTCTGAGGGCGCCGCCTTATCAGGCGATACGGCGCGAGGGCAGCGCGTGTTTGCCCAGTGCCGCACCTGCCACGCGCTTGAGGCGGGCGTAAATCGCACCGGCCCCTCCCTGCACGGCCTGATTGGGCGCCGATCCGGCGCGGCGGAGGGCTTCCGCTTCTCCGACGCCAATCGCAACGCGGACGTCACGTGGACGGAGCAGGCGCTGTTCGATTATCTTGAGAATCCTCGCCGCTATCTGCCCGGCACGACGATGGCGTTCGCGGGCATCCGCAATGTGCAGCAGCGAGCGGACGTGATCGCCTACCTCAAGGTCAACACGCAATAGGCCTCAGGTTCGCCCGGTCACCGGCAGCAGCGCGCCCGTCACAGCGCGCGCAGCGTCCGAAGCGAGGAAGAGCATTACGCGCGCGAGATCCGAGGGCGCCACCCAAAGGCTCGGATCCACTTGGGGCATGTCGCGCCGGTTCTGCGGCGTATCGAGCACCGACGGCAGCACCGCGTTCACGCGTACGCGACCTTTGAGCTCTTCGGCGAGGCTTTCCGTCAGCTTATGGACGCCGGCCTTCGCCGCGGTGTACGCGCCCATGCCTTGCGCCGCCTGAACGAGTGCGGCGGCGGCTGAGCCGACATTGACGATGGCGCCGCCGCTTTCGATCAAATGCGGAAGCGCGGCTTTGGCAGCGTGCAGCGCGGTTTTGACGTTCAAGCCGTACATCCGCTCCCAAACTTCAGTATCGCCCTCGGCGATTGGGCGCCAGGCGAAGCCGCCGGCGATGTTGAGCAGCGCATCGATGCTGCCCGCTTGCTCGCGAACCGCCTCGATCGCGCGCTGAGCATCCTCAAAGCGGGTGAGATCGATATTCGCGACGACGACGTCATGCGGCGGCGGATCGTTCGGAGGATCGGCGAAATCGATGAGCGAAACGTGCGCGCCTTGTTCCTTGGCGACGGCCGCCGCCGCGCGGCCCAGCACGCCGAAGCCGCCGGTGATGACGACGCGTTTGTTTTGCATGATCGCTCCTCAGAAGACAGACTAGGCCTGCGCCGCCCAAGCGCTAGTGAAAATTCCGCCCCTTTGGCATGACGTCAGCGGCCTTCTCCACGCGAAGATTGATGCGGATATTGCGAGGATGGCGCGCGGCGTCGCCCCGCCACGACCCGCCGGGCCCGCCTTTGCGCGGTTCGTCAGTGGGGGTTGAGGAATCGATCTCCGGGCCGGCCGCCGAAAGCGCGCCCAGCATTGGCGTCCAATCATGGATGTGCTCGGCAATGACGTGAATGACGCCGCTCTCGCTTTGCACAGGGCCATCCACCGCAACCAGACGCCCCGCCAGCACTTCGGTGCGGAAACGCTCGAACATTTTCGGCCATACGACGACATTGGCGATGCCGGTCTCGTCTTCCAACGTCATGAAGATGACACCTGACGCCGTGCCCGGCCGCTGGCGCACCAGCACCAAACCCGCGACGCGTGTCCGCGCGCCGTTGCGAAATTGGGCGAGCGTCTCTGCTTTGATCGCCCGCTGCGCGGAGAGCTCGGTGCGAAGCAGCGCGGTTGGGTGAGTTTTTAGCGACAGGCCGAGCGTGCGGTAATCCTCCACGACGTGTTCGCCAAGCGGCATTGGCGGCAAATCGAAATCGGGCTCGCGCGTTGGATCGTGCGCGCGCGCAAACAACGGCAAATCTTCCTGGCCGCCGACGCGGTTCAACCCTCGTGCAGCCCAAAGCGCGTCGCGCCGATCCAAGCCAAGAGAGCGGAAAGCATCAATGTCGGCCAAGCGCTCGATGGTCGAAGCGGGCAAGCCGCTGCGCAACCAAAGATCACGAACGGAATCATAGCCGACGTTCCGCTTCGACGTGAGCACGTCCATCTCTTCCTGCTTCAGCCCCTTGGCCTGGCGGAAGCCCAATCGCATTGCGTGGACGCTCCTGATATCATCGCTCATGTCGGCATGACGCGCATGAACGCGGTGAGCCGCGTCCGGCCCAGGTTCAAGGCCGTTGTCCCAGCAAGAAAGATTGACGTCGACGGGACGCACCTCGACGCCGTGATCGGCGACGTCGCGCACAATTTGCGCCGGTGCGTAAAAGCCCATTGGCTGTGCGTTGAGCAATGCAGCGGCGAACACGTCAGGGTAATGGCATTTGAGCCAGCACGACGCGTAGACCAGAATGGCGAAGCTCGCCGCGTGGCTTTCCGGAAAGCCATATTCGCCGAAACCCTCGATTTGCGCGAACGAAGCTTCGGCAAAAGCGCGCGCATAGCCGCGCTCCACCATGCCTTCGATGAATTTTTGTTTGAGCGCGCCGATTGTGCCGACGCGCTTGAACGTCGCCATCGCGCGGCGAAGCTTATCCGCCTCCGAAGCGCTGAAGCCAGCCGCGACGATGGCGATCTGCATCGCCTGCTCCTGGAACAGCGGCACGCCAAGCGTCCGCTCCAGAACGACTTCCAATTCCTTCGACGGATAGGCGACCTTCTCCAACCCTTGCCGGCGCTTGAGATAGGGATGCACCATGCCGCCTTGGATCGGCCCGGGGCGCACGATCGCCACTTCGATGACGAGATCGTAGAACGTCTTCGGCTTCAGCCGCGGCAGCATCGACATCTGCGCCCGGCTTTCGACCTGGAACACGCCGATGGAATCGGCCCGATGCAGCATGGCGTAAACGCGCGGATCGTTGGGATCGGAAAAGAAGGAAAGGTCGCGCGGGCGTTCAACGTCGGGATAATGCCGCGCCATAAGGTCGAACGCTTTCTTGAGGCAACTGAGCATGCCCAGGCCCAACACATCGACTTTGAGAATCTTCAGAGCTTCGAGATCGTCCTTGTTCCATTCAATGACCGTACGATCCTCCATCGCGGCGTTCTGGATCGGCACCACGTCGTGCAATTTTTCGCGGGTGATGACAAAACCGCCGACATGCTGAGAAAGGTGACGCGGGAAGCCGTGCAATTCGTTGGCGAGCGTTACGCATTGCTGCAGGTTCGGATCGTCGACATCCAGCCCTTGCATGCGCAAATCCTCACGGCGAACGCCGTCTGACCACCAATGCAGCGTCTTCGCCAAGGCAGAGATGCGGTCCTCCGAGAAGCCGAACGTCTTGGCCACCTCGCGAATGGCGCTGCGACCGCGGTAGCAGATGACGACGGCGGATAATCCGGCGCGGTCACGGCCATATTTCTTGTAAATATACTGGATCACCTCCTCGCGGCGTTCATGCTCGAAATCGATGTCGATATCGGGCGGCTCGCCGCGCTCTTCGGAGACGAAGCGCTCGAACACCAGATGACCGCCATCCGGGTTCACTTCGGTGACGCCGAGCGCATAGCAAATCGTGGAATTCGCCGCGGAGCCCCGCCCCTGGCAGAGTATCTTGTCGATCGGATTGCCGTCTCGATCCTGGCCAGACCTGGCGAAGCGGACGATATCGGCGACGGTGAGGAAATACGGCGCGTATTTAAGCCGCGCCACGATATCGAGTTCGCGGCGCAGCGTCTGCTCGACCGCAGCTGGCGCGCCGTTCGGATAGCGGCGTTTCAGACCGGCCCAGGACAGCGACTCAAGCGCTTCTTGCGGATCGGAAAAACCCTCGGCGGTTTCCTCCGGATATTCGTAGCAGAGATCGTCCATCGAAAAGCGCACACCCTCGATGAAACGCAGGCTCTCGGCGACAGCTTCCGGCGCATCGGCATAAAGCCGGCGCATCTCCTGCGGCGGTTTCAGATGGCGCTCGGCATTCTTCGCCAGCAAAAGCCCAGCGTCGCTCAAGCGCCGCTTTTCGCGAATGCAGGTGACGACATCGAGCAACGGGCGCCGGTCCGGGTGGTGCATGAGCGGTTCGGTTGTCGCCAGCAGGCGCGCCCCCACCTCAAGCGCCAGCGCTTTAAGCACGCGCAACCGGCGCCGGTCCTCGCCGTCGAACCGGACCGGCGCCGCTAGCCACGCTTCGCCACACAAACTGCGCAACGCCGACAATGGCCCCGAAACCAGGCGCGCTTGCTCCTCGTCCACGTGCGCAGCGTCAGGCGGAATGAGGATGCAGCACAGGCCGGACGCATGCGCCGCCATATCTTCGAAATCGAGCCAGCATTCGCCTTTCGGCGCACGCCGATTGCCTGTCGTGAGCAAGCGCGTGAGCTGCGCGTAACCGGCGCGATCACGCGGATAAGCGACGATGTCGGGCGTTCCGTCCCGAAAAGCCAAGCGCGCCCCGACAATGAGGCGCAGTCCCTCCTCCTTCGCTTTGACATGCGCCCGCACCACGCCGGCCAGCGTGTTTCTGTCAGCGACGCCAATGGCGGCCAGCCCAAGCGCCTTCGCCTGCTCCACCAATTCCTCCGGGTGCGACCCAGAACGCAGGAAGGAGAAATTGGTGGTGACGCAGAGTTCCGCGAAACTCATGCGAATAGCCCATGCACGTACCAGCGTGGCGGAACGCCATCGCCGAACATGCCTTCGCGGTAGAGCCAATAGCGCCGCGCATCCTTATCCTCGACGCGGTAATAATCGCGTCCCGCCTCGCCGCCGAGCCAATCTCCGGAAATCCGCTCTGGCCCCTCAGCACGCACCACTTCGCGCAACACCTTGCGCCAGCGGAAACGGATCGGCGGCCCATCGGGAACGGACGCGATCACGTCAATCGGCTGCGGCCGGGCAAACACTGTCAGCGGCCGGCGTTGCACGCCATCCAGAGGCGGCGTCGCAGCCACAGCGTGGTTCGCGTTGCGCAGCGCCGCACGCCATGCGCCGGCTTTTTCCGGCGCATGCTCGGCGCGGAGGTTCGGCCGCATGACGCGCCCCGTGCCCAGGCGTGCGCTCAGCACATCGACGACGGCGTTTATTTTCTCGGCGTTGGCGGCCGCTTCATCGGCTGAAACCAGCGCGCGCACATGTTCAGTGCGGCGCTCGGCGTGGATGACATCGAGCCGCGCCGCCTCGATGCCGAATTCCACATCCAATTGCTCGCCAATAAGGCTGAGCTTCTCTCGAAAGAGACGAAGCAGGATGTTTTCATCGCGCTCTGGGCGGCTGGCCCCGATCTCGATCATCCGGTCGCAGCCATCGACGCCGAAGAGATGCAACGCCGCTCGCCGCGCCCCGGCGCCATTCAGATCGAGCTTGGCGATGGCGTCGGCGCACAGATCGCGTGTTGCGACGAGAATTGCATCGAGCGTGAAAAGCGGCTCAAGAAACCGGCGCAAGGCGAACACGGGCGGGGGCGGACGCCGCGGGGTCAACGCCTCGGGCGCCCTGCCCAGCGCCTGATCAAGCCGCCGCATCGCTTCTTCGCCCGCGCGTGCGGTGAATGCCGAACGAGGCGCGACGTAGAGCTGACCGATGGTCTTTAAGCCTAAACGCCGCAAGAGCGTGGCTGATGCCTCCTCCAGCCGCAAAGCTTCGATTGGCAAAGGCGCGATATCCTCACTCTTCCCATCGCCAAATCGCGACAGCGCCCATGCTGCACCGGGCGTTGGGGCAATGGCGGCGCGTGAGCCGAAACCCTGAGCGTGCAGCCGTGTCACGATCTGGCGTCTGAGCGCCTCTTCGCCGCCGAACAGATGCGCGCAGCCGCTGATGTCGAGGTAAAGGCCGTCCGGCGGCGCCAACACCACGATCGGCGTGAAGCGCTCACACCAAGCGGCGATATGATCAAGTGCGCGCGCGTCTTCATGCGGCTCGGCTTCGATCGCGGCAAGATCCGGGCGGATCGCGCGCGCATCGGCGAGCGACATCGCCAACCTTAAGCCAAGAGAGGACGCGCGCGCATCCACGCCAGTCAACAGGAAGGCGCTGACATCCTTGGCGTAGACGGCGAGCGGGCGGCCTTCAGGCGCGCGCCCGGACCGGATCAGACGATCCGTCGAGAGCCGCGGCAGGAAGAGCGCCAGCCAGCGTTGTCTGCTGATCGAACCCGCATGCATGAGCGTTCCATTCGAGGATGAAGCTGCGCCCCGCAGCGCCGGCGCGATTGCGGACGAGTTCAGCGTGAAAAGCAGGCCGCCCCAGTTCGCGCGCTGCGGCGGCGCTCGGCCCGGGACGAATGCGCCAACGCGTCCACGCTGCGCTCGCTTCGCCTTGGGTGCGCACAAGCAGGCAATGCGAGCGATGCCGCTCGGCGAAGAGCAAGAGCCGGCGCGTCGCCTTCAGATCCAGCGGGCGCCCGCACGCGCCAAGCGAACAGAGCGCCACCGCGCCAGGGGCGGATAAAGCTTGCTCGGCGGCCCATAGCGCGTCTTCGCGCTTGGCGGCGCGGATCAGCATGAGCTTTGCGGGATCGAGTCCGAATTGGGCGAGCCCCGGCGGATAGGGCGCGCCATCTTCGGCCAGCACGGCCTCCTCAGCCGCCCAGAAAACGCCCGCAGCGCCTGTCCAACTGGACGCGAGCGCAAGGGCGAATCCGAGCGCGGCAGGGAAAGCGCCAGGCTCGCCTGGACAAATTTCGTGCAGCGGTTGGGCCCTCATGAAGGCAAGCAAGTCATTGAAATTGCCTCGATCCACCCCCTCCTTCCATGAAGAGGCAGCGCCGCCGCCAGCGACGGCCAAGGCAAAATCGGAGGCTGGACCCATGCGCATGTTCACTGTATGTTCTATACCCCCGAGTCGCCTTCGGCAAGGCGGAAGCGCAATGAATTTCGGAGCGGCCTGATGTTCGCCTACGCCCTATTCGACACCGCGATCGGCCGCTGCGGCCTGGCCTGGGGATCGCGCGGCGTGATCGGCGTCCAACTCCCCGAAAAAAGCACCGAGGCCACCCGCACGCGCCTGCTTCGGCACTGCCCCGCCGCCGACGAGATCGAACCCTCGAAACATGTCGCGCGCGCCATTGAGGACATTCAGGCGCTGCTGCGCGGCGAACGCAAAGCGCTGCGCACCATCACGCTCGACATGAGCCGCGTTCCGGCCTTCAACGCGCGGGTCTATGAAACCACACGCGCCATTCCGCCAGGCATGACGCGCACGTACGGCGAAATCGCCCGCGCCATCGGCGATGCAAGCGCTGCGCGCGCCGTCGGCCAAGCATTGGGGCGCAATCCTTTCGCCATCGTCGTGCCCTGCCACCGCGTCGTCGGCGCGAACCATCGTCTTGTCGGTTTCTCCGCCAACGGCGGCATCGCCACCAAGCTCAAGCTGCTGGAAATCGAGGGCTGGCGCGCCGAAGAGCAAACCCTGTTCGACGCCATCGCCTGAATTATTGCGTCTCTACCCAGGCAACGATCCGCGGATAGAAATCGGCCACCGTTTCTGCAGGCCGCCGTTCCCGATACAGCCGGCGGAGCATCGCGTTGAAGCCGGCAAAGCGCGTGAACCCACGCTGCTCCATGACATAGTCAATGCGCCCCGCGGCGATCACGGCGTCCTCCGCGCTCATGCGCGCATCGTGATAAAGCGAAATCAACGCGAAATTCATGTACTCATTAAAGACAGCTTGATCGTCGGGATAAGCATCGGCGTTGGCCTCCGTCGTCCAATCCGCACGATCGCTGATCGCCGCCGCGATCTGACCGGCGTACGGCTCGGCCGCCGGGTTAATGAAACCGTGATTAAGCTCGCCAAACAGCTGCGTGCCGCGCCACACCGTGTTTCCCGATTCCGACAAGTCGGGGAGCGTTCGGTATGGAAAATTGACGTGGGCCTGCATCTCACGGAAGCCCGCGTCCTCGAACGCCACCTGGTTCTGGATGTTGCCCGCAAGCGGCGACAGAACCACTTTGATGCTGTCGTAGCTCCTCACGCCGGGAAACTCTGCGCGTAGCCAAGCCAGCATGCCGGGCGCGTTGAGGGTTTCTTCGAAGAACGCGATCTGCTCCTGATAATGGCTGCCATTCTCCGCATAGAAGGCGCGAAAATTCGATTGCTCCGCAAAGGACTGAAGCTGCGGCATCAAGGCCAGCAATGAATTTTCGGGGTCATCCGAAATGCGATCGTAGACGAGGCTTCGGACGATCTGCCCAGACGCGTCAAACTCGAACGCATAAGCATCAAGCTTGAAGGCGATGTAGCCGAGAATGGGCGCCGTTTCTAATCGCGTGCTGATCGCAGTCACCAACGGATGATCGCCCACCGGCGCGAAATACGAGAGAACGCGTTCGCGATACGGCGTCTCCGGCACGCGGCCGGGCTGCGCTTGCACGGCGGGCGTCAGCGCCATGGCGACGTTCACCATCTCGTAGACTTCAGGAACGACGATCTCGATGCGATCGCGGTGCGCGGCCTGGTACGCGGCGTCGAAGCGCACGCGCCGGTCCGGCGCCGTTGAATCCGAATGCGCGCAGGCGGCGCACAATAGGGCTGCAGAGAGCGCGGCGCAAATAACCTTCATGCGTGCTTTTTCCCGCCGCCCGCACGCTAGCGACATCACCATTACATGCACGGTTTGAGCGCCACCGTCCACGCGCTTGCGCGGACGCAACCCAGGCTGGCTAGAACCACCCCTTCTTTTTCTTTTTGGGGTCAGGCTCAGGCGGCGGCGGAGGCGCTGCCGTCCGAGGCGGCGGCGCTGCCGTCCGGGGCGGCGGCGCCGTCTGACCAGCCTGCGCGCGCGGCGCGGCGGCAGGCGCGGGCGCCTGACGCGCCTGCGGCGGCGCGCCATTGGCTCGCGCGCCATCCTTCGGCGCCGGCCCGAGCTTGTCGACAAACCACATGATGCACCCCCGCGGCTTTGACCTTCATTGGCCATAGCTCCCGCGAACGGCGGCGCCAACGGCCCGCCTCAGCATCTTACCAAATCGACATTGCCGGTTTACCGCGCGGCGCGCGCTTTGCACTTCTTGGCCGGGCACACGGCAGTGGGGAAAAGCGGCTATGTCTGAAACATCCGGGCGCGACTTTAGTGGCGCGGTACAAAATGTCCGCCGCACGGCGGCTCAATCGGTGACGTTGCTACGCGCGGCTACGGGCAAGTCCACCGGCGCCGGCGCGGCTATGGTCGAGACAGGCGCGTCACGTCCGCCGCCGACCGTGATTTCGGCGAACACCGAACTCAAGGGCGCGCTGACGACCAAGGACGAATTGCACATTCACGGCATCATCGAAGGCAATGTCCGCGCCGCGGCCATTACAGTCTGCACGGGCGGCATCGTGCGCGGTGATCTTTTTGCCGAAACCATCGTCATCGACGGCGTCGTCGAAGGCGGCCGCATCGAAGGCCAGCACGTGTTGCTGCGCGCCGGTGCGAACGTCTCCGGCGAGATCACGCACGGCTCGCTCGGCATCGACACCGCGGCGACCTTTGAAGGCGCGATCAAGCGCGTCGCCACGCCGGCGACCATCGCGGCCGAGTGATCATCGCCCGCTAGGCAGGTCTTTGAACGCGACGCCCTTGTCGGCGCGCGGCTCTTGAGGCAAGCCCAGCACGCGCTCGGCAATGATGTTCTTCAGGATCTCATCCGTACCGCCGGCGATGCGCAGGCCGGGCGCGAACATGTAACTCTGGTGGAAGGCGCCTTCGAGCGGCGCGAGATCGGGATCGTTGATGATGCCGTAGAGGTCCTGCGCCTCGATCGCCGTGTTGGCGATATCCATCATCTGATTGGCGTTGATCACCTTGCCGATCGAACTCTCTGGTCCCGGCGTCTGCCCGCGCGATAGCGCCGTCATGGTGCGGAATTTCGCCAGCTTGTAGCCCTCGGCCCGCACAATCCAATCCGCGAGCTTCTGCCGAAACGCCTCATTCTTGATCAACGCGCCTTCGCCGCCGGGCGATTGCACGCCGCGCGCAAATTCCAGGATTTCCTTGTAGTCGGGCCCGTATGACCCGCCTACCGCCAGGCGCTCATTCATCAGCGTCACCAACGCAACCGACCAGCCTTGCCCCGGTTCGCCGAGGCGGTTCTTGTCGGAAATACGCACATCGGTGAAATAGACTTCGTTGAAATCGCGCCCGCCCGAGGCCTGATGAATCTGGCGCACTTCCACGCCCGGGCTCTTCATATCGACGATGAACATCGTCAGGCCCTTGTGCTTTTCGACGTCCGGATTAGTGCGCACGAGAAGAATGCCGAAATCGGAGAAGTGCGCGCCTGTGGTCCAGACCTTCTGGCCGTTGATCACCCAATCATCGCCATCGCGCACGGCCTTGGTCTTTGATGCAGCGACATCCGAGCCTGCGCCCGGTTCCGAGAAAAGCTGGCACCAAATCTCGTCGCCGCGCAGCGCCTTGCCGACATAGCGATCCTTGGTGGCCTCGTCCGAGAACGCGATCACCGTCGGCACGCACATGCCGAGGCCGATCGAAAATGGCGCTGACGGCGCGTCGAACTTGGCCTCTTCCTGATTGAAGATCACGGCGTAGATCGGCGGCAGGGCGCGGCCGCCCTGCTCCTTCGCCCAGGTGATGCCGGCGAAACCGGATTCGGCTTTCTTCCGCTGATAGGCCTTGGCCGCCTTCATGTAGTCTACAGGCGAAAGCTTCCGCGCCAAGCGCTCGTTCTCCGCGCTCTTCGGCGCGCAATTGGCTTCCAGAAACGCGCGCGCTTCGGCGCGAAACTTCGCTTCCTCAGGGGTATCGTTGAAATCCATGATCGTGATCCTCAGGCCGCGTTTCGTTGTTCAAGCCGCCTCACCAGCTTCTCTTTCCAGACGGCGGGACTGCCGGCCTGCACCGCCAGCAATTTGGCGCGACGGAAGAAGAGGTGGCAATCGACATCCCAGGTGAAGCCCATGCCGCCATGGGTCTGGATGTTCTCTTTGGCGCAAAGATAAAACGCATCGCTCGCAGCCGCGCGCGACGCCGCCGCCGCGAACGGCAGCTCCGCTGCATCGGTCGATAGCGCCCAGGCGCCGTAATAAGCGTTGGAGCGCGCCACCTCGATTGCGACATACATCTCCGCCAGCTTATGTTTGATGGCCTGGAAAGAGCCGATCGGCCGCGAAAAGGCGACGCGGCTTTTGGCGTAGTCGATCGCCATATCGAGACACGCCTGCGACCCGCCGACTTGCTCGAACGCCAACAGCACGGCGGCGCGATCGAGCACAGCCTCGGCGAGATCCCAGCCCTGGCCCGCGGGTCCGAGCCGCTCCGCCTTGGCATTGTTGAATTCCAGCTTGGCGTGGCCGCGCGAGGGATCGAGCGTCTTGAGCGTCGTGCGCGTGACGCCGGGCTGATCGAGCGCGACGAGCGCCAGCGACACGCCGCCGGCTTCCTTGGCGACGACCACCGCATGGGTCGCACTATCTCCATCGGTGACGGGAATCTTCGTGCCGTTGAGAGCAGCGCCGTCAAACTTGACTTGCAGCGCGCCAGCGCTTGGCGCGCCTGGGCCTTCACTCATGGCGAAGCAGCCGACCGCCTCGCCCGACGCCACCTGCGGCAGCAGCGCCGCCTTCTGGGCGTCACTCCCGGCGGCCATCAGCGCTTCGGCGAAAAAGTAAACGCTGGATGAAAACGGGATGGGCGCCACTGCCCGCCCGATTTCTTCGGCGAGCACGCATAGCTCCAGCCGGCCCAAACCAAGCCCGCCATATTCTTCCGGGATTGCGGCGCCGAGCCAGCCCATCTCGGCGACGCCCCGCCACAATTTCCGATCGAATGAAACCTCCGCATCATCGAGCACGCGGCGGGTGGATTTCGCCCCGGCCTTATCTGTCAGGAAGCGGCGCGCCTGATCCTTCAGGCTTTTCTGGTCGTCGGAGAAATCGAAATTCACGCGCGAGGCTCCCTTGGTCGCCGTACTTTATGGTTTCCCAAGCTTTAACGCAGGCGGACTGGAGCGCGAAAGGGCGCCTTTGCGTCAAGCTCTCTTCACGAAGCCTCAACGCGCGCGGCGCTACTGTACCGCCCGATTATTTTGGGCGGAGCAAGCCGGATGGCCAAAGCTGTCTTTCACAAGGGCCAACGCGTTTACGTGAAGCCCGTGGCCACCTGGGCCATGGTAGAGCGCGTCAATCCGCAATGGGTGAAGGGCGTCGAAGAACCGCTGCGCGTCACCTATGACGTCGGTCTCGGCCGCGAATTCCAGGCCCATGAACTGGCCGGTGAGGAGAAGGAACCCGAGAAACCCGATCTCGTCGAGGTCGAGAATTGGCGCATCATCCGTTCGGTCAACAGGTTGAGCGCTGACGCCCGGGACAACCGCCACCCCTTTCCCGGCACTTATCCTGTCGTCGTTACGGATGAGAAGGATTGGGGCGGCTGGCGCGTGCCAATGGCGGAATATGACCGCGACCCGGGACGGATCGAGCACCAGTCGCGCATCTTCGCCAATGCGTTGCGTCTGATGCGAGTTTCACGCGAACTGATCGAGTTCGCCTCCGATTACCCGCACGAGACGCCACGCGCGCTGCAGGATTTGGCGCGTCAGGCCGAAATGGTGCTGGCGGCGATCTATCACGATCCGACGCCGAAGCTCGAAGCGGCCGCCGCGGCTGAATAAGGCGCATTGATTTTAGGGTAATCCCGGCTCATCTGAGATTTCTCAGAGGAGTTGAGAACATGCGCGACGCGGAAGCGAACATCCATCTCGCCGATTACGCGCCGCCGGCTTATCTGATCGACGAAATCGCGCTGGTGTTTTCGCTGGCGCCGGATTCCACATTGGTCGCCGCGCGCAGCCACGTACGGCGCATCGCCGAAGGCCCAAGCCCGCTCGTTCTCAACGGCGCCCGCCTCGAACTCGACAGCATCGCCATCGACGGCCAGCCGCTGGCGCCCAATCGTTATAGCGTCGAGGCCGATAGCCTCGTGCTGCACGATCCTCCCGCGGAGTTTCGCCTCGACATCGTGACGCGCATCAACCCGGCCGCTAACACAGCGCTTGAAGGCCTCTACATGTCCGGTGGCCGCTTCTGCACGCAATGCGAAGCAGAGGGCTTTCGCGCCATCACTTATGCGCTCGACCGGCCGGACGTGTTGGCGCGCTACGCCGTGCGCATTGAGGCCGACAAGGCCCAATATCCAACGCTGCTGGCCAACGGCAATCCCGCCGAAAGCGGCGACATGGAAGGCGGGCGCCATTTCGCGGTATGGATCGATCCTCACCCTAAGCCCTCGTATCTCTTCGCGCTGGTGGCCGGGCGCTACGATTCCATCGAAGACGGCTTCACCACAAAGAGCGGGCGAGCGGTTAAGCTCGGCATCCATGTCGATCCCGGCGACGCCGAGCGCGCGCGCTACGCTATGGACGCGCTGAAGCGGGCGATGAAGTGGGACGAGGACGTCTTCGGCCGCGAATACGATCTCGACGTTTTCAACATTGTCGCCGTGCGCGATTTCAATTTCGGCGCGATGGAGAACAAGGGTCTCAACATCTTCAATTCGTCGCTCATTCTCGCCGATGGCGACACAGCGACCGACGCCGATTTCGAAGCCATCGAGGCCGTCGTCGGTCACGAATACTTTCACAATTGGACCGGCAATCGCATCACTTGCCGGGACTGGTTTCAGCTCTGCCTGAAGGAGGGGCTTACGGTTTTTCGCGAACAGGAATTCTCCGCCGATCAGCGATCGCGCCCTGTGCAGCGCATCAAAGATGTGAAGCGTTTGCGGGCGCGCCAATTCGCCGAAGACGCAGGGCCCCTCGCCCATCCGATACGGCCGTCGACTTATCAGAAGATCGACAATTTCTACACGGCCACAGTCTACGAAAAGGGCGGTGAGGTCATCCGCATGTTGAAGCGGCTGATCGGCGACGACGCCTTCGCCCGCGGCATGCAGCTTTACTTTGAGCGCCGCGACGGCACCGCATCGACGGTCGAGGACTTCATCGCCTGCTTCGAAGAAGCCGCCGGGCGCGACCTCGATCAATTCATGCGCTGGTACGACCAGGCCGGCACGCCGCAAGTCAAAGCGCGCGGCGTCTATGACGCGACGGCCAAGACGTACACCCTCACGGTGTCGCA
Source organism: Hyphomonadaceae bacterium (assembly GCA_050185805.1). Lineage (GTDB taxonomy): Bacteria > Pseudomonadota > Alphaproteobacteria > Caulobacterales > Aquidulcibacteraceae > Vitreimonas. The sequence continues at coordinate 85,920 of JBFWZB010000005.1, forward strand.
GGGTATCCCGCCGACGCCGCAACAAGCTGAGAAGCTGCCTGCGCCGATCCCCCTGCAAGTCGGTTTCATAGCCCCGGATGGCGCACGCATCGCCGCCAAGCTCGTAGGCGACGGGATCGCCCGCACCGAACACGCCCTGGTGCTCGACCATGCGGACCAGACTTTCCGCTTCGAGGGCGTGGTGGAGCCCCCGATCCCAGCGCTGCTGCGCGGCTTTTCGGCGCCGGTCGTGCTCGATGACGGCCTTTCGGCGCGGCAGCGCTTGGCCCAGATGGCGCACGAGCCCGATCCGTTCACCCGCTGGGAGGCCGGACAAACCATTGCCCGGGCCATTATCGCCGGCGACGCTGACGAAGCGCAGGCCGATCTCGTCCAGGCTTTGAAGCGCGAGCTCGACCGCGCGCAAGAGGATCCCGCCTTCGCCGCCCTCGCTCTGAGACTTCCCGACCTGAGCGAGCTTATAGTGGCCGTCGAGCAGCCCGACCCCGAAGCGTTGTTCGCGCGCCGCGAATGTCTCCGCCGCGCGGTGGCGGAAGCGCTGAAAGAGCAGCTGACGGCGCTCGCTTTGACGCCCGCCGATCCCGACTTTTCCACAAGCGCCAGCGCCGCAGGACGGCGTTCGCTCAAGAGCGCCGCGCTCGATCTCCTCGCGGCTTTGGGATCACAGAGCCACGACAGCTTGTGGCGCGCCTTCGACGACGCACAAGGTATGACGGAAACGGTCGCCGCGCTTGAAGCGCTCGGCGCCGCTGGCGCCGCTGCGTTCGACACCGCGCTCGAACGCTTCTACGAACGCTGGCGCGCGAACCCGCTGGTTGTGGATAAGTGGTTCGCTATCCAGGCCGCCGCGCCACACGCAGATGCACTCTCCCGCGTGACAGCGCTGAGCGCGCATCCGGACTTCGAATTGCGCAACCCCAACCGCGTGCGCTCGCTCGCCGCGCCGTTTGCAATGCGCAACGTACGCGCTTTTCACGCCGCAGACGGCGGCGGCTATCGCTTCCTTGCAACGCTGACCCGCGATGTCGACGCGCGGAACCCCGCACTCGCCGCACGGCTCTTGACGCCTTTCGAATCGTGGCGGCGATTCGATGCGACGCGCCAGGCCCATGCACGCCGCGAATTAGAGAATTTGGCGGCGATTCCGTCACTTTCCAAGAATGCGCGCGAGGTCGTTGAACGCACCCTGGCTTAGGCGCTCACTACCAAACAGCTGACATGCATTCACGCACTGGCCGTAACTCGACAGCGCGTTTAGATAATCGTTACAATTTTCGACGCTCCACAATTCCAAACGGCGATTCGGGGCTGGCCGGGGAACGAGCTTGTCTAATGCGGGGTCTAAATCGGTCGCCGGCAACGGCGGGCAGCGGTCTATTCTGCTGCTGGTCGTGCTGTTCTTGCTCGCCTTCGCGGTCTCGACGGCGCTGCAAATCCGTGCCCACCGCGAAGACGCCGTGCGCGCAATCTTTGCACAACGTCAAGCCGCGGCGGCGCTGATCGGCGAACGCATCAACGCCAACCTCGCCTTGGCGATGGGCGCCGCTGCGAGCGCGGCCGAGGTTGCGCGCGTGGGCGGCGCCGAGCCTTCGTCCATCGCGGTCGCAGCGGCGCAAGCAGCGCCGGCGCGCGCTGGCGCGGTCATTGGCGCGGCCGGCGAAATCGAGGCCATCACCAATCGCGAACAGAATGATCTCGTGCTTGCAGCGATCCGCGCCGCCGGCGGCGCCGACGCCTGGGCGGGCGCTCCCGACACGGGCGAGCTGCCGAGTGCGCCAGCCATCGTGCGCCGGGGCGGCGCGCGCACGATCGTCACCGTCGTCGAGCCGGATCTCTTGCTCCCGCAATTGCATCCGCAGGCGCGCGTCGTCGTCGCTGCGCCCTCGGGTGCGATCATCTACGCGTCGCCGTCGATGCAAGCCGCCGGCGCGCGGGCGCAGCAGCAGGTCCTGACAGTAACGCGCGGCCGTGAGGCGGGCGCGTTCCTGGTCGACAGCGGCGGCCAGACTTGGGCCGCCGCCGAATCTAACGCTGCCATCGGCGGTTTCCGCATCGTCACCGCCGCCCGCTCTCCATCCGAGGCCGGGCTTTGGCTGCAGGCTTTCTCCCGCTTCGCGCTGCTCGCCGCAGCGCCGCTCGCGGCGATTGGCGTGCTTTATTTGCTGCTGCGGCAGAACGCACAGCGCGCGCGCCTCGCGGAAGAAGACGCCGCGCGCGCTGAAACGCACTTCCGGCTCGCAGCAGACGGCGCTCGCGCCGGCGTGCTGGAATGGCGCGCCCACATCGATCAGGTGCAACTCTCCGAACAGGCCGCGCGCCTGGTCGGCGCCGCGCGCGACGTAATCAGCTTGCGTGAATTCCTCGACTTCGTACTTCCCGACGACCGCTTCAGCGTCGATGAAGAATTCCGCCGCGCCCGCCAATCGGGCCTGCTCGACGCCCGCTTCCGCGTCAGCCGCGGCGGCGGCGTCGCCTGGATAGAGGTGCGCGGCACCGCCATCGAGGACGCGGCTGGACGCGCCGAAACGCGCCTGTTCGGCACCGTGGTCGATGTCACGCAACGGCAAGAGGCCGAAGCGCGCGTGTCGCGACTCGAAAAGCAATTGCGCGCGGCGATCGAGAGCTTCAGCGGCCCGTTCGCCTTGTGGGATTCGCGCAAGCGCTTGCTTTTGTGGAATCAGAGCTTCGCCACCACCTTCAACCTCGGGCCGGAATTGCTCCGCCAACGCGCATCCTATGAGGCGATCGCCGCGGCCTCTGCGGCGCGCATCCGTCGCGAGAAACTCGATCCGGCCGAGCCCGACGTGCGTATCGTCGAACTTGCACACGGTGAGTGGCTGCACATCGTCGAACGGCGCGCGGCCGACGGCGGCATCATCACCGTGGGCGTCGACATCACGCCATTAAAGCGCAAAGAAGAAGAGCTCGCGCGCAATGAGCGGCGCCTTCAGGACGCACTGTCGCGCGCCGAGGGCCAGGAGTATCGCATCAAAGCATTGGCCCGCGAAGCGCACGAAGAGCGGCTGAAAGCGGAAGACGCCAGCCGCGCAAAGAGCGCGTTCCTTGCCAATATGAGCCACGAATTGCGTACGCCCCTCAACGCCGTGATTGGCTTTTCTGAAATCATGGCGAAGGAATTGTTCGGCCCCCTACCCAACGACCAATATCGTCAATACGCGCACGACATTTACGACAGCGGCAACCATCTGCTCGACCTGATCAACGACATCCTCGATATGGCGAAGATCGAAGCGGGAAAGCTCGCGCTCGCGCCGCGTCCGCTCGATCCATCAGTGGCCATCGACCAAGCTGTACGCCTTACGAAACGCCGGGCGGAAGAAAAAGGGCTTTCGATCGTCGTCGATGCGGAGGAATTGCCGGAGGTCGAAGCCGACCATCGCGCGGTCAAGCAGATGCTGCTCAACCTGCTTTCGAATGCGGTGAAGTTCACCGACGAGGGCGCGATCATGGTCTATGCGCGCGCCAATGCGACGACACTCACCATGCGCGTAGTCGATACGGGCTGCGGCATCCCGCCGGAGCACCTGCCGCGCCTGGCGCAGCCGTTCCAGCAAGTCGAAACGGAATTGGCGCGCAATCACGCCGGCACCGGGCTCGGCCTGGCGCTCACGAAGTCACTTGCCGAAATGCACGGCGGAAAGCTTTCAATTCAAAGCGAGGTTGGGCGCGGCACGATCGTTACGATCACGCTGCCGCGGGTGTTCGGCGGCACACGCAATGCGGCCACCGCAGAGGCGGCGGAATAGCTACCCGACCTTGCCGATCGTGCGCTCGAATATGGCGCGCACCGCGGTTTGCAGCGCCTGGATGCGCACTTCGAGCTCCGTGAAGTCCGCCGCGGCGCCGATAGCCGCCAGCTTTTCTTTCAGCGCCTGGGTCGCCTGCTCGGGCGTAAACTCGCCGGTGACGCTCACTCGTAGAACCTGCTGCATCGCGCTCCACAGCTTCCACGCCTCAATGAGCGTCGCCCCATCCTCAGCAGTGAGAAAGCCCGCCGCCGTCGCACGTGCAATCGCTTCGCCGGTATTGGCGGAGAGGATGTCCGGCGCTGCGTGCGCGTGGCGAACCTGCAGTGTTTGCGCGATGAACTCGATGTCGACCAAGCCGCCCGGCGAAAGCTTCAAATCCCACATCGAACGCGCACGCCGTTCACGCGCCATGCGCGCACGCATGTCACGTGCGTCCTCGGTCACCTTCGCCACATCGCTCGGCAAAGTGAGGCGCGCCTGCACGGCCGCGGCGACGCGCGCGCCGAAGCCAGCGTCCCCCGCGACCGGCCGCGCCCGCGTGAGCGCCAGAATTTCCCAGGTCCAGGCTTCCTCCGCGTAATAGCGTTCGAACGTCGAAAGGCGGACGGCCACGGGGCCCTTAGCGCCCGACGGGCGCAACTGCGTATCGATATCGTAAAGCGCGCCTTCCTCTGTCGGCGCCGAGAGCGCGCTGATCAGCCGTTGCGAAAGACGCGTTGCGTAGTCCGAAGCCGCCAACGCGCCGGACCCGCTGGCGCGCGCATCTTCGGCGGCATCGTACACGATCATGATGTCGAGATCGGAATCCTCCGCGAGTTCGCGTCCGCCGAACTTGCCGAGCGCCAGTACCGCGAACGGGCCCGGCGCCACGCCATGCAGGCGCTCCATTTCCAGCGACGCCGCCTCCGCCATCGCCACGACACAGGCCTCCGCCAAATCGGCATGAGCCGCGCCCGCGGCATCGGCCGAGGCGGCGCCCTCGATCACCTGTACGCCAATGCGAAACGCTTCTTCCCTGTGGAAGCGGCGGGCCTCGTTCAACCGCTCCTCGAAGGTCGCCGCTTCTTTGACGCGCGCCAAGAGGCCGGATAGGCGCGCGTCGGGCGCGTCGCCGCCAAGCGGTTGGGCGAAGCGCGGTTCGATCATCGCGTCCATCAACGCCGGACGGCGTGCGAGTTCGTCGGCCAGTCTCGGCGCCAAGGCAAACAACCGCGCGAGCATATCCAGCAAAGCCGGACGCGCGGCGAACAGCGAAAGGACTTGGACGCCGGCGCCAAGGGCTGAGAAAAAGGAAGCGAAGCGGCCGAACGACTGATCGGGATCGCCGCTCCCGGAGAAGGCACGCAACAAACGCGGCGTGAGCGCCGTGAGCAGCTCGCGCGCCCGCTCCGAACGCATCGCGCGAACACGTCCGTGATGCCAACCTCGAATGGTTTGGCTGACGTAGGCGGGATTGGCGAAGCCAAGCTTTGCGATGGTATGAAGCGTCTCGGGATGATCCTCGACTCCGGTGAAGATGAGGCTGCCTTCCGGCGCCGCGAGACTCTCCTGCGTACCGAACAATTCGTGGTCGATCTCAGACACGCGCTTGCGCAGTACGAGGAGCGTCGATTCGAAGGAAGCGAGGTCGCTGAAACCGCACAGCGCCGCCAGTCTGGCCCTAACCTCGCGGTCCTGCGGCACACGGTGGGTCTGGGCGTCTTCCAGCATCTGGATGCGGTGCTCCACCTCGCGGAAGAATACGTACGCCTCGCTCAGCGCCTCGCGCGCCGCTGGCGTGATGACATCCAACCGCGCGAGTTCCTGCAGCGCCGCTTGCGTGCCGGAAACGCGGAGCTGCCGGTTGCGGCCGCCTAAGATCAATTGCTGCGTTTGCGCGAACAACTCGATGTCGCGGATGCCGCCGCGCCCGAGCTTTAAATCGAACACCGGATCGTCGAGTTCGGCGCTTCTGTGCGCGCTCAGAATTTGGCGTTTGATCGATTTCACATCGGCGATCGCGGCGAAATCGAGATGCTTGCGCCAGATGAACGGCTGCAACTCCGCCAGGAAGCCGCGGCCGCACTCCATATCGCCCGCTGCGGCGCGCGCCTTGATGAAAGCGGCGCGCTCCCAATTCTGCCCGAGCGTTTGATAATAGTGCGCCGCCGCCGCGATCGAAACCGCGACCGGCGTCGAGCCAGGATCGGGGCGCAGGCGCAAGTCTGTGCGAAAAACATAGCCTTCGGGCGTAATTTCCTCGAGCGCACGCACCAGCGGGGCAACGACGCGCACCGCGGCTACGCGCGGCTCGCGCGCGCCGGCGGACGCAAGCGCTTCGGCGTCGAAGAACACAGAGAAGTCGATGTCGCTCGAATAATTGAGTTCGCGCGCGCCCATCTTGCCCATTGCGATCAGCGCGAAGCCCGGTATCGGCCCATTCCCTTCGTCATCGGCGCCCGGCGTGAGGACGCCGCGCGCGCCCATCTCATGCGCCGCCAACGCCAGGGCCGCGCGTAAGCTGGCGTCGGCGAAATCCGTGAGCGCGCCCGTCACACGCGCAAGCGGCCAGGCGCGCGCGAGGTCGGCAATCGCGCAGGCCAGATGCAGCTCAGCCTTGGCGCGGCGCAACACAGACATGCCGTGCTCAAGCGCCCCCGGCTCGCGCGCCAGCGCAACGGCGTCGGCGATGGCGCGATGGACTGCCTGTTCCGGCCATGCCGCATCGACGGCTGTCAATTCCGCATCCAGGCGCGCGATCAACCGCGCGAGGTATGGCGCATGTGCGACCGCCGACGCGGCGGCGCTCTCCCATTGCGTGCCGCGAAACGCCGCCGGCGCTTGGACGTCCCCGAGCGCTGCGCCGAGCGCGCTCACGGGGCGCGCGCCTGATCGTAAGACGGCAAAACCAGAGCCGCGCCGAGACCACGTCCGCCGATGCCGTCGCGGAGGTGAAGGCCGCCTTGATGCAAACGCGCGACGGCCGAGACGAGACTTAGCCCCAGGCCGACGCCCGGCGTGGTTCGCGCTGATTCCAAACGCACGAAGCGTTCTAGCACGCGATCACGCTCCTCGAGCGGCACGCCGGGACCGTCGTCCGACACCACCATCTCAACGCGGGCGTCGGGGCGGCGCACGGCGCGCACCTCTATGCTCCCACCCGAGGGCGTGTATTTGAGCGCGTTCTCGATCAAATTCGACAGAGCTTGCGTCACCAACCCGGCGTCGCCGCGTACAGCCAACGCAGGCGCGACATGGCCGTGAAACGTGAGTCCGATCTCTTCGGCCGCAGGCTGATAGAAATCCACCAATTCCTGCACAATAGAGGTTACGTCGACGCGTTCAAAACGCCAATTGCCGGCAGATTCCACTCTCGCGAGTTTGAGCACGGCCTGGAAGGTGTCGAGCAGACGGTCCGCTTCGATGAGCGCTTTCCGAAGCGCCTCCCGGTCCGCCTCGACATTCGGCGACGCGTCGAGCGCGCTTTCCAACTTGGCGCGAAAGCGGGTCAACGGCGAACGCAGATCGTGCGCGATAGCGTCACCCGCAGTTCGCGTCGTGTGCACCAATTGCTCGATGCGAGCCAGCATCTTGTTCAGATCTTCGGCCAGCACGTCGAACTCGTCACCTGCGCCGCGCACCGGCGCGCGCGTGGAGAGATCGCCCGCCATCACATCGCGCGCCGTTTCCGACAGCGCGCCGACGCGCCGCGCCGCCTGCCATGCAGCCAACAAGCCGCCAGCGACCGAGAAAGCGAAGCCGAGCACGGCAACTGTCCACAGAGCATTCGTGATCCGTCGCGCGATGATGGCGTTGTCGCCCAAATCGCGCGCCACCAGCAGGATGGGGCCATTGAGCAAGCGCCCGACCTGTCCGCGAGCGCGACCGCGCACGGCGCCTTCGGCCGTGTTCGGGCGTTCGAAATTGAAATCGATGCGGATCGGCGTATCGCCCGGCATCTCGGGCAGTTCGCGGAAATCGCCGGTGATTACGGCGCCGTCCGTCTCCGCGAGCACGTAGAGCATCGCGCCCTCACGCGCCGCACGCTCCACCACCTCTTGATTGAGCCGGCGAATGCCTCCCTCGGCGTAAGCGCTTTCGAGCGCCTCGAATTCCTGGTCAGCCAGCGCGTCGCTGTCGCGGATCAATTGTCCGGCCGTCGCGACATAGATGTAAAGCAACAGGGCGACGACAAACGCCAACATCAATCCGGCTTGCACGAGCGCAAGCCGGAACGTGGTGGTGCGAAGGAGCGCGCCGAGCTGGGGCGTCATCCCTCCAGTCGATAGCCCGAGCCCCGCACCGTGTGCAAAAGGGTTTGCGTAAAATCGCGGTCGATCTTCGAACGGAGCCGCGAGATATGCACATCGATCACGTTCGTTTGCGGGTCGAAATGATAATCCCAGACATTCTCTAGCAGCATTTTGCGTGTCACGGTCTGACCGGCGTGGCGCATGAGATATTCGAGCAGCCGGAACTCCCGTGGTTGCAAATCGAGCTTCTTGCCGTCGCGCTTCACGGTGCGCGCCAGCAAATCCATTTCGAGGTCGGCAACCTGCAGACGGGTTTGCGGTTCACGATCGCGTCCGTGCCAGAGCGCCCGCACCCGCGCCAGCAATTCGCGCGTCGAAAACGGCTTCCCGAGATAGTCGTTGGCGCCCGCGTTGAGGCCTTCGACGCGGTGGTCTTCATCATGCAGTGCGGAGAGGATCAGCACCGGCGTCGAGACGCCTTTGCCGCGCAAGTCGCGCACGACCGAAACGCCCTGCTTCTTCGGCAGCATGCGATCGAGCACGATCACGTCGTACACGCCCTCCAACGCCATTGCCTCGGCGATCTCGCCATCCTGCGCCAGCTCCACATGATGATCGTCGTCGATCAGTGAAGCGCGCAGGCTCTCAGCCATGTCGTTGTCGTCTTCGACTAAAAGCACCCTCATGAGCCTGCTCCGCTTAGCCCGCGCCGCCCGTTTCCGCGGCGACGAACCGCCGTCCCGCGCGCCCATCGATTTGCAGCAAGAGCGGCCGGCGCGCGCGTTGTGCCGCCTCAGTCGCACTCGCCAATTCCGCCGTGGTGCGCACGGCCTGTCCGCCAGCGCGCAGGATGATGTCGCCGACGCGGACGCCCTTCTGCGCCAGGTCGCTGTCCGGCGTCACCGCCGTCACGACCAGGCCGCCATCGTTCGGGCCAAGCTCGAAACGTTCGCGATCTTCCGCCGTCGCCGGACGCACGGCGAGGCCAAGCGCGCCTTGTTCAACGCCCGGCGGCGCTTGCTCGGGTTGCTCTTGCGGATCGCGCGCGGCCAGCACCTGTTCGCTCGGCCGTTCTTCAAGGCGCACGTTGACGGTGCGGCGCGCGCCATCGCGCAGCACGACCATGCGCGCGCTGGTGCCGATCGGCGCCGCGCCGACGCGCTGCGTCAGATCGCGATTGTCGTCGATGTCTTCGCCGTTGATCGAGACGACGAGATCGCCCTGCTGCAAGCCGGCGCGCGCTGCGGGACTATCCGGCACGACGCTCGCAACCAATGCGCCGCGCGGCGCATCGAGGCCGAGGCTGCGCGCGAGATCGGCGTCGACGCCCTGCACCGAAACTCCGAGCCAGCCGCGCGTAACGCGGCCGTTTTGGAGCAATTGCTGCACGATGGCCGAAGCCGTTTCCGCCGGAATAGCGAAGCCGATCCCAACATTGCCGCCCGTGGGCGAGAAGATCGCGCTGTTGACGCCGATGACGTTGCCATTGAGGTCGAACGTCGGTCCGCCCGAATTGCCGCGATTTATGGGGGCGTCGATCTGCATGTAATCGACATAAGCCGAGCTGCCGGCGTCGCTGCGTCCCATGGCCGAGACGATCCCCGCGGTCGCGGTGCCGTCGAGACCGAACGGGTTGCCGACGGCGACGACCCAATCGCCAACGCGCACATGACGCGATTCATCAAAGGTCACATAAGGGAAGCGGCCATTCGCATCGCGAATGCGGAGCACGGCGATGTCGGTCGGCTCATCCGAACCGACGAGCTCGGCCTGCAGGTCGCGGCCGTCACTGGTGCGTACGGTGATTTCTTCAGCGCCTTCGACGACATGGTGATTGGTGACGATGGTGCCGTTCTGATCAACGAAGAACCCCGAGCCTAGCGCCGTCGGCGCTTGCCCGCCCGGACGCCCGGGTTGGCCGCGGAAGAATTCCTCGAACCCGGGCGGCAAGCCTTCGATGGAGGGGCCCACCTGCGCGCTGGGGCTCTGACGCACTGAAATCGAAACGACGGCCGGACGCACGCGCTCGATCAGATCTGCGAAACTCATTGGCGCGCCGCTCGGCGGCGCCACGACGATTTCCTGGGCGTCGGCGGGGCGCGCCACTAAAGCGGGCGCCGCCGCCAGGCCGACGAAAAGCGCCAGCGCGCCTCCCCCGGCCATCATGGTTTGACGGAGAAACTTCGCGGAGGCTGCGTCGGACATAAATTTCCCTTTGATCGCCGCTCGATTGGAAGCCCGGCACAAGCCGGATTCAAGTCCCAACATAGTGACAAGCCCCGGTGCCCTAGGGGCGATTTGGGGCGAAGTTAGGATGGATTAGGGCGGAAGACGGCGGCTTTTTTGGGGAGAAGCCTTATCTTTCATCCTCTTCCGGCAGCGCCTTCCCGGTCGGTGCGGCGTCGCGCCGCCACGTTCTTGCGACGGCCAGCAGCCCCAGTGCGAGGAGCAGCGCGGGCGCGGCCCAGAGCATCCACGTTCTGTTATCCATAGGCGGACGGAGCAGAACGAAATCGCCATAGCGCTGGCGGAAAAAACTGCGGATTTCGGCGTCCGAGTCGCCGGCCTCGATCCGCTCTCGAACCACGCCCCGCATATCCGCTGCGATCTCCGCCGTGGATTGCGCAATCGGCTCGTTCTGGCAGACGACGCAGCGGATTTCGCGCTCCAGGGCTTGGGCGCGCGCTTCTTGCGCCGGATCGGCGAGTGCTGCGCCCGCGAGGGCGGCGATCGCAACCAGCAAGCTCATGCCGGCGCCCGGCGACGGCGCGCGAGCGCGACGATGCTCAAGAGACCACCCGCCGCCATCATGCCCGCCCCGATAAAGATCAATTGCACCAGCGGATTGTGGTAGAGCCGCACGCTCCAGCGCCGCGCATCGTCGCGCATGGCTTCGCCCAAGGCGATGTAGAGATCGCCATCCCACGCCGGCAGAATCCCGACCTCGGTTGTCGGCATCGATGACGTCGTGAAGAAGCGGCGCTCGGCTGTAAGCGGCGCAATCCGTCCATTATGCGCGACGCGGAAGGTGGCGCGCGTTGCGGAATAATTCGGCCCCTCCTCCACGCCGACATCAATCAACGTCACCGTGCGCCCAGCGAAGTCCGCGCTCTGTCCTGGCGCTAGCACCATTGTCTGCTCGCTACGAAAGGCGGTTTCGGCGACTGCGCCGATGGTCAGTACGCCGGCGCCGATATGGGCGAGGCTCATAGACCAGACCACGAGCGGAAGCGCGGCGAGCTTCACAGTCGCCCGGCCCTCGCCCCGCGCAATCCGCGTCCAAAGATAAATAAACCCGCCGAAGACAAGCCAAACGCCAAGCGCAAGTCCAATTGCGGGAAACGCTCGGCCCTGCGTCAACACCAGAGCAGCGACGAGGGTCGCGAGCGCAGCCAACACGGCTGGCGCCAGGCGTTTGAGCGCTGCGCTCATGTCACCATTGCGCCATGCGAGCATTGGCCCGAACGGCAGGAGCAGGAAAAGCACCCCCAGCAGCGGCGCGACAGTCATGTTGAAAAAGGGAGGGCCGACCGAGATGAGCCCGCCGCCCATCGCTTCCACCAGCAGCGGATAGAGCGTGCCGATCAAGACAACGCCCGCGGCGACGGCGAGGCCAAAATTATTCCAGACCAGCATCGTCTCGCGGCTGATGGCCGCGAAGCCCGCAGGCTTCGCTAAACGTCCCGCGCGCCATCCGTAAAGTCCGAAGCCCACGCCGAGCGTTACGCCGAGCAACACCAACACCGCAACGCCGCGTCTTGGATCAACCGCAAAGGCGTGCACCGACGTCAGCACGCCCGAGCGCACGAGAAATGTCCCAAGCAGCGCCAAGCCGAAACCAAGGATCGCGAGAAGGATAGTCCAACTGGCCAGCGAGCCTCGCCGCTCAGTGACAATAGCGGAATGGACAAGCGCGCACGCTGCAAGCCACGGCATGAAGCTGGCGTTCTCAACCGGGTCCCAGAACCACCAGCCGCCCCAGCCCAATTCGTAATAGGCCCAATAAGAGCCAAGCGCGATACCGAGCGTGAGCGCTGTCCAGGCGATCAGCGTCCATGGCCGCAAACTGCGCGCCCAAGCTTGATCGGCGCGTCCTTCGATCAGCGCGGCGATGGCGAGCGAGAACGGCACGCTCAAGCCGACATAGCCGAGGTAAAGCATCGGCGGATGGATGGCGAGCGCGGGGTCCTGCAGCAGCGGATTTAGTCCCGAGCCCTGCCACGGCGCCGGTTCGAGCCGCGCGAACGGGCTCGACAGGAAAAGCGTGTACGCGAGCGCGCCGGCGGTCACCAAACCCTGCACACCGACCGCCTTCGACCAAAGCCCATGTTCTTGCCTGCCCCGCGTGCTTCCCAGCACCGCGCCGAACAGCGCGGAGACCAAACACCAGAGCAGCATCGAGCCTTCATGGTTTCCCCATGCGCCCGCAATTTTGTAAATGAGCGGCTTATCGACGTGCGAATTCGCGGCGACGCTCGCCACCGAGAAATCGGATTGCACGAAGAGCGCGATCAGGCACGCGAAGGCGAACACGCACAGAAGCGCCGCCGCCTGCGCGCTCGCTGCGGCGGCCGCGCTACGCCCGGGGCGGCCGAACGCCGCCAGCCCGAGCGCGCCCTGCGCCAAACTGAGCGCCAGAGCGAGCAGCGCCGCGAACGCGCCAAGTTCGGCGATCAATTCGCCGACCCTTTCCACTCGCCGCGCTGTTTCAGCGCCTCGGCGACCTCGCGCGGCATGTAGGTTTCGTCGTGCTTTGCGAGCACGCGGCTGGCCTCAAAAATTGCGTCCGGCGTGTAGATGCCTTCCGCAACGACGCCCTGACCCTCGCGAAAGAGATCGGGCAATACGCCTTCGTAGCGCACCTCCGCTTCGGCGCCGCCATCCGTCACCACGAAGCGCGTTGCGCCGTCGGCGTCGCGTACGACGCTGCCCTCGCGCACAAGTCCGCCGAGCCTGATGGACTGCCCGGGCGTCGCGCGTTCGGCTAATTCCGACGGTGCATAAAAATAGACGACGCTGGAGCTTAAGCCCGCCATCGTCAGCGCGCCCGCGCCGACAAGCACGATCGCGGCGGCGCCGAGGATCAGCAATCGTTGGTCGCGCCTGCGCAAACCAGCCTCCAGAATGCGCGGACAATGCCCAATGCCGACCCGCGTTTCCAGGCCCCTCGGCCTGCGCCCTATCGCCCCGTTTCGGTCATGCGCTGCGCCATGGAGCGGCGCGGATCGTCCTCGTCCATGCGCGCCAGCGCCTCGCCCCAAAGACGGCTGGCGTCCGCGGCGCGGTCTTCTTCCATGGCGGCGGTGGCCAAATAAATCCACGGCGTCGGGTCCGCAGCGTCCGCTGCGGCAGCGCGCTCGAACATGGCCACCGCATCGGGCGTAAGCCGTTGCTCGATGCGCACCAAAGTACGGCCGAGCCCGAGCGCGGCTTGCGCCGAGGCCGGGTCGCGCCGCAGCGCAGCGTCGTATGCGCGCGCCGCCTCTTCATCGCGGCCGGTTTGGAACAAGACATCGCCGCTGAACACGAGCGGGGTTGGATCGGAAGGGTTGTCGCGCGCGGCGCGCGCCAGCACAGCAAGCGCCTCATCAGCATTGAATGTGGTGGGATCGCGCTGCTTCAGAGCCTCGAAACGTGCTGCAAAGGACGCGCCCGGCAGATCGGGACGTCCAACCACCACATAAAGTGCGAGCGCCGCAATACCGGCAGCCGCACAAGCGAGCAACGCCGGCGCCGGCTTCGCTTTGTCATCGGCGCGACGGTAAGCGCGCAACACCCAAAGCGCAGCGCCGCCAGTGAGCGCGGCGGCGATCAAGAGAACGATAAGCGAAGACGTCACGCCCACCGCATAGCGCTTCGGCCCCAGCGCCTCAATCTGTGGCGGGTAGCCGCAGCCGCGCTTTGAGCCCGCCCAAGGCGCTTCGTTCGAAGATCACCTCGCCGGCGTAGAGATCGGCGGTGTCTTTGAGAATCGACAGGCCCAGGCCTTGGCCTGGCGCCGCCTCGTCCAGCCGCGTCCCTCGCGCCATCGCCTGCGCCAAATCCTGATCGCGCAAGCCCGGGCCATCGTCTTCGACGACGATCTCCAGCAGCCCACTGGCGTCGGCCGGCGGCTCAAGCGTCACGCGCACTATGCTCTTGCCGTACTTGCAGGCATTGTCGAGCAGATTGGCCGCCATCTCGAGCAAGTCCTCGCGCTCGCCGCGGAAGGTCGCGTCAGCATTGGCTTCGAGCGCGATGTCGATGGCTTTCTGGTGGTCGTACTTCTGCTCCATCATGAAGACGAGGTCTTCGAGATTGGTCAGAACCGGCGTTCTATAATTAATTGTCGCCGCCTGAGCCCCAGCGCCGGCCTCGGCCCGAGCCGCCACGCGGGCGCGCCGCAATTGACGCTCCACGAAACCCTCCATCTCATCGATGGATTGCTTCAACACCGCATTTTCGGCTTTGCCCTCCGCGGCAGCGTTTTTCAACACGGCGATGGGCGTTTTGAGCGCATGCGCCAAGTTTCCAACGTGACGCCGAGCGCGCTCCACCACCTCCCGATTATGGTCGACCAGCGCGTTCAATTCTGATGCGACCGGCTGCAATTCGGCTGCATAATCTCCACCGAGCCGCTCGCTCTGTCCGCGGCGGACGCTTGCAATGTCGCGGCGAAGCTGGCGCAACGGCTCAAGCCCGATCCGCACTTGCAGCACCGTCACCGCAAGCACCATCAGCACGCATAAGCCGACGAACGCGGCGAAGGCGATGAGCGCCAGATTTGCGGCGGGGCCGATGATTTCGCGCGGCGCAATGCCAACGACGAAAAGATAGCGCCCCTCCAAGTTCGGGATCTCGGCCACCTGGGCGATGATGCGCAACGGCACGTCGTCAGGGCCCTCGATGTCATGATAATGCGGCCCCGGCGTCGCGTCCGCCCCGATCAGATGCCGCATTTCGTCGGGCGGGATCACGATCGCCACATCGAACAGCGACGGCGAAATCTGCTGAACCTCCAGCGCACCGTCTTCGCCGATGCGCGCGATTTGGAAATAGCGGCCACTGAGCGGTTGCAAATAACGCGGATCGTACGGCAGGTCGCGTAGCGCGAGATCGCCCTCAAGCCCGGGCCCGGCATTTCCGATCAGATTGTCGGCCACGCTGGATATCTCGGGATCGATCAGAATGCGCAGCAGCTGTTGGTTGAATTGCGCCAGCGCCACCCAGCTTACGGCGATCAAGCCGACGGCGCTGACCAGTGCGATCGTGATCAAACGGGCCGCGAGCGAGCGGCGGATCAACAACCGGAACCGTTCGGCAAGGCCCGGCGCGCTCTCGCTCATCACTGCGCCGCGGGATCGACCAAGCGATACCCGAGCCCCTTCTCGGTGATAATCCGGTCGGAGCCGATCTTCCGGCGCAGGATGCCGATGAACACTTCGATCGTGTTCGAATCGCGTT
>JBFWZB010000005.1:101464-107333 GCA_050185805.1 Hyphomonadaceae bacterium
CTCGCTCATCACTGCGCCGCGGGATCGACCAAGCGATACCCGAGCCCCTTCTCGGTGATAATCCGGTCGGAGCCGATCTTCCGGCGCAGGATGCCGATGAACACTTCGATCGTGTTCGAATCGCGTTCGTGATCCTGGCTGTAGATTTTCTCGGTGAGCTCGGCGCGTGAGACGATGCGGCCGGCATGGTGCATCAGATAATCGAGCACCTTGTATTGATAGGCGGTGAGCTTCACGGGCGCGCCGTTGACGCTAACCTGCCCGGTCGCCGCGTTTAGGCTAAGGTCGCCCACTTCCAGCACCGAAGATTTGTGATCGGTCTGCCGGCGCACATGCGCGCGCACGCGCGCCAGCAATTCCGCCATATGGAAGGGCTTGGTCAGATAATCATTGGCCCCGACATCGAGGCCTTCGACCTTCTCGCTCCAGCGATCGCGCGCTGAAAGGATCAGCACCGGCATGGAGCGTCCTTCCTTGCGCCAAGCTTTGAGCACGGAGATGCCGTCGACCTTCGGCAAGCCGAGGTCGAGGATAGCGAGATCGTAGGGCTCCGTATCGCCGAGGAATTGGCCGTCCTCGCCATTGTCGGCGGTATCGACCGTATAGCCGGCGTCGCCGAGAGCAGCGGCCAGCTGCTCCCGCAGGTTCTTGTCGTCTTCGACCACAAGCACACGCATCGGCTATTCCTTTAGCGGAACTGTCCGCTGGCGGCGTCGACGCGGATATCGCGCACCTGCGAATCCGGCATCCGCCAACGCAGCACATAGACAGGGCGCGGGCCTTGCTCAAGGCGTGCGCTAATCAGCTCGCCGCCATAACGGGTGCGAACCATATCGACGATATCCCGAAGCGAGAGAATGGCGCGCTGTTGGCCGCGGTCCTGCGCGGGAAAAACATGATGCGGCTGGATCGCCTGAATAAGCGTTACCTGGGCCGGCGCAGCGGCTGCCGGCGTAGCGGCGAGAAGAGCCGCAATCAGGATGGAGCGAACGATCATGGGAAGCGGTTTATGCGACCCGCACTGAATGGGGCCTGAACGATATTCCCCTGCATGGGGAACAGGCCTCAGCCCCCCGGCCTCGGCGGCGTGTAGTCGCGTTTACTCCATTTTTTCACGAACTTCTTGAGTTCGTCATCGAGTTGATCGGGGAGCATCACAACCAGTTTCACGAATTGATCGCCGTGTCCGGCGACCCCCTTTCCCTTGAGGCGCAGCGTCATGCCACTATTGGCGCCCGCGGGAATGGTTAGTGAAACCGTACCGCCAGGCGTCGGCGCTTGAATGCGCGCGCCCTCGACCGCTTCGGCGAGCGAGACAGCGAGGTCCATGTGAATGTCTTGGCCCTCGCGACGGAAGATCGCGTGCGGCCGGACGTTCAACTCGACCAGCGCATCGCCGGGCGGGCCGCCTTGCACGCCAGGCCCGCCTTGGGCCTTCAGCCGCAGCACCTGTCCGGATTCCACACCGGGCGGAATGTTGACGTCAAGCGTACGCCCTTCCGACAACGAGACCCGCCGCTTGGCGCCATTCACAGCGTCGAGAAAGTCTATGTCCAGCGTGAAGCGAATGTCGCGGCCGCGCATGCGCGTATAGCCGCGCGCGCCGCCGCCCATGCCTGAGCCGAAAAGATCGGAGAAGATGTCGCCGAGATCGAATTCCGGCGCGCCCGCGTTCGAGCCTGCGCCGGCCGAGGCGCGCGCGCCTTGCCGCGCGTGCGGACGTGAACCGAACGCCATGCGCTCATTGCCGTCGGCGTCGATCTCGCCGCGATCGAAGCGGGACTTCGTCACCGGATCGCTCAGCAGATTGAACGCCGCGGTGGCGCGCTTGAATTTCTCTTCCGCCTGCTTGTCGCCCGGACGCACGTCAGGATGAAGCTCTTTGGCCAAACGCCTGTAAGCGCGCCGAATATCATCGGCGGTCGCGGACCGGCTCAGGCCCAAGGCGTTATAAGGGTCCCAACTCACGCTGCCGTGCTCCTGGCGCGCCCCCGACTCGGGCGGCGTCGAATCCAACCCCAGCAGAGCGGCAGCACTATAACGGTATGGTTAACTCCGTATTCAAGCCTGTGGCGCCGCTTTCCCCTAGCTGGGCGACCCGGACCCGCAACGAAGTGGGCGGCGAGCCGAAATCAGCGACCTGCGCGCCTGCCGTATAAAGGAAAGAGGCCTCGTTCGCCGCCACACTGCGGATAATCGCGCCACTCCCGTCCAAGATGTCGAGCGCGTAAGCTTCAACCATGGGCAAGGGCGCGTCGCCGGCGGCCCAGGTGTCCCCGCCCTTATGCGCGCGACGCACCCATGAGATGGCGACGTCACCGCTGACCATGCGCCGCGCCCGCACATGCGCCGGCGCCCATGCGCGTCTGCCCGCGTTCGGGAGCGCGCCCTCGAGGGTTGCCGTGCGCGGGTCGCTAAGGCCTGCGCCCGGCGGCGGCGCCGCAAACGTCAGCAGGTCGCCCCATTCATGGCTCGCCACACCAAAGCGCGCGAGCCGCGCGTCGAGCTTGACGATTCGCGCGCCCACGGGATGCGGCGCGCGCATGGCGTGCGCCGACCCCAGGCGCCCGCGCAAGAGCGTCGAGAATTCGTACTCGCTTGGAGCAACGAGCACGGCGTCACGCGCCTGCACGATTTCCCATTCGCCGCTCTCGCCCTCGAGCGCGAAAGCATTGGCGCCGTTGAGCAGCGCCTCCTCGCTTACACTCGCCACCGCACCACCAACAAGGCGCGCACGGAAGCGATTGCCCTGATCCCAGCGATCAACCGGCCCGGGCCACAAGGCCCACACCAGCGCGCCCATGCACGCCGGTTGCGTGGCCGCACCGCGCAGCGTAGCCGCTTCAAGCGTCGGCCCTGCGTGAATCGCGTGTACGCCGCGCCATGGCGCTGCGTACACGGCAAGCAAGGGCCGGTCGTCGTCTTCAGCGCCGGGAAGCGGTGGCAGGTCAAGCACGCAAGCATCCGGCGCTGGCGCGAAAACGAGCGGATCGGGCGACGCTTCGCCAGCGACGAGCGACACCGGCGCGCGCGCTCGCGCCTGTCTCAAAGAGACCGCACGCGCTCCCGTATCCTCAGTCCGTTCTATCGTGAACACGCCGCCACCAAACGTGACGCGATCGCCGGGCTCCAGGGCGAGCGAAGCGGGCCCAAGTTCGATCTGCAGCGCTTCGTTCTTCGCGCGCGCGTCGGCCAACGCGCGTTGCGCGATACGCTCGGCATTTGCGGCGTCGAGCGCCAGCGGCGCGTCGAGCGAAAGCACGCCGCCCTCGGCCCGATCCAGCCTCCGCGCGCTAACATTGGCGATGAGATAATCCCGGCCGGCATCGACGAAGCGCACGCGCGCTTCCACCGCCGCCTCCGCGCCATCGGCGCGCTCGGCGTAGAGCGCGCTAACGCCCGTGGCGGGGAACGCTTCCTCGTCAAGGCTCGCGTCGGCGGTGTCGCCGCGATGCGCGAAGACAAAGCGGCCGTCACGTTCGCTGGCGTGGAAGTCGTACGCCGCCATAAGCGGCTCTAGCGCAGCGCGCGCACTCGCGGGCGCGTCAATCACATAACCGCTGACGGCGCCTTCGAGCCCAGCGACATCGACATCTTCGACGCCGGCGCGGGCGCATATATCCGCCACCACTTCCGCCAGGCCCGACAGACCCGCGCGGCCGTTCAGCCAATGGCCGCGCCGCCAGGACTCGCCATCTGTCCACACGTCGCCGCGCGAAGGATAGGCAGGATAGGGCCGCGCATCCCAGCACCACGCGAAACTGCGTTCGAGCATGCGTGCGCCCGTAACCGCTGAGATTGGATTGTTGGCGCCGCTCGCGTCCCAATAGCGCAAATAGGCCTCAAGCGCCCGCCGCTGGATCAGATCGTCGCGCAGGCCAGAGGAAAATGGGGGTTCGGCGCTTTCCGCGCTCTTCGCGTCGATGAAGAGGTTCGGCGCGTTGGCGCCCTTGTCGATGGCGGGGCAGCCAAGCTCAATGAACCAGAACGGTTTTGATTGCGCCGCCCAGTTTGTCGGGGCCAGTGCGCGAACGCCGCCGGGCCGGTCGTAATGCAGGCGGGACCAGAAATTACGGACATCCTTGGCGCGGTAAATCCAAGGTTCGCCGTAGGCGCCATCGCTGATGGAGGATCGAGCTTGATCGCTGCGCGCGGCTTCAGATGCATAGAAGAAGTCGTAATTCTCGCCCGCCTCGATGCGGCCTTCGAGATAGTCGCTGTCGTAAACGCTGGCGCTCAGAGCAGCGTCCGCATGTGCGCCGCCGTCGCGCCAATCCGTCAGCGGGGCATACCAATCAACCCCCACCACATCGATGGCGCTATCCGCCCATAACGGATCGAGGTGAAAGAACACATCGCCCGAACCATCCTGCGGCTGATGACCGAAATATTCGCTCCAGTCGGCGGCGTAAGTGAGAATGGTCTCCGGCCCCAGCATGGCGCGCACGTCCGAGGCGAGCGCGCGCAACGCCGTCACTGCCGGAAACGCAGTCACTGAGGAGCGCGCCGTCGTCAGGGCGCGCATTTCCGAGCCGATGACAAATGCATCGACGCCGCCGGCCAGTTCCGCGAGCTTTGCCATGTGCAGGATGAAGCGCCGGAAACGCCAGTCAGCTGCACCGCTATAGGTCACGGCGCCGCCGCTGACGCCAAACTCGCCAGGGGCCGCATCGCCAAAGAACGCAGCGACCTGATCTGTCGCCGACGAGGTCTTATCGGCCGTGCCCGGTTGTCCCGCGGCGGGATGCACGCTGACCCGCCCGCGCCAAGGATAAGCCACCTGAGCCGCGCCACCATACGGATCCGGCAGGGCATTGCCGGATGGGATATCCATTTGCAGGAAGGGGTAAAGGCCGACGCTGTAGCCGCGCGCCTTCAGTTCTGCGATGACCTGGACGACGCTCGCATCGCTCGGCGTGCCGCCAAAGGCGGGCGCATCGTCAATCTGGCTCACGATGTGCGCGTCTTCTCGCGCCACACCGCCGGCGCGCCAGATTTGCGGCGTCGTCTCCTTTGCGGCGATCTCCACCCCGGGCCTTATTCGGCATTCGCCGCAGCGCAGGTCGTCGCCAAACCACGACACAACCAGCAGCACCGAGTCACAATTTGGAAGGTCCGCCGCCAATTGGTCGAGCGACACCATCAGGTTCGCGCGACCATTCACGGCGTGCACGTTCTCCGCGCTTTCCTCGCCGGGCCCGAGCACGCGGCGCACCGGCTCCGTCGCATAGACGAATTCGCCTGAGCCCGGGATCAAGCAAACGCCACGCACCATGTCTTCGAGGCGCGGCTGCGCCGAAGGCGTCGCGCGCACCACTTCAAAGGAGAGCTGCGGAACGGAATCGCCAAACGCGTCGAGCGGCATGTCCTCGAACACGACATAGGCAAGGCCGCGATAGGCCGGCGCTTCCTCCCCGCCCTCAATCGCCTCGATAGCCGGATCCGGCGCCTGCGTTTCGCCGCCACGATGAAGCCGCCAATTGTATTGCGACAGATCGAGCGGCTGGCCGTTCGCCCAGACCCGATCGATGCGGGTTATCTCGCCTTCACAAAGGCCGACCGCAAACGAGAGCGTGTACCGATAATCCGTGTGGCGCACGCGCGGGCCGCCCTTGCCGCCGGCGCTTTCACTGGTTTCGACATGCTCTTTGAAACGCGCCGCCCAGATCACCTGCCCCGCAATGCGCATGCGCCCGTAGAGCGTCGGGATCGACGCGCCTTCGGTCGATCCCTGCATGTGAACGCGGCTTTGACCGTTCACCTCGAACCGGCCTGCCGCGATGATGCCGCATGCATTTGCGCCCTTGCCGACGCCCGCCGGCGGGTCGACCACGACAATGACGCGATCCGGCTGGCGCCAGGCGCCGGT
>JBFWZB010000006.1:0-75264 GCA_050185805.1 Hyphomonadaceae bacterium
GCTGGCAATTACGCCGACGCCGCCGACTTGCGGCGCGTGATCGAGCAGGAGGGCGGGCGCCTCTGCGGCGCCGAGCGCCCGACCTACGCCGCGCTGCTCGACAGCGGCGGCCATGTCAGCGTCATCCTCTTCACCGGTGAAGCGCCGCCGCAAGCCGACGCTCCCATCGGTGAGGTTTGCGCCGCGCTCGCATACACGCGTCCCTAATCGGCGTCGCCGAGCGGCTTTGTCGGCTCGCCGAGTTCGTAGAATTCCGTGCCTTTGTCGGTGCGCATCAAGAGGTAGCGTTTGTCGAGGCCGGGATAGGCGACGACGTCGATCGGCTTGTCCTCGCCGCCCATCAGGTAGACGCATTCCTCGTCGAACGTATTGCGCAAGAGATGCGGCGCCGAAGGTGTGGCGAAGCCCATGAAATCGCCGGCGCCGACTTCGCTTTGCTTGCCGTCGATCTCGGCGATGGCGCACCCGGAGAGGATGTAGATCCATTCCTCCTCCAGCAAGTGCGCGTGATAGGCGAAGCTGTCCTTGCCCGGCGGCAGGCGCACCAGCGACACGTGTGCGCGCTCCATGCCCGCGAGACGCGACAGCGCGGCGGCGCGGAACAGCGAGTTCGCGTTCAATTTCTGCGTGAAGGGCCGCATCGTTGGAGCGATTTCGGCGGCGCGCCAAAGCGCCTTCTTGTGCTGATCGGGCATGGTGGCCTCCGTCACGGCAGTGTGACGGCGATTCCGCTTCGATGCATCCCTGCCGACGCCGCTTCACGGCGTCGGCGTGGCGGCGGATAGTGCCGCCAAGGGAGGTCGACATGCGTGCAGCGGCTCTAGCGGCGGCATTTGCGATTACCTGTGGCGCAGCGCAGGCGCAGGATTACGATGCGATGGCGGCGCAGATGGACGCGTCGATGGCCGCAGCTCAGGCACAGGCGATCCGCCCTGGCGACGAAGCGCTGACCTGTGAGCAGATACAGACCGAAATGGCCGCGGCCATGCAGGACCCGGCGGTCCAAACGGTGATCGCCGACATGGGCGCTTGGGGCGTGGAGCGGCAGGCGCAGGCCGACGCCGCGCGCCGCGGGGCCGGCATGCAGATAGCGGGCGGCATGGCGATGGGACTGGCGAGCGCCTTCATTCCTGGCGCGGGTTTCGCGGCGATGGCGGCGCAGCAGGCGATGATGGCGGGCGCGCAAGCGCGGGCGAGCCAGAACCAGGCGGACGTGGCTGAACTGGGCGCCTCAATGGAAACAATCATGCCGCAAATGATGCGCGGCCAGCGGCTCTATGAATTAGCGCAACAGCAGCAATGCGCGTTCCTGGAGCAGGCTGACGCGGAGGCGTTTGCGCCCGATGCTCAGAACTGAATTGGCTCGTAGGGACGCCACTCGCCGCCAAGCAGCAATTCGAGCGGCTTGAACTCGGCCTTGTAAGCCATCTTCTCGGAGCCTGGGATCCAATAGCCGAGATAGACGTGCGGAAAACCGGCCGCGCGCGCCTGCTGGATGTGATCGAGGATGGTATAGGCGCCGAGTGAGCGCCTCGTGTCCTCGGTGTCGAAGAAGGAATAGACCAGCGAAAGCCCGTCGCCCAGAACATCGACCAACGCGGCCGCCGCGAGCTCGCCGCGGCGCGCGCCGGGATTGGTGTGGCGATATTCGACAATGTGCGTGCGCACCGCAGTCTCTTCGACCATCGCGGCGTAATCGGCGTAGGTCATGTCGGCCATGCCGCCATCGGCGTGGCGCGATTTCAGGTAGCGCCGCAATAGCCGGAATTGCTCTTCGGTTGCTTCGGCCGGGCGGAGGCTGCGCGATAGGTCGGCGTTGCGGGCGATGATGCGCCGCCAGCGCCGGTTGAAGCTGAAGCGCTCGGCCGAGACCCGGGCCGAGATGCAGCTCTCGCAACCGTCGCAGGCTGGCCGATAGGCGATATTCTGCGACCTGCGGAAGCCGGCATTGGTGAGCACGTCGTTAAGCGAAGCGGCGTCAAGGCCATCGAGCGCGGTGAACACCTTGCGCTCGCGCCGCCCGGCCAAATACGGGCACGGCGAAGGGGCGGTCAGGTAGAACCGCAAATTCTTCGTCGGAAAAGGTTTCGTCACGGCCCGTTGCGCCCAGATTTTTGCCCGTATTTCATTGGCCGTTGAACCGGCGGCGGCGTCAAGCGCTCGCTCCCGCGGTGCGGGCCGAAGGCGTTGCGGCTCGTCCGGAGCGGCGAAGCCAATGCGTTACGATCTTAAAATGTGGAGAGACGGGCGCTTTTATGACGCGCGCCTGGGGAAAACATGGTACCAAGATGCGGTACGCCGTTCGGAACGGGGGAGCTGTTCGGCCTGAGCAAGGGAGGCGCCTATGGCGCAACTTGTATCGGCCATCCTGTCCAACCAGGGCGCTCTGGAAGCGGTCGCGCGTAATTTCACTGGCGACGTGAACGAAGCATCCCTGCTGGTGGGCCGCGTCGTTACGAGGGCCTTCACCAAGATGGATCCGGCCGCGACGCCAGACGCGATCTCTTCGGCGCTCCGGCGCGATCTCGACGCTCTGATGAACCAGCGCTTCAGCTGAAGCGGTCGCCGCGGCCCATCGGATCGGGCAAGGGTTCGCCTTCGGGGACGAAGGCGAGCGATACCGAATTGATGCAATAGCGCATGCCGGTCGGGCGCGGCCCATCGGGGAAAACGTGGCCCTGGTGGCTGTCGCAGCGCCCGCACACGGTTTCGACACGCCGCATGCCGTAGGACGTGTCCTCTACGCCGCGCACATGTGCGGGGTCGATCGGCGCGTAGAAGCTTGGCCAGCCCGTACCGCTTTCGAATTTCGTATGCTGACGGAAGAGCGGCAGGCCGCAGAGGCGGCAGCAATAGGCGCCGTCTACCTTCTGGTTGAGCAAGCCGCCGCAAAAGGGCGCCTCAGTGCCGTGATGCAAGAGCACGCGCGCCTCTTCCTCGTTCAGATCGGCCTCGAGCCGCGCGCGCATGGCGTCGTCGGGCGGCGTGAGATCGAAACCTGAGGCGGAAAGGGGCATGGGTGTCTCCTGACGCCAGACACTTAAGGCGGCGCGGCGCGAGTGCTAGCCCTGTACTATACGATGGCGTCGCGGCCGCCGTGACGGCGCGCGAGTTCAGCCGCCAGATGCTTGGCGCCGGCGCGGATTTGGCGGTCGGTGAAACGCTTACGTAGACGCCGAACCGCGTCGGCCAGCCCGCGCGGCGCGTAGGCGATCTCAACCCGGTGATGCCTGGCCATGTGCTCGATCAGCAGGTCCGCCTTTTCCGCCGCCGGCGCCATCAGCGGCTTGAGCGCCTCGGCGACGTCCTTCGTAAGCGAACTGCTTACCTTCGGCCTGACGCGCGGCGGCGCCAAAGCGGCGCGCAACGCGCGGTCGTCGGTGGCGCGGATAAGCGCAGCGAGCGCTTTGATTTCGGCGGGTGAGCGGCGGCCGAAGAGGGCGCGCAGCGCGGTTTTCTCGGCGGCCTTCACGGCGCCGCCCGGCGCAAGACGGCGGCTGCGGCGTGCGCCAGCCGCTCTTTCACGGAACGGCCGCCGACACGCATCATGGCCGTGACATTGATGGGATTGGCGGCGAAGCGGTCGGTCGGGGCAGAGCGCAACGCGCCGGCGTAGGGGATTTCCTCCGTCAGCAAGGCCGAGCCGAAGAAGGGCGCGGCCTCGATTTCGCCGCGCGTAATGGCGTCGGCGTCGGCGTCCTGAGTGCGGGTGCGATCGCTCACGCCGTTCAGAACGACTGAAAACTCCTCGGCGCGCAACGCCCTTCCCCGCACTTCGCGCACGACATGCTCGAGCATGTTCAGCCCGGTGAGTGAGTATTTCTCAGGTCTTACCGGCGCTACGATGTGATCCGCCGCCGTGATGGCGAGCCGGGTGAGGAATGTCGCGCATGGATTGGAATCGATCACCACCGCGTCAGAACGCGCCCGCAGCGCTGCGATCAAGGTGCGGAAGCGGCCGAAGGCGGCGGCCCGCGCGCGCTCGGATCGCGTATCCAGTGTGAACTCGAACAAGCGCTCATCGCCGGAGATGAGGTCGAAGACCGGGCGCTTGCCGCGCTTGGCGCGATTGAGCGGCACGAGCAGATCGGGCAGCCGCTGAGAAACGTCGCCGCTGCCGGTCAGTACGGAGTGGACAGTAAGGTCGCCTTCGCGGAGCCGATTGCGCTCGGCCGGTCCAAGAAAATACTGGGTGAGATTGTGCTGCGGATCGAGGTCGATGAACGTCACCGCGCGCTTGTCGGCGAGATGCGCGGCGGCGAACAGATTGGCGGCGAGCACTGTTTTGCCGACGCCGCCTTTGATGTTGAGCAACGCGATAACACGCCCGCGCCCTGTGGCGCTTCGCGCCGCCTCCGCCAATTTGATCAGCGGCTCCGGCGATGCGCCGCCACGCAGGTCAATGGCGTCGCTGAGATCGAGGCTGGAGGCGATCCAGCCGTCCGATGGAATGTCGCCAATCAAGGCGATGATGATCGGCCGGCCATTGTTGAGCGCTGCGGCGATCTCACGCCGCGTCCAGACGCTAGCTTCCGAAGCAGGCGACGCAATGAGCACCACCAGCGTGGACGAAGCGACGGCGCCGACCAACGCCCCGGCGTGCTCGTCGCGCTGCAAATCCGGATCGGAGCGAACGACGCTCCAGCCGTGGCGCTCCAGCTCTGCGCCGGCGGCTTCCGCCGCTGCGACGTCGGCGGGCTCGAAGGCGATGTACGCCGCGATGCTCATAATTCGTCCCGCCCCAATTGCTTGAGCCTAGTCGGCCAAATTACGACTTGGCAATGCGCCTGGTTCATCGCGTATCCGGGGCGGGCGCTGGCGCGTTCATGAAGCTGCCGTGACAATGGGACCCGGATGGACGACGCACTGCTTTTCGATCTGTTTCAGCGGCTGGGGTTGGCGCTGGGGATAGGCTTCCTCATCGGGGTGGAGCGCGAATGGACCCATCGCGACGTACCTGAGGGCGGCCGCGCGGCCGGCGTACGCACGCACGCCATTATCGGCCTCACCGGCGGGGTTTCAGCCGCCATGCTGCCCGCGATCGGCGAATTGGGCTTTGCGGCGCTGGCGCTTGGCTATGCCGCGGCGCTGATCGTGTTCAAGGTCCGCGAAAGCTTGGCCGATGGCGATCTTTCCGTCACCGGCACCATCGCCGCGCTGCTGGTCTATATGCTTGGCGCCTACGCGGTGCTGGGCGATCTGCGGGTCGCCGCCGCCGCGGGCGTCGTCCTCGCGGGTCTGCTGGCGTTCAAGCAGGCGATCCATGATTGGGTCGACAAGCTTACATGGAAGGAAATTCGCTCCGCCTTCCTCATTCTCGCGGCGACGGCGATCGCGCTGCCGCTGCTGCCGGACCGCACGCTCGATCCATGGGAAGCGATCAATCCGCGCGAACTTTGGTTGCTGACCATCCTCGTCGCCGGCGCCTCCTTTGCCGGCTATGTCGCGGTGCGTGTGCTGGGCAGGGATGTCGGCGTTTTAGCGGGCGCGGCGGCGGGCTCGCTGGTTTCGTCCACCGTCGTCACCGCGGAACTGGGCCGGCGCGCGAAAGCGGATGAAACGACGCCGCGCACGGCCGCAGCCGCGGCTGCGCTGGCGGCGGCGATCAGCGTGGTTCGCGTCGGCATTCTAGTAAGCGCGACAACGGCGACGCTCACGGCGCACATCGCCCCCGCTTTGGGCGCTGCGGCGCTAGCGTTTGTCGCGGGGGCCTTCGCGCTGCGTGCGATTGGCCGATCCGACAACGCGGCCAGCGCCGAAAACAAGCTGCGAAGCCCGCTATATCTGGCCTCGGTCGCGCAATTCGCACTGTTCCTCGGCGCGGTCATCGTCATCGGCCGCATCGTCGCGGACACATTTGGCGAAGCGGGTCTGTTGCCGTTCGCCGCGACGGCGGGGCTGGCGGACGTCGATGCCGTGGCGCTGGCGGCGGGCAGCTTGGTGCGCGGCGGGCTCGAGGCTGCGACGGGCGCACACGCCGTGCTGGTCGCGGTGGTCGTGAACACTTACTCGAAGGCCGTAATTGCTTTCGTCACCGGGGGTTGGCGCTATGCGGCCTATTACGCCGCGTCGGCGTTGATCGCCACGATCGCGGGGGCCGCGGCGTGGCTCTTGATCAACCCGATGCTTATCCCCGCCTCGTCTTGACCCGCGGCTTCGGCTAGAAGCGGATGATGCGGTTCCTCATTGTCCTGGCGGCATGTGTGCTGAGCGCGTGCGCGTTCACCTCCGAAGTCGCCTATCTCGACGACAGCGACGCCGTGTTTCCATTCGCCGATGGCGAGACGCGCATTTGGATCGAGGACGGCGAGGCCGAGCGGAGATTGCGTTTCGCACGCGAGGGTGCGGGCTATCGCGTCTTCAACGAGGACGACCCGATGGACGCTCCGCTGCGCGTGATGTTTGCGGCCATTCCCGAAACGCCCGAGGCTGATTATCTGCTGCAGATGCGCTTGCGCGAAGACGAAGAAGGACTGGTCTACGCTTTTATGTGGCGGACCGAGCAGGGCTTCGCTGTCGCCAGTGCGCCGCGCGCCGTGCTGTCGGTTAATGATAAGCTGCATCCGGGCGTCTCTGCCTACTGCGAATGGCGCCAATACGGCGAATGCGCGCTGAAGAGTGCGGAGAGCCTAGCCGGGCTCTATCGCCAATTCGTTTACCCCCGCTACGTCTCTCAAGGCGCCGTGCCGGAGGACATCATCATGCTTGAGCCGCAGCCATGAACAAAACGCTGCGCGTCGCCGTTCAGATGGACCCGATCGAAAGCATGATCGTCGAGAGGGACACCTCGCTCGCGCTGATGATTGCGGCGCAGGAACGCGGGCATGAGGTCTGGTGGTTTACGCCGGGCGACGTTTTCTTCGACGTCGATCATGTCCGCGCGCGCGCCAAACGGGTGCGGGTGCGCCTGACGCCCGGCGCACACTACGACGCGATGGAGACCGCCGAGCGGCCGCTCGACGATTTCGACGTCGTGCTGATCCGCCAGGATCCGCCGTTCGATATGGGCTACGTCTCCAACACCTACCTGATGGAGCTGACGCGCGCATTGGTGCTGAACCCGCCGCGCGGCGTGCGCAACATCACCGAAAAGCTGGCGATCCTGAACTTCCCACAGCTGACGCCGCAGACATGGGTCGGCCGCGATCTCGACGCCTTGGAGGCGTTCGCGCGCCGGTTCGATCAGATTGTGCTCAAGGTCCTGTTCATGATGGGCGGCGACGGCGTCATCAAATTGCGCGGCGCCGATGTGGATTTCCGCGCGCGCGCCGGGAAATTCATCGAACTCGCGGGACGCGAGCCGGTGATGGCGCAAGAATTTTTGCCCAGCGTCGCCGGCGGCGACAAACGCTTGTTCGTACTCGACGGCGAGGTGTTCGGCGCCATCCGCCGGGTGCCGCAGGGCGGCGACTTCCGGGCCAATCTGCACGTCGGCGGCGTGGCCAAAGCGGCGGAGATCGACGCCAGCGACAGAAAAGTCGGCGCCGCCGTCGCGCCGCTCCTGAAACGAGAAGGCGTGCTGTTCGCGGGCCTCGACATTATCGACGGGCGGCTGATCGAGATTAACGTCACCTCGCCGACTTTGGTGCAGGAATTGAAGCGCTTCAGCGGCCTCGATCTGCCGCAAGCGTTCTGGGAGCGCGCCGAGCAGTTGGCGGCGGCGCGCTAATTGCCCCGTGCGAGGCGCAGAAACTCCTCACGCGTCCGCGGATCGTCACGCACCACGCCCATGAGCCGCGAGGTAACGAGGTTGGAGCCTGGCGTATTCACGCCGCGCATCGTCATACAGGAGTGCTCGGCTTCGATCATCACGCCCACGCCCTGCGGCTGCAGGATGTCATTGATGGCCTCCGCGATCTCGGCGGTGAGCTTTTCTTGAATCTGCAGCCGGCGGGAAAAGGCGTTCACGACGCGCGACAGCTTGGAGATGCCGACGACGCGGTCGGTCGGCAAGTAGCCCACATGCGCCCGGCCCAGGAACGGCAGCATGTGATGCTCGCAGAAGCTGACCACGCGGATGTCGCGCAGCACCACGAGATTGTCGTAGCCGCCGACCTGCTCGAAGGTCTTCTCGAGGTAGTCGCGCGGGTCCTCGTCGTAGCCGCCAAATAATTCGCGGTACGCTTTCGCCACGCGCGCGGGCGTGTCGGCTAGGCCTTCGCGGTTGGGATCGTCGCCGGCCCATTCGATCAAAACGCGGACGGCGGCTTCGGCTTCGGCTTGCGTTCGTTTGCTCATGGCGCGCGAACGCTAGCTCGTGAAGGCGAACACGTCATGATGGCCTGACGAAACGGAGCGTCATGCGGTCGCTTTCGCCAATGGCGTCATAGGCTGCGCGGTCGAAATCGGCCGCAGGCTCTTGGCCGCTCTCGGCCGAGCGGCGCGTCGGCGGCAGCGTCCAGACGCCGAACGGGTGGTCGCGATCGTCGCGCGGGTTGGCGTTGATCTCGGAGCGCGCGGCAAGCGTGAGCCCGGCGCGCTCCGCCGCTTCGATCACGTACGCTTCCGGCACATAACCGTCGGTTCTGGTCTCCTCAACGTTGGCGCCTTCGGCGGCGCGATGCTGCTCAACTGCGAGCACGCCGCCCGGGCGCAACACGCGTGCGAACTCGCTCATGTAGCGGTCGGTCATGCCTGCGTTGCCGGCCCAGCCATGGAAGGCGCGCGCGACGAGAATAAAATCGGCGCTGGCGTCCGGCAGCGCGAGGCCGGAATGCATGCCGAAATCCACCGCTGCAACCTCGCCGTAAATC
Source organism: Hyphomonadaceae bacterium (assembly GCA_050185805.1). Classification (GTDB taxonomy): domain Bacteria; phylum Pseudomonadota; class Alphaproteobacteria; order Caulobacterales; family Aquidulcibacteraceae; genus Vitreimonas. The sequence goes on from JBFWZB010000006.1 coordinate 8,754, forward strand.
GCGGCGTTGGCATATTCCTGAAGGAAAGAGGCGCGGGCGTTGCGCGCATTTTCGCTGACATTCGGCGCGCCCAGATCGATATGGCCGGCGATGTAGCGGCCATCGGTGGCGTGCGCGTAGGGTGCTAGAATCTTGGTCCACCACGACCCGCCGCCCGGCTGGATCTCGACGATGGTCATGCCCGGGCGCAGACCCCAGAAGCGAAGCGCTTCTTCGGGGTGGCGATATTGATCACGCGCCCGGTCAGTGTCCGGACGCCAGGCGCCGGCGATTGCAGTGCTGAGCGCTTCGTCGGCGGCCACGTGGCCGGAGTGGGCGCTCTCTTGCGCGACGGCCGCGTTCGTGAGCGCGGCGAAGGCCGCGAGAGCCAGCAGAAAGCGCATGAAAGTTCCCCTTAGAAAGATGCTGAGGCGATGATGAGAATGGCGGCGGCGATGTTCAATCCAAAACCGACCGCCAACATGCGCCGCAAAGTCACAAGGCCCGAAGAATAGGCGATGGCGTTGGGCGCGGTGGCCACCGGCAACATGAAGGCGAAGCTGGCGGCGATGGCGACTGGGAACGCGATCGGCTGCAGCGGCGTGTTGGTGGCCGCGGCGACGGCGGCGACGATAGGCAGCATCGATGTCAGCGTGGCGACATTGCTGGCGAGTTCCGAGACGAGGATCGTCACCACCACGAGGATGGCGATCAGTGCGATCATGGAGAGGGCGTCGAGCCCTGCTATTTGCGCGCCGATCCAGGCGGCGAGGCCAGTCGATTCCATGGCCGCTGCAAGGGAGAGCCCGCCGCCGAAGAGGATGGCGATGCCCCAGGGTATGCGCTCCGCCGTCGGCCAGTCGATCAGCTTTTCGCCTTCGCCGCGTCCGGAGGGCACGAGAAACAGCGCCAGTGCGCCGGCGATGGCGATGCTGGTGTCGGTGAGGCCGCCGAGCCCCGGCAGTTCGACGATCAGCGTGCGCGTCATCCAGGCCAGCGCGACGCAGCCGAACACGAGGCCGATGCGGACTTCCGGCGTGGTGATTTTCCCCAGCGCATTGAGGGCGCTGCGGACGACATCGCCAATCGCTTCTGCGCCAGCCTGTTTCGGCCGCGTCAGCAGCGGTAGGCACAACAGCAACCATGCCAACGGCAGCATGAGCAGAATGAGCGGCGCGGCGCGCGCCATCCAGTCGATGAAGGCGATCGGTTCGCCCGCACGCTCAAAGAAGGCGATGCCGATTAAATTGGTGGGCGAGCCCACCGGCGTGCCGATGCCGCCTATGGTGGCCGCGTGCGCAACGCCGAGCGTCAATGCACCGCCCAAGGCGAGATCGGGCTTGCCGTCGCGGGCGAGCGCACGCGCTGCTCCAATCGCGATCGGCACGAGCATCAGGGTCGTCGCCGTGTTCGAGATCCACATCGAGATCAGCGCCGAGGCCAGCATGAACGCCGCGACGAGAGCCACGGGGCGTCCGCCAGCGTGGACCGCGATGGAGAGCGCGATGCGCTCGTGCAGACGCCAGCGTTCGACGCACGCCGCAAGGATGAAGCCGCCGATGAAGAGAAAGACGATGGGATCGGCGTAAGGCGCGGCGGCCTCGCCCATGCTGGCCGCGCCCGCCAAAGGCAGAACGACGAGCGGCAACAGCGCCGTGGCGGATATTGGGATCGCTTCGGTCACCCACAGCACCACCATCAAGGCGGCGAGGGCGACGACGCGCCACGCTTCGGGGGATAGGCCCTCCAGCGGTGGCGTGAGCAGCAGCGTCAAGGCGACGCCCGGGCCCAAAATGAGACCGATCCAGCGGCCGGTGCGGCCGAAGCCCGTCTGTTCGCCGGCGACGGCGCTTTCGGTCATCCCCGCTCCCTTGCGTCCGGATTTGACACCGGCTTTGGGGCCTCATACCTCAGCGCCTCGCCTTTGGAAGCCCCAGTGGCGGAATCGGTAGACGCAGCAGACTCAAAATCTGCCGTTCGCAAGGACGTGCCCGTTCGACTCGGGCCTGGGGCACCAGACGAAATGGCGCCGAGAGCGGTTAACGGACGCAGGCGCGGGCGCTGACGGCTTGGCCCGGCATGTGCTACGGCGCGGGCATGCTCTCCGGACTCAAAGAACGCATGATGGGCGCGGCCCGCTCGAAAAACGCCGAGCGGGCGCTTTTCGTGGTTTCATTCGCGGAGAGTTCGTTCTTCCCGTTGCCGCCCGATTTGATGCTCGGCCCGATGGCGGCGGCAGAACCGTCGAAATGGCTTCGTTACGCCATCATTTGCACAATTGCGTCCGTGCTCGGCGGGCTCGCCGGCTACGCCATCGGCATGTTCCTGATGGATCAGATCGGGCGCCACATCCTCGACTTCTTCGGCTATTCCGGCGAACGCGAATTGGAATTGCGCGCCTTCTACGATCAATGGGGCGCGTGGTTCATTTTCCTCAAGGGCTTGACGCCCATCCCCTACAAGCTGGTGACGATCCTTTCCGGCGCGCTGCATTTCTCAATCCCGATTTTCATTTTGGCGTCGATCGTCACACGCGGATTGCGTTTCCTCGCGGTGGCGTGGATTTTTCAGAAATTCGGCCAGCAGATCGCCCCGATTATGGAAAAGCGTATGGGGCTGGTGCTGGTGGTGGTGGCGCTGGTCATCGTCGCGGCGGTGCTGGCGCTGCGCTTCATGCCGCACTGAAGCGGCCGATCGGCGCTGCTTTGCGGTGGCAAATTGAGGTATGGTTGCGCTGATGCTGGCCGTGTTTTCCCGCCTTCGCCCGATCTGGCCTGTGATGACGCTTCTGGGCTCGGGCGCGCTGCTGGCCGTTGCGCATGCGTTTCAGCGTATCGGCGGACTGGCGCCTTGCGCGCTCTGCCTCGACCAACGTGACTGGCACTGGGGTGTGGTGGCCGCGTCCGTGATTGGCCTCGCCCTGGTGCGCTTCAAACCCGGGCTGGCGCGGTGGGTGGCGTTTGCGCTCGGCCTCGTGGTGCTCGGAGCGGCTGGCATGGCCGCTTATCATGTCGGCGTCGAGCAAGGCTGGATCACCGCGACCTGCGAGGCCGATCTCGACATGGGCGACATCCAGGCGTTCGACGTAAACGCGACCTTCGTCGCGCCAACGTGCGATACGCCAGCGTGGACTATGTTTGGCGTCTCGATGGCCGGCTATAACGCGATCATCTCCGTGCTCATTGCGCTGGCCAGTTTCGCCGTTGCGATTGCACCGTCGGAGGAAGCATGAGCCGCGTGACGCCGCCGATGCCCGGCGCGGGCGCACGCGCGCGCCTGCTAGAGGAAATGATCCGCGTCGATCACGCCGGCGAATTTGGCGCTGTGCATATTTATCGCGGCCAACGCGCCGTGTTCGACCGCGTCGGCGCGAAATCGCATGCAGCGTCCCTCATTGCGGAGATGGAGGCGGGCGAACAGGAACATTTGCGGACGTTCGATCGCCTCATCGCCGAGCGCGGCGTGCGGCCCACGCTGATGGCGCCGATCTGGCGCGCCGCTGGCTTTGGCCTCGGCGCAGTCACCGCGCTGATGGGCGAGCGCGCTGCACACGCCTGCACCGAAGCGGTCGAGGAAGTGATCGAGGAGCATTACGCCCGGCAAAGCGATGCGCTTGATGGCGTAGACGAAGAATTGAAGGACGTCGTGGACCGCTTTCGCGCCGACGAAGTCGCGCACAAGGAAACCGCGATCGATCAAGGCGCGCGCGAGGCGCCGGGCTATGAGGTGCTCTCCGCAGTCATACGCTTCGGCTGCCGCGCCGCGATTCGGATTTCCGAAAAGATTTAGCCCTCGCCGGGCTTTTCGCCGGCGCTGCGCTCCTGCACGCCAAGCGCGTCCGCAAGCCGCTCCCTCGCGCTGCCGGGCTTCAGCGGCTGCTGCTGGCTGGCGTGCGGCGCCCATCCGGTGGCCGTGAGAATTTCGAAGGTCGCGCGCACGCGGCCATCGGCGTCACCGAAACGCCGGCGGTAGATTTCGAGCGCCCGCATCAGCACCGTCCGCGTCAGCGGCGGCGCGCGTTCGGCGAGCGCTGCGGTCTCCCCCATCGCGCGGAGGTCGGAGAGCAAGCGCAGCGGCTCCCCGTAGCGGACCGTCACCACGTCGCGGTCCGCAGCGGGCAACGCGAAACCGGCGCGCTGCAAGAGCGCGCCAAGGTCGCGCAAATCGGCGAAGGGCGCGACGCGAAGCGCTGCGCCGCCTCGCACTTCGCTCTCCGCCTCAAGCAAGGCCAAGCGCAATTCATTCAGCGTCTCGCCGCCGAAGAGCGAGGCGAGCAACAGGCCGTCGGGCTTCAGCGCCGTGCGCAATTGGATCAGCGCGCCTGGCAAATCATTGACCCAGTGCAGCACCAGCGGCGAGACGATGAGATCAAACGCACCCGGTGCGAACGGCAAGCGCTCGAAATCGACCTCGACGCCCTCGCCGGCGACGTCGGCCTCGCTAAGGTCGCCAATGCGCGTCCCCAGTTCGGGCCGTTTGCTTAGCGCGGCGCGAAACAGGTCCGGCGCGCCGAGCACGAGCGCGCGCTCAAACCGGCGCGGGATCGCCTCAAGGCGCTCGGCGAGGTCTTCGGCGGCGCGTTGATGCAAGAACGCTGCTTCGGCAAAGCCCTGCGCGGCGCGGCGCTTGCGCAACCGTAGCAGGCGTGCATCGAATGGCGCTTGGGGGGCGGTGGCCATGAGCCAATCCTATCGCGACACACGGGCGTTCCGGAAACGCGGAATTGTCGCGCATTTGTCGGACCTGATCTGGCCGCCGCGTTCGTTGCTTTCCGACGCTATCGTCGACCGGCCAGGCGTGATCGAAGCAGCGCGCTGGGCGGAACTTATTTTTCTGGCCGGGCCGCGATGCTTCCGCTGCGGATTTCCGTTTCAGGAGGTAACTGCCCCCGAGGATGTCTGCGCGGCGTGTGCTGGCGCGCCGCCCGCGTATGGTTCGGCGCGGGCGGCGCTCGCTTATGATGATCACGCGCGCCGCTTGGTGCTCGACCTCAAGCGCGGTGGTCGTCGCGACGGACTGCCGGTATTCGCAGGCTGGATGCTGCAGGCGGGCGCCGATGTGTTGGCGCGAAGCGATATGATCGCCCCCGCGCCGATGCATTGGACGCGTCTCGCCGTGCGCAGTTTCAACCAAGCCGCCTGGCTGGCGCAGGCGCTTTCACGCGCCAGCGGCAAGCCATGGCGCCCGGGGGCGCTACAGCGGGTCAAGCGGCGCAAGAGCCAAGCCGGCCTTTCGGCGTCCGAACGCCGCCGGAACGTCGCGGGCGCGATCAAGGCGTGGGGAAAGTACGAAGGCAAAACGATCCTTGTGGTGGATGATGTCTTCACCACCGGCGCGACTTTGGAGGCCTGCGCCCGTGCATTGAAGAAAGCGGGGGCTGCAGAAGTGCATGCCCTGACCCTGGCGCGGGTGGTGCGGCCGACCGATATTTCTCTCTGACAGCGTGAGTCGAGAACGACAGCCGATGCAGGTGACCATCTATACACGAGGCTTTTGCGGTTATTGCACGCGCGCTCTCTCGCTGCTGCGCCGCAAGGGCGTGACGTTCAAGGAAATTGACATCGGCTGCGAGCCTGGCGCCCGAGAGGAGATGATCCAGCGCAGCATGGGCCGGCGCACGGTGCCGCAGATTTTCATCGGCGACACCCATGTCGGCGGGTGCGATGATTTGCATGCGCTCGAGCGCGAGGGCAGATTGGACCCGTTGCTGGCGGGAAGCTGATGGCGCGGAAACTCAGAGTGGCGGCGGTGCAATTGCGGTCGGGCGTGGAGCCCGCGGCGAACCGCGCGCATGCGCTCCCCTTCCTGCGCGAAGCGGCGGCCGCCGGCGCGCGTTTCATAGCGACCCCGGAGATGACGACAAAGCTCGACCGCAACCGCGAGCGGATGCTGGCGTCCGTCGGACCGGAGAAAAACGACCCGGAATTGGCTGCTTGGGGGCGTGTGGCGCAGGAACTGGGTGTTTGGCTGCTGCTGGGCTCGGCGCCGATCGCCACCGGTGCGGGCAAGGTGTTCAACCGCTCCTTCTTCTTCGATCCGGATGGGCGCGTCGCTGCGCGCTACGACAAGATCAATCTGTTCGACGTGACGCTCGGCGGCGCCGAGAACTACCGCGAGAGCGACACAGTCGAGGGCGGCGGGAAGGCCATCGTCATTGAAGGGCCGATGGGCGCGAAAATCGGGCTCACGATCTGTTATGACGTGCGCTTTCCGCAGCTCTATCGCGCGCTGGGCAAAGCGGGTGCGGAAATCATCGCTGTGCCGGCCGCGTTCACTGTGCCCACAGGGCAAGCGCATTGGGAGGTTTTGCTGCGCGCGCGCGCGATCGAAAACGGTGCGTTCGTGATCGCTCCGGCGCAGGGCGGGCGCCACGAAGACGGCCGCGCCACTTGGGGACATTCGATGATCGTCGATCCTTGGGGAAAGGTGCTGGCGAAGCTCGATCACGACCAGCCCGGTTTCATCTGCGCCGATCTCGACCTCGACCAAGCCAGCGAAGCGCGCGCGAAGATTCCGGCCTGGCAGGGCGGCGCCCGCTTCGACGGGCCGTAGATATGATCCGCTACGATCTCCGCTGCGCCAACGGCGACGAATTCGAAGCGTGGTTCGGTTCGATCGCTGAATACGACCGTCAGGCCGGGCAGGGCCTCGTGCAATGCCCGCATTGCGGGGTTGCGAAGGTTGAGAAGGCGCCGATGGCCCCTTCTGTCGTTACCGGCAAAGCGAAAGACGCGCGCAAGGAGCGCGCTGTGGCCATGGCGATGGCGGCGAAAGTGCGCGAGCATATCCGCGACAATTTCGATTATGTCGGCGACAAGTTCGCCGACGAAGCGCGCAAGATTCACAGTGGCGAGAGCGAGGAGCGCGCCATTTATGGCGAAGCGACGCCCGAGGAAGTGAAGGCGCTAACGGAAGAAGGCGTGCCGGCGTCGCCCTTGCCGCCCGAGCTTTCTCCTAATCCGCCGAAGCGCGTGTTGAACTAGCCTGCCTTGGTTTCGCCGCGAGGCGCGCTCTAGATCGCGGGGATGCGGCGGCAATTTCTGATCGGCCTGTTCGGCCTTGGCCTCAGCGCTTGCGTCTCCAGCGCAGCGTCCGCGCCGCGGCGTTTCTCCGGCGTTTGGACCTGGAGTTTCGAGACCTCGTCGTTTGCGGCGGATGACGGCGCGGGCCCTTATTGGCTCGAAGCCGAGGGCGCGGTCTGGCGCGAGATTACTGCGCCGATCGACCGATCAGGACGCGGCCCGTGGGGGCGCACGCGCCTCGTTATCGAAGGCGAAGTGAGCGCGCCTGGCGCATACGGCCATCTCGGCGCGTACGAACGCCGCCTGCGCGTGACGCGCGTCATCGAAGCCGCGCTTATCGCGGCCGACGGCCCGCCATCAGGTAGTTGATCGCGATATCGCGTGAGAGCGTCCAGCCGCGTCCGAGCGGTTCATAGCTGACGCCGATCGGCTCGAACCATTCTATCCCCGGCGCCCCGGCGCGAATTTCTTCCGGCGTCACCAGCTTGTCGTAATCGTGCGCACCCTCGGGCGCCCATTTCAGGATGCGTTCGGCGCCGATGATGGCGAACGCGCGCGCTTTTGGCGTGCGGTTGATGGTGGAGAGGATGATCAACCCGCCCGGCCTCACCAAAGCGGCGGCGGCGCGGAGGAAGGCGGGCACGTCCGCGACGTGCTCGATGATTTCGAGCGCAGCCACCAGATCGAACGTTGCGCCTGCCTCGGCGAGGGCTTCGGCCGTCGTGCATTCGAAATCGATATTGAGGCCGGCTTGGGCGGCGTAAGTGCGCGCTGCGCCAATCGCTTCGTTGCTGGCGTCAATGGCGGTAACGCGCGCGCCCATGCGTGCGAGCGGCGCCGAAACCAGGCCGCCGCCGCAGCCGATGTCGAGCGCCGCGAGGCCCGCAAGCGGCGTGCGCGCGGTCGCCGCGGGCGGCGCAAGCTCGCGCGTGACAACATCGCGAATATACCGCAGGCGGACCGGGTTGAGCCGGTGCAGGGCGCCGAACGGCCCCTCCGGATTCCACCATTCGCGCGCCAGTTTGCCGAATTTCTCGATCTCGGCTGGGTCCAGGGTGACGCTCGGCATAGGCACCACTTCGGGCCGGCGCACGGCGCGGTCAAGTCCGGTAGGCGAAGCGCTGGGGCCATGCTAAGGCCCGGCGGGCCTCGCGTCCGGAGCGGCTTTCGATCCCATGTCTCGGCTGGTGATGAAGTTCGGCGGCACGTCAGTGGGCGACGTGGAGCGCATCGCGCGCGTCGCTCGCATCGTCGCGGCCGAAGCCAAGAACGGCCGTGGCATGGCGGTCGTGGTCTCCGCCATGGCGGGCGAAACCGACCGGCTGGTCGGCCTTGCGCGCGCAGCGGGCGGCGGCGAAGGCAACCTCGCACCCGGCGGCGCAGGCTTTGACGACGAGTATGACGTTGTCGTTTCCGCCGGAGAGCAAGTCACAACCGGCCTGTTGGCGCTGGCGCTGCGCCGGCTCGGCTTCCAGGCGCGTTCGTGGCAAAACTGGCAGGCGCCGATCCTCACCGACGCCGCGCATGCAAAAGCTCGCATCACCGACATTTCGGCCGAGGCGTTGGGCGCTTCTGTCGACGCCGGCGTGATCGCGATCATTCCAGGCTTTCAGGGCGTGAGTGAGAACAACCGTATCACCACGCTGGGGCGCGGCGGTTCGGATACGTCAGCGGTCGCGGTGGCGGCGGCGTTGAAGGCCGAACGCTGCGACATCTACACCGACGTCGACGGCGTCTACACAACCGACCCGCGCATCGTGCAGAAGGCGCGACGGCTCGACAAAATCTCGTACGAGGAAATGCTCGAGATGGCCTCGCTGGGGGCCAAGGTGCTGCAGACGCGCTCGGTCGAACTCGCGTTCGCGCATCGCGTGCCCGTGCGCGTGCTCTCAAGTTTCGTCGAGCCCGGCGCGGCCAATCCAGGCACAATCGTCTGCTCTGAGGATGAGATCGTGGAACGACAAGTCGTATCCGGCGTCGCCTATTCGCGCGACGAGGCCAAGATCACGCTGTTCGGCGTCGAGAACGCCATAGGCGCCTCGGCGGAGATATTCGCCCGCCTGGCCGACGCCAACATCAATGTCGATATGATCGTCCAGACCGACGCGCGCCAGGCCGGGCGCATCAATCTGATTTTCACGTGCCCGGAGCGCGACGCACCACGCGCGGCCGAAACGATTCAGGCGGCGCGGGAGAAAATTCAGGTGGACGACATCCAAATCCGCCGCGATGTGGCCAAAGTCTCGGTCATAGGCATCGGCATGAAGAGCCAGGTTGGCGTAGCGAAAACCATGTTCGCGGCGCTTGCCCAAAAAGGCGTCAGCATCGAAGCCATCGCCACTTCGGAGATCAAAATCTCCGTTCTGATCGATGCCGCTTACACCGAATTGGCGGTGCGGGCGCTGCATTCGGCGTATGGTCTCGACGCGATTTGAGGGAGGTCTGACAGGAACGATGGTGGGCCCGGCCGCACACGCCAGCGGTTCGCGCATCCTGCTGCGGAAGCTGCGGGAAATCATGGAGGCTGGCGGTTCGGCGCAAGAGCGCTTGGACCGGCTCGTCACCATGATCGGTTCCACTATGGTGGCGGATGTCTGCTCGATTTACCTGAAGCGCGGCGTCTTCCATGAATTGTTCGCCACCGAAGGGCTGAAGCGCGACGCGGTGCATCGCACGCGCTTGAAGGACGGCGAGGGCCTTGTCGGTTTGGTCGCGGAGACCTCTCGCCCGCTCAACATCGCCGATGCGCCGCATCATGAGCGCTTCTCCTATCGGCCGGAGACGGGCGAGGATCCCTTCAATTCGTTCCTCGGCGTTCCCATCGTCCGTTCGGAGCGGGTGTTCGGCGTGCTCGTGGTGCAGAACCGCGTGCAGCGGAATTACTCCGAAGACGAGGTCGAGGCGCTGCAAACCATCGCCATGGTGTTGGCGGAGATGGTCGCGTCCGGCGCCTTCGGCGATCTCTCCGGCTTCGATGTCGAGGTGCGGCCAAGCAAACCGGAATGGCTGCAGGGCAAATCCTTTTCCGACGGGCTCGCTATCGGCGTCGCCGTGCTGCACGAACCGCATGCGCCGCTGGGCCGGCTCATCGCCGACGATCCGATGCAAGAAGAAACGCGTCTTGACGCCGCTCTGGCTCAGGTGCGCGGTTCGATCGAGCGCATGCTCGAAGGCGATCCCGGACGCATTTCGGGCGTGTCGCGCGAAGTGCTTGAGACGTTCCTGATGCTGGCGATGGATTCCGGCTGGGAGAGCAAACTGAAGAACGGCATTCGCGCCGGCCTTTCCGCGGACGCGGCTGTCGAGCGGTTGCGCGGCGAGCACCGCGCGCATTTCAACAAGGCGCGCGATCCCTATTTGCGCGAGCGCATGCACGATTTCGAGGACCTCGATAACCGCTTGTTGCGTGCGCTGGCGGGAGTCGACGGCCACCAGACGATGCACATGCCCGACAACGCGGTGTTGGTGGCGCGCGATCTGGGGCCCGCGGAATTGCTGGATTATGGCGCCGAGCGCCTGAAGGCGGTGGCGCTGGAGGAAGGGTCGAGCGCAGGCCATGCCGCGATTGTCGCGCGCGCCCTCGGCATTCCCATGGTCGGCGGCCTGCCGGGCTTGCTCTCGCGCATTGAAGCCGGCGATCCGATCATTCTTGACGGCGAACGCGGTGAAGCGCGGCTCCGTCCCGAGGCGCAGGTCATCGCCGCTTATGAGCAGCGCCTGGCGCTTCGGTCCGCGCGGGCGGCCGCGTTTGCACGGCTAAAAGACCAGCCCGCGATCACCAAGGACGGTCGGCAAATTTCGCTGCTGCTCAACGCGGGGCTGGCGCTCGACGTGCACCATCTCGACGACGCCGGCGCTGAAGGCATCGGACTTTTCCGCACCGAGTTTCAGTTCATGGTGTCGGAAACGCTGCCGCGGCTGGATAGCCAGACCTTGCTCTACAGCGACGTGCTGGACGCCGCCGGCGAGCGGCCGGTGACGTTCCGGACGCTCGACCTCGGCGGCGACAAGGTGCTCCCCTACGTCACCGCCGAGCGCGAGGAAAATCCTGCGCTGGGCTGGCGGGCTGTGCGCATCGGTCTCGATCGCCCGGCCTTGTTGCGGTACCAATTGCGGGCGCTCATAAACGCAGCCGCCGGACGCTGGCTGCGGGTGATGTTTCCGCTCGTCACCACCGTGGCGGAGTTCGAAGCTGCGCGCGCCTTGGTGGATCGTGAGTTGGAATGGGCCGTCGCGCATGGGCGGCGCAAGCCTGAGCAGGTCGAGGTTGGCGTCATGGTGGAGGCGCCGTCGCTGGCGTGGTCGCTCGCCTCGCTGCGCGGCAAGGCCGACTTCCTCTCCATCGGCACCAACGATCTGATGCAATATTTCTTCGCCGCCGATCGCGGCAACGCGCGCGTCGCCGATCGTTACGACGTGCTGAGCCCCGCAGCGCTCAGTTTTCTCAAGCGCATCCGCGAAGACGCGGACGCAGCGGGCTTGCCGCTGTCGATTTGCGGCGAGGCTGCCGGGCGTCCGCTGGAGTCACTGGCGTTTCTAGCGCTGGGCTTCACGCGGTTGTCGATGCCGGCTTCCGGCGTAGGGCCGGTGAAGGCGATGCTGCTTGCGCTCGACGCCAACGCAGCCGAGGCGGCGGTGACACGAATGATTAAGACTTCCGCTGCTTCGATTCGTGGCGAACTCACAGAATTTGCCTTGGGCAATTCGATACCGCTGTAAAGCGGCGTGCGCGCGCGTTGAGCAAATCCTGATTCGAGAGTACGCTTCCGATCTGGCGCGAAATTTGCCTTTGTTAAACGATGGTCTCGCAAGGATTGACCAATACTCTGATGCTGCAGCCGCAACCCTCCGACCCGCAGGCGCCCGCCGAGGCGGTGGATGTCCGCACGCAGCGGCTCAAGCCAGACGCGCCGGCCGTGGATCTCGATCCGGCGTGGCGTGCGGGGCGCAAACTCGCGGAAGCGCGCCGCCAGCTTGGATTGAGCCTCGAAGAGGTGGCCGACCGCATTCGCGTCCGCCGCGAGTTTCTAGAAGCGCTCGAGGCGATGGATGTGAAGCTGCTGCCCGGCAAGGCCTACGCTTTGGCCTTCCTGCGCTCCTATGCGCGGGCGCTGGGCATCGATGAGAAGGCCATCATTGATCAGTTTCAGGACGAGTGCGCGCTCACGCGCGAAGACGTCCATAAGCAAATCCGCAATCCAAGCTCTCGGCCGCAGAAAGAGCGGCCGTGGATTTGGGCCGCTGTCATCCTGGCCGGCGCTATTGGCGTGGTCGGCTGGCGCGCCATGGCGCCCGCGCCAGAGCAGGTCGCGCAGACGCAGGGGGCCGGCGCCGAGATCGGCGAAGGCCCTGCCGCTGACCCGGCTCTGGCTGAAGCCGGCGCACGCGTAGTCGAGGTGCGGGCCGTCACCGAGGGCTGGCTGGAGGCGCGGGGCCCTGACGGAACGGTGTTCCTGTCGCGGACCCTTGCTCCGGGCGATGTGTACCGCCCCGACGCTAGCCCTGGCTGGACGCTTCACGCCCGTGATGGCGGCGCGTTCGAATTGTTCGTCAATGGAGCTGCGGCGGGCCCGCTGGGCGCCCCCGGCATGCCGGTGCTGGGCCGCCCGATCGACGGCATTGAGCCGGTCGCTCACGCCTCGGCAAACGTAGCCGGTTAAGCGCGCGCGGGGGTTCGGGCTGTTAGAGGCGCTCTCGAAGCGCTATCTGACGGGAAAGGACCCCGGATATGGACGGCGGCGCGGCCGATCTTCACCACATTCGCCCGTGGCGGCGCATCGAGCGACGCAAGTCGCGGAAAATCCGTGTCGGCTCAGTCGAGGTGGGCGGCGATGCGCCCATCAGCGTGCAATCGATGACCAACACGCCGACCGCGGACGCCGGCGCCACCATCGACCAGATCCGCCGCATGGATGAGGCTGGGGCCGACATCGTCCGCGTTTCATGCCCTGACGAGGACTCCACGCGCGCCTTCAGCGCCATCACCCGCGCGGCCAAGGTCCCAATTGTCGCCGACATCCACTTCCACTATCGGCGCGCCATCGAGGCGGCTGCGGCCGGCGCCGCCTGCCTGCGCATCAATCCCGGCAACATCGGCTCAGCAGCGCGCGTGAAGGAGGTGGTTCAGGCGGCCAAGGATCATGGCTGCGCCATTCGCATCGGCGTCAATGCCGGTTCGCTCGAACAGCATCTTCTGGAAAAATATGGCGAGCCGTGCCCCGAGGCGATGGTGGAGAGCGCGCTCTTCCACGCTGCTTTGCTCGAGGAACACGATTTCCGCGATTACAAAATCAGTGTGAAGGCGTCTGACGTGTTCCTAACGGTCGCCGCCTATCAGGCGCTCTCGGAGGCCACCGACGCACCGCTCCATCTCGGCGTCACCGAAGCGGGCGCGCTGCGTTCGGGCACGGTGAAATCATCGATTGGCCTCGGCTCGCTGCTGTGGGCCGGCATCGGCGATACGATTCGCGTTTCGCTCGCCGCCGATCCGGTCGAAGAAGTGAAAGTCGGCCACGATCTGCTGAAATCGTTGGGGTTGCGCCAGCGCGGCGTGAACATCATCGCCTGCCCATCATGTGCGCGGCAGGGCTTCAACGTCATCGCCACCGTCGATGAATTGGAGCAGCGTTTGGCGCACATCGCGGAGCCGATCACGCTTTCCATCATCGGTTGCGTCGTCAACGGACCCGGCGAAGCGCTGATGACCGATATTGGTTTCACCGGCGGCGGAAAAGGCGCCGGGATGGTCTATGTGGCGGGCAAGGCCGACCATAAGGTCGACAACGCCGTCATGATCGACCATATCGTGGGCTTGGTTGAAGAACGCGCCCAAGCGCTGCGCAGCGCCCGTGAGGCCGCCCAATGACAAAGCCGATGACGGCGCTGCAGCGCCACATGCAAGACACGTATCAATATCTGTTCGACGCTGCGCACCGTGCGTTGCTGGAAGGCGGTTCGTTCGCCCCATTCGGCGCCGGCATCCGAAAAACCGGCGAGCAAATTCACACCAACGTCGATCTGCCGATCGACCGCTCGACGCCGCAGGATCACATTTCCGGCCTGATCGCCGGTTTCCGCGCCGATGACGAGCAAAACGGATTGATCGCGGCGGGTCTCGTCTTCGATGGGCGTTCGCAGAGCGAAGACGAGAGTGCGGCACTCTGCTTTCACCTCGAAGGCGCCGACGGGCGCGCGGTTGAAGTCGTTCTGCCCTATCGGCGCATGCCGGGCGGCATCATCGATTTCGCCGATCCGGCGCCGAGCGAAGTGCAGCCCGAAATCTTCACCCACCTGATGTGACCACGCGCCATGCCTGATTTCGCCCGGCTGGAGCGGCGGCTGCAGCAGGCCGTCGAGCGCTTCGAGCGAGTCGAGGCGCGCTTGGCCGCGTCGTCCGACGGCGCCGAGATCGTCAAGCTCGGACAGGAGCATGCCGAGCTAAAGCCGCTGGTGGAGGCGATTTCGGCATTGAACGCCGCGCGCGCCGAGATCGCGGGCCTTGAAGCCATGCTGAGGGACGCAGCCGGTGACGCTGAGATCGCCGCCATGGCGCGTGAGGAACTCGAAGCTGCGCGCGAGCGCATTCCGGACCTCGAACGCGCCGCGCTCCTGCTCCTCGCACCCAAGGACAAGGACGAAAACGCTTCTGCGATCCTCGAAGTCCGCGCCGGCACAGGCGGGGAGGAAGCTGCATTGTTCGCTGGCGATTTGCTGCGCATGTATCAGCGTTACGCTTCTTCGCGTGGTTGGCGCTTCGAACTGGAGAGCATTTCCGAGACAGGCCTTGGCGGCGTCAAAGAAGCCGTCGCCACTGTCAGCGGCAATGGCGTGTTCGGGCGGCTGAAATACGAAAGCGGCGTGCACCGCGTGCAGCGGGTGCCGGAAACGGAAGCGGGAGGTCGCATTCACACCTCCGCTGCAACGGTCGCGGTGCTGCCGCAGCCGAGCGAAGTCGACGTTCATATCGACGACAAGGACATCCGGATCGACACCATGCGCGCCTCAGGCGCAGGCGGTCAGCACGTCAACAAGACCGATTCCGCCGTCCGCATCACGCATTTGCCGTCCGGCATCGTTGTCATCAGCCAGCTCAAATCGCAGCACCAGAATCGGGCGCAGGCGATGTTGATGTTGCGCACGAAGCTCTATGACGCAGAGCGGGAACGCCAAGCATCCGCCCGCGCCGCAGAGCGCAAGGGCCAAGTGGGATCCGGCGACCGCAGCGAGCGGATTCGCACCTACAATTTTCCGCAAGGGCGCGTGACCGACCATCGCATCAACCTCACGGTCTATAATTTGCCGGAGGTTATCGACGGCGCCGCGCTCGATCCTGTGTTGGACGCGCTGGCGGCCGAAGAGCAGGCGCGCCGGCTGGCCGCATTGGAAGAGGAATGACGGCGCTGGTGGAATTGTGGAGCGAGGTGCGCAAGCGCCTCGAGGCCGCTGGCGTAGAAACGCCGGTGTTCGATGCGCGGCTCTTGGTGGAGGCCGGCGCCGGCGTTTCGCGGCTCGATATCGTCACCGACCCGCGCCGCGACATGAGCGAAGCGCAAATCGAGGCGGTGCGTGCGCTCGCAGCGCGGCGCGAAGCGCGCGAACCGGTAGCGCATATTGTCGGGCTGCGCCATTTCTGGAAGCACGCGTTTCGTGTTTCGCCGGACGTGCTTATCCCGAGGCCGGAAACTGAATTCCTGGTCGAGACGGCGCTCGAGGCGATCGGCTTTGGAGACTCTGTGCGGGTCTTGGATCTCGGCGTGGGCTCGGGGGCGATCCTGCTCTCCATCCTCGCCGATCGTCCGCTGGCGAATGGCATTGGCGTCGATGTGAGCGCGGCTGCGCTTTCGGTCGCGCAGCGCAATGCGGATGAGATTGGCGTGTCCGATCGCGTTCAGCTGATCGAAGGCGCTTGGAGTGAAGGTAAAGGGATATTTGACGTAATCGTTTCGAACCCACCCTACATTCCCACCGATGAGATAGACGCGCTGGCGCCGGAGGTTGTGCGGTATGAGCCGCGCTTGGCGCTCGATGGCGGCGCCGACGGATTAAGCGCGTACCGCGCAATCGCGCCTTTGGCGAAACCGCGGCTCACCCCGGGCGGGTTGTTGGCCTTCGAGGCCGGTTCGGGGCAGGCGCAGGCCATTGTCGATTTGATGCGGGACGCAGGGTTGGAGAACGTGCAGACAAAGCTGGACCTCGCCGGGGTCGAGCGGGTTGTGTATGGACGAGCTCCGGGCGGCTAATCATTGGGGATATGAAAAAACCCTTGGATCGGCGGCCCTAAGCCATTACCTTGGGGCTCGGAATCGCCGCCCACAGGGTTCGGGGCTGAGCCGGGCGCGCTTCCTGGAGCGGACGCGCCAGACGCCGCCGCCAAGATTACCTCAGCAAGAGGACGGACAAAGACGCGGTCAGGTCGAGCGCCCATCACGAGGCGTAGAGCCCGATAGGTTCTTTACACAAGCTGAGTTCGGTTCGCCGCCGCATGCAACGCGGTGACGTCCGGCCTCCGCCAACCACGGAACAAACTAGTGGATTACAAGATGAAGCGTCAGCGGGGCCGTGGTCGTAAGCCTGGCGGCGGACACCACCAAGGGCATCACAACCAGCCCAACCGCACGCTCGAAAGCAACGGCCCCGACATCAAGGTGCGGGGGCCTGCCGCGCACATTTATGAGCGCTATCTGCAACTCGCGCGCGATGCGTCTTCCTCGGGCGACCGCGTGATGGGCGAGAATTATCTCCAACACGCCGAACATTATTTCCGCATGTTGCGCGCCATGCAGCCGGCCGCGCCGCCGCCGCAACCCGACCGCTTCGCTGGCGGCGAATTTGAAGGCGACGAGGAAGGCCGCGACGTTGAAGCCGTAGAAGGCGAAGCGGTTGAAGACGCCGAAGGCGGCGAGCAGCCCGAGGCCGCATACGCGCAACAGAACCAGGGCGGGGAGCGTGGCGATGGCGAAGGCCGGCGCCGCCGCGGCCGCCGTAACCGCTTCCGCCCCGACGGCGAGCGGGATGGCGGCGAAGGCGAGCAGGCCACCGCGCGCGAAGGCGACGAACAACCGCGCCGCCGCGAGCGCGACGAGGGCGAAGATCAACCCCGCCGTGAGCGCCGTGAAACGCGTGGCGAGCGTGAAGGCGGCGAAAGCCGTGAAGGCTTCGCCGGCCCTGGCCCTAAGCCGGCTTTCCTCGGCAGCGAATAATCAGCGCTTAGACGATTTCGGCGGCGGCGGGGGCGGCGCAGCGAGGCGGCGCTCAAGATAAGCGCGCGCGTGCTTTTCAACTTCCGGCAAATGGTCTTCGCCGGGGTCGCGCCCGCGATAGAAGTGATCGGCGCCGTCGACGGGCTGGTGATCGACCTTGATGTTCTTCTGCGTGCGGATGCGCGCCACAACGCGCTCCATGTCGGAGGCGGTGGTGACGCTGTCGCGCGTGCCATAGATGATGATGCCGGAGGCTGGGCATGGCGCCAGGAACGAGAGATCGTAATGGTTCGCCGGCGGCGACACGGCGAGAAAGCCATCGATCTCCGGGCGACGCATCAGCAATTGCAGGCCGATCCAGGCGCCGAAGGAATAGCCGCCGACCCAACATTGTTCAGCGTTTGGGTTCATGCTCTGCAAATAGTCGAGCGCGGAGGCGGCGTCGGACAACTCGCCCATGCCGTTGTCGAACACGCCCTGGCTGCGGCCGATGCCGCGGAAATTGAACCGCAGGACGGCGAAGCCGAAATCCACGAACAATTTATAGAGCTGGACCGTCACGCGATCCTGCATCGAACCGCCGGCGCGCGGATGGCCGTGCAGGATGAGGGCGATCGGCGCGCCTTCCCGCGGCGGCTCGGAATAGCGGCCCTCAACACGCCCGGCCGCGCCGGGAAAAATCACTTCAGGCATTCAAACGGCCTCGCGCGCCCCACGCGGTTTTGCGCCGCGCTCAATTCTTGACCAAAACACTCAGGTATCCTAGAACCCAGCCAGCGGCACAGGTGAAGGCCCCGCGTCGAAAGGGGCGCCTTCTAACACGAAATTTGGCGTGCGCGAGGGCCGCGAAAAGGGTGTGCGATGCGTTTGACCTCTAAGGGCCGCTACGCGGTGATGGCGATGGCTGACTTGGCGCTGCATGGCGGCGCGGAACGCGCCGTTCCCTTGCAGGAGGTGGCCCGGCGCCAGGAAATTTCGCTGTCCTATCTCGAGCAATTGTTCGCACGCATGCGCAAGGCCGGGCTCGTGGCGGGCGTGCGCGGCCCAGGCGGCGGTTATCGGCTGGCCCGTCCCGCCCAGGACACGACAATCGCTGAGATTATCGCGGCGGTGAACGAACCGATTAAGGCCACGCGCTGCAAGGAAGGCTCGATAAAATCGTGCCTCGGCAAAACCGGGCGCTGCATCGCGCACGGGCTCTGGCAGGAAATGGGCGACCGCATCCACAACTTCCTCGCGTCAGTGTCGCTGGACGATGTGCTCAATCAGCGCTTCGACGGTGCGAGCGCGCGCGTGGCGGCCGAGTGAGCATGACACGCGCCCTGCATTATTGCGATTACAACGCCGGCGCGCCGGTGCGCGCTGAGGCGGCTGTCGCGCTCGCGCGGGCGCTGGCGATGGGCGGCAATCCATCCAGCGTCCACACTCCTGGCCGCCGCGCCCGTGCGGCGATCGAAGACGCGCGTGAAAGCATTGCTGCAACGCTCGACGCGGCTGCGGAAAATGTCGTGTTCACCTCCGGCGCCACCGAAGCGTTGCATCTGGCGCTCTCGATCGCCGGCGCTGCAAGCATCGTGGTCTCCGCGGTGGAGCATGACGCGCTGCATGAGCAAGCGCTGCGCTTGGGCGCGCTGGTCGCGCCGGTCAGCGCGAATGGTCTGATCGACCTTGACGCGTTGGATGCGTTGGTCGCGGCGGCGCCCAAGCCGGCGCTGGTGGCGGTGCAGGCGGCGAACAACGAAACCGGCGTCGTTCACCCGATTGCTGCTGTGGCGAGGCTCTGCCGCGAACATGGCGCGTCGTTGCTTGTCGACGCGGCGCAGGCGTTCGGACGTATGGCGCTCAGCATCGCCGATCTGGACGCCACCTATCTTGTGGTTTCGAGCCACAAGATAGGCGGCCCTCCTGGCGCCGGCGCTCTCGTGCTTGCGCCTGGCGCCCCCTTTGTGACGACGCGCTTTGGCGGCGGCCAGGAACGCGGGCGCCGCCCGGGTACGGAGAATATGCCCGCCATCGTTGGTTTTCGCGTCGCCGCCGACATGGCGCTCTCGGCGATGGTGCGAGAAACTGCGCACGCGGCCGCGTTGCGGGATCGGTTCGAGGCCGGGCTGCCCCAGGACGCCGTGATTTTCGGCGCTGAAGTGCAACGCTTGCCCAACACCAGCAATTTCGCGCTGCCGGGAATGATTTCGGAAACCGCCGTGATCGCGATGGATTTGGAAGGCGTTGCTGTGAGCTCCGGCGCGGCCTGTTCGTCGGGGAAGGTACGCGCCAGCCGCGTGCTGACGGCGATGGGCCAAAGCGCGCTGGCGCGCAGCGCCTTGCGCGTGAGTTTCGGTTGGGATTCGCAAGATGCGGACGTTGATGCGGCGCTTGCGGCGCTCGGCAAAATCAGCGCCCGACGCGTGCTGGAGGGCGCCGCCTGATGGCCGCGGTGAAAGAAACCGTCGACGCTGCCCGCGCGCTGGAAGGCGAAAAATACAAGCACGGCTTCGTCACGGAGCTTGAGCAGGAGCTGGCGCCGCCGGGCCTGAATGAAGACATCGTGCGCTTCATTTCCGCAAAGAAGGACGAGCCGGAATGGATGCTGGCGTGGCGGCTGGAGGCGTTCCGCCGCTGGCGGACGATGGAAGAGCCGACCTGGGCGCTCGTTCGCTATCCGCCGATCGATTATCAAGCCGCGCGCTATTACGCAGCCCCGAAGAGCGCAGCGAAGTACAAGAGCTTGGACGAAGTCGATCCGGAAATCTTAGAGACCTACAAGAAGCTGGGGATTCCGCTCAAGGAACAGGAAGTTCTGCTCGGCGTCGAAGGCGCGCCGAAGGTCGCTGTGGACGCGGTGTTCGACAGCGTCTCCGTCATCACCACCTTCAAAGAGGAGCTGAAGAAAGCCGGCGTCATCTTCTCCTCCATCAGCGAAGCCTTGCGCGAGCATCCCGAACTGGTGCGTCAATATCTAGGTTCGGTGGTGCCGAGCAGCGATAATTTCTTCGCTACTCTGAACAGCGCTGTGTTTTCGGACGGTTCGTTCGTCTATGTGCCGCCGGGCGTGCGCTGCCCGATGGAGCTTTCGACCTATTTCCGCATGAACGCCGAAGGCACCGGACAGTTCGAACGCACTTTGATCATCGCCGACAAGGGCGCTTACGTTTCCTATCTTGAGGGTTGCACTGCGCCGATGCGCGACGAGAACCAGCTGCACGCTGCGGTCGTCGAACTGGTCGCGCTTGATGATGCGGAGATCAAATATTCGACGGTGCAGAATTGGTGGCCCGGCGATTCCGAGGGCAAGGGCGGCATCTATAATTTCGTGACCAAGCGCGGCGATTGCCGCGGCAAGCGCAGCAAGATTTCCTGGACGCAGGTGGAGACCGGCTCGGCGATCACTTGGAAGTATCCGAGCTGCATTCTTCGCGGCGATGAGAGCAGCGGAGAGTTCTATTCCATCGCCGTCACCAACGGACGCCAGCAGGCCGACACCGGCACGAAGATGATCCACCTGGGCAAGAACACGCGCTCGCGCATCATTTCGAAGGGCATTTCCGCCGGCCGCTCGTCGAACGCCTATCGCGGGTTGGTCTCCGCGCACGCCAAGGCCAAGGGCGCGCGAAACTTCACGCAATGCGATTCCTTGCTGATCGGACATGAATGCGCGGCGCACACTGTGCCTTACGTCGAGACGCACACGCCGGATGCGCAGTTCGAACACGAAGCGACGACAACGAAGCTCTCGGAAGATCAGCTCTTCTATCTGCGCGCGCGCGGCATTCCCGAGGAGGAAGCTGTGGCGCTGCTGGTGAACGGTTTCGTGCGCGAAGTGCTTCAAAAGCTGCCGATGGAGTTTGCGGTGGAAGCGCAGAAACTGTTGGAAGTGAGCCTCGAAGGGAGCGTGGGATGATACAGCGCGCCGTTCTGATCGCCGCAATCGCGTTGATGGCGAGTTGCGGTCCGCGCCAAGGCGAGGCGCCGCCGTCACCGTCCGAAGAGGTAGAGATCGAGAGTGTCGAGCAGACGCCGGCTTTGCCCGCGCCGCCGGCGGTTGATCCAGCGCTGTTGGCTGCGGCCAACGATGCGTTCACACCCATCGAGCCAACCGAAGTGGGTGTGCATCCTGCGCCGACTATCCAGGAAGCGCTCGCCGGCCTGCTGTCTCCGGAAGCCGACGTCGAGGGCGGGGAAGTGTTCCTGAGCACACGCGAAAGCGGTGAGATCGCGGTGGCGGATATCGTCCGCACCGGGCTCGCCGACGATTCGGTTGGCGCGTCGCATCTGCGCTTCGAATTCCGGCGCGAGCCTGAGGGCTGGTTTCCCACCAACGCCTATCGCCGTACGCAGTGCCGTCGCGGCGAAAACGCGGGTCAGTGGAGCGCCTCTCTGTGCCCGTGACCGAGCAGACCGAATACTGGTTCGCCCGGCGCTTCCCTTTCGGCGATCGACGCAACGCCATGGCGCCGGTGCATTGGAAGGGCTGGGCCGTCAGCCTGCTCTTCGTTTGCGTGCTGACCGCGGGCGGCGTGCTCTTCGCGTGGATGGGCGCACGGGGCGAGATCGTGAAGGGCGCCGCCTCATTCGTGGCGGTGGCGTTCTTCGCCACTGTCTTCTTCATCGGCGCGACCCAACGCAAAGGCGATCTGGTGCGCACGGTGGCGGACTACAAAAAGGATCGTCAGAGTGTTTGAAGTCGACAATCTATATGTGAGTGTCGGCGGCGCGGAGATTCTGCGCGGAGTTTCCTTGCGCGTTCCTGCCGGTGAAACGCATGCGCTGATGGGGCCGAATGGCTCCGGCAAGTCGACTTTGGCGTACGCGCTTTCCGGGCGAGAGAGTTATGAGGTGACCGCGGGCGCAGCCCGTCTCGACGGCGCCGATTTGCTTGCGCTCGCACCTGAGGAACGCGCGTCGAAAGGTTTGTTTCTCTCGTTTCAATATCCGGTCGAGATACCTGGCCTCTCCGCCATTGCGTTCCTGAAGGCTTCGCTCAATTCCCAGCGCCGGGCGCGTGGCGAAGCGGATCTACCGGCGCCGGCGCTGTTGAAGCTGGTGCGCGAGAAGGCCGAAGCGCTCAAGATCGATGCCGACATGTTGAAGCGGCCGCTCAATGTCGGATTTTCCGGCGGGGAGAAGAAGCGATTTGAGGCGCTGCAGATGGCTGTGCTTGAGCCTCGCTTCGCCATTCTGGACGAAACCGATTCCGGACTTGATATAGATGCCCTCAAGATCGTTGCGGAGAATGTGAACGCGCTGCGCGCTCCCGACCGCGGCATGTTGGTCATTACCCATTATCAGCGTCTGCTTGACTACATCAGGCCGGACAAAGTGCATGTCCTGGCGCGGGGCCGCATCGTTGCGTCCGGCGGACCTGAACTCGCGCTCGAACTTGAGCGTGAAGGCTATGATAAATACCTGAGGGCTGCGTGAGCGCGAGCCCGCTCCCAACGCGCCGCGACGAGGCCTGGAAATATTCCGACCTGCGCGCGGCCCTGGCCGATGCGCCGGTCCCGCCGATGGCGGGCGAAGGCGGCGTGATCGAGCGGCTGGCGCAGGGCGCTGGCGCGGCGACGGGGCGAGAGACGTCCGAAGAAGGCGAGGTCTTTGTCGATTATGTCGATGGGGCCGGCTTCGCGCCGACGCACGAGACGGTGCATGTGGGCGCCGGGCGCCGGCATCATCGCATTGTACTGCAGACCAATCCCGATGTGCCGCTGACGTCAACGCGCGTGGTTCTGGACGAGGGCGCAACGTTTCGGCAATTCGTTCTCGGCGAGGGCGGGCGGTTGGCGCGCATCGAAACCACCGTCGAAGCGGGCGCCAACGCGGTTATCGAGTTGAAAGGCGTCTATCTTGCCGCCGCAGGCCGGCACATGGACCAAACCTCGGTGCTGAAGCTGACGGGTCCGGGGGGGCAGGCGAGGCAATTGATCAAGGGCGTTGCGCGCAAGGGCGGACGCGGCGTGTTTCAGGGCAAGATCGTAGTCGAGCGCGCGGCGCAGAAAACCGACGCGCGTCAGTATCATCACGGCATGCTGCTGGAGGACGGCGCGGCCATCTACGCAAAGCCGGAGCTCATGATTTTTGCCGACGACGTGCAGTGCGCGCACGGCAACACTTCAGGCGGCATCGACGCGCAGGCGCTCTTTTACCTTCGCTCGCGCGGATTGCCCGAAGCGGAAGCGCGAACGTTGCTGGTGGAGGCGTTCCTGCTTGATGCGCTGCCGGATTGGGCGCCGCCGGACGTCCACGAAGAGATCGTTGGCCGCATTCGTGTTTGGCTGGAGGCGCGGCCATGAGCGCGGCGGGATTCGACGCCGGCGCGGTGCGGGCGCAATTCCCGATTCTTTCGCGCAGCGTCCACGGCCGGCCGCTCGTTTATCTCGACAGCGCCGCCAGCGCGCAGAAGCCTGAAGCCGTGATCGAAGCGATGACGGCGGCGATGCGTGGTTCGTACGCAAACGTGCATCGCGGACTGCACACGTTGGCGAACGAAACTACGGAGGCGTACGAAGCCGCGCGCGCGGCCTGCGCCCGGCTGATCAACGCCCCCAGCGCCGGCACGATCGTTTTCACCAAGAGCGGCACGCAGGCTGTCAACATCGTCGCGGCTGGACTCGACGTGCAGCCTGGCGATGAAATCGTGCTCTCGGTGATGGAGCATCATGCCAACATCGTGCCGTGGCACTTCCTGCGCGAGCGCAAGGGCGCGGTGCTGCGCTGGCTCGACGTCGATGATGACGGCCGCATCGATTTGCACGCGCTTGACGCTCTGATCGGCCCGCGCACGAAAATGGTGGCGATAACGCACATGTCGAATGTGCTGGGCGTGCGTACCGACGCCGCCGCGATCGCGCGTTTGGCGCACGCAAAGGGTGCGCCGGTGCTGTTCGACGGTTGCCAGGCTGTCGTGCACGGCAGCGTCGACGTACAAGCGATCGGCGCAGATTTTTACGTCTTCACTGGCCACAAGCTTTACGGGCCGACCGGCGTCGGCGTGCTCTACGGCAAGCCGGAGCGGCTGGCGGCGTTGCCGCCGTTCGAGGGCGGCGGCGAAATGATCGACATCGTCGAGCAAGGCCGTGTCACCTACAACGAACCGCCACATCGCTTCGAGGCCGGCACGCCGCCAATTCTGGAGGCCATCGCGCTCAAGGCGGCGATCGAATGGCTCGAAAAGCAGGACCGAGCCGCGCTTGAAGCGCACGAGAATGCATTGCGGGACAGCGCGATGGAGGCGCTGCGCGGATTGAATTGGGTCAAGCTGCATGGTGAGGCGCCGGACAAGGGCGCTATCGTGGCTTTCTCCGTTGACGGCGCGCACCCACATGACCTGGCGCAAATATTGGATCGCCAAGGCGTCGCCATTCGCGCGGGGCACCATTGCGCGCAGCCCCTGATGCGCCGGCTTGGCGTGAGCGCCACCGCCCGGGCGAGCTTCGCCTGCTACAACACGTTGGAAGAAGTGGATGTGTTTCTGGAAGCGCTGCACAAGGCGCGGAAATTGTTGAGCTGAGCATGGACGACGCGAGCACAACGCCCTCCGCCTTGCCCAAGGCCGAACTCGACCGGATCACCGATGATCTCGTCGTGCAGTTCAAAACCGTGTTCGATCCGGAAATTCCGGTCGACATTTACGAACTCGGCCTGATCTACAAGGTCGATATCGACGACGACCGGCACGTCGATATCGAAATGACCCTGACGGCGCCCGGCTGCCCGGTGGCGGGCGAGATGCCAGGCTGGGTCGAGGCCGCTGCGCGCAAAGTCGAGGGCGTAAAGTCGGTCAGCGTAAACCTGGTCTTCGATCCGCCCTGGACGCCGGCGCGCATGAGCGACGAGGCGAAGCTCGAATTGAATATGCTTTGAGCCTATATTGAGCCCATGACCCGCCGCCCGCGCCCTCAAATTGTCTCACTGACTGACGCCGCCGCTGCGCGCGTGAAAGAGATCATGGCGGCTTCCGGAAAACCCTACCTCCGGGTCGGCGTAGTGAATGGGGGCTGCGCCGGCATGGAATACGTCCTCGACTATGCCGACGCCCCAGAGCAACTCGACGAAGTGGTCGAGGAGAAGGGCGTGCGTATGCTGGTGAAGGCGGACGCCGTCCTGTTTCTCATTGGCTCCGTGGTCGATTATGAAACCTCGCGCCTGGCGTCGAAATTCGTCTTCCGTAATCCGAACCAAACCGACGCCTGCGGCTGCGGTGAGAGCGTGACGCTAACCCCGGCTAAGCTCGAGAGCTGACGGCGTGAACGCGGATGGCTTCCACGATTACGTGAAGGAGCTATTCGCAGGCGTTGGCGCCATCACCATTAAGCGCATGTTTGGCGGCGCCGGCGTCTATGCGCGCGGTGTGATGTTCGGCCTGTTGGCAGGCGATGTGATCCACATCAAGGTGGACGACGCGCTCAAAGCGGCGCTGCGTGACGAGGGCTCCGGCCCATTCGTTTGGTCGCCCGACAACGGCCCGCGTGCGGGCGAACAGATCGAAATGGGGTATTGGCGCCTGCCCGAAGCGGCGCTTGACGATCCCGACCTTGCCGCGGATTGGGGGCGCAGGGCGCTAGCAGTGGCGCTTAAAAAGGCTTCGGCGAAAAAACCAAAGGCGCATCGTTAGAAATCCGGCAGGCCGTCTTTATCGGTATCGCGGGCACGGGCGGCCCAATCGTCCGGCTCGCGCGGCCGAAAGCCGAGAACCAGCGCCAGCGGCGTCTCGCGCCAGTCGGTGTGTCCGATGCCCAACGCGATGATGCTCGAAGGCGCCGCAAAACACGCCGTCGCCAGTAAAACATGGAAGCCCTGCGCAGCCTTGATCTCAGCCCACGTGCCGCCTTCGATCCAGATCCGGAGAAGCTCCGCTATGGCTGGCAGGAAATCCATGCCGAAGCGTAACGCGGAAGCGGTTAAGTCCCTTTGAAGGAAGCCGGACGCTTTTGCAGGAATGCGGCGACGCCCTCGGCGAACTCTCCCGAGCGCCCAGCCTCGCGCTGAGCCGAGCGCTCCGCCTGCAATTGCTCTTCCAGGCTGGCGTCCGCCGAGGCCCATGCGAGCCGGCGGATCATGCCAAGCGCGCGCGTTGGACCAGCGGCCAATTCATGCGCGATCGCCATGGCGGCCGGCATGAGCTCCGTGTCCGGAACGCAGCGATTGACGAGCCCCCAATCCAGCGCCTTCGTCGCAGGCAGCTTCTCGCCAAGCAGCATCAATTCCATCGCCTGCGCGCGCGTCAGCATGCGCGGCAGGATGTAAGAGGAGCCTCCGTCCGGCACGAGGCCGATGCGGCGAAAGGCTTGCAGGAAATAACCGCTCTCGCCGGCGACGATAATGTCGCCCATCAGTGCGAAGGAGCAGCCGATCCCCGCTGCGGCGCCGTTCACGGCCGTCACCAGCGGGATCGGTAGATCGCGCAGCTTAACGATGAAGGGATTGTAGTTGCGCTCCAGCACAATGCCGAGATCGATCTGACCGGTTTCGTCGGTAGGCGGCGCGCCTCCGGAAAGATTGGCCCCGGAGGAGAATGCGCGGCCTTCGCCGGTGAGCACCGCGCATCGCGCATCGCGCGATGCTACCGCAAATGCATCCGCCATCTCTCCGACCATGGCCGGGGTAATGGCGTTCAAAGTCGCCGGATCGGCCAGCGTGATGATGGCGACGTCGCCGTCGCGCTCTAGTTTGATTTTTTTGTAAGCCATCGCCGCGCTCCTCGGCGGACCTTAGTCGCCGGGGGCGGATTTGAAAACGCTACGCTACGTAAAGCACGGGCGTGGCGTCCGTCGTCACCTGATTGCGGCCATTGCGCTTGGAGGCGTAGAGGCAAGCGTCCGCGCGCTCGACGAAGCCCTGCGGCGTGTCGCTGCTCTGCAGGCGGGCGACGCCGATCGACACAGTGACCTGACCCAAATCCTCGTTGGTGGAACGCCGGCGCAGCCGCTTCGTCTGAATTGCGCCGCGCAAGGATTCGGCAATCTGCGTCGCCGTTCGGATATCGACCCGCGGCATGATCATGCCGAATTCCTCGCCGCCATAGCGCGCGATCAAATGATCCGGGCGGGCGTGCGATTGCAATGCGCTGGCCAGGAAGCGCAGGATCTGGTCGCCCGTGTGATGGCCCCAGGTGTCGTTAAAGCGCTTGAAGTGGTCGATGTCGCACATCAGCACGCATAACTCGCTGCGCTGCGCGACCGCTTCGTCGATACGCATGCGAAGCGTTTCATCGAACATGCGCCGGTTGGCGAGGCCGGTGAGGCTGTCAGTCAGCGATTCGACGCGCACCGATTCCAGGCTGGTGCGGAGCGTGTCGATCTCGCGCGTCGAACGCTGCAATTGATCGGTTAGGCGCTGGTTGTGATTGGCCATGTCCAGCGTCGCGGCGGCGAGGCTGGCGACAACTTGGCGGATATGGTCGGGCGTCAGATTGCGATTGAGGTCGGTCGCCACGGTTTCCAGCGTGCGGCCGTAATCGTCGCGCTTCTCTTCGGCCGATTTCAACATGGCGACGACGTTGTTCAAGTCGCGCGCGATCTGCTCGCCGGCCAGCACGATTTGCGCCGAAGCGCGTGCGCCGCTGAAGAAGCGTTCGAACAGATCGTTGTTGACCTCATCTGTGAACTGAGCGCCGGCGGCGATGTGGCGGTCGATCTCCTGCCGCAGCTGCGTCGCGCGGCCGATGCGATAGGCGAGCCAGACCTGATAATTGGCGCCAGTCGGCGGAATCTCGTGCAAGCGCATCAGGTCGAGCGTCTCTTGCGCGACGGTTGGGCCGGTTGGCCCCTGCATGACGAGATCGTGGTCGGTCACGTATTTGTCCGTGTGAATCGCCTTACGGGCGGTAAGACGCTACGGGCCAGGAAATGGACGAGAAGTAAACGCCGGCGCCTAGACACGACGTCTTTGTGGTAGTTCTGATTACAGGCATTACGCCGGTGCGCTAACGAAACGAGCGGCGCGGGAGGAAAAGCGTGAACAAGCCAGTCGATCCAAGCGTGGAAGACGTGAAAGCGCGTATGCGCGAGGTGCTTGATCACCAGAAGCGCGCACAGATGCGCATGGGACCGCCGGACGCCCGTTTACGCAAGGACAGGCTGACGCGCTGCATCACTCTATTGCTGACGCATCAGGATGAATTGGTGGAGGCGATTCAAGCCGATTTTGGCGCGCGCTCGCGCGACATGACGCTGCTGACGGATATCGCTGCCGCAATCGGGCCGTTGAAGCTGGCGCGCGCGGAATTGGACGCATGGATGAAGCCGCGCAAGCGGAAAGTTTCGCCGGCCACGCTCGCCGTGCTCGGGGCGCGTGCGGAGGTGCGCTACCAGCCGAAGGGTGTTGTGGGCGTGATGACGCCTTGGAATTTCCCCGTGCAACTCGCCATGGATGCAATTGCCGGCGCCTTCGCTGCCGGCAACCGCGTCATGCTCAAGCCGTCGGAGTTTACGCCGGCGACCTCGGCGCTGCTGGCGCAAGTGTTCGATCTCTATTTCGACGAGGACGAGATCGCCGTCATCCTGGGCGGCGCCGATGTCGGCGCGGCCTTCTCGGCGCTGCCGTTCGATCATCTGATCTTCACCGGCGCGACCTCTGTCGGGCGCCACGTCATGCGCGCCGCGGCGGACAATCTGACGCCGGTGACGCTCGAGCTGGGCGGCAAAAGCCCGGTCGTGATCGGGCGTAGTGCAGATATCGGCAAGACCGCCGCAAGGATCATGGCGGGCAAGGCCATGAATGCGGGCCAAGTTTGCCTTGCGCCGGACTATGTGTTGACGCCGCGCGAAACGCTGGAGCCGCTGCTGCAGTCTTCGGAAGCGGCCGTCGCCAAGATGTTTCCCACTATCCGCGACAATGGCGATTACACCGCCATGATCAATCAGCGGCACTATGAGCGCGTGCGAGGGCTAATCGATGACGCACGGCAAAAGGGTGCGCGCGTCGTGGAGCTCAATCCGGCGAAAGAGGATTTTACGCAGCAGGAGCACCGGCGCATTCCGCCCACGCTCATCATCGAGCCAACCGACGACATGAAGGTGATGCAGGAGGAAATTTTCGGCCCCGTCCTGCCGATCAAGACCTACATCAATTTCGAAGAGACCGTCGCCGACATCAACGCCCGGCCACGGCCGCTGGCGCTTTATTATTTCGGCGACGACAGCGCCGAGAGCGGCGCGCTGCTCGAGCGGACGCATTCGGGCGGCGTGACCATCAATGACGTGATCTTCCATTTCTCGATGGACGATCTGCCCTTCGGCGGTGTCGGCCCGTCAGGCATGGGCGCCTACCACGGCCACCGCGGGTTCCTCGAATTCAGCCACGAGAAAGCGGTGCTGCGGCAGACGCCAAGCGAACTCATCGCCATGCTGCGCCCGCCCTATGGCGAAGCGTTCCGTAAGCAGGTCGCGGCGCGGCTCAAGCCCTAGCTTACTTGCGCTTCAGGAAAGCGGGCGCGTTGTCGCCGAAGCCCTGCACCGGCGCGCCGCCTTCACGGCGGTCTTCGCGCGGCGGCCGCTGTTCGCGTGGCGCACGCTGTTCGTTGCGTGGTTCGCGCCATTCCTTGGCTTCGCGCGCGGGTGCGGGCTGAACAGGTTCGGTGCTGGCCTCGCCGCGTCCCGGATCGCGCTTCATGTGCCGCTGCCGCTTATCGCCAAGCCGCTTCGAATGCTCGCGCTTCAATTCCTCGGCGCGGCGCCCGCGCCCGCCGCGATCGCTCGGGTCGCCCAGCGCGGCTTCGGGCAGGCCTTCGATCTGCGCCTTGTCGATCGTTTTGCCAGTGAGCTTCTCAATGGCCTCGAGGCTTTTTCTGTCGCTGGGCCCGACCAATGTGAACGCTGCGCCCTGACGGCCCGCGCGGCCGGTCCGGCCGATGCGGTGGACGTAATCGTCGGGTGTGCGCGGCGGCTCGTAATTGAAGACGTGGCTGACGTCCGGGATGTCGAGACCGCGCGCGGCCACATCGGAAGCCACGAGGAATTGCAGATCGCCGGAACGGAAGCGGTCGAGAGTCTTCGTGCGCAACGATTGGTCGAGGTCGCCATGAATCGGCGAAGCGTTATAGCCGTGTCGCTTGAGCGATAGAGCAACAACGTCGACGTCGCTTTTCCGGTTGCAGAAGATGATGCCGTTCTTCACGTCGTTGGCGTTCATCGTCGCGCGCAGGGCGGCGCGGCGTGTGCGCGGATCGCCGCCCGGCAGCATGACGACACGCTGGGCGATGGTGCTCGCCGTTGTCGCGGGCTTCGACACTTCAATCCGCAGCGGGTTGTGCAGAAAGGCCTGCGTCAAGCGCGTGATTTCCGGCGGCATCGTGGCGGAGAAGAAGAGGGTCTGGCGCGTGAACGGCGTCAGCTTGAAGATGCGCTCGATGTCGGGGATGAAGCCCATGTCGAGCATGCGGTCAGCTTCGTCGACGACCATGACCTGAACGCCGGTGAGCAGGAGCTTACCGCGTTCGAAATGGTCCAGCAGGCGGCCGGGCGTGGCGATCAGCACATCGACGCCGCGCGCCAAGAGAGCGTCCTGGTCGCCGAAGGAAACGCCGCCGATCAAGAGCGCTTTGGTCAGCTTCTGATACTTGCCATATTTGTCGAAGGCCTCGGCGACTTGCGCGGCCAGTTCGCGCGTGGGCTCGAGGATGAGTGTGCGCGGCATGCGCGCGCGGGCGCGACCGGCGGCGAGAATGTCGATCATCGGCAGCGTGAAGCTGGCGGTCTTGCCCGTGCCGGTTTGGGCGATGCCGAGAATGTCGCGGCCTTTGAGCACCTCCGGAATGGCGGCGGCCTGGATCGGCGTCGGGATGTTGTAGCCGCCTTCCTTCACCGCGCGGAGCGTGGCTTCGGAAAGGCCGAGATCGTCGAAGGTTACGGTTTGGGCTGGCGTAGTTTGGGCGCCTTCGGGCGCAGTATTTTCAGAGGTCATTCAATCTCACTTGGGGCGTTGCGGCCCTCGCCTCGGACGCGAAGGGACTGCAAGCCGCTTTGGGTTGGCGCTTCCGGCCGGCGTCATCCGCGGATCGGATGGGGGCGTTCAGCGAGGGCGAGCACGCCCTCGGGCGCGCACAACGGACAGGCCGCAAATGGGGGAATTTGCGCAAAAAGTCAATGTTGGCGATGGCGCAATCGGCCTAGACGTCGATCTCGTCCGTCACGAACCGCGCGTTCTGCTGGATGTAGTTGAAGCGAAGCTCCGGCTTCTTGCCCATCAGCGTTTCGACCAGGCCTTCAAATTCGGGAACGCCGTTTTCATCGAGCACGACGCGCGCGAGCGTGCGCGTCGCCGGGTTCATGGTGGTGTCCTTCAGGTCCGCGGGCATCATCTCGCCCAAGCCCTTGAAGCGTGAAATCTCGACCTTGCGGTTTTTGAAGGCGCCCGCGAGCAACTCGTTCTTGTGCGCGTCATCGCGCGCATAGACGCTCTCTTTGCCAGCGGTGAGCCGATAGAGCGGCGGCATGGCGAGATACAAGCGTCCGGCGCGGATGAGGGCCGGCATCTGCTTGTGGAAATAGGTGATCAGCAACGAGGCGATGTGGGCGCCATCGACATCGGCGTCGGTCATGATGATCACACGCTCATAGCGCAGATCGTCGACGTTGAACTTTGGCCCCATCTTCACGCCGAGCGCGAGCGCCAGATCGTTCAGCTCGGCGTTGCCGGCCATTTTGTCGCCGGTGGCGGAGGCGACGTTCAGGATCTTGCCGCGAAGCGGCAAGATGGCCTGGGTTTCGCGGTTGCGCGCCTGTTTGGCGGAGCCGCCGGCGCTGTCGCCCTCGACCAGGAAGATCTCCGTGCCCGTGGCGTCCGAGCGTGAGCAATCCGCGAGCTTGCCCGGCAAACGCAATTTGCGCGTCGCGGTCTGGCGCGAGACTTCCTTTTCCTTGCGCCGGCGCAGGCGATCCTCAGCTTGCGTAATCACCCATTCGAGCAATTTCTGCGCGTCGGCTGGCCGTGCCGCGAGCCAGTGGTCGAACGGATCGCGCACGGCTTGTTCGACAATTTTCTGCGCCTCAGTGGAGACGAGCCGGCCCTTGGTTTGGCCTTCGAATTGCGGGTCGCGGATGAACACGGAGACGAGCCCCGCCACCGTGTTCATGGTGTCTTCGGGCGTGATCAGATTGGCTTTGCGTTCGCCCTTCAGTTCAGCGTAGGCGCGCAAGCCCTTCGCCAAGGCTGCGCGCAAGCCTGCTTCGTGAAAGCCGCCATCGGGCGTGTAGATGGTATTGCAATAGGAGCGGACGAAGCCGTCGGCTTCGCCGAAGCCGTCAGCGATCCACGCGACTGCCCATTCGGTTCGCCCATGCGGGCCGTTCTTTTCGCTGCGGCCGAAAAAGGGCTCGCTCACGACGGCGCGCTTATCCTTGATCAGGGTGGTGAGGAAGTCCTGCAGCCCGTTCGGGAAATGCAGCACAGCCTCGGACGGCGTGTCGTCTTTGATGCGCGACGGATCACACTTCCAGCGGATTTGAACGCCGCGTTGCAGATAGGCCTTCGAGCGCGCCATCTGGAAAAGGCGCGCGGGCTTGAATGCTGCGCCCTCGCCGAAGATTTGCGCGTCAGGATGAAAGCGCACGCTGGTGCCGCGGCGATTGTGCGCTTGCCCCGCATCGACCAGCTTGGAGGTCGGCACGCCGCGCGAGAAGGTTTGGCGATAGAGCTTGCGATCGCGCGCCACTTCAACTTCGACGCGGTCCGACAGCGCATTCACGACCGAGACGCCGACGCCGTGGAGGCCGCCGGACGTGTGATAAACTTTGTCAGAGAATTTCCCGCCTGCGTGCAGCACCGTCATGATGATTTCAAGCGCGGACTTCTTCGGGAATTTTGGGTGCGGATCGATCGGCATGCCGCGGCCATTGTCGGTGACGCGCAGCGTGCCATCGGCTTCGAGTTCGACTTCGATGCGGTCGGCGAAGCCGGCCACGGCTTCGTCCATCGAATTGTCGAGCACTTCGGCGAAGAGGTGATGCAACGCGCGTTCGTCGATGCCGCCGATATACATGCCAGGGCGCTTGCGGACCGGTTCAAGCCCTTCGAGAACCTCGATGTCCTTGGCTGTGTAGGAGCCGCCGGCTGACGGCGCAGGCCCGGTGTCGCCGAACAGGCCTTCGTCCCACAATTCCTCGGTCTTGCCCGTTTTGGGCTTCTTCTGCGCTTGCGCCATGAGCGACCTTTAAGGTGTTTCGCCTCGGCCGAACAAGGCCGCACACCCGCACACGCTGCAAGGGTTCGGGTATCGCAAGGGTAAACGGCGCCAAACCCTAACGATGCAGTAACTCACGAGATTTCCTCGGAAAAAACACAGCTGACGAGGAAACCCGCGGCGGGGACGGTCGTTTGGCAGGCCGTAGCAGGCATGGCGTTGGGGAACGCATGCATAGGAGATTTCAGAATGAAGATGTTTGCTTATGGCGTGGCCGCGGCCGCTCTGATGGCGCTGGCTGCGCCGGCCCACGCGCAGGCTGGCCGTGAAGGCGCGTATGTTGGCCTTGGCGCGTCACATTACAGCGTGGACGAAGTGGACGTCGTCGGCGCGACCGGCCGCTTGGGCTATCGTTTCCACCCGAATTTCGGCGTTGAAGGCGAAGCCTCGTTCGGCATCGACGGCGATGAGGCCGACATTCTCGGCACGCCCGTGGATATCGATCTCGAGAACCAGTACGGCGCCTACGCGGTCGGCTTCCTGCCGGTGACGAGCAATCTCGAAGTGCTGGGGCGCGTCGGCTGGGCGTCGATCGACGCGGAAGGTTCGTTCGGCGGCTTCACCGCGGGCGCCAGCGATGACGGGCTCGGCCTCGGCGTAGGCGCGCAATATCACGTCAACGATCGCTTCGCGATCCGCGGCGACTACACGCGCCTTTCCGCCGACGGCAACGACGACATTGACGGAGTCGACACGTTCGGCCTGACGGGCATTGTCTCGTTCTAAGCGGCGGAGCTTAGTGAAGAAGCGTTGGGCCGGAGCGAGACTCCGGCCCAATTCTTTTTGCCGTCAAAACGGCCACCACCAGCGTTCGAGATCGTCGCGGCAGCGCGAAAGCTGGCCGGCGTACGTGTCGCGATAGCGCTGCACGCGATCGGCCGAGGCGAGCAGGGTTGAATTGCCTTCGTATGTGCCGCGGCGATAGCCGCCACGGCCTTCGTGATAAGCGAGGTAGTGGCCGCGCGCATTGGCGTAAGGCACGCCCAATTCGCGGTGGGTGAGGTTCGCATACCAGGAGACGAAATCGGCGGCGTCGCTGAACTCGTTGCGATCGGCGCCGTCGTCGCCGCGGGCGCGCTCATATTCTTGCCACGTCGTGTTGAGCGCCTGCGCGTAGCCGCGCGCGGAGGAGGCGCGCGGACCGGGAAAGACGAACAATATGCGCCCGCGCGGCGGCCGCGCGTTGTGCCGGAAGCCGCTCTCCTGTCGGATGATGGCCAATTGCAGTTCCGGCGGCGCGCCCCATCGATCTTCGGCGCGCTTCACCGAGCGCCACCAGCCGTCCTGGGTTTCGAACATTTCGCAAGCGTCGCCGGGATCGTCGGGGAGATCATTGGTGACGCATCCGGCCAGCGCGACGGCGCCGCCGAGGATGAGGGCGCGGCGATGCATGGCTCCGCCCTTAAGCTGCGTCGCGCGCCGCGCCAATGGCGCGCGTCAGCGGAACCGGGAGAGCGCCGCTCCGTTCAGATTGAAACGGAGACGCAACATGCCCACCCAAACCGAGGTTGAAGAGAAGTTCTGGAAGGCCCTCAAATCCGACCGCACGATCATGCTGGGCCTGGCCGGAGACGGCCACGCGCAGCCCATGACCGCTCAATTGGACGGCGACGAGGCCAGTGGACCGCTCTGGATTTTCTCAGCGTCGGACGTCGATCTCGTGCGCTCGATCGGCGCCGGCGCGCGAGGCGCCGCGCAATTCGCCGATAAAGGGCACAACCTCTTCGCCTCCGTCCATGGTGATCTCTCTGTCAGCACCGACATGGCGTTGATCGAGCGTCTCTGGAACCCGTTCGTTGCGGCTTGGTACGAAGGCGGCAAGGACGATCCAAAACTCCGCCTCATCCGCTTCGACGCCGCCGAGGCGCAAATCTGGTTGAATGAGAACAGCCTCTTTTCGGGCGTCAAGCTGCTCTTGGGCGCCGATCCCAAGGAAGAATACAAGGACAACGTGGCCGACATCGAGCTTCGCTCGACTTGAGCTGCGGCAACAAAAAAGCGCCGGAGCTTGGGCTCCGGCGCTTTCCTATGCACAGGCCTCGCGATCAGGCTTTGTAATACATATCGAACTCGACCGGGTGCGGATGGGTTTCGAAGCGGTCGAGTTCCTCTTTCTTCAGATCAATGTAGGCGTCGATCAGATCATCAGTCATGACGCCGCCCTTCATCAGGAAGTCGCGGTCGCGATCGAGCGCTGTCAGGGCTTCGCGCAAGCTGGCCGAGACGGTCGGCACGTCCTTCAATTCTTCCGGCGGCAGGTCGTAGAGGTTCTTGTCCAGCGGATCGCCGGGATGAATTTTCTTTTCGATGCCGTCGAGGCCGGCCATCAGCAGCGCGACGTAAGTGAGATACATGTTGCCGGCCGGATCGGGAAAGCGGACCTCCACGCGCTTGGCTTTGGCGCCTGAGCCGTGCGGAATGCGGCACGAGGCCGAGCGGTTCCGCGCGGAATAAGCCAACAGCACCGGGGCCTCGTAGCCGGGCACCAAGCGCTTGTAGGAATTGGTTGTGGAGTTGGCGAACGCGTTGATCGCTTTCGCGTGTTTGATGACGCCGCCGATATAATAAAGGCAAGTTTCGGATAGATCGGCGTAGCGATCGCCGGCGAACAGATTGCTGTCTTTCTTCCAGATCGACATGTGCACGTGCATGCCCGATCCGTTGTCCTTGAAATACGGCTTCGGCATGAACGTCGCCGACTTGCCGTAGGACGCGGCGACCTGGTGAATGATGTACTTATAGAGGTTCATATTGTCGGCCATACGCGTCAGCGTATTGAACTTGAGGCCGAGTTCGTGCTGCGCGGGCGCGACTTCGTGGTGATGCTTTTCGGGCTTGAGGCCGAGATCGCCCATGATCTGCAGCATCTCGCCGCGCATGTCCTGCAAGCTGTCGACGGGCGGCACTGGGAAGTATCCGCCTTTCGGGCCCGGACGGTGGCCGAGATTGCCGCCCTCGTAGCTCTTGCCCGTGTTGGCCGGCAATTCGGTTGAATCGAACGAATAGCCCGTATTCCAAGGATCGGTTGACCACCGCACATCGTCGAACACGAAGAACTCGGCTTCTGGTCCGAAATACGCTGTGTCGCCGGCGCCTGAGGATTTCACATACGCTTCCGCCTTCTTGGCGATGCCGCGCGGGCAGCGCGTGTAGGGCTGCAACGTGCCGGGCTCGAGGATGTCGCAAAACATCGCCAGCGTGGTCTGCTGGTAGAACGGGTCGATGTGCGCGCCTTCGGGGTCAGGGCGCATGACCATGTCGGACTCGTTGATCGCCTTCCAGCCAGCGATGGAGGAGCCGTCAAACATCGTGCCTTCGGTGAAGATGTCCTTGTCGATCATCGACACGTCGAAAGTGACGTGCTGCATCTTGCCGCGCAGATCGTTGAAGCGGAGATCGACGTACTGGACCTCTTTGTCCTTAATCAGTTTCAGAATTTCGTCCGACATGAAGACCTCCCCGAGAGTTTCTGCGCGGGCCGCGCGATTCGCGCCCGGAAATCAGACCGCCGCTTGACCGGTTTCGCCAGTGCGGATGCGCACGACATTCACAACGTCGAGCACGAATATCTTGCCGTCGCCGATCTTGCCGGTTTTGGCGGCGCGCTGAATGGCTTCGAGGGCGGCGTCGACCTGGTCGTCGCCAAGCACCACCTCGATCTTCAGCTTCGGCAGGAAGTCAACGACATATTCGGCGCCGCGATAGAGCTCCGTGTGGCCCTTCTGACGGCCGAACCCCTTGGCCTCGGTGACAGTCATGCCCTGCAGGCCGATTTCCTGCAGCGCCTCCTTCACGTCGTCGAGCTTGAACGGCTTGATGATGGCTTCAATCTTTTTCATGCCGGGGCCTTTCCAAGGGCGGCGTCACATCTGGCGCGTCTATAGACTGACCCGGCGAGTCGGGAAGGCGGGGCGCGACAGGCGCGCTGCAGCTTGGCGGGGGCGCCTGATCGGGAGGCGCCGGGCGCCCGGAAAAGCGGCGCGAAGGAGCACGGCATGCGGCGCGTTTGGCTGATCCGGCACGCGGAGCCGACGGCGGGATGGGGCGAAGCCGCCGATCCAGGCCTTTCCGTCCGCGGTCAGACGCAGGCCGCGGCCTGCGCCGCAGCGATGCAGAACGTGGGCGTCTTCAATATCATTTCGTCGCCGATGCGGCGCTGCCGCGAGACGGCGGCGCCTCTGGCCGCGCTCCAAGCGCTCGGGCTCACGATCGATCCGCGCGTCAGCGAAGTTGCGGCGCCGTCCGGGACGGAGGATCGCGCTGGGTGGTTGCGGCGCACCTTTCCTTGGCGGGGCGACGTGGCGCCGACGATCTGGCCGCAGCTTTCGCCTGAGCTTTGGGCTTGGCGGGCCAACGTGCTGTCCGCTTTTGCCGATCTCGACGGCGACGTCGCCGTGTTCACGCATTTCATCGCCATCAACACGATCGCCGGCGCAGCGCTTGGCAGGCCGGAGACCATCGTGTGCAGACCCGCGCATGCTTCAATAACCGAACTCGCGATCGAAGGCGGCGCGTTGCGCTTGATTGCACACGGCGCGCAAATGCAGGGGGACGACGTTCGGTGAACGAGATCATCACAATCGCGCAGATGCGCGCCATTGACGAAGGCGCGGCGGCGGCCGGTGTTCCGACATCGACCTTAATGGAGAATGCTGGGCGCGCTGTGGCCGACGCCGCATGCGCGCGCTTCCAGCAGCGTCCCGTGATCGTTGCGTGCGGGCCTGGGAATAATGGCGGTGATGGCTGGGTCGCTGCACGCCTCTTGCGCGTGCGGGGCTGGGACGTGCGCGTGCTGTCTCTGGTCCCACGCGAAGCGTTGCGCGGCGACGCTGCGGCGATGGCGCAGGCTTGGGATGGGCCGGTGGGCGCGCCCAGCGACGATCTGAACGACGCCTTGGTGATCGACGCGCTTTTCGGCGCTGGCCTCGCGCGTCCGCTGGAGGGTGACGCCGCCCGGCTGGCGCAAATCATGTCGCAATCGCCGGAACGCGTCGTTGCGGTGGACGTGCCGAGCGGCCTGCATGGCGACACCGGCGCGCCGCTGGGCGAGGCGTGTGTGCGCGCGGCACTTACCGTGACGTTCGTGCGCAAGAAGGCTGCGCACGTGCTGATGCCGGGGAGACATCTCTGCGGCGCCGTGATCGTCGCAGACATCGGCGCTCCGGAAGATGTCGTCGCTGCGCAGGGCGTCACGCTCTACGAGAATGGTCCAGGCTTATGGGGTGCGTCGTTTCCCTGGCCGGATGCGGAAACCCACAAACACGCACGCGGACATGTCATGGTGGCGAGCGGCGGGCGCATGCGCACGGGCGCTGCGCGGTTGGCCGCACGCGGCGCGTTGCGCGCGGGCGCCGGCTTGGTGACGGTGCTTTCGCCGCTGCGCGCTATTGCCGAGAACGCCGCCCAGCTCACCGCCATCATGCTCGATGCAGCGACATCGCCGGGACACTATTCCGAGGCGGCGTTGAAGGCCGACGCGATGGTGATTGGTCCTGCGTTTGGGTTGGAAGAACGCCATCGTGAACGCCTGCATGCCGCCCGCAGCACGCAAAAGCGGCGCCCGATCGTGTTCGACGCCGACGCCATCACGCTGCTTGCGCCGATCAAGCGCGGTCAATTGCAGCCGCGCGACGTCATCACGCCCCACGTCGGCGAGTTCAAGCGCGCCTTCCCGAACCTGCTGAGCAACAGCAACCATCGCATCGAGGCCGCGCGCGCAGCGGCGGCCGCCTGCGGGGCGACGGTGCTGCTGAAAGGGCCCGATACCGTGATCGCCGCCGCTGATGGGCGCGCGGCCGTGAATACGACCGGCGCGCCGTCGCTCGCCACGGCCGGCAGCGGCGACGTGCTGGCCGGTTTCGTTGCGGCTCTGATCGCCCAAGGCATGCCCTCGTTCGAGGCCGCCGCTGCGGCGGCATGGCTGCACGGGCGCACCGCCGAAGCATACGGGCGGGGGTTGATTGCGGAGGACATTCCGGAGATTTTTCCGGCTGTCCTCAACGCTTTGGCGAAAAATGCGGGCAAGGCGGGCGCCGATTCCTAGGCTGCCCTGTTTTGATCCTGGTTTCTGCGTTAACAGAGAAGCCGGGACGCACGTCATCCGGATAAGGGGTCGGCAATGGTTTGGTGGTGGTGGATCATACCTGGCGTCGTCGGCGTCATCGGGCTCGCCATCGTGCTTTCAGGCCTCGGCTGGATGTTCCGCGGGCGCCCCTTCAAGGGCGGGCGCGGCGTGCTTGGTGGCGCAATCTTCCTGGGCACGGCGGGGCTCGTGAGCCTGCTTGGCCTCAACATCCAGACCTATCATCGTTTGACCTACGAACGCCCGGTCGCGACCATCGAACTGACGCAGCGCGGCCCACAATTGTTCGACGCTGTCGTCACCGAGCCGCCGACTGACGACAATCCCGAAGGTCAGCGCCGCGATTTCGAAGTGCATGGCGATGAATGGCGCATCGAAGCGCGCGTGCTGAAGTGGAAGCCCTGGGCCAATGTGCTCGGGCTCGATTCCCAATATCGGCTGGATCGCTTCTCAGGCCGCTACACCGACACTCAGCAGGAGCTGACGGCGGAGCGCAGCGCCTATGATATCCGTCCGGCGCGGCAATCCGGCATCGACCTCTGGCCGCTGGCGCGGGATTTCAGCGAATATGCGCCGCTGGTTGATACGCTCTATGGTTCAGGCGCTTACATGCCGATGGCGGACGGCGCCCGCTACGAGGTGCGGATCACCCAGAACGGCCTCATAGCGCGCCCGACCAACGAGGCCGCCGCCGAGGCTTCGTCGAGCGGCTGGCAATAGGGCGGTGGACGACGCCCGCGGCGGCGCCTAAACCGGCCCCTCCAGCGGACGTGGCGGAACTGGCAGACGCACTGGATTTAGGTTCCAGCGCCGCAAGGCGTGCGGGTTCGACTCCCGCCGTCCGCACCAGCTTTTGGACGCGTGGACACCCGGATTTCCGCGTGTCATAAGCCCGGCTTTCCTGAATACCCGCCGCGGCAAAGGACTTGCAGCGCCCCGGCGCATGTCGAGAGCCCGTCCAATGCAATTCACCGAACGCCGTTCCGAAGGCCTCCTGCGCGTCTATGACGTGGTGGTGCCGCGGGCGGAGCTGGAGCAGCGCCTCAACGCCAAGATCGAAGAGGTGCGTCCACGCGTTCGTCTGAACGGTTTCCGCCCGGGCAAAGTCCCCGCCAGCCACATCCGCAAGATGTACGGCCCCTCGATGATGCAAGACATCATCAACGAGACGGTGCAGCGTTCAACGCGTGAATCGCTCGAGAAGGCGCAGGCGCGCCCCGCCTCCGAGCCGACGCTCGATCTCAAGAGCGACATGTCGAAAGTCGCCGCCGGCGAAGCCGATTTGCAGTTTGAGGTCTCGCTCGAAGTGATGCCGGATTTCGAGCCGGCTGACCTCAAGTCGATCGCGATCACGCGTCCGGTGGCGCCGGTGAGCGACGAACAGGTCGATGAGGCGCTGGGCGAATTGGCCCGCGCGCAGAAGGTCTACGAAGAGAAGAAGGGTGCAGCCGCCGAGGATGATCAGGTGGTGCTCGATTTCGTCGGCAAGATTGACGGCGAAGCCTTCGACGGCGGCACGGCGAATGACGCGCAAGTCGTCATCGGCGCCAAGCAATTCATCCCCGGTTTCGAGGAAGGTTTGGTTGGCGTGAAGGCTGGTGACGAGCGCGTGCTCGACGTTGCTTTCCCGGAGGATTATCCGGTCGCGTCGCTCAAGGGAAAAGCCGCGAAGTTTGAAACCAAGATCAAGCAGGTGAAGGCGCCTAAGGCGGGCGAGCCGGACGATGCATGGGCGACCAATTTGGGTTTTGAGAGCCTTGCCGCGCTGAAGGGCGCGCTACGTCAACGCATCGAAAACGATCACAGCACGCAATCGCGCGCCAAGGCTAAGCGGGCGCTGTTCGATGTGCTCGACGAAAAGCACAGCTTCGACCTGCCGCCGCGCATGCTCGAAGCGGAATTCAACCAGATCTGGCGCCAGATCGAAGCCGACAAAAAAGCCGGCAGGCTCGATCCGACGGACGAAGGCAAGAGCGACGAAGAACTCAAAACCGAGTATCGCCGCATCGCCGAGCGCCGTGTGCGCCTGGGCCTGCTGCTTGCCGAGATCGGCCGCCGCCACAAGGTTGAGGTGTCCGATCAAGAGGTGGCCAATGCGGTCGCCGCGCAGGCGCGGAACTTTCCGGGCCAGGAGCGCCAAATATTCGAGGCTTATCAGCGCAATCCAAACCTGCTCGCGCAGGTGCGCGCGCCGATCTATGAGGAAAAAGTCGTGGATTACGTGCTGGAGCTGGTCAAGGTGACCAACACGGACGTAAACCGCGACGAGCTCTTCGCCGATGACGACGACTTGCCGGCCGCTAAAGAGGAAGCGCCGAAGCCCCGGAAGCCCAAGCAGACCAAAGCCAAAGCCGAGGAATAGGCGGGCCGCAGAGCCAGGGCTTGCGGGCTGGCGCGAGCCGTCAAATATGAAGCCCGCGGCGGCAAGCGATTCCGTCCGCTTTCCGAAAGGCCCTTATGTCCTCGTTCGATCCCATCGCCCGCTACGCCCAGCTCGTTCCCATGGTGGTCGAGCAGACGAGCCGGGGCGAGCGCGCCTTCGACATCTTCTCGCGCCTGCTCAAGGAGCGGATCATCTTCGTCACAGGCGGGGTGGAAGACGGCATGGCCAGCCTTGTGACGGCCCAGCTGCTGTTCTTGGAATCGGAGAACCCGAAGCGGGAAATCTCCATGTATATCAACAGCCCGGGCGGTATCGTGACCTCCGGTTTGGCGATTTACGACACCATGCAATACATCCGCAGCCCGGTCTCGACCGTCTGTATCGGCCAAGCCGCGTCCATGGGATCGCTGCTTTTGGCGGCAGGTGAGAAGGGTTTGCGCATCTGCCTTCCCAATGCGCGGGTCATGGTCCACCAGCCCTCGGGCGGCTTCCGCGGCCAGGCCTCCGACATCGAGCGTCACGCCGAGGACATTATCGCGACCAAGCGCCGGCTGAACGAAATCTATGTTAAACATACCGGCCAACCCTATGAACGGGTTGAGAAAACTCTCGATCGGGATCATTTCATGACGGCCGAGGAGGCGCGGGCGTTCGGGATCGTCGACCGGGTCTATGAGAAACGGGAATTGACCGAGGCCGGCCCGTCTTTGGGCGCCTGAGGCCCTAGAGCCGCTGCGGCCGCTCGCTTGCGGCCCCGGCCTTGCTATGATGAGTTTATGTGTCCCGGGGGACGCCGGGCTGGTGAACGCTTTGGAAAGGGATAACCCCGCACCATCTTGAGGTTAGCGGGGGCGAGAGGGAGGCCATCAGGCCGCCCTGATCTCTCATCAAAGTTGGCGCCCGTCCGAACAAGGAAGGCGAATGAGCAAAGGCACAGCCGGCGGAGAGTCCAAGAACACTCTCTACTGCTCTTTCTGTGGGAAGAGCCAGCACGAGGTGCGCAAGCTCATTGCGGGCCCGACCGTGTTCATCTGCGATGAATGCGTCGAGCTCTGCATGGACATTATCCGCGAGGAGCACAAAACCTCCCTGGTCAAGTCCAAGGAAGGGGTGCCGAGCCCGCGCGAGATCAAGGACGTGCTCGACGATTATGTCGTCGGTCAAGATCACGCCAAGCGCGTGCTCTCTGTCGCGGTCCACAACCATTACAAGCGGCTGAACCACGCTGCGAAGAACAACGACGTCGAGCTGGCGAAATCGAACATCCTGCTGATCGGGCCGACCGGCTGCGGCAAGACGCTGCTGGCCCAAACGCTCGCGCGCATCATCGACGTGCCGTTCACGATGGCGGACGCCACGACGTTGACCGAAGCCGGCTATGTCGGCGAGGACGTCGAAAACATCATTCTCAAGCTGTTGCAGGCCGCCGATTACAATGTCGAGCGCGCGCAGCGCGGCATCGTCTATATCGACGAGGTCGATAAGATTTCCCGCAAGAGCGATAATCCATCGATTACCCGCGACGTTTCGGGCGAGGGCGTGCAGCAAGCGCTCTTGAAGATCATGGAAGGCACCGTGGCGTCGGTGCCGCCGCAAGGCGGTCGCAAGCATCCGCAGCAGGAATTCCTGCAGGTCGACACCACCAACATCCTGTTCATCTGCGGCGGCGCTTTCGCCGGGCTGGACAAGATCATTTCCGCGCGCGGCAAAGGCTCGGCGATGGGGTTCGGGGCCACGGTGCGCGACCCGGAAGACCGCCGCACCGGCGAAATCCTCCGCGAAATCGAGCCTGACGATCTGCTGAAGTTCGGGCTCATCCCGGAATTCGTCGGCCGCCTGCCTGTGCTGGCGACTTTGGAAGATCTCGACGAGCCGGCGCTGGTCACCATTCTGACCGAGCCGAAGAACGCGCTCGTCAAGCAATATCAGCGCATGTTCGAGATGGAGAACGTCCGTCTCTCGTTCCCGGACGAAGCGCTTCGCGCCATCGCCCGCAAGGCCATCGCTCGCAAAACCGGGGCCCGCGGCCTCCGCTCGATCCTCGAAGCCATCCTGCTCGACACAATGTTCGAGTTGCCCTCGATGCGCGGCGTGGAGGAAGTGGTTGTCTCGGCTGATGTCGTCGAAGGCCGAGCCAAGCCGCTGCAAATCTACTCGGAACGCCGCAACGGCCAAGAATCCGCCGGCTGAATGCTGGCCTAACGGCAAATGTAAATCATTCCGAAACCGCGTATATTTGCGCGGGAACTTGCTTGCTTTTGTGCATCCACACGCTAGCTCGTCGGCGACACTTGAAGCCGTGAGCGAACACCCACACATTTTCTCTCGTTAAGGCTGCTGCGCGGACGGACGGACTTTCCCGAACCCGGAGAGCGCCTGCAGACCCAAGGAGACTTTCATGGCCGAGAGCCGTGTTCTTCCTGTCCTGCCGCTGCGCGACATCGTCGTGTATCCGAAGATGGCGGCGCCGCTGTTCGTCGGGCGTGAGAAATCCGTGCGCGCCCTCGACGAAGTGATGAAGGGCGACAAGCAAATTCTTCTCGCCGCGCAAATGGACGCTTCGGAAGACGAACCCTCGACGGACCGCATCTACACGATCGGGACGGTGGCGTCGGTTATTCAATTGCTGAAGCTGCCCGATGGCACGGTGCGCGTTCTGGTCGAGGGCGGCGAGCGCGCCCGGATCGTCGGCTTCCGCGACAACGAAAGCCATTTTGAAGCGGAGATCGAACCGCTCGAAGACATCAACGAAGA
This sequence comes from Hyphomonadaceae bacterium, assembly GCA_050185805.1. Classification (GTDB taxonomy): domain Bacteria; phylum Pseudomonadota; class Alphaproteobacteria; order Caulobacterales; family Aquidulcibacteraceae; genus Vitreimonas. Next base: position 53,347 of record JBFWZB010000006.1, read on the forward strand.
CACGCCGGAAGCGCGCGCGATTGCGCGCGCCGTCACCGAGCAATGGGAGAATTTCGTCAAGTTGTCGCGCAAGCCGCCGCAAGAGGTGCATCAGGCGATTTCGCAACTCACGGAGCCGACGCGTCTCGCGGATACGATCGCGGCGCATCTCACGGTAAAAGTCGCGGACAAGCAGGCGCTGCTCGAACTCACGGACGTGCCGGCGCGCCTGGAGCGCATCCTTTCGCTGATCGAGAGCGAAATCGGCATGCTGCAGGTCGAGCGGAAAATCCGCAATCGCGTGAAGCGTCAGATGGAGAAGACGCAGCGCGAGTATTATTTGAACGAACAGATGAAGGCGATCCAGCGCGAGCTGGGCGACGGCGATGAAGGCCGCGAAGACCTCGCCGAAATCGAAGCGCGCATTAAAAAGACCAAGCTATCGAAGGAAGCGCGCGCCAAGGCCGAAGCTGAGCTGAAAAAGCTGCGGCAGATGTCGCCGATGTCGGCTGAATCGACCGTTGTGCGCAATTATCTCGACTGGCTGCTTTCACTGCCGTGGGGCGTGAAGAAGGCCGTCAAGAAGAACATCAGTCAGGCCGAGGAAATCCTGAACGAGGACCATTACGGTCTCGAGAAGGTGAAAGACCGCATCCTCGAATATCTCGCGGTGCAGGCGCGCACCAACAAAGTGCGCGGGCCAATCCTTTGCCTCGTCGGCCCGCCGGGCGTCGGCAAGACGTCGCTCGGCAAGTCGATCGCGAAGGCGACCGGCCGTGATTTCGTGCGCCTCTCTTTGGGCGGCGTGCGCGACGAAGCCGAGATCCGCGGCCATCGCCGCACCTACATTGGCTCAATGCCGGGCCGCATCGTGCAATCGATGAAAAAAGCGAAGAGCTCGAACCCGCTTTTCCTGCTGGACGAGATCGACAAGCTGGGCGCCGATTATCGCGGCGATCCGGCCGCGGCGTTGCTCGAAGTGTTGGATCCTGAGCAGAACTCGACGTTTAACGACCACTACCTTGAAGTGGATTACGATCTCTCGGACGTGTTGTTCATCACGACGGCCAACAGCCTCAACATGCCCCAGCCCTTGCTGGATCGCATGGAGATAATTCGCATCCCAGGCTACACTGAGGATGAGAAACTTGAGATCGCCAAGCGGCACTTGCTGCCGAAGCAATACGAGATGAACGGTCTTAAGGAAGCCGAATTCTCTGTCAGCGACGACGCAATCCGCGGCCTTATTCGCCGCTATACGCGCGAAGCCGGCGTGCGCAGCCTTGAGCGCGAACTCTCAAACCTCGCGCGCAAAGCGGTGCGTCAGATCGAGCAGAAGAAGAGCACGAAAGTCGCCGTCACCGAGGAGAATTTGCCGGATTATGCGGGCGTCTGGAAATATCGCTTTGGCGAGGCTGATCTTGAAGATCGCATCGGCGTCGTGACGGGCCTCGCCTGGACGGAAGTCGGCGGCGATCTGCTCACCATCGAAGCGGTGCAGATGCCGGGCAAGGGCTCGATGACCGTCACCGGCAATTTGAAAGAGGTGATGAAGGAATCGATCTCCGCGGCGTCGTCTTATGTGCGCTCGCGCTCGATCCAGTTCGGCATCAAGCCGCCTGTCTTCCGCGCGCGCGACATCCACGTGCACGTGCCGGAAGGTGCGACGCCGAAGGACGGCCCATCGGCTGGCGTGGCGATGGCGACCGCGATCGTCTCGGTGCTGACGGGCATTCCAATCCGCAAAGATATTGCCATGACGGGCGAGATCACGCTGCGCGGACGCGTGCTGCCGATCGGCGGTCTGAAGGAGAAATTGCTCGCGGCGCTGCGCGGCGGCGTACGCACCGTGATCATCCCGAAGGACAACGAGAAGGATCTCGCCGACATTCCCGACAACGTGAAAACCGGCATGGAAATCGTGCCCGTGAGCACGGTGGACGAGGTGCTGGCCACAGCGCTCACGCGACCGCTGACGCCGGTCGACTGGACCGAAGAGGACGAACTGGCGGAGAATCGACGTGCCGCAGGCGGGGACGACCGCGAAGGTGCGCGTCCGCATTAAGTTCCGTCGTATGCGTGGGCCAACAGCGCTTGCGTATACGAAATAAATGAAGAAGCCTGGGGACGCCCGTTGGCTGGCTTTTGACAAGCCGTGCTCGCGGGCGTCCTTATGCTTTCATCAGAATCGATGAGGGGCCCCTAATGAACAAAGCAGAACTGGTCGCGGACGTGGCCGAGCGCATCAGCGATTCAAAGATGAAGGCCGAAGAGGCCGTCGATGCGGTTTTCGAGGCGGTCAAGGACGCGCTGAAGCGTGGCGATGAAGTCCGGTTGCCGGCGTTCGGTGTGTTCGATGTGAAAGCGACGGCGGCGCGCACTGCGCGCAATCCGCAGACCGGCGAAGAGGTCAAGGTGCCCGCCGGCAAAAAGGCGCGCTTCAAGCCGGGGAAGGCGCTTAAAGACGCGCTCTAAAGCCAAAGAGGGCGGGCCCGCAGGGGCGCCGCCCTTTTCATTTGCGGCGCCGCCGTGTAGCCAAGCCGCATGCTCGCAAAGATTTACCGGCCTACCAAGAACGCCATGCAATCAGGCAGGGCGAACACGCGCCGCTGGGTGCTGGAATTCGAGCCCGCGCTCGCCCCGAGTTCGGATGCGCTGATGGGCTGGACCAGTTCGGCTGATCCCTCGGGCCAGGTGCGGCTCAAGTTTGACTCCAAGGAGCAGGCGATCGCATTCGCGCGGAGCAACGCGATCCCACATCAAGTGATCGAGCCTGAAGAGGCCAAGCGCATCCCCAAAGCCTACGGCGACAATTTTGCGTTTCGGCGGCGCGAGCCGTGGTCGCACTGACCCCGCCGTCCAGTCGTCGCGCTGCAGCGTTAAGCATGTGACGCTATGATCGACGCCATTGACGCGGCCAACACTGAAGCGGCGATTGATCTCCTGGCGGAAGGCTTCCCGCTGCGCAGCCGTGATTTTTGGGCCGATTGCGTAGAGCGGATACGCACACTCGGCGGCAATGAAGCCGCGGGCGTACCGCTTGGCTTCATCATGCGCGACAAGGGCGCCCCGGTCGGCGTCGTGCTGATCATCGGCGCGACGCGGCCACAACCCGGCGGGGGCGTATCGAAGCGGGTCAATTTCTCGGCCTGGTGTATGAAGCCGGCTCACCGCTGGAAGGCGCCGCTGATGATCCGCAAGGTCGCCAAGCTGCCGGTGGACCTGGTGACGGACCTCACAGCGTCCCGCGAAGTTGCGCGTATTCTCCCGACCTTCGGCTTCCAGCCCATCACGGCGGGCATTTCGATCCTGCCGACGCCGGCCGGCATGCTGATCCCGGGTCCGCCGGCCCAGCTGCGCGCGCTTGATGAAAACGCGCCCGGCGATCCCGCGATTGCGCGCATGCTGCTCGCCCATGCCCGATTTGGCTGCATTCCCATGCTGCTGAGCGCCGCCGCCGCCGCCACGCCAATCATGTTTAAGATGACGCGGTTGCGCGGAATGAGGGCCGCGCGCGTCATTTATTGCGGCGACAAAGCCATGCTGCGCCGTCATGTCGGCGCGGTGTCTGCGTTTGTGCTCAGCCGCGGCGCGCTTTTGCTGTTGCTTGACTTGCCGCTGGACGGCGGCGCGCCGGGCTTTCACCGGCCCGGGCGCAGCGTAAAATTCGCCATCGGCGCTATCGATCCGGCTAGCATCGATTATGCAGGGTCTGAGCTTGCCGTGTTCGATTTGTGAAGTCAGAAAGCGGCGCGCTGTGGGAGGGGAATTGTAATGCAGGCCGCCGAAGCAGAAGCCTTGGCCGCGATTAGGGGATTTCTGGAGGCAGCCAGTCTGCTCCCGCCGGATGGCTCGGTTACGCCGGATACGGCCCTGCTTGAGGGCGGCGCGATCGACTCGCTCGGCATCCTGCAATTAACCGCTCACCTCGAAGACACGCTTGGTCTGCAATTCTCCGACGAAGATTTCCTGCCGGAGAATTTTGAAACCGTCGGCAGCCTGATGCGGTTTGCTGCGCGCCAGATCGAGGCGCGGGCGACGGCGTGATGTTGCTGCACCATCTGCTGGCCGCCCACGCGGGCAAGGACAAGACGGCGATCGTCGATCGCAGCCGGCGCATGACCTACGCCGAATTCGCCGCAGCGGTGGAAGCGCAGGCCGCCCAGCTTGTCGCCGCCGGGGTGCAGCGCGGTGATCGCGTCGCAATTCTGCTGCCGAAGAGCATCGAGGAATGTGTCGCCATCTTCGCCGCCAGCCGCGCCGGTGCTGCGTTCGTCCCGATCAATGCCGACCTGAAGCCGCCGCAAGTGCGTCACATCGTCGAGGATTGTGAGGCGCGCGCGCTGGTCAGCGCCGGCCCGCAACTTCACCAATTGGCAGACGCGCTGGCGAACGTCTCGTTTCCCCTCACCATTGTCGATACCGGCGCGCCCATGCCGGAAGCGCCGCCGGCGCCGCCGTCCCCCTGCATCGGCGAGGACTTGGCCGCCATTCTCTACACCTCCGGTTCGACCGGCCGCCCGAAAGGCGTGATGCTCAGCCACCGCAATCTGCTGGCGGGCGCGCGCATCGTGCGCACTTACCTCGGCATCGGCCCGGCCGAACGGATTTTGTCGATCCTGCCGTTCAGCTTCGATTACGGATTGAATCAGCTCACCACCGTGGTGGAGCAGGGCGCGACCATCGTGCTGTTCAGCTTTAAGTTCGGCGACGAAGTCGTGCGCGCTTTGGCCGAGCACGAGATCACCGGGTTGGCCGGCGTGCCGACACTGTGGGCCATTCTCACGCGCGCGGCGCCGAGCCTGGCCAAGACGCAATTGCCACATTTGCGCTACATCACAAATTCCGGCGGCGCCGTGCCGTCGAAAACCGTGGCGCGGCTGCAAGAGCTGCTGCCGACGACGCAGATCTTCCTGATGTACGGACTGACCGAGGCATTTCGGTCCACCTATTTGCCGCCGGATCAGGTCGGCGTGCGGCCGACTTCGATCGGCAAAGCGATCCCCGAATGTGAGGTGTTTCCCCTCACCGCTGATGGCCGCCGCGCCAAGCCGGGCGAACCGGGCATCCTCGTCCATCGCGGCCCGACGGTGTCGATGGGCTATTGGCGCCGCGAGGCCGAAACGGCTGCAGTGCTGCGCCGCAATCCGTTCACCAGCGCCCTCGAGGGCGGCGATGTCGTTTGCTGGTCTGGCGATCTCGTGACGCAGGATGAAGAGGGCTATCTTTATTTCGTCGCTCGCGAAGACGCGATGATCAAATCGGCCGGCTATCGCATCAGTCCGACCGAGGTCGAGGAAGTGCTGATGTCGACGGGCGCCTTCAAGCTTGTCGCCGTGATTGGCATTCCCGATGAATGGGTCGGCCAAAAGGTGCATGCTGTCGCCGTGGCGCTGCAGCCGGACGTCGATACGCGTGCGGTGCTGGCGCAGGTGTCGGCGCAATTGCCGTCGCACATGGTCCCCGCGCGTATCGAATTGGTCGAAACCATGCCGACGACGCCCAACGGCAAAGTCGATTATCCGAAGCTCAAGGCGGAGCGCAGCAAGTGAGCGCGCAGCCAGCGCCCGGTGCGCTCGCCGCGTGGCTGATGAGGCGCTACTACACCGCCGAGCAGGGCGAACTCAGCATCGGCGGCGTGCGCGTGTCTACGCTGGCGGACGCCTACGGCACGCCGCTCTATGTGTTCGATGCGGCGCTGATGCGGCGCCGCTATCGTGAATTGAGCGCGGCGGTGCAGGGCTTCGCCGAAGTCTATTATTCGGTGAAGGCCAATCCCAACGTCGAAGTGGCGCGCATTTTCGTGGACGAAGGCGCAGGGCTCGAAGTGGCCTCCGGGCGTGAATTCCTCACGGCGCGCGCGGCAGGCTGTTCGGCTGAGCGCATTCTGTTTGCGGGCCCGGCGAAAGGCGAGGCCGAGCTCGCTTTGGTGGTCGAACAAGGCATCGGCGAAATTCACCTGGAGAGTTACGAGGAGATCGCCCTCGTCGGCGCCATCGCACGCCAGCGCGGTGTGCGCGTCAAGGCGTCGGTTCGGGTCAATCCTATCGCCGCCGCTCAGGGCGGTGCGATGCGCATGGGCGGAAAGCCGGCTGCGTTCGGGTTCGACGAAGAAGACTTGGCGCATGTCGTCGATGCGATCGGGCAAGAGCCCGGGATCGAACTGATTGGCGTTCATCTTTTCGCGGGCACTCAAATCCTCGATGCCAATGTGCTGCTGACGCAATGGGCGCATGGCCTCGATGTCGCGGCGCGGCTGTCGGAAATGATTGGCGCGCCGTTGCACACGATCGATCTCGGCGGCGGCCTTGGCATTCCCTATCACGACGGCGATGCAAGCCTCGATTTGTCCGCCGTCGCCGCTGGTGCGCCGGCGCTGATACACGCCAAGAGCGCGCATGCCGGCATTCGCGACGCGCGCGTCATCCTCGAACCGGGGCGATTTCTGGTGGGCGAGAGCGGGCTTTACCTGATGCGCGTGCGCTCGGTGAAGCGGTCACGCGGTCAGCGCTTTGTTCTCGCTGACGGCGGCATGCATCACCATCTCGCCGCTTCGGGCAATCTCGGCCAGGTGGTGAAGCGTGATTACCCCATCGTCGCCACCGCGCGATTGAGCGACGCGCCTGAAGACGCGGCCACATTGGTCGGTCCGCTCTGTACCCCGCTTGACACGCTAGGGCGCAAGGCCCTGCTGCCGGCGATGCAAGCCGGAGATTTGGTGGCGGTGCTGCAATCCGGCGCCTACGGGCTCACCGCCAGTCCACATGGCTTCCTCGGTCATCCTACGCCTGCCGAAGTCTTGGTCGACGGCGCCGCGCACCGGCTTATCCGCGCCGCGGGGCGCATGGACTTGTCCACGGTGGGTTGAGCAGCGGCGGCGGGACATTGATGGCGCGCCATGTTAGACGCGCTGCCGCGCGCGCCCTTAGCTCAACTGGATAGAGCACCCGCCTTCTAAGCGGGCGGTTGCAGGTTCGAATCCTGCAGGGCGCGCCACCGGCGCGCCGCGTCGAGGTGAGACGTCTTTACAGCGGCGCTGAGAACGCTCGGCCACTCGGCCGATTGAGGATGAAGCCCTCGACCTCATAGATCCTTGCACCCATCGTTCCGAGCGGAATGCTCCACACGCGCACCCGAGACCAATCACCGTTCGGCGACACATCCTCCACCGGGACGTTTCGTGAAATTTCGCCTTCGTTGAGGAAATTTGCGTGGTCGACGACGATGATGCGCGGCGAAACGATTTGCGTGACGACTGAGAGGTGGCCTCTGTCGGCGTAGCGTAGGACCATGACGCCGCCTACGCCGGGCGCACGGCTGCGCTCGTAGCGCCCCTCCGCTTGCGTCCACCAGGTGTTGGCGTTTCCGTAGAGTTCGATGCCCGTTTCGTTGCGAGCGAACGGAACCGTCTGCAAGCGCGCTCTGCGGTTCGACACGTATGCATTGGCCTGAAAGTCTGAAGGGGCGCCATCGAGTGCGGCGCCTCGGTTCTCCTGCGGCTCGCGAAGCGCGCGCACAACACGGAGGCCGGTAAAAAAGCGCGTGTTGTCGGTGTCATCGGTGGAGACATCATGCTGGGACGCCGAGCGAAGGAGGGCCCCGTCGAGCAGCCATGCGCCCCCTGCGACGCCGGCGGCTTGACAACCGCCAGCTTCCCCGGGCTCACAGGTCCACTCCTGCACATTGCCGTGCATGTCGAAGAGGCCAAATGCGTTGCCAGGAAAGCTGCCGACCGGCGCCGGGCCTTGCGGTGGCGGACGCGTCGAAGCGCCGAGATAGGCGTTGTCCCACTTGTATTGCGCATCGCGTGGGGTGATGCGGTGGGTTCCCGCGAAGGCCGAAGTAGAGCCGGCGCGGGCGGCGTATTCCCACTCCGCCGCGGTCGGCAGGCGATAGGTCTCACCGGTTCGGCGGCTAAGCCAATTGACGTAAGCGAGCGCGTTGTCGAGGCGGACGCCTGAGATTGGCGCCGATTGTTGAGTGGCGCCCGCCAACGGCTCGCAAGCTTCGTCTGCCACGCATGCATTCCATTCGCCGACGGTGACTTCGAACCGACCTATTGCGAATGGCGCCACCGGCTCCAATCGACGCGTCCGCCGAGAGGGTTCGCGGCCGATTTCGAGTAAAGGGGCGCCGCGGAAGAAATGTCCGCCCGTGAGCGGCACGATCTCAGGGCAAACGTCGCAATCGCGAAGCACCGCGCCACGTTCGCCACGCATAGCCTCAGGAACGTGCAGCGGAAGCACTTGCGCCGCGGCGAGCAACGACGCCTGCGCAAGGGGCCGGCCGTACGGCGTCCATAGAGAATTGAGCAGGGCTTGGGAGATCGCGCGATCTTCCATTACGGCGCCAGACCAAGCGCTTGAGACGGGGGTAGCGCGAACCCGTCCCGCGCTGTCGGCGGTCACCAGCGATTGCCCGCCATCGATGAAGGCGAGGTGTTCGATTTGCCCAGTGTGCCCGCCGACGACGCCGACAAGCTCTTCGCCGCGATAGATCAGCACGGCGCCGTTTCCGTCCGCGATTGCGCGAAGGCCGCCGCTGGAGACAGCGCCTTGGTGCGGCGCTGGAGCGCCGGTTTCAGCGAGGCGGGCCTCATCAAGCAGCGCGATCTGGGCAAGGGCGTAAATCAGGAGCGCTGCGGCGCCGACTAGACCGGCCAACCAAAGCAGCGGCCGCGTGAGACGGCGCATGACCGAACGCCGCGCCTTGGGCGGCGCGTCCTCCGGCTTGCGGGCCCGGCGGCGAAATCGGGCTTCGTCGAGGCGGTTGCGTAGCGCCGCTCGCGCCGCCGCACCGCTCTGGCGCGGCTGCTCCCGTTGCGGCCCGACCTCAAAGACCACGCTTCGCTCCCGCCGCTGACGCGAACCCCTTCCACAATCTTAACGACTTGATAGGCTCCGCCCAGCGGAAAGTCGGGAGGGGGCTTGTCCTACGTTTTCATCAGCCACGCGAGCCCTGACAAGCCGCGCATAAGGCCTGTCGTCGATGCCTTAATGGCCGCGGGCTTCAAGATCTGGCTCGATAATCCAGCCGCAACCGGTTACCGCGCTGAGGAAATTAGAAAATTCTACCGCATCCGGGCAGGCGGCAGGTGGGAAGATGAGATCGACGACGCGTTGCGCGGCGCAGCGTGCGTTTTGGTCTGCTGGTCATCCAAAGCGGTGACGGAGAAAGCGCTCAAGCTTAAGGAGCGCAGCGTTTGGTTCAACGAGGCCTATTACGCCAAGACGGCGGGCACGATGCTGGCCTGCCTCGTCGAGCCGATAAACCCGGCTGAGTTGCCAGGCACGCTTTCGGCGCAGCAATTGCCCGATCTGTCGCCAGAGCAGGATCGCGCCCGCTGGGACAGCATCATGGTCAGCGTGATCGACGACGTCCGCCGCAAGCTGCAACAGCAATTCGAATTGCGGCAGCGCACGCAGTCCACGCGTGATGTGTTTGCGCCGTATCTCGCTGATCGCAGCGCGCAAGAAACGCTCGTGCATGAATCGCTAGGCGGGATGCTTTCCGGCGGTGGCGTCAAGCCACTCTTCGTCACGGGGCCCGACAACGAGCGGTTGGACGAATTTCTGACGCGCCTTCGCATGACTAGCGCCGAGGTGCTGCCGGATTCAAGCGTGTGGGAGGATTGCGAGGTCGAGTGGCCGGTCGGCGTGCACGCGCGGGTGTTCGCGCAACACTATCGGCGTAACCTCGCGCGCGCTTTGAAGCTCCAGGGCGAAGCCGAGGACAGCGCCATCGCCGCCGATCTGGAGCGCCGCGGCCGGCCAATCGCGCTCGTACACCGTATGCTCGCAAAAGAATGGGGTCCCGACGAGGGCAAGCGCGTGCTTGCCTGGTTGGAATTCTGGGGCGGCGTGGCGCGCGTCAGCGCAAAGGTGAAAGCAATTCCGCTCCTGCAACTGAAAATGCCCTCGGCGCGGCCGGGCTGGAAGCGGTGCCCGCCGGGTGCTTCGGGCGGCCGCGTCGGCAATCGCGGCATCTGGCGCAGTGTCGAGAGTGTTGCCAAGCGAGCTACACGGCAGAACCTGCTGAGCTTCACCCCATTGCCGGTCTTGTCGCCCATCAGTCATGGCGACGCCGACCGTTGGCTTAATCGGCTCTATCGCGAGCCGGGCGCAGAGCGCACACGTATCGAAGAAACGATGGATGCGATCTATCGGAAGGGACGCGCCAAACGTCACGGCTTGGCGCACAAGGACTTCGCAGCGTTGGTGACGCCGCTGTTCGAAGGTGCGGGACGGCAAGGGGGACAAACTTGAGCGCCTATCCATATTTTGCGCGCGGACTTTCCGGCGCCGCCTCAACACGGGCGGAAGAGATTCCGACGCTCGATCGAAGTCAGGTGGAAGCGCCTGAAGCTTACCTGCCGCATCCCGATCTTTCGCATGCGGTGAATGTGGCGCTGATCACGGGCATGCCGCTCTTGCTGACGGGCGAGCCCGGGACGGGCAAGACGCAATTGGCTTACGCGCTGGCGCATGAGCTCAATTGCCACGTGCTGAAATTCGAAACCAAATCCACCAGTCAGGCGCGCGATCTGTTCTACACATACGATGCGCTGTCAGCGTTCAAGGTGCGCGACGCCGCCGATCCGCGTCAGTTCATCCAGTATCAAGCGCTGGGGCAGGCGATCCTTGAGGCGTTTCCCGGCGACAACCCTCGCTTGGCCCGCTTGTTGCCGGCTGGCGCCCCGCATGCTGGGCCCCGCCGTGCGGTAGTGCTGATCGACGAGATCGACAAGGCGCCGCGGGATTTTCCCAACGATCTCCTCAATGAAATCGACAGATTGTTCTTCCGCGTTCCGGAATTGCAGAACGCTGGCTCCCCGGGGGCGGAGCCCAATGAAGAAGGAGTAGCGCAAAGATATCGGCCGATCGTCATCCTGACGTCCAATTCCGAAAAAGGTCTGCCCGACCCGTTCCTGCGGCGTTGCGTCTATTTCGACATACCGTTCCCCACCAGCGAAGAGCTCGCCAACATCGTTGCGGCGCGCGTCGCGGGTGTGCGGTCGACCGATCCGCTCGTCGGGGACGCGCTCGACCTGTTCCAGAAACTCAGAGGTGGAGACCGCTCGCTATCGCTGAAGAAGAAGCCTTCCACGGCGGAGCTGCTGAACTGGATTCAGATGCTGCTCCACCGTGGCGTCAATCCGGGACAGCGGCTTGTGACGCAAAAGCCGCTGGTGCTGCAGACGCTGTCGACCTTGGTCAAAAACAGCGACGATCGCCGTGAGGCGACGGCATTCATTCAGGATCGCTGGGGCGCTTGACGCAACATGCCGGAGGCGTTTGACAGCCAAGAGGCGGACCTCGGCGACCAGATCTTTGGTGTGTTCGACGAGGCCGGCGGAAGCCTGAAGTCCGCCGGGCTTCTGGATCAGCTGCGCGCCGCGGGATTGCAGATCGGCGCGCGGGAGCACAACGCCGTTGGCGTGTTAGTGGCGGCGCTGCTTGGCCAGAGTTCGCCGCCGCCGAAGCTGCAAAGTTTGCACGCGCAGATCGCCCCGCTGGTGGCGCGCACCCCGCAGGAACGGGAAACGTTCTCGCGCGTCTTCAACGCGTTCGCGGGCGTTGATACAGGGTCCGCGCGCGCGGCGGGTGTTTCCTCCGACGCGCTGCTGGCCGGCGACGCTCGCCGCGGCCGATTTGCGCGCCTTCTGGCGGCGCGCAGCACGCGTATCGCCGCGGTGGTTTTGGGCGCGACCACGCTCATCGCCGCCTTGGCCTTCCTGTTGTTGCGCACGCCGCCCCAAGAACTGACGAGTGATGCGCCACAACAGGCCGTGCCTGCGCCCGCTGCGATCTCGGTTCAGGCAGAAGCATCGACAAGTGAGGGGGCGCTGGCCCCTGCGGCTTCGGCGAGCGTGAGCAAAGTAGCGCGCATCGCGCGCACCTATGCGGGTGCGCCTACGCTGGCGGAGCTTGCCGAAGGGTTAGCCGCGGAATCGCCGATCGAATGGGACGCCAGCGCTTATGAAGCGCGCTTGCACGAGCTTACGGGATTGCCGCGCCATCAGCCGCTCGCGCTGTACGAGACGGCCGGTTCACGCCCCAACAGCGCTGCGGTGTGGGCGCGGCTCGCGCGCGCCATCGACCGCGTAGAAACGCCGGGACGGGAATCGTCCTATGCGGCCTATCTTAATGCAACCGCGCCGATATTGGGCGATGACCCAGCGGACCCGCCAGGTGGAAGCGCCTGGTCCAGTGCTGCGGCGCCGGCCAGACGTCTCGAAGCAGCCATTGCGCAACGACTGGGAGCCACGGAGGCGTTGCCTACGGAGCGCAACGAAGCCATAGCGCGCGTCCGCTCAATCATGCGCGAGCATATCGACGCGCACATTATCGAGCGGACTCTTGCGAGCGCTACAGATCCGCGCATTCGGCGTGTATTCCCCGAACCATTGTACGCAAGCCACGCTGACATTGAGCGGGAGCGCGCTATTCCGCCGATCACGCCCTGGATCGTCGCTAGCGCGCCGTTGCTGAGTTTGGGGGTTTGGCTGTTGGCTGGGTTGGCGCGGCGCAAGGCGTTTCTGCGCCGACGGCGGCCGGAAACTTCGCCTTTGCACACCGATCTTGTCACCGATGCGGTGAGCTTGGCGCGCGACAGCGAGGTCGAGTACCTTCGCATCGGCAGGCGGTTGCAGCGCCGAACCGCGCGTGAGTCCGATCGGCTCGATATCGAGCGAACCGTCGCTGCGACGATTGCGGGAGGCGGCCATCTGGTGCGGCCGGTCATGGCGCGCACCCGCGCTTTGCCGGAATACCTGGTGCTGATCGAGCGTCGGGGAGCCAACGATCAAGATTATGCGCGGATGCGGGCGATGCTACAGCGCCTGCGCGATATGATTTCTATCGAAGTGTTCTCCTATCAGAGCGAGCCGTCGCTGCTTGAGCCGGACGGCGGGGGCCGCGCGGTGGCGATAGAGCGGCTGATGGCTGCTTTTCCGAATCATCGCTTGATCGTGTTGGGGACCGGCGCGGGGTTTCTCGACCCGATTCACAAGAAGCCGCTCCCTGGCGCAGAGCGGCTGACGCACTGGGAGCGGCGGGCGCTGCTAACCCCGCTGCCGCTTTCGGAATGGGCGCGCGAGGAATATTTGCTGGCGAGGGAGCTGGCGATGCCTGTTGGGCGCGCCACTCCCGAAGGATTGTCGCATCTCGCCGAGCTGTTGGGACTTGAGGGCCGAGGGGAAGAGGAAAATCTCGATCCCGCGGGCGATGGATTAGCGCGGCCTTTGCCGGAAGCGTTCCGTTTGCACCCGCAGCGTTACCTCTACAACGCGCCCCCGGACGACCACTCGATCGCGCAGGTGCTGCAAGACCTGCGTAATTATCTGGACCCTGCGGGTTTCGATTGGTTGACCGCGCTCGCAGTCTATCCGGCGACGCAATGGGATTTGACGCTCTATCTGGGCCTGACCCTGAAAGCGCCGCACGGCGTCGAAGGGCGGCTGGAGCCGCTCTACAGCGAACGGCGCATCGGGGCGCTGACGCAGCTGCCCTGGCTACGCGAGGGTTGGCTGCCGGATTGGCTGCGCCGGGCGCTAATTGGTGCGATGACGCCGATGCGCCGGCGCGAAGTGCGCGCAACCTTGGCGCGCCTGTTCAATGCCGCCGATGTCGCCGACAAGGCGCTGCCGGACCTAAACATTCGCATGCAGATCGCCCACGAGGCGCTGACGAAAACGGCGCCCGACAGCGTCTTCGACGATGAGGTGCTGCTCGATTTCATGGCGCGGGGCCGGGTTGAGGATTTCGAGCTACCCGAGAACGCTCTGCTTGAGCGCATCATGCCGCGCGAATGGCGCAAGCGGATCGGTTGGCCGGAACTGGCAGGCGCTGCAGTCGCGGCGATCTACGCTGCGGCGGCGTTCATCATGGCGCCCAAGCCTGCTGACGGGGGTTGGTCAGGCCATTCATGGCTGCCGTTGCTGACGCTAGGGGGCTTGGCCGCGCTTGGCCTAGCGGCGCTGCATGGGCGCGACGTCTATCGCAGAGGCCGCGCGCTTTTGGAGCGCGCGGCGATTTATGCGGTGGCGATTGCGCTTACGGCGCTGTTCATTGCGGCGATGCCTTCGGTTGAGGGATTTGTACTTGCGCGTGCGCCGGAATTGGCCGCGTTCTATCCGTCGGGCCTAGCGCTCCAGAGCATCTTCGCGCTTGCCGCTCTCGGCTTAGCGAGGAAGGTCGCGGAAACGGCTGGTGTCTTCGTTCCGCGAGGTGAAACGGGGCCGGGGCGGCGGTTTGCGCTGCGCTTGCTTGAGGCGCTGGCGGTGGCGGTGGCGGCCAATGCGATCATGATCGTTGTCGCCGTAAATGCCGGATTGGACTTGGCGGCAGCGCAAGCAAATACATGGTTGGCGGCGGTTTATGTCTGCATTCTCTGCGTACTATTGTTTGCAGCGGGCGTCGTTGCTGCGCGCTTCGCGCCGGAGCGTTTGGCGCCGCCGCGCGATGCGCAGCAACAGGCGCGCGTCTGGCGATGGGCGTCGCCGCTGGCGGTAGCGGCGGCGCCGCTTGCCATTGCCGGTCTCCTCTACACGGCGTTGAACGCCACCCACGTTGTGCTGCCGGATGGTGGGAGCTTGCGCGTGCGCGACGCCGACATCGTCGCCACCACGCAGAGGGGCGATTTTTTCGCCACAGGGGGCGCCGATGGATTGGTTCGCGTTTTCGCCAGCTCGAAATTGCGTCGGCCGCTCGTTGCGGAAGCGCTCGGCGGCGGCGCGATCACGTCGCTCGTGTTTCAGGAGCAGACGGCGGGGCAGCCGAGCTTAGGCGTTGTCTCTTACGATGGCGCCGTGGAGATGATCGACGCTCGAACCGGCGCCCGGACACTGCTCGCGCGCGTCCATAGCGTGTCGACGCCGCCACTCTTGGCGCTCGATTCTGCCGGCGGTTGGTTGATTGCGTTCGAGGACGCATTGGGCGTGCAGCAAGTTGTCGATCAAGCCGGCGCCACGGCGGTGGGCGGTCCTGCGGCGATCACGGCGCTTCAAGCAATTGGGCCAGGATTATACGCGGTGGGAACATTGGCCGGCGACATTGACTTACTTCGCTCCGGCGCGGACGGATTGCAGTGGGATACGCCGGTCGAACAACGGACGGACCCTGATCTCTCCGCCTATGCGGGCGTCTGGGCGCGGGACGACGCCGCATGCAGCGACGGCGCCGTGACAATACGTGCAGAAAATGGCGCACTCGTCGTTCAGGCCGCTGATCTCACGTCGGTCGAAACGCCGATCCGATACGACGGCGACTGGCTCGAGACGGTGTCACAGAGCGTCGTGCGTGGATATCGGCTGGAGGGGCCCAGGCTTCGCTTCCGTGACAGCGCGGGACGAGAGACGGAGCTCGTCCGATGCGCTTAGTCTTCGGAGGTGCGTTTCTCGCGCTCGTCGCGTTTTCTGTTCTAGCTGCTGCGCAACAGCAGCCTACAGCACCGCCTCGTGCCGAGGGCTCAGGCATTTTGCCCGAGGCACTCCGGGCGTCTCGCGACCGCTTGACCACCGAACTGGAGGCGCGCGAACGCGAGTTCGGCGCGGCGCTGGAGACTCTCCGCACCCAGGCGGATGCGCTGGCGAGGCGGCCAGCGGCGCCGCAATCATCCGCCTTTTATGGCGGGCATTATGGCGCCGTGCGCTCGATGTCGCGGAACGAGCAAGGGCAGCTACAAGTGCTGATGGTCGACGGGACAATTATTGGAGGCGAGGCGCGCGAAGGAAGGCTTGAGCTGCGCACGCCAGTGCGGCGCGAAGCGGACTTGGCGCTTGGCGCGCCTGTTGCTTGGCGGCGTGCGCAAGCAACGCCGATGCCGAGCGAGCCACCACCAGCAGTGACAAATGTCGCGCCGCCCGCGGAAGAGCAGCCCGCTACGCGCCTTGCCTCGACGCCCGCGCCGGCGGATCCGATCGGTGTAAGCGTGGGGCCTGCGTTGGCGCAGATCGGGGATCGCAGTTTTGAAGGCAGCTATGCTGTCTTTGCGCGCGGCATGGAGGCGGGGGTTTTCACGTTCAATTTCAGTCAAAGCGGCGACAACTATCAGATTGGGGCGGAACGGCGTTCAACGGGCTTGGCCGCGACGCTCCTCAACCGCAGCCAGGATTACACTTACTCGGTGCAAGGAACGGTGGCCGCTGAGAATGGCTTGCAGCCCAGCGCCTATCAGCACCAAGGCGGGCGCCGCCGCGAAGATCGGCCCAATGGGCGCTTGGTGCGGGCCACCTTTAGCGCCGATGACGTGACCACGACGTCGGAACCGGCCGGGATGGGCATGGGCGAACCGCCCGCCACTGCGCAACAGAGGCGCAACGTTATCGATCAACTGACCGCCATCGCAACTCTCATCACTGCGTCCGGCGATCCGTGCAGCCGGACGCTTCGTGTTTATATGGATGGACGTTCGCGCTTCGATTTCGTGCTGACGCCCAACGGGCGTGTTAACGTCAGCACATCGGCTTATCGTGGAGAAGCGTTGCGCTGCAGCGTGGCGTTCCGTCCGATCGCGGGCTTTTCCGATCCGCAGGAGCAGGCGACGCTGACGTTTCTGTTCGCTCAAACAGCCAGTGGCCTCTATGCTCCTGTCCAGATCGAGATGCCGACGATCGATACGGGCGTGGTGCGCTTGCAGGCGCGCGCGCTCCGGGTGAACGGCGAGGCCGTGAACTAAATCGGGCGCTGGCCATGCGGGCGGCCTCAGGAGAGCTTGGCCAGGCCTTCGCGCAAGTCTGCGATCAGATCGTCGGGATGCTCCAGTCCGATCGAGAGCCGCAAGAGTGGCCCTTCGGCGCGCCAAGGATGGTTCGTGCGCGCGATTTGGCGGTCGCTCGGGGTGATCAGGCTTTCGAAGCCCCCCCAGGAGAAGCCCATGCCAAAGAGAGAAAGGCCTTCGAGCATGGCCTTGAGCTTCGCGTCATCGGTGGGCTTCAGCACAACACCGAATAGCCCGCTGGCGCCGCTGAAGTCGCGTTTCCACAGCGCATGATCAGCGGCGCTTTCGAGCGCCGGAAACAGGACACGCGCCACCTGCGGCTGCTGCTCAAGCCAGCGAGCGATGGTGAGCGCGCTTTGGCTTTGTCGACCGAGCCGCACCGCGAGCGAGCGCATGCCGCGCAGGAGCAGAAACGCGTCGTCGGGCGAGACGAAGAAGCCAAGGTCTTTGTAGACGCGCCCGACGCGCTCGGCCCAATCCGGCGTTCGCGCCAGCACCGCTCCCATGAATACGTCGGCATGGCCGCTTTGATATTTGCTCAACGCCTGGACGGAGAGATCAACGCCATGCTCGAACGGCTTGAAATAGACACCCGCCGACCACGTGTTGTCGATGATGGTGGCGACGTTGCGCGCGCGCGCGGCCACGGCCATGGCGGGAACGTCCTGAACTTCGAAAGTCAACGAACCCGGAGATTCCATGTAGAGGGCGCAGGTGTTGTCCTGGATCAGATCAGCGACGCCCGCACCGACGCGCGGATCGTAGAAGCGAACCTCAACCCCGAATCTGCGCAGGAAATGCTGCAGGTTGCGCGTGGGCTTGTAGACGGATTCCGTCATCAGCACGTCGCTGCCGGATTCGGCGGTGGCAAGCAAAGCCAGTGCGCATGCCGCGAGGCCGGTAGGCGCTAGAACGCCGTCGGCGCCGCCCTCCACCGCTATGAGCGTCTCGCGCAGGGCGTCATGCACGGCCATGCCGTCAATGCCGTAGGTCTTGACCGGCTTGTCATAGAGGTCGTCAACATCGTCGAGCAGCAGCGTCGTGGCGCGGTGCACGGGCGGGTTGATCGCGCCTTCGCTGCGCGTTTTGTCGCGTCCCGCATGAGCGAGCCGCGTTTCCAGGTTCAGTTTTTCGATGTCGGGCTTCGCCATCAGGCCGGGCCCGTCGCCACAGGTGTATCCTCGCGGCCGCCCCATTCGCTCCACGAGCCGTCATAGATGCTGGCGTCCCATCGCCCTAAGCGCGCGAGCGCCAAGGCGATGATCGCCGCCGTCACGCCGGAGCCACAGCTGCACACGGCTGGGCGCGCTGGATCTGCGCCGGCGTCTGCGAAGATGCGCTGCAACTCCTCCGTCGGCCGCATCAAACCTTTGTCTGTCAGCAGCGACGAGGCGGGCACGCTGCGGGCGCCCGGCATGTGGCCGCCGCGCAAGCCCACACGCGGCTCGGGGGCCTCGCCCTTGAAGCGCGCAGCGGGGCGTGCATCCAGCACGATCTCATTGTTTTCCAGTGCGCGGCGCGTGTCGTCGAGATTGCGCACGAGATCGGCGCGATAGCGCGCGGTGAAGTGCCGTTCGCGCCGCGGCGCCGGCATGTCGGTTTCGACGGGATAGCCGCCCGCTTCCCATGCAGGAAAACCACCGTCGAGCACCGACACATCCTCATGACCCATGACGCGGAAGGTCCACCAGACGCGCGCTGCGGAGAACAAGCCCTGATTGTCGTAGACGACGATGCGCGCGCCGTCGCCGACGCCGAGCTTTCGCATCGCCGATGCAAATTGCTCCGGCGGCGGCAGCATGTGCGGCAGCGATGACGTTCGGTCGGAATGGACGTCGATATCGAAAAAGACAGCGCCGGGAATGCGGCGTTCGGCGTAGAGCGCCTTGGCGTCACGCGGATCGCCGGGAAGGAACATCGTCGCGTCGAGCACGACGAGATCAGGCGCCGACAGCCGCTCGGCGAGCCAGGCGGCGGAAACGAGGGGGTCTTGTCGCGATTGGGTCATGCGGCGCGGACGGTAGGCGCGCGCGCGTCGCGCTTCAACCATCGGCCGGCCCTGATCCATGGCCCGCGCCAGGCCGTAACGCTGCAGGGCGAACATCAGGAGGCGACATGCGCATCGCGGCGTTCGCGGCTCTGGCCGCTTTTGGGTTGGCGTCAACAGCCTCAGCGGCGCCGAGTACGGCGGGACGCACCGAATTCGAGGTCCTTCGGAACGGTCAGCCTTTTGGCCGCCATGTGGTGCAGGTCTCCGGCAGCGGCGGCGCTTTCAGCGTCCGCAGCGAGGTCAATCTCCGCGTCGGCGCGGGGCCGGTCACGCTCTATCGCTACGAACAAGCTTGCCGCGAAACCTGGCGCGACGGCGCACTGTCGAGCCTCGAGTGCTCCACCCTGAAGGATGGCCGCCGCACGCAAGTGAGCGCCCAAATCGAAGGCGCTGCGCTCAACGTGTCGGGCGCCGACGGCGCGCGCGACTTCCCGCCGGAAGCATGGCCAACCACGTGGTGGACGCGCCCGCCGACGGATGTGGACTTCATGCTCAACACCGAAACCGGCACACGCATGCCGGTGCAGGTGACGCGCATAGGCCGCGAAACCATCGAGGTGGGCGGCGCGCAGATCGAAGCCGATCGCTACCGCGTCCGCGGCACGCTGACGGTCGATCTCTGGTACGATAGCGCCGGTCGCTGGGTTGGATGCACGTTCACCGCGCGCGGCCAACGCATCAGCTACAGGCTCGCCAGCGCGCGGACCGCCGCGCCGGCCTAAGCGGGCTTGGTCAATTCGAGCTGCACGACGTCGGTGCGCCCGGTGCGGAAGCCGGCCTCGCAATAGCCGAGATAAAACAGCCAAAGCTGGCGGAAGCGCTCATCGAAGCCCAACGAGCGGATATCGTCCCACTTTGCGCGGAAGCGTTGGGCCCATTCCGCTAACGTTTCGGCATAGCTTTGGCCGAAGGCGTCGGCTTTGCGCCAAACCAGGCCCGCCTTCGCTGTTTCCGCTTTCAGCCGCTCGATGCTCGCCAGCATGCCGCCCGGAAAGACGTAACGCTGGATGAAGTCTGCGCGCCTCCGGTATTTGTGGAATAATTCGTCGCGGATGGTGATGATCTGCAGTGCAGCGCGTCCGCCCGGCTTCAGCACGTCAGCGATCTTGGCGAAATAGGCGGGCCAGTATTTCTCGCCCACCGCCTCGAACATCTCGATCGACGCCACCTTATCGAACCGTCCCTCGACATCGCGGTAGTCCTGGCGGCGAAGTTCCACCAGATCGCTCAGTCCCGCCTTGCGCATGCGTTCTGTTGCGTAGGCGAGTTGCTCGTCGCTGATGGTGAGCCCCGTCACGCGCGCACCGAATTCACCCGCGGCGACCTCAGCGAAGCCGCCCCAGCCGCAGCCGATCTCCAGCACGTGGTCGCCAGGCTTCAGATCGAGATGCTTGGCGAGGGCGCGGTACTTTTCCAGCTGCGCCTGCTCCAGATCGCGCACCTTGGCTCCGTCGAAGCGCGCGGAGGAATAGGTCATCGTGCTGTCGAGCCAAGCGGCGTAAAAGCGATTGCCGAGGTCATAGTGCGCCAGGATGTTGCGCCGGGCGCCGGCGCGCGTGTTCTCGTGGCGGAGGTGGCGCAGCCAGTTTAGCGCCTTGCCAAACGGGCCGCCTTCCAACAGCCGCGTAATGCGCTCGATGTTGCGGGCCAGGAGCGTCAACAGCGGCGCCAGGTCCTCGCTGTCCCAATCGCCCGCCATCAATCCCTCGGCGAAACCGATGTCGCCGCTGAAGATGACGCGGCGCGCGAAGCGATAACGGTTGATCCGCATACCCACGTGCGGGCCATCGCCGTCGCCGAAGCGGAGAACTGTCCCGCCCGGCAGCGCGACATCCACCGCGCCACCCTTGAGATTGAGCAGCGCCAACAGCACAGCTTTCGCGCTGGCTGGCGCTTTAAGAGTCCGAATGGCCGCCGAACTGGCGGGCGCGCTGGGCTGGGCGAGAGGGTCCAACGGCATGGCCTTTATGTAATGGCGAGGCGCTTTCAGTTCAAAGCGCCGACGCCCCCGAAGCGTTCCTCCTCTACGCGCCATTCTCCTTGTTGGATG
The DNA here is from genome assembly GCA_050185805.1 of Hyphomonadaceae bacterium. Classification (GTDB taxonomy): domain Bacteria; phylum Pseudomonadota; class Alphaproteobacteria; order Caulobacterales; family Aquidulcibacteraceae; genus Vitreimonas. The sequence continues at coordinate 74,145 of JBFWZB010000006.1, forward strand.
AGATGGCGGCGAACGCCGACAGCGCGCGGGCGCGCGCTTCAGCGTGATTTACGAGCGGGTGGGGATAGTCGCGCCCCAGCGCCACGCCGGCGGCCTTCAGCACGTCCGCGGGCGCGTCCCACGGCGCATGGATGTGTGCGTCGGGAAGCTTTGCCAATTCCGGGACCCAGCGGCGCACATAGGCGCCGTCCGCATCGTAGCGCTGGCCCTGCGTCACCGGATTGAAGATGCGGAAATAGGGCGACGCATCCGCGCCGGAGCCCGCCACCCATTGCCATGAGGCGGAATTGTTGGCGAGATCGGCATCGACCAGCGTGTCCCAAAACCAGTCTTCGCCGCGACGCCAATCGATCAACAGATGCTTAATCAGGAAAGAAGCGGCGATCATGCGCGCGCGATTGTGCATCCACCCCGTCGTCCAGAGCTGGCGCATCGCCGCGTCGACGACAGGATAGCCGGTGCGCCCACGCCGCCACGCCTCAAGCGCATCATCGTCGTCGCGCCACGGAAACGCATCGAACTGCGCGCGCCAATTCTGTTGCGGCAGTGATGGCCAATGAAACAGCAAGTGGTGTGAAAAATCGCGCCATCCCAGCTCGGTGAGAAATTTGTCGACGCCGCCAGGACTCTGCTCAGCCACGTGCGTCTGCGCCGCCGCAAAAATCTGCGCTGGGCTGATTTCGCCGAAATGCAGATGCGGTGAGAGTTTGGATGTGCCGTCGACGGCCAATTGGTCCCGCGCACTTGGATAAGCCTTGACCTTGTTTTTGAGAAACGCGCGCAGCGACGCCTGAGCGCCGGCCTCGCCCGGCGTCCACGTCGGTTCGAATGTCGCCGCCCAATTCGGCTTCGTCGGCAACAGCCTCCACGACGGCAGTGCATCGCTCGCGCACGCGCCTTCGAAGAAGCGCAGGCCGCGCGGCGCGGGCAAGGGCGTGCGCGGCGTCATTTGCTGGCACGCGCGCCAGAACGGGGTGAAGACCTTGAACGGCTCCCCGCCCTTGGTTTTGACTTCCCAGGGCTCGAACAGCAGCGCTGCGCCGTGTGAATGCACATCGAGACGCGCGCCGAGTTTTTGTTTGAGCGCTGTGTCGCGGGCAATCGCGAACGGCTCGTAGCA
>JBFWZB010000006.1:75364-105855 GCA_050185805.1 Hyphomonadaceae bacterium
ACGCCGCGCGGCACCTCGAACTGATCCCAATTGGCGTGATCCGGCGCGCGCACGGCGCGGCGATCGTAGAGCTTGCGCCGGTCGACCAGATTGAAGTCGCGCCAGACCGCGCCGATCGGCGGCGCAGTCGCCATCTTCATGGCATATACGCGATGCGGCGGCTCGCCGCCCGCGAACAGCGCGCGTATTTCCTCAGCCAGTTCGGGTGAGACGATTTCGTCAGCGTCGAGATCCAAGAGCCAATCGTGCGTCGCCGCATCCTCGCCGAGGCGCTTCTGTTTGCCCCCGCCGAGCCAAGTCGCCGCAACGACGCGCGCGCCAGCGGCTTCGGCGATCTCGATGGTGCGGTCGGTTGAGCCGGAATCGATCACAACGACTTCCGATACGGCCAAGCGCGCCGCGCGGATGACGTCAGCAATCATACGCTGTTCGTTTTTGGCGCGGATGTAGCAGGTGACCGGCGCTGGCGTGCTCATTGGCCGCGATCAAGCGCGCGGCGGCCGGAATTGCAAGCCAAACGCCTCAGAGCGTGTGGCCTGCGGGTAGCGGCGGCGCCTCGCGCAGCAATGTCAGTGCGATGCGCCGGTTGCCCGGCAAGGTCGGATCGTCGGCGAACAGCGGCTCGGAGTCGGCGCGGCCCGAGACCTCGTAGATGCGGTCGCCAGGGATACCCTCTGCAGCCAGGATGCGGCGCGCGGCGTTGGCGCGCTCGGTCGACAATTCCCAATTGGAGGCGTAGCCGCGGCCCGGAGACGAACCGTCGGTATGGCCCGAGATGGTGATGCGGTTCGGCAATTGAGAAATAGCGCCCGAAACCGCGCGCAGCAGCCGGCGCGCGCGTTCGTTGGGCTCGGCGGCGCCAGACGCGAACATTGAGCGCCCTTCCTGATCGATGATCTGGATCCGTAGGCCTTCCGGCGTCTGCTCGACGATGATGTTGCGCGACAATTCGGCGATGTCGGGCATGTCGGCCATGGCCTGGCGGATCGCGATTTCGGCCCGATTGAACTCAGCGCTCTCACGCAGCGTGCGGGCGCGGGTGAGGGCGTCTTCGTTTGGATTCTGCTGTCCGCCCGGCGCTTCCTGGCTCTGCAGTTCGTTTTCCGCTGTGGCGTTGGAGGTGTATTGCGGCTGGCTCGCTTGCGCCACGGGCGCGGAATGCCCATGCCGAACGCCTTCCTCGGCAAACGAGGTGCCCTCAAGAAGGCCGCCGGCGCCGGAGGAGACCCGGCTGACGCTGGCAGGGGCGAAGAATTCGGCAATGCCGCGGCGCTGGTCCGGGCTTGTGGTATTGATCAGCCACATCAGCAGGAAGAACGCCATCATGGCGGTCACGAAGTCCGCGTAAGCGACCTTCCAGGCGCCGCCATGGTGCCCATGGCCGCCGCCTTTTTTGATCTTCTTGATGACAATCGGGCGTTGATTTGTGGCGGCAGTCATGGCCCCGTCCGTTCTGGGCGCGAGCGCGGACCATGGCGCGGCGAGGTTAAAATCGGGTGAGCGCCAAGGTTAATCGGACGGTGATGCAGCCAGATCAGGAATTGGAGTTCCGCCGCGCCATGAGCGCGTACGCGACCGGCGTCACCGTCGTCACCGCGGCGCGCCCGGATGGGCGCATTTCCGGCATCACCGTCAATTCTTTGACCTCGGTGTCGCTATCGCCGCGGCTGCTGCTTTGGTGCCTGGGGGATCGTTCGGCCCGCTACCCCAGTTTCGCGGAGGCCGAGATATGGGGCGTCAGCGTGCTCAGCGCGGCCGAGGAGGACGTCGCCGAGCGCTTCACGCGCGCCGAGGCGGAAACTGCGAGCCCGGAAGAGACGCGCATGCTGGCGGGCGCGCCCGTATTGAACGCCGGCCTCGCGCATTTTGCGTGCCGCACGTTCGATCGCCGCATCGCCGGCGATCACCTCATCATTGTCGGTGAAGTGCTGGCCCTCGATTCTGCGGCCGGCGACACGCTTACTTATTTTCGCGGCCGCTATGGCCGCGCTGCAGACCCACGAGGCGAATGATGGCGAAGGTGGCGTTTCTGGGCTTGGGCGTCATGGGCGGGCCGATGGCCGCGCACTTGGCCAAAGCTGGCCACGAAGTCGCGGCCTTCAACCGCAATCCCGATCGCGCCGCCGCTTGGCGCGCCAAGCACGGCGGCGAGACCGCGGCGAGCGTCGCTGACGCCGCGCGGGGACGGGACTTCGTGTTCGCGTGCGTCGGCGCGGATAAGGACGTGCGCGACGTGTTCGCCGCCGCCGCACCCGTGATGGCGCCTGGCGGCGTGTTCGTCGATCACACCACGACATCGGCTGAACTGGCGCGGGAGCTCGCTGCTCAAGCCGCGCGCGCTGGCGTAGGGTGGCTTGATGCGCCGGTTTCCGGCGGGCAAGCCGGCGCCGAGGCGGGCAAGCTCACGGTGATGGCGGGCGGCGCCGAGGATGCCTTCGCCGCCGCCGAGCCGGTGATGCGCGCTTACGCCGCCAATATCACGCGCATCGGCGGCGCCGGCGCGGGTCAGTTGGCCAAGATGGTGAATCAAATCTGCATCGCCGGCGTGGTGCAGGGACTGGCGGAGGCGCTGCATTTCGCCAAGCGCGCCGATCTCGACGTCGAGCGTGTGATCGCCGCCATCTCCAAGGGCGCCGCGCAATCGTGGCAGATGGAGAACAGGTGGCGCACGATGGTCGATGGTAAATTCGATTTCGGCTTCGCCGTCGATTGGATGCGCAAGGATTTGGGGCTGGTTCTCGATGAGGCCGCACGCAACGGCGCCACGCTCGAACTCACTCGGCTGGTAGACAGCTATTATTCCGAAATTCAAGCTACAGGCGGGGCCCGCTGGGACACGTCGAGCTTGATTTCCAGGCTGGAAACGAAGCGTTCATAGTTTCCGCGGCGTCCCGCCTTTCAGGCTCTTTTAAGCCCGATCGCATAGCATCGCGCCTTCGTGGAAACCGTTCCACGCGGAGTTCTCGCGCGCCATGCAGCCAAGGGACTGGATCGTCTGCCTGATCGAGCCCAACAAATTTGAGGCTCAGATCATTCTCGATCTGCTGCGCGTGGCGGGCGTTGAGAAGATCAAATGGGTGACCGGCAGCGAGGAAGGCGCCGCCGCGCTCGAACTCTATGCCGCCAACGTCATCGTCGCGTCAGTCGAATCGGCGCCAGTGGACGGCGTTGCCTGGACCAAAAGCTTCCGTCGCAGCGCCGATGTGGTGAACCGCAAAGCGCCGATCTTCCTCACGTCACGCGCATTCTCCCGATCGCTGGCGGAAGATTGCCGCCATGCCGGCGCCAATGCGCTGATCGGCAAACCAGTCTCGGCCAAGACGCTGGTCGCCACGATTAGCAAAGTGCTCGGCGCGCCGCGCCCGTTTATCGACGCGCCCGGCTATGTCGGCCCGTGCCGCCGCGCCGGCATCGTTACCGCCGGCGAGCCGAAGAAACGCCGCAAGGCCGACGCTGAGGCCGTGCAAGCCGCGCCCGCCGGGCCGACTCTCGACGCTGCGATCACTTCGCTCGCGCGGGCGGTGTCGGAGTTTTGCGATGGCGGCGGAAGGCCCGAGGCGTGCGAAACTGCGCTTCGCCTGGTGCAAGGCTATGCCGTGAACGCCGGCGACGGGCCGCTGATGCGCGCTTGCGCCGCCTTCACGCTGCAGCTCAACGCCAAGCATGTCCCAGCGGAAGCCGCGAAAGTCGCCCTGGCGGCTTGCATCGGAGGCGTCAAGGAATTGGCCGCGCTCGACATCGCCGAAACCGTCGCGCGCGACACCGTCGCTGAACGTGTGCGCCTAGCCGTAGCGCACGCCGCCACCCGCCGCGCCGCCTAGGCGCGCCGCCGCGCCCGCGCTAGGATCGGGGCGGCATGGCGATCACCGTCACACCGCTCCCCGGGGCCGGCGCCGAAATCGGCGGCGCCGATCTTTCTCGTCCGGTCGCCGATGAAGATTTCGCGCGCATGCGCGCTGCGTACGCCGATTATGGCGTCATCTTTTTCCGTGATCAGGACATCAGCGAGGAAGAACACATCGCCTTCGCCCGCCGCTGGGCGCCGATCAACATCAATCGGTTTCTGAGCGCGCACCCACGCTATCCGGAAATCGCGGTGCTTCGTAAAGAGCGCGACCAAGCCGAGAACATCGGCGGCGCCTGGCACACGGATCAGTCGTACGATTACGCGCCCGCCATGGGCTCCATATTGGTCGCGCGCGAACTGCCGCCCTCGGGCGGCAACACCCAATTCGCCTCGATGTATGCGGCATACGAGGCGCTTTCGCCGGCGATGAAGGAGCAGCTCGCACCGTTGCAGGCGATCCATTCGGCCAAGCACATTTTCGGAAAGGACGCCTTCTACAACCGCGAACGCGGCGACCGCATCGCCAATGCGGACGCTGCCGAAGCGTTGCAGGACAGCGTGCATCCTGTCGTCATCACGCATCCCCTGAGCGGCAAGAAGGCGCTGTTCGTCAACATCGCCTACACCACGCGGATCATCGGCTGGAGCGTGGAGGACACGCGCTCGCTGGTGGCCGAGCTTTTCATGCACTGCATCCAGCCGCGCTTCGTCTACGAGTTTGAATGGAAGCCGGGCTCGATCGCGTTCTGGGACAATCGCTCGACTTGGCACTACGCCATCAACGATTATCACGGCCATCGGCGCGAAATGCACCGCATCACGCTGGAGGGCGTGCCGCTTTCAGCTTGAGGATATCTCGATGGCTTTGAATGCAAGCGCCGCCGCGTCGCTGGCGAAATGGCACGACATGGTGGCGCGCAAAGATATATCTGCGCTGGCGGAGATCGTACATCCGGAGGCGACGTTCCGCTCGCCGATGGCGTTCAAGGCCTATCATTCGGCGCAGGCCGTGACGCTGATCCTTTCCACGGTCATGACCGTGTTCGAGGACTTCGCCTATCATCGTACGTTCGAGAGCCAGGACGGGCGCGGCGTTGTGCTGGAATTCAGTGCGCGTGTAGGCGAACGCAGCCTTAAGGGCGTGGACGTCATCGCCTTCGACGACGACGGGATGATCGTCGATTTCGAAGTGATGGTGCGCCCGTTCAACGCACTCCAAGCGCTTGGCGCCGAGATGGGCCGGCGCTTGGCGGCGTTTCTGCCGCAATTCAAGAGCTGACCTTAGCGGTTCAGCATCTCCGCGGCCTTCGACGCAAAGTAGGTGATGATCCCATCAGCGCCCGCGCGTTTGAAGGCGCCCAGCGCCTCCAGCACGATGCGATCTTCCTCGACCCAGCCGTTCGCGGCGGCGGCCTTGATCATCGCGTATTCACCGCTGACCTGGAAGGCGAAGGTCGGCAAGCCAAACGCGCGTTTCACGCGCGCGACAATGTCGAGATAGGGCATGCCAGGCTTCACCAGCAGCATGTCGGCGCCTTCGGCGACGTCGAGCGCCACTTCGCGCATAGCCTCGTCGCTGTTGCCGTAATCCATCTGATAAGTGCGCTTGTCGCCTTTCAACGCTTTGGCTGAGCCTATGGCTTCACGATAGGGCCCATAAAACGCCGAGGCGTATTTCGCGGCATAGGACATGATCAACGTGTCCTGATGGCCCGCTTGGTCGAGCGCGGTGCGGATCGCGCCCACGCGGCCGTCCATCATGTCGGAGGGCGCAACGATGTCGGCGCCGGCCTTGACCTGGATCAACGCTTGCTCGGCGAGCACGGCTACGGTTTCGTCGTTGAGGATGCGGCCGTCCTCGAGGAGGCCGTCGTGTCCATGATCGGTGAAGGGGTCGAGGGCGACATCCACCATCAGGCCGACCTCAGGGGCGGCGTCCTTCATGGCGCGCACGGCCGTGCAGACGAGACCGTTCGGATTGAGCGCCTCGCCGCCGCGCGCGTTTTTCTTCGCCGGATCGATATGCGGAAAGATCGCGATCGCCGGAATTCCAAGTACGGCAGCGCGTTTGGCCGCTTCGGCCGCCGCGCGCACCGAGTAGCGCGGTGCGCCAGGCATGGCCTGCACCGGAAGCTCGGCTTCGTCTCCCTCGTGCACCACCATCGCCCAGATCAGATCGTCAGCGCTGAGGCGCTGCTCGCGCACGAGACGGCGCACCCAATCACTTTGCCGCAGCCGCCGCGGCCGCGCCGCTGGATATCGTCCGCCGTAGTTCATGAGAATCGCTCGCAACTAAAGCTCATCCTGCGCGCACGCGTCCCGTTTCGCGGCGGCAATCCAATCCTTATACATGATCCAGCAGCGCACTTCGCCAGAGGAACCGCGTGAGAGCCGAAGACGTAAAAGTGTTCGAGGAAGCCGTGGCGTCGATTCGCGACGAGGGGCGCTATCGTGTGTTCGCCGACATCATGCGCGAGCGCGGACGTTTTCCCCATGCGCGCTTGCGCGGCCAAGACGGCAGCCTGCGCGACATCATCGTCTGGTGCTCGAACGATTATCTCGGTCAGGCGCAGAGCCCTGAAGTGCTCGACGCCGCGCATGCCGCGTTGGACACGGTCGGCGCCGGCGCGGGCGGCACCCGCAACATTTCCGGCACGACCTCCTATCACGTCGATCTCGAGCAGGAATTGGCCCGTTTGCACGGCAAAGAAGCCGCGCTCCTGTTCACGTCGGGCTACGTCTCCAACGACGCGACGCTCTCGACGCTGGCGAAGCTCTTCCCCGATCTTTGGATTTTCTCCGACGCGCAGAACCACGCGTCGATGATCGAGGGCATCCGCCGCGCCGATTGTGAGCGGCGCATCTTCCGCCATAACGACGTGCAGCATTTGGAATCGCTCATCAACGAAGCGCCGGCATCGGCCCCGAAGCTGATCGCCTTCGAGAGCGTATATTCCATGGATGGCGACACCGCGCCGATTGAACAGATTTGCGACCTCGCCGAAGCCTATGGCGCGATGACCTATCTCGACGAAGTCCATGGCGTCGGGCTCTACGGGCCGACCGGCGGCGGCGTCGCCGAGCGCGACGGCGTCATGCATCGCGTCGACTTCATTGAAGGCACGCTTGCCAAAGCGTTCGGCACGATGGGCGGCTACGTTACGGGTCCAGCCGCCGCTATCGACGCGATCCGCTCGACAGCGTCGGGCTTCATCTTCACGACCTCGCTCGCGCCCTCGATCGCGGCCGCTGCACTCGAAAGCGTGCGGCTGGTGCGCGAATGCCCGCATTTGCGCGATCGCCTGCAGGAACGCTCGGAGCGTCTAAAGGCGCTGCTGCGCGAGGCCGGGCTGCCGGTGATGTCGGAATCGACGACCCACATTGTGCCGGTGCTGGTGGGCGACGCCGCGCGCTGCAAGAAGATTTCCGACATTTTGCTCAATGAGCATGCGATCTACGTCCAGCCGATCAATTACCCGACCGTGCCGCGCGGCACCGAGCGGCTGCGGATCACCCCGAGCCCCTTCCACGATGACGCGCTGATGGATCAGTTGGTCGAAGCGCTCAAAGCCGTCTGGGCCAAGTGCCCCGTCCATCTCGCGCCGTGACCGGCCAGGACGACGAGGTCATTTTCGAAATTACGCGGATCGGCGATCTGCAGCGGGTCGCTGCGGTGCACGTTGCGACCGGCGTCGAAGTGGTGCTGCAGGCCCCGGCGAGCGCGGCTTACGCCGACGTGCGGGCGCTTGCGTTGCGCAAGCTGGAGCGGGCGCTGCAGGAATCGCCGCCGCCCCCGCCGGCCGACCGGCCTGGGAAGCTGGTTTAGTCCTTGCGGCGCACGCCGCGGCCCAGCCCGATGCGCTTGGCGAATTCCGAGCGGCGCGCGGCGTAGGCGGGGGCCACCATCGGATAATCGGCCGGCAGGCCCCAGCGTTTGCGGTATTGCTCGGGCGACAGGCCGTACGTTGAGCGCAAATAGCGCTTCAGCATCTTGAGTTTCTTACCGTCCTCAAGACAAACGATGTAATCGTCGTGGACCGACTTGGCTGGCGCCACTGCTGGTTTGAGCTTTTCCCCGGCCGCCGTCTCGTGCCCATGCGCGAGCGCGTCCAGGGTCCGGTGAACCGAGCGGATGAGCTCCGTAAGCTGTTCTGGTGTAACGCGATTATTGCGGACGAATGAGGCGACAATGTCCGCCGTCATGCGCAAGGCTTGCTGTCCGCTGGCCGCGTTTTCGTGCTCGTCGCCACGCATGGAGGCAATTCTTCGCTATCTCTGCCGTTACTACCGAATGCCGCCTTATGCGGGTGGAATTGTGACGTCGCAAGTATTTCACTAGTTATAGCATTGAAAACTGTAATGCGCGATCTGAATACAAGCGCCGGGCGTGCGCCGTTTCGCGTGCTTTGCCGGGGAGGCGCGCGCGCCCTATGCTGGGCGGGCAAATCCCACCCAGAGTTGAGACAGGCATGACGCAGATCGCGGAACGAGGCGCAGCGGAACGGGACCGGTTTTTCGAGGCGCCTTTGGCGCGTGCGGACGCTGACGTAGAGGCGGCGATCAAGGCCGAACTCGGCCGTCAGGGGCGGCAGATCGAGCTCATCGCGTCCGAAAACATCGTCTCGCGCGCCGTGCTTGAGGCGCAGGGGTCGGTGCTCACCAACAAATACGCCGAGGGCTATCCGGGCCGGCGCTATTATGGCGGCTGCGAATTCGTCGATGAGGTCGAGAAGCTCGCCATCGAGCGCGCCAAGCGGCTGTTCGATTGCAGCTTCGCCAATGTGCAGCCTCACTCGGGCGCCAACGCAAACCAGGCCGTCTTCTTCGCTTTGCTCAATCCCGGCGACAAATTCCTTGGCATGGATTTGGCCTGCGGCGGTCACCTCACACACGGCTCGCCGGTCAATATTTCCGGCAAATGGTTCAATCCGGTCGCTTACGGCGTGCGGCGCGACGATCATCGCATCGACATGGATGAAGTCGCCGCCATCGCTCAACGCGAAAAGCCGAAGCTTATCCTCGCTGGCGCGTCGGCTTATTCACGCGTTATCGATTTCAAGCGCTTCCGCGAAATCGCTGACGAAATCGGCGCAATCTTCATGGTCGACATGGCGCATTACGCCGGGCTGATCGCGGCGGGCGTCTATCCCTCGCCGCTGCCGCACGCGCACGTGGTGACGACGACAACGCACAAGACGCTGCGCGGTCCGCGCGGCGGCATGATCCTCTCCAACCACGACGACATTGGCAAAAAGATCAACAGCGCGGTGTTTCCAGGTCTTCAGGGCGGTCCGCTGATGCACGTCATCGCGGCGAAGGCGGTCAGCTTCAAGGAGGCGCTCGAGCCGGAGTTCAAACTCTACGGCAAGCGGGTGGTTGAAAACGCCAAGGCGCTGGCGGAGCGGCTGATCGAAAACGGACTCGCCGTCGTCTCCGGCGGCACCGACAGCCACGTCATGCTGGTGGATCTGCGTCCCAAGCGCACCACCGGCAAGGCCGCCGAGCAGGCGCTCGAACGCGCGCTCATCACCTGCAACAAGAACGGCATCCCGTTCGACCCGGAGAAGCCCATGGTCACCTCCGGCGTACGGCTGGGTTCGCCGGCGGCCACGACGCGGGGGTTCGGGCCGGGCGAATTCCGCCAGGTGGCCGATCTCATCTGCGAGGTGCTGGACGGGCTGGCCGATTCCAGCGCCGAGACCTCTGCGGTGGAGGCCGCGGTCGCCGCGAAGGTCGAGCAGCTGACGGCGCGTTTCCCGATTTATTAGGCTCGGCTGTTCGAGATTGGCTTATCCGGCGCGACTCTCTCTAACCTAGCGCCGGTTTCCCAAGCTGCAGTCTCGAGTGCCGAATGCGCTGTCCTTTCTGTCAGAACGAAGACACCCAGGTGAAGGACAGCCGTCCCACCGAGGACGGCGCCGCCATCCGCAGGCGCCGCCAATGCGACAAATGCGGTTCGCGTTTCACCACCTTCGAGCGCGTGCAATTGCGCGATCTGATGGTGCTCAAGAAATCGGGGCGGCGCGTGCCGTTCGATCGCGACAAGCTGGCGCGGTCGCTGGCCATCGCTTTGCGCAAGCGCCCGATCGAGGACGATCAGATCGAGCAGATGATTTCCGGCATCGTCCGCAAGCTGGAAAGCCAGGGCGAAAGCGAAATTCCATCGGAAACCATTGGCGGCATGGTGATGGAGGCGTTGGCGCAGATCGATCCCGTCGGCTACGTGCGCTACGCCTCGGTTTATCGCGACTTCAAGGAAGTCAGCGATTTCGCCGACTTTATCGAGGAAGCTGGGAAGACCAAGCCCGCGCCTGAGTGAAAGCGCTTGCGGGCTTACGGCGCCGCCTTAGGTTCGCGCCATGAGCCGGCCCCACGTTACGCTCAAACTCGCCACCAGCCTCGACGGCCGTATCGCTACCGCCGCCGGCGAAAGCCGCTGGATCACGGGCGAACTTGCGCGCCAGCAAGTGCACATGATGCGCGCGCAGGTGAACGCGGTGATGATCGGCGCCGGCACGGCGCGCGCCGACAATCCGTCGCTCACGGCGCGCACCGATCCGCCGCCAGCTAAACAGCCCACGAGGATCGTCGTGACGACGCGGCTCGATCTCGATCCGGAAAGCACGCTGTTCGACGGCGCAGCGCCCCTGATCCTGTTTTCCGCGGAGCGCGCCGGCCCAGCGCGGCAGGCGATTTTCGAAGCGATGGGTGTCAAGATCGAGCAGGTTGCACGCCATGGCGATGGCGTGGATGTCGGCGCCGTGCTTGATCGGCTTGGCGCGCTCGGCGTCGATGACGTGCTTGTCGAAGGCGGCGGCAAACTCGCCGCTTCGCTGATCGCCGCCGGCGCGGTCGATCAGCTCGAATGGTTTCGCGCGCCCGTAATTCTCGGCGCTGAGGGGCGTCCTGCCGTAGCGGCGCTCTCCTATGCTGGCTTGGCGGGCGCGCCGAAATGGCGCCGCCTTGCGGCCGCTACCCTTGGCCCCGATCTCTGGGAAAGCTACGAGCGGGCCTGAGAGAGCCATGTTCACCGGAATTGTCACCAATGTCGGAAAGGTCGTTCTCGCCGACAGCGCGCCGAAGGTTGTGCGGCTCGGGATCGAGAGCGATTACGACGTCGCGACCATTGAGATTGGTGCGTCGATTGCGCATGACGGATGCTGCTTGACGGTGGTGCGCGCGAGCGGCGAAGGGCAGCGCACGCTGCACTTTGTCGACGTCGCCGCCGAAACCCTTGCGAAGACCACTTTGGGGTCTTGGCAGGTCGGGCGCTTCGTGAACTTGGAGCGCTCGCTTCGCGTCGGAGACGAACTTGGCGGGCACCTCGTCCAAGGCCATGTGGACGGCCTGGGCGAGGTCACGGACGTGCATGTCTATCCAGACGCCGGTCAGAAAATGCGGTTCCGTGCGCCTGAAGAGCTTGCGCCATTGATCGCACAGAAAGGTTCGATCGCCATCGACGGCGTTTCGCTCACCGTGAACGAAGTCGAGGGCGCGACGTTCGAAGTGATGATAGTCCCGCACACGCTGCTGGCGACGACGTTGGGAAATTTGAAGGCAGGCGATAAAGTGAACCTGGAAGCGGATGCGTTAGCGCGCTATGCGCAGCGTATATTGGCGACGCGGAGCAATATATGACGGCCATGCCGTCCCCGATCGATGACCTGAAGCGCGCCATCTCCCCTGTCGAGGAGATCGTCGAGGAAGCGCGTGAAGGGCGCATGTTCATTCTCGTCGATGCTGAGAATCGCGAGAACGAGGGCGACCTTGTCATCCCGGCGCAATTCGCCACGCCTGCAGCAGTCAACTTCATGGCCAAGCACGGGCGGGGCCTGATCTGCCTCACGCTAACGGCCGAGCGCGCGCGGGTGCTGGGCCTTGAGCCGATGGCGCCGCGTAACCAGCAGCGCACCGGCACCGCCTTCACCGTGTCGATCGAAGCCAAGGAGGGCGTCTCCACCGGCATTTCGGCGCACGATCGCGCGCTCACCATCGCCGTCGCCATCGACGCCACCAAGGGCGCCGAGGATATCGTCTCGCCGGGCCACGTGTTTCCGCTGGTTGCGCGCGACGGCGGCGTCATGGTCCGCGCCGGCCACACTGAAGCCAGCGTCGATATCGCCCGCATGGCCGGCCTCAATTCCGCGGCCGTGATCTGCGAGATCATGAACGACGATGGGACGATGGCGCGTCTGCCGGAATTGGTGGCGTTCGCGCAATTGCACGGCCTGAAGATCGGCGCCATCGCCGACCTCATCGCCTATCGCCGCGCCAACGAACACTACATCGAGCGCGTACTGGAGCGGCCGTTTGAGTCGGAACAATATGCAGGCTTTCGCCTGGTCGTGTTCCGCAACCGGCTCGACGGCTGTGAGCATCTGGCGCTGGTGAAAGGCGAGATCAAGCCCGAGCGGCCAACCTTGGTGCGCGTGCATCGCGCCAATCTGGTGGCGGATGTCCTTGGCGGCGGCGGCGCGCGCGCCGGCATCGTCAGCCGCTCGATCGAAGCGATCGATCGCGAGGGTGCAGGCATTTTGCTGGCGCTGCGCGACCTTTCCCCAGACGCTTTGACCCGCGCGCTCAGCGGACAAGAAAGCCATCCCGATTGGCTGGAAGATGCGCAGCGCGTCATCGGCCTCGGCTCACAGATACTCCGCGACCTCGGCGTCGGGCGAATGATCGTCCTCTCCAACACGCAGCCGCGCTTGGTTGGCCTCGAAGGCTACGGCCTCACCGTCGATGGCTGGCGGGAGCTGTCGCGATGAAGGACGCCGACAAGCTGCCCACGCCAAAGGTTGAGGGCGCGCGTCTGCTGGTGGTCGCTGCGCCTTATTATCGCTCCATAACCGACATGATGCAGCGCGGCGTCGATGCCGCCGCGGCACAAGCAGGCGCCACGCTTGACCGCGTGTTCGTGCCGGGCGCGTTCGAGATCCCGGCCGCAATCGCCCATGCCGCCAAAACCAAGGGGTATGACGGCTACGTCGCGTTGGGTTGCGTCGTTCGCGGCGAGACGAGCCATTACGACTACGTTTGCGGGGAAAGCGCGCGCGGGCTGATGGATTTGTCCGTGCGCGAAGGCTTGGCCATCGGTTACGGCATCCTCACCGTCGAGAACCTCGCGCAGGCCGAAGCCCGCGCCGACCCCAGACGGGGCGACAAAGGCGGTGAAGCGGCGCGTGCATGCCTGGCCATGATCGCCCTCAAGCGGCGTTTCGCCGAGGTAGCGCCATGACCCTCCCGGCTGAACACGGTTTTCGCGCGCGCAGCGCTGCGCGCTTGGCCGCCGTGCAGGCGCTCTATCAGATGGAATTGTCGGGCGCATCGACAGCTGACGTCATCCGCGATTTCGACGCGGGGAAGCTGCCGCGGCAGGAGCAGGGCGAGGGCGAGGAGGGCGACATCGACCTCTTCCGCACGCTGGTGGAGAAAGCGGTCGACCGTCAGCGCACCATCGACCGCGCCATCGCCCGCCATCTAAGCAAAGGCTGGAAGCTGGAACGCATTGATGCAGTGGCGCGGGCGATCCTGCGTGCGGGCGCCGTTGAGTTGGAGCAGCGCGCCGACATTCCGACGGCGGTGGTGATCGACGAATATGTAGAGATCGCCAAATCCTTCTTCGATGGCCCCGAGCCCGGGTTCGTCAACGCTACGCTCGACGCGTGCGCACGCGATCTGCGGCAGCAGACTTGAGCGGCGCTGATGCCCGCTGACGAATTCGAAATCATTCGCACGTTATTCGCGCCGCTGGCGCAGCATCGTTTTGCGCGCGGCCTCATCGACGATGTCGCGGTAATTGAATCGCCCGGGCAGATCGTCGTCACCGCCGACGCGATCGTCGCAGGCGTGCACTTTCTTGCTGAAGATCCGCTCGACACGGTGGCGAAGAAGGCGCTGCGCGTAAATGTCTCGGACCTCGTCGCCAAGGGCGCGCTGCCGGTGGGGTTCGTCATCGCGCTGATGTGGCCGCAGGTGCGGGACGCCGCCGGGATCGCGGCGTTTGCGCAGGGTTTGGCTGAGGATTTGCGCTTCTACGACGCCGCGCTCCTTGGCGGCGACACCACATCGACGCCAGGCCCGCTCAGCATCGCCGTGACGGCGTTCGGCATTCCGCACGGCGCACGCACGCCAGCCCGCGCGGACGCGCGTGCTGGCGATCAGGTTTGGGTCACCGGCTATATTGGCGACGCCTTTCTCGGCCTGCGCAGTCTCACCCAGACGCCTGACGTTATCGGCGCCGATGCAGGCGCCGCGGTGCACGCTGACGCCGTGCGCGCCGCCTACCGCACGCCGGCGCCGCCGCACGCTTTCGCACCGCACGTAGCCGCGCATGCGCGGGCGTCGATGGACGTGTCGGATGGGCTTGTCGCGGACGCGGCGAAAATGGCGGCCGCCTCCAAGGTCGGCATTCGTCTCGATGCCGAAGCGATTCCGCTTAGCGCCGCCGGTCATGCGTTTTGCGCGGCCGGCGGCGCAGAGGCGCTGATAGCGCTCATAACCGCCGGCGATGATTATCAGGCGCTCTTCACCGCAGACCCGAGCGCGCGCAGCGCCATCATGGCCGCGGCGCGCGAAACCGAAACGAATGTCGCTCTGATCGGCGATGTCGTCGAGGGCGCCGGCGTGCGCGTGACGCGCGCAGGCGGCGCGGTGTTGCCGATTTCGGCGGGTGGTCACAGTCACAAGCTCGGGCGGTAAGCTTTCGCTAAGCTTTGCGGCAGAGTCTTCGGCTCATGAAACGCGCCATGATCGCCGCGATGATCGCTTCGACGCTGATGGCCGGCCTTGCCGCCGCCAGTCCGCCAGCCAAAGCGAAGGGCGGCGACGCGGCCGCCGGCTCGGCCAGGACGATGGATGCGCCTTATTTGGCGGTGCCTGTCGTGCGCGACGGCCAACTCGTGAACTACCTGTTCGTTTCGGTTCGTTTCGAGATCGCCCAGGGCGTCGATCTCTGGCGCACGCGGGAGCGGGCGCACTTCCTGCGCGACGCGTTGGTCCGCGCCAGCCACGCCAACGACCTCGCCTCGGCCGATAGCCCCGATACCTTGAACCAGGCCCGAGCGATCGAGGTGTTTCGCACCGCCGCCGCTCGCGTGCTCGGGGAACGCGCGGTCAGCGGCGTCTCGATTGTCTCGTCCTATTCGAGCCGCGGCTCAGGGACCTGAAAACGCAGACCTGGGCTCCGCCCAACGCTCCATTGCGTCGCCAAGCGGATTTTGGCAGATAGCGCGCCATCCCTGGGGGGAAGCGTAGCCCGGACCCTGTTTCCGCGCGGCGGCCAGCCCCATCCCCAAAGCACATAGCGCCCGAACGGCGCCCAGAGGCTTAAGGCAAAGGCTTAAGACCATGAGCATCGACGTAATTCTGTTGCTGGTCGTCGCGTGCGGCTTGTTCGCTGCATTGTACGGCTGGCTCGAAACCCAGGCGATCACAAGCGCCAGCGCCGGTTCCGACCGGATGAAGGAAATCGCGGCGGCGATCCAGGAAGGCGCCAAGGCCTATCTGAACCGCCAATACTCGACCATCGCCATGGTTGGCGTCGGCGTGGTCATCGTGCTGGCCATCGCGTTCTGGCCGACTTGGCAGATTCCGCTCGGCTTCATCATCGGCGCCGTGCTCTCGGGCGCGGCCGGCTTTATCGGCATGAACGTTTCCGTGCAGGCCAATGTGCGCACCGCGGAAGCCGCGCGCACCAGTCTCGCCGGCGGTCTCAAGATGGCGTTCAAGGCAGGCGCGGTGACGGGCATGCTCGTCGCCGGGGGCGCTCTGTTCGGCGTTGCGGCGTATTATTACGTGCTGACAGCGCTGATGGGGCTTGAGCCCACCAGCCGCACGGTGGTCGACAGCCTCGTCGCGCTTGGTTTCGGCGCGTCGTTGATTTCTATCTTCGCCCGCTTGGGCGGCGGCATCTTCACCAAGGGCGCCGACGTCGGCGGCGACATGGTCGGCAAGGTCGAAGCCGGCATCCCCGAAGACGATCCGCGCAATCCGGCCACCATCGCGGACAATGTCGGCGACAATGTCGGCGATTGCGCCGGCATGGCCGCGGACCTGTTCGAAACCTACGCAGTGACCACAGTCGCCACCATGGTGCTGGGCTCGATTCTGTTCCGCGAAGCCGCGGAAGTGTCGAGCATTATGGCGCTGCCGCTGGCGATCGGCGGCGTCGCCATTCTCGCTTCCATCATCGGCACGTATTTCGTCCGCTTGGGGCCGTCCAACAACATCATGGGCGCGCTCTACAAGGGTCTCGTCGCAGCCGGCCTGCTTTCCGCGCTCGGCCTCGTCGGCGTCGTCTATCTGATGACCGGCTTCGGTCCGATCACGCCGAGCCTCGGCACGCAATTCGCCGACATCACCGGTCAGGATTTGGTGATCTGCGGCTTGATCGGTCTGGTCGTCACCGGCGCTATCGTGTGGATCACGGAATACTACACTGGCACCGGCTTCCGCCCTGTGAAGAGCGTCGCCGAAGCCTCGAAATCGGGCCACGGCACCAACGTGATCCAGGGCCTCGCCGTGTCGATGGAATCGACGGCGCTGCCGGCCATCACCATCGTCGCCGGCATCATCGCCTGCTACACGTTGGCGGGTCTGTTCGGCATCGCCATCGCGGTGACGACCATGCTGTCGGTCGCCGGCATCATCGTTGCGCTCGACGCTTTCGGCCCGGTCACCGACAACGCCGGCGGCATCGCCGAAATGGCGGAGCTGCCGAAGGAAGTGCGCGTCACCACCGATGCGCTCGACGCCGTCGGCAACACCACCAAGGCCGTTACCAAGGGCTATGCGATCGGCTCGGCTGGCCTCGGCGCGCTGGTGCTGTTCGCTGCCTATTTCGAGGATCTGCGCTATTACGCGGCGAACCCGAACGAGTACCGCTTCTTCGACGGCATCACGCCGGACTTCGCGCTCAGCAATCCGTACGTCATCGTCGGCCTCTTCGTCGGCGGCCTGCTGCCGTATCTGTTCGGCGGCTGGTCGATGACGGCGGTTGGTCGCGCCGCGCAAGCGGTTGTCGAAGAGGTGCGCCGCCAGTTCCGTGAAATCCCGGGCATCATGGAGCGCACCGCGAAGCCGGATTACGGCCGCGCCGTTGACATTCTCACCCGCGCCGCGATCCGGGAAATGATCGTGCCCTCGATGCTGCCGGTGCTGGCGCCGATCGCGCTGTTCTTCCTGGTGTGGGCGATTTCTGGCCCGAGTGATGCGCTCGCCTCCCTGGGCGCGCTGCTGGTCGGCGTTATCGTCACCGGTCTCTTCGTCGCCATCTCGATGACCTCGGGCGGCGGCGCCTGGGACAACGCCAAGAAGCTGATCGAGGAAGGCCATCACGGCGGCAAGGGTTCGGAGGCGCACAAGGCCGCCGTCACCGGCGACACTGTCGGCGATCCCTACAAGGACACCGCCGGCCCCGCCGTGAACCCGATGATCAAGATCACCAACATCGTGGCGCTCTTGCTGCTCGCGGTGCTGGCGCACTGGTCGTCGTAAACGCACCGCGCGCGGGCGCCAAAAGAGAAACGCCCCGGCGCAAGCCGGGGCGTTTTCATTTGCGTTGAACGCCGCCGAGGAATTAGCGATCGCGCCGCGAGCCTTGCTCGTCTTCCTCGTTCCGCAGCGGCGGCGATTGGCCGATATTGCCGAACAATTGCTCAAGCAGCCCAAGTTCGCGGCCGCGCGTCGGCGTCGTCTGGCTGGCGTAATCGACGACTTGTCCGCGCTCCAAGCCATACTTTTCGACGCCTGCGACGGTCTCGCCGTCGAACCGCACCGCCATCACTTGGCGTTGCGTGGTCTCCGGATTGAAGAACGCCGTCTGCTCCTGAACCTGGCTCACATAATACCAGGTGGTCTGGTCGAAGATCGCGGTCGTCGAAGGCGAACCGAAACGCTCGCGCACCGTCGCCTGCGTATCCACGCCCGGCTGCGGATCGGGAATTTCTTCGTTGTTGCGCTCCGGCCTGTAGCCGGAATAGGTGCTGATCGGCGTGATGCAGCCGCTCAATGTAGCGATCGCCAGCGCCGCCGCCGACATGCGCAAAAAACGGCCCTGCATGCTTCACCTCGAAGGCTGTTGGCCCAATAGGGTTCAGCACGTATAGCCCGTCGCTGCGGCGGGCAAGAGGAGACAACAGGGTGGCGGAAGCAGGCGCGAGGCTCTGGCCATTTGGGCCTTCTCCGGCGCGGGAAGAGACCCTGCGTCTGGTGGGTGTGGTCAGCCAGATCAGCCGCCAGCCGGGTTTTTTCGGGCCTGAAAGGGCGCCCGATACGCTCGAGGGCCGGGCCGAGATCGTGACGCTCAACGGCTGTCTCGTATTGATCCGGCTCCAGGCCGAGGGGGATGCCGCGCGCGCCCTCACGCAGAATTTCACCGATGCGCTGTTCCGCCATTTCGACCACGGGCTGCGCGAAGCCGGGGTCGGCGATCTGAGCGTCCCCAAGCGCATGCGCCGGCTGGCGTCCGATTTTTACGGCCGGCTTGGCGCTTACGCACCGGCGCTCGCCGCCGGCGACCGGCCCGGTTTGGAAGCGGCGCTGCGCCGTAACGTGCTGCCTGGCGCCGCGGCGCCTTTCGCCGCCGAGCTGGGTCGATATGCGGCCGAGAGCCATGCCCTTCAGGCCGGCCTGCCGGTCTCGGCCCTGGCCCGGCTGGACAGCTGGGCTGCCGCCCCGGCCTAAGCCCAAGTGGCCCTGTGGCAAAGCCCGGGTCGCGGCTATATGGTCCGCCCCTCCGGACGCGAGGGCAGCGCCGGGCCGGACGGGATCACGCGACACTTATGGCCGAGGGACTCGTTCTTTCCATCGACGGCATGGGCGGCGACAAGGCGCCCGAGATCGTCGTCGAGGGTCTCGACCACGCCATCCGCGCACGCCCTGATTTGCGCTTCCTCGTCCATGGCGACGCTGACCGCCTCGCCGCGCTGATGGATCAGCACCCGCGGGCGAAGGCTGCTTCGCGCATCGTGCCGGCCGAGAAGGCGATCGGCATGGAGATCAAGCCGAGCCAGGCGTTGCGGCAAGGCCGCGGCTCGAGCCTCTGGAATGCGGTGGCCTCTGTCGAGCAGGGCGAGGCGCACGCCGTTGTCTCGGCCGGCAACACCGGCGCCTTCATGGCCATCGCTATGTTCCGTCTGCGCACCATGGAAGGCGTGCATCGGCCGGCCTTGGCCGCGCGTTGGCCCTCCGCCAGCGGCGGCTACACCGTCATTCTCGACGTCGGCGCCAATGTCGAAGCCGATGGCGAGCAATTGGTCGAGTTCGCCATCATGGGCGAAGCCTTTCAGCGCGCCGTCTCCGGCAAGGCGAATCCCAGCGTGGCGCTGCTCAATGTTGGCGCCGAGGATCAGAAGGGCCACGAGGAGATCCGCGCCGCCGCCAAGCTGATCCGCGAAACCGGCGTGGACATGAACTTCCAGGGCTTCGTCGAAGGCGACGATATCGCCAAGGGAACCGTGGATGTCGTCGTCACCGACGGCTTCACCGGCAACATCGCATTGAAGACGGGCGAAGGCACCGCGCGTCTCGTCGGTCAATTGCTGCGCGAAGCGCTGCGCAGCGGGCCGCTGGCGCAGCTTGGCGCGCTGATTGCCTACCCGGCATTGCGGAAGCTGCGCACGCGGATGGATCCGGGAACCTTCAATGGCGCCTTGTTCCTTGGGCTCAACGGGCTGGTGGTGAAAAGCCATGGCGGCGCCAATGGCCGCGGCTATGCTGCTGCAATCGAAGTGGCGGCTTTGATGGCGACAAGCCATTATCGCGAAGAAATCGCTCGCAATCTTGAGCGGCTGGCGACGGCGGAAGCCGCGGGCGCCGCCGCCGGCGTCGGAGAGGCGCGTTGACACAAAGCCGTAGTGTGATCGTGGGAGTCGGCGGGCATCTGCCGAGCCGCGTGCTCACCAATGACGAGTTGTCGAAGCGCGTCGACACGAGCGACGAATGGATTATTGAACGCACCGGCATTCGCGAGCGCCGCATCGCAGGCGAAGGCGAGTTCACGTCCACTCTCGC
Organism: Hyphomonadaceae bacterium; assembly: GCA_050185805.1. Lineage (GTDB taxonomy): Bacteria > Pseudomonadota > Alphaproteobacteria > Caulobacterales > Aquidulcibacteraceae > Vitreimonas. The sequence goes on from JBFWZB010000006.1 coordinate 95,223, forward strand.
CATCGCCGCGGCGCAGAAGGCGTTGCAGCACAGCGGCCGCTCCGCCGCCGACATTGATTTGATCGTTGTCGCCACCTCGACGCCTGACAACACCTTCCCCGCCACGGCTGCGAAAGTCCAGGCAGCCCTCGGCGTCGTGCATGGCGCAGCCTTCGATTTGCAGGCGGTGTGCTCCGGGTTCGTGTTTGCCTTGGCGACGGCGGACAATTTTCTCGCGCGCGGCCAAGCGAAGACGGCGCTGGTGATCGGGGCCGAGACCTTCTCGCGCATCATCGACTGGGAAGATCGCGGCACGTGCGTGCTGTTCGGAGACGGCGCCGGCGCGGTCGTGCTGGAGGCTCAGGAGGAAGCGGTGGCGGACGGGCGTGGGCTCATCGCCACCTTCCTGCGCACCGACGGCCGCATGCATGATTTGCTCTTCGTCGACGGCGGCCCATCGACCACCGGTACGGTCGGCCTCTTGCGCATGCAGGGCAATCAGGTCTTCCGCCAAGCGGTCGAGCACATTTCCGGCGCCATGCTGGAGGCGTGTGCGCGCGGCGGCGTCGCAATCGACCAGGTCGACTGGTTCATTCCCCACCAGGCCAACCAGCGCATCCTCGATGGGGTCGCCCGGCGCCTGGGCATCGACAAGGACAAAGTCGTCTCCACCGTGGCCCGCCACGGCAACACTTCGGCCGCTTCGGTGCCGCTGGCGCTCGACGAAGCGGTGGCGGATGGGCGGGTGAAGCGGGGCGATTTGGTGTTGATGGAGGCTCTGGGTGGCGGATTGACCTGGGGCGCGGCCTTGGCGCGGTTTTGAGTTCGCAGCCGATTTGACCTAAGCCTCAGACGCTACTAGCTTTTCCCCGTAATTGCGCTGGTGCGCCGGCCGAGGGGGCCCGTCTTGGCGAACGCGAAAACCGTTACGCGTGCCGATCTTGTTGAGGCTCTCGCGCGGCGTACCAAGATGCCGCGCGGCGAAGCCTCGCGTTTGCTCACGCGCATGCTCGAGCACATGCAGGACGCCTTGGTCGAAGGCCAGACGGTAAAGCTTTCTCGCTTCGGCAATTTCGCTGTGCGCAGCAAACGTCAACGCATCGGCCGCAATCCCAAAACCGGTGAAGAGGTGCCGATCACGCCGCGGCGCGTCGTGACGTTCCGGCCGTCGCAAATGCTGCGCGATTATGTCGAGAAGGGCGGACGCGGCGGACGCCGCGCTTAAAACGCCACCCGCGTACCGAAGCCCTTGCTCGCGGCGTCGGCGACGAGCGCAGTGGCGCTCGCCAAATCCTGCACCACGTGACCAAGCGATTTGTAGAGCGTGACTTCGTCGGGGCGCGTTCGCCCTGGCAAGCGGCCAAGAAACACTTCGCCGATTTCGCCGGCGACATGCGCATCGTCGATCAGGCCCGCCGCCTTCGCGCGGAGGAATTCCGCGCCCTGCGCCAGCACGCCGGGACGATAATCCGCGATCAGCCTGCCGCGCTTAACGAGTGCATTGTCGATCTCAACCGGCCCTGCGTAGCTGGAGCCGACGACATTCACATGCGCGCCATCCGCCACCCAGGCGCTGAACAGCACCGGCTCATGTGCGGAGGTGGTGGTGCAGATGATATCCGCATCCTTCACAGCGGCTTCCGCGTTGGCCGCGGCTTCTGCCGGGAGGTTCAGTTCGGCGGCGATGAGAGCGGCCAGCGCCTTCGCTTTCGCCACGTCGCGGCCCCACATACGCACTTTTTTGAGCTTCCGCACGTGAGCGATCGCGTGTGCGTGTGCATGGGCTTGCTCGCCATAACCGAGGATCGCCAGCGTGCTCGCATCGGCGCGCGCCAGCGCGTCTGTCGCCGCCGCCGAAGCCGCGGCGGTGCGAATGCGGGTGATCTCGCCGGCGTGCAGAATGGCCGACACCGCGCCGCTCTCGGCGTCGAACAGCGCCACCAGCCCTTGATGCGATTGAATGCCTTTGGCGAAATTCGCCGGAAACACGCTGATGAGCTTGGCGCCGAAGGCTCCGTCGTCAGCCATTGCGCCGGGCATCACGCCGAACAGGCGCTTATCCTTCATCGCAATGATCGAACGCAGCAATTGCAGCGTTTCGCCGCGCGAGAGCGCCGCCATCGCCTCCCGCATCATCGGAATGCAGCGTTCGTAGGTAAGGTGCTGGCGCACCTCGTGCTGCGATATGATCAGCATCACGGCGCCGTCGCTCCGGCGCGGGCGCGGCGCCATTTGAACCAACGCACCAGCAGTAGCGCGTTCAGCAACATGATGACGCCGTAGATCGTCGGCGTGATGGCGAGCGCGATGTCGCCGAGCACTGTGAGCGACAGAAACGTCGCCATCGTCGCGTTTTGTATGCCGACCTCGATGCCCAGCGTCAGCCGATCCATGGGCGCCAAACTCAGAACCGCGCCGACGCCGACCCCGAGCAACATGGTGACGACATTCAGCACGTAGGCGGCGGGCCCGGCGCGGACGATATTATCCAGCACCAGTTCGAGGCTGACAAAAACCGAAAACGCGATCACTGCGATGAGGACGATCAGCGCCGCCGGCCGCAGCCAGACGCTGGCGCGATCCGCGAACGCCGGATTGATCCGCCGCAACACCATGCCGACCGCCATCGGCAACACGGTCATCTGCGCCAATTGCTGCATGGTTCGCAGTATTGGCAGGTCTGGTACGCTGCCCTGCGATCCGAATTGGCCAAGCCCCCACCGCGCCAGGAACGGAATCGTAAACACGGTGATGATGCTGGAGAGCGCCGTCAGCACCACGGCGAGCGCCACGTTCGCCTTCGCTGCGTAGGTGACGGCGTTCGAAGTTGTGCCGGCCGGGCAGATGGCGAGGATGAAAAGGCCCATGGCCATGGTCGGCGGCAGCTGAAACAGCGTGATGACCGCCAGCGCCGCCAGCGGCATAAGCACCATTTGTCCGAACAGCCCGCCGGCGACGGCGCGGGGATTGCGCACCACTTCGACGAAATTCGAAAGCGAGAGCGAAAGCCCCATGCTGAACATGATGGCGGCGAGGCCGATCGGCACCACGCCGGTGTTCACGAAGGCGACGAAAGCAGGATCCATCAGCTGCCCCAGATGTCGCGTGCATAGCGCAGGAAATTGCGGCCGAGAATCTTCTCGATGCGTGTGCGCGCGTGCCCGCGCGCGCGCAGGCGCTCGGCGAGGTCGTAGAATTGCGTCGGTCCGCGGAGATCGACGACGAACGGATAGGTGTCGGCTCGTTCGCCTGGCGCGGCGATGCCGGCGGCGACGCGCTGCCGATTGACCTCGGCCAGCATCGCCGCATAGGCGCCGAGGTCGTCGATCTGGGTGACGTCCCCGTCGGTGCCGATGCCGATCGCGTCTTCGCCGCAGATATTCACTGCGTGCTCGATGTGCGCGACCACATGTTCGGCGCGCGCGTGGCCGCTCTCATGCAGGAACGGCATGAAATAGATGCCGATGAAGCCGCCGCGCTCGGCGACGAGACGCAATTCCTCGTCGGTTTTGTTGCGCGGCAGATCGGTCAGCGCGCGGCAGCCGGTGTGATTGATGGAGATCGGCCGTGCCGAGGCGCGCGCGGCCTCCAAGCACGTGTTCTGGCCGCTATGCGAGAGATCGACCATGACGTTGTTGGCGTTCAGCCGCTCGATCACTTGGCGGCCGAACTCTGAAATGCCGCGGTTCTCGGGGACCATCGAACCGTCGCCAACCGCATTGGAGAGATTGTAGGTGAGCTGGAACACGCGCACGCCCAGGTCCACGAACGTGTCGATGCGCGCCAGTTTGTCGCCGAGCATGGCCGTGTTCTGGAAGCCGTACATGATGCCGACTTTGCCGTCACGTTTGGCGCGATCGATATCCGACGCGCTCAGCACTTTGATTAGATGGCGCGATTGATCGCGGATCATGCGGTCGTAGATGGCGATGTCGTTGATGGTGATTTCGTAGGGGTCGCCATCGCCGAAGACGTGACCGATGGTCCAGTTCACCGCCGTCACGCCGGAAGCGCGCGCATCGGCGAGCGAACGCGCGTCGAGCAGGAAGCGGGTCTGCTCCGGCCCGCCGCTCGTGTCGTTCGGATTGCTGAGACCGCCCAGCGCGTTGATGATCGTCGCGCCGCGCCAGCGCCGCGCGCCGGCCGAGGCGTCCTGGGCATGGCTTGCGCCCGCCATCATCGCGCTTGCGCCCGCCGCCAGGATGCCGCGTCGTGATAGTTCACTCAGTCTGGTCATCAGCGGTCCCATCGTATCTGCTTCGATCGAAGCGCTGGCCGCGCCGAAGCGTAAAGCGGACGTCGCGAAGCGCGGAGATGTCGGCGCTTGGATCGGCGCCGACGAAAACCAGATTGGCCAATCGGCCCGGCGCGATGACGCCCATCTCATCGCCGGCGCCCATGGCCTCAGCGGCGGTTTGCGTCGCCGCCTGGATCGCCTCGAGCGGCGTTAGCCCGGTATGCGCTACCAGCAATTCGAGTTCTTCGTGCAGGGCCGGATAGGGCGCATCGTCGGCGGTTTCGCCGTCCGTACCGGCGCTTAGGCGCACGCCGGCTTCGTGCGCTTGACGCGCCATGGCGTAGGAGAGTTCCGGCGTGCACAGCGCCGGGCGTCGGCTCGCCTCCACCACGCGCCAGCGTTCTTGCTCGGTGTAGATGCGCACCGTCGCGTCGAGAATGATGCCGCGCCGCGCCATCTCGGCGGCGACACGCGCCACCGCCGGATTGTCGGCGTTGAGGAAAGGCGCGGGATCGATCGGCGTGCGCGCGCTATAGGTCTGCGGATGGTCCGCGCGCGATTGGCCCTCATGCGCGAGGCTGCAGGCATGCGACATCACATCGGGGCCAGCCGCCACCACCTCGGATGGCCGCGCCGGATAAACGGCCGTGTGCGCCCATACGGCGATGCCCTGGCGATGCGCTTCGCGGGTGATCCGCGCCACCTCGCGCGCAGGCAGATTGGCGTAAATCTTGATCGCGCCCGCACCTGTGCCGCGCGCCAGCGCCACAGCCGCGCGCAGATCGGTGCGCGGCGTGATCGCCTGCATCCAGGGCGCTGTCCCCGGCGCGTACCCCGCCGCCGCCGCATGCGTGCGCGGATCGTCGAAAAAGCTCTCGCCCGCCATCAAGGCCGCGAACGCGATATCGGGCGCCTCGATCTCGTTGGCGCGCGCCTGCCGCGCCAGTTCGGCGACGGCGCGGGTATCGTCCGCCATCGAACGCACGCCGGTGACGCCGCTATAGAGCCAGCGCCGCAAATGCAGCCGCGCTTGGGCATTGTCCGGCGGCGTGGCGATATGGACGTGCGTGTCGATCAGGCCGGGCAAAACGTAGAGCCCGCTCACGTCGACGACGCGCGCCCCCTCCGGCGCGGCCGCATCATCAGCCAACAGCGCGATGATGCGCTCGCCTTCGACAACAATGCCGGCGCCGCTGCGCGCCGCTGCGCCCGTGCCGTCGATCAGCACTGCGCCGCGATAGAGGACGGGTGCGGCCGCTTCCTGCGCCGAAGCTGGCGTGGCTGCGAGCACCATCGCCAGCGCCGCCAAACTCCCGAGCAAAAATTTCATCGATCCCCCGTCGCCGCGGAGCCTCGCGCGTGGGGCGGGGGAAATCAATCTTGGTCGGAGCGGCGAGATTCGAACTCGCGACCCCCAGTCCCCCAGACTGGTGCGCTAACCGGGCTGCGCCACGCTCCGAAGAGCGGTGCTTGTATCCACTTGACGGGCGCGCGTCCATCCGTCGGGGTGGCGGCTGGGCGGCCCGCAGCGCCCTGAACCGGAGCCGCTCTTGGCCGCCAGCGACCCTGAGGACCGCCTGACGCGCGCACATTGGAGCTGGGCGCTGTTTGAGTGGGGCCGCAACCCCTACGTCATCCTCATCAGCATCTACATTTTCCAGCCTTACGTCTCGGCGGCGATCATCGGCGATCCGGTCGAAGGCCAGGCGATCATCTCCAGCTGGCACAAGCTCGCCGGCATCATTGTCGCGGTGACGGCGCCGTTTCTCGGCGCCATCGCCGACCGCACCGGACGCCGCAAGCCGCTCATCGCGCTGGTGCTGGCGATCATGGCGCCGAGCATTTTCGCGCTGTGGTGGGCGGCGCCAGCGGTGCAGGGCGGCATGCCGCTGGCGTGGATCGGCGCACTCGTCACGATTGCCGGCGTCTGTTTCGCCTACACAGAGGTGCTGCACAATTCGATGCTGCCCTACGTGGCCGCGCCGCGCGTGCTGGCGCGCGTCTCGGGCCTAGGTTTGGCGCTGGGCAATGCAGCCTCGGTGCTGATGCTTGTCGCCGTGCTGTGGTTTCTCGCTTTGCCCGGCATGGTGGCGCTGCCGGGCTTGCCGTCGGCGCCGCTGTTTGGGCTGGAGCACGCGCGCGGCGAACCTTCGCGCATAACCGCGCCCTTCGTGGCGCTTTGGCTCGTGATCTTCGCGCTGCCGCTGTTTGTGTTCGCGCCGGACGGCCGCGCTGGCGGGCAATCCATGAGCGCCGCTGTCCGCGACGGACTGGCCGCTGTCCTGCGCACGCTGAGTAAATTGCGCCAGCACCGCAATGTGGCGTTCTTTCTCATCGCGCGCATGTTCTACGCGGACGGAAAAACCGCCGTGCTGATTTTCGGCGGCGTCTACGCCGCCGGCGTGATGGGCTGGGGCATGATCGAGATGTGCGTGTACGGCGTCGTGCTGTCGCTGTTCGCCGTGCTGGGCGGTTTGATCGGCGGCGAGCTGGATTCCGCGCTCGGGCCCAAGCGGGCCGTCGTGATCGAAATCGCCGCAACCATCTTGTGTCTCGCCGGCATGGTGTCGATGGCGCCGTCGCGGATGCTCTTTCTGCCTTACGAAGGCGGCGCCGTCTGGGAAGCGCCGATCATGCGCACGGCGCCGGAACTGGCCTATCTCGGCCTCTCGTGTCTCATCGCCGTCGCCATCACTGCGGCGTTCGCGTCGAGCCGGACCTTGATGGCGCGCTTGAGCCCGGCGGGCATGGAGGGCGAATTGTTCGGCCTCTACGCGCTGTCGGGCGCGGCGACAGTGTGGCTTGGACCGTTGCTCGTCGAACGCTTCACCCGCGCGTTTCAGAGCCAGGAGGCGGGCTTCGCTTCAATTGGCATCCTCCTCGTCGTCGGCTTGGGGCTGCTCTTGGCGGTGAAGCCGCCGCCGAAGCCGGCCTAGCCGCGATTCATCCAGCGAAAGAGCGGCCTGAGCGGCGCGATCCAGATGAGGCCGGCGACAAGGAAGAAGATCAATTGCGCCCAGGCCGGCCATGCCGTCACCACGGTCGCGCCCAGCGTGGCCGCGGCGATCGTATAGATCGCCAGATAAGCGAGCAGCGCGAAGCAGCCGAGCGCCTTGCGTTGCCTCACATCCATGCTTTGCGTCCTGCCGCGACCCGGCGCCGCCTTTCGCGCCTGCTTGGCGGCTTCTATGTCGGGCGGGTGACCGGCGAGCAAGCAGCAGGAGGGCGCGACAGCGCGCCGCGCGACATCGGCGTCGGCGTTTGGCTCGTCGTTGTTTGCGTGTTCGTGCTGGCGATGATCCTGGTCGGCGGCGCCACGCGCCTCACCGATAGCGGCCTTTCGATCACCGAATGGGATTTGGGCAAGGGCCTGACGCCGCCGCTGTCGGACGCCCGCTGGAGCGAGGAATTCGCGCTTTATCAGCGCACCGCCGAATACCAGCTGCAGAACAGCCACATGACGCAGGACGATTTCCGCCAGATTTATTGGTGGGAATGGAGCCATCGTTTTCTCGGCAAAGTCACCGGCATCGTCTTCGCGCTGCCGTTCCTATTCTTTCTCTTCACCCGGCGTTTGAAGCAGCGGCTCTTGCCCGTGCTCGGCCTGTTCGCCATGGGCGGTCTGCAAGGCGCCATCGGCTGGTGGATGGTGACGAGCGGGCTGTGGAGCGGCGTCGACGTAAGCCCGGTGCGGCTTGCCGTGCATCTCGCCATCGCCTTCGCGATTCTCGCTTTTGCGCTCAGTCTGGCGCTCGACGCCTTCGCCTGGCCGCGCGCAGGCGGCGTGCTCGGCGCGCCAAAGCTCACGCTCTACGCGTTCATCGCGCTCTTGTTCGTGCAGATCATGCTTGGCGCGCTGCTCGCGGGTTCCGACGGCGGCGCGCGCTACGCGGATTGGCCCACGATCGGCGGCGAATGGCTGCCGCGAACGGCGTTCGACGGCGCCTCGCTCGACGATCTCGTGCACAATCACGCGACGCAACATTTGCTGCATCGAAGCAATGGCTATCTCGTTGCGCTGCTCGCGCTTCTCATCGCCGCCACGGCTTGGCGACACGGGCAGGGGCTCGCAAAGCGCGCGGCGATGGCGCTTGGCGGGCTAACGCTGGCGCAGGCGGCGCTTGGCGTCGCAACCGTTCTGATGGTGTCGCCGCTGCACGCGAGCCTGACCCACCAATTCGGCGCGGCCTTGCTCTGGATGGCGGCTTTCATCGCCCTTCGATGCGTGACGGTAGCAAATTACCGCAACACTAACTAGATGAAAGTAGGCGCTTTATCGACCTCTATTGACTTTCGTTTCGCGCCGCTCTTTATCCGCGCCTTCTCTCGATCAAGGTACTCCAATGCGCACGCAATCCACGCGGGCGGCCAAGGCCTCCGAGATCACCCACGGTTGGATCGTGGTTGATGCCGAAGGCGCCGTTGTCGGCCGGCTCGCTTCGTTTATCGCTCGCCGCCTACGCGGCAAGCATCGCGCCGATTTCACGCCCAACGTGGACACCGGCGATCATGTCGTCGTCATCAACGCCGGCAAGGTCGCGTTCACCGGCCGCAAGCTCGAGCGCAAAGTCTATTACCGCCACACCGGCCATCCGGGCGGCATCAAGGAAGTCACCGCCGGCAAGGTGCTGGACGGCAAGCATCCTGAGCGCGTCGTGGAGAAGGCGGTTGAGCGCATGATGCCGAAGGAAAGCCCGCTGGCGCGCAAGCAACTGGGCAAGCTCCGCGTCTATGCCGGCGCCGAACACCCGCACGCGGCGCAGAACCCGGAAACGATCGATTTTAAATCCATGAACCGCAAGAATTCGAGGATCGGCTCATGAGCGACGTCGCCCAAGGCTTTGAATCCCTCGGCCAGATCGCCGGCCATCCGGCGCGCGCCCAGGAAGACGCGCCGCTGCGCGAGCGGAAGGTCGACAAGTTCGGCCGCGCCTACGCCACCGGTAAGCGCAAGAACGCCATCGCCCGCGTGTGGGTGAAGCCCGGCAAGGGCCATATCACCATCAACGGCAAAACCTCGGACGCGTATTTCGCGCGCCCGGTTCTGCGCATGATGATCAATCAGCCGTTCCGCGTCACCGATCGCGAAGGCCAGTTCGACGTCATCTGCACCGTGGTCGGCTCCGGCCTTTCCGGCCAGGCCGGCGCGGTTCGCCACGGCATCTCCAAGGCGTTGTCCGATTACGAGCCCGGCCTGCGGCCCGCGCTGAAGCACGCTGGCTTCATGACGCGCGACAGCCGCGTGGTTGAGCGTAAGAAGTACGGCAAGAAGAAAGCCCGCCGCAGCTTCCAGTTCTCGAAGCGCTAAACCGCTTCAAATCTGTTAGAACAAACGGGCGCTTCTTACCGGAAGCGCCCGTTTTGCGTCAGGAGACGCTGTCATGGTGCAGGCTTTGCTCGCTTTCGTCGCTGCGGCGGGCGCGACGTTCTATTTCTCGTGGGTGGTGTTCAACGACCTCGCCCATAGCGAACTTTCGCACACGCGCTGCGCGCCGAATGCGCGACGCCGTGAGCGGCCGGCGATCTTCTGGACGATCCTCTCGGTGTCGGCGGCGCTCGCGCTGATATTCGCCTGGTTCGCGCTGGACGCCGTCTACCGCATCGTGCTGCACATCGCCCAATCGTGAGCGCTAAAGTCTTCATCGACGGCGAGGCCGGCACCACTGGCCTGCAAATCCGCGAGCGGCTCGATGGTCGCCGCGACATTGCGCTCCTCTCGATCGATCCGGAGAAGCGAAAAGACTCGGACGCGCGCCGCAAGCTCTTGAACGGCGCCGATGCGGTGATCCTCTGTTTGCCGGACGAGGCAGCAAAGGAAGCCGTTGCGCTGATTGACAATCCCGACCTGCGGGTGATCGACGCTTCTACGGCGCATCGGGTCGCGCCGGGTTGGGTCTACGGCTTTGCGGAAATGACGCCGGGCCAGCGCGCGGCGATCGCCGCCGCCAATCGCATCTCCAATCCCGGCTGCTACCCGACCGGCTTCATCGCGCTGGTGCGGCCGCTAGTGGAGGCGGGGCTCCTCCCGCCCGATTGGCCGCTCAGCGTCAACGCCGTCAGTGGGTATTCGGGCGGCGGCAAGAGCATGATCGCCGAGTTCGAGAATGAGGCCGATCCCGGCCACACGCGCGTGCCGTACCGCATTTACGCCACGGCGCAGAAGCACAAGCACGTGCCGGAGATGCAGATCCATGCCGGGCTCGAACGTGGGCCGATCTTCGCGCCCAGCGTCGGTCGCTATTACAAAGGCATGATCGTCGAAGTCCCGCTGCCGCTGTCGGCTTTGCCCGGTGCGCCGAAGCTCTCGCTCGTGCATGAAGCGCTGCGCGCCGCTTATGAAGGCGAGCGTTTCGTCTCTGTTGCAGCGCTAGAAGAAGCAGCCGCTCTGAAGACGCTCGATCCGGAGGGCCTGAACGG
>JBFWZB010000007.1:0-102401 GCA_050185805.1 Hyphomonadaceae bacterium
GGAGAATGCTCATGTCGGCTGGCCGCTTCTTGACCACGCATGTGGGCTCACTCCCACGGCCGCAGCACCTGATCGATCTCATGTTCGCGCGCGAGGACGGCGAAGCGGTCGACCAAGCCGCGCTCAATGCGGCGATCGACGATGCGGTGCGCTGGGTGGTGGCGCGTCAGGCCGAGGCCGGCGTCGATCTCGTCAATGACGGCGAGATGTCGAAGCCAAGTTACGCCACCTACATCAAGGATCGCCTGCACGGCTTCGGCGGCGCCGGCACCAGCTACGTGTTTCAGGATCTCGAAGATTATCCGGGCGTGAAAACGCGCATGTTCGACGATCCCGGCCGAAAGCACCGCAAGACGCCCGCCTGTAATGCGCCGATCAGCGTCAAGGATATGGACGCGCCACGTATCGACGCTGAGCGTCTCAACGCCGCAATCGAGGCGCACCCGGGCGCGCAGGCCTTCATGAGCGCGGCGTCGCCGGGCGTAACAACACTCTTCTTTCGCAACGATCATTATCCGAGCCACGAAGATTATCTTTTCGCCGTCGCAGAAGGCTTGCGGCACGAGTACGAGGCCATCGCCAATGCCGGCATCATGTTGCAGATCGATTGTCCCGATCTCGCCATGGGCCGCCACACGCAATTCGCCGAACTCGATATCAACGGCTTCCGCGATCGCATGGCGCTGCACGTCGAGGCGCTCAACCGCGCCACCGCCAACATCCCCCCAGAGCGCATGCGCATGCATATGTGCTGGGGCAATTATCCCGGCCCGCACCATTGCGACGTGCCGTTCAAGGATATCATCGACATCGTCTGGAATGCGCGGCCGCATGCCATTCTGTTCGAAGCCGCCAATCCGCGCCACGCCCACGAATATGCGATGTTCGAAGATACGAAGCTGCCGGAAGGCAAGGTGCTGATCCCCGGCGTGATCGAGTGCCAATCACCCTACATCGAGCACCCTGAATTGGTGGCGCAGCGCATCGCCCGTTACGCTCACCTGGTTGGCCGCGACAATGTCGTCGCCGGCGTCGATTGCGGGTTCTCGATCCATGTCGGCTCGGCTGGCGTCGATCCCGAGGTGGTCTTCGCCAAACTCAAGGCGATGGCCGAAGGCGCCGCGATCGCCTCGAAGCAATTCTGGCGTTAGGCGCCGATGCGGACCAGAAAATCCGTCAGCACTGCATTGTAAGCCTCGGGCTGGTCGAGATTACAGAGATGGCCGGCGTCCGCGATCTCGATCTTCTGAGCGTTGGGTAAAGCCGCGGCCAAGGCCGCTGCGGCGACGTGCCGGCCCGGCGTATCGTGCGCGCCAGTGACGATCAGCGCCGGGGCTTCGATCCCCGCGACAGCGGCTGCATCGAGCTGCGCCGCCGCCGCGGGCGCCGCGAGCAGATCGCGGCCGTCATAATCGGCCAAAATCGCTTCGGCAGTGGCGCGCGCCTCCGCGCTCGTTGTCTGCATCATGGCGTGCGCGCGCCAGAGCGCCTTCATGGCATCGAGCCGGCCAGCCCGGATCAACGCGATGTAATCATCTACGGGAATCTCCGGCCGCGTGTCCGCGGCGCCGAAGCGCGCGCCCTGCAGCACCAGGGCGGCCGTCCGCTCCGGTTGCGCGAGCGCGAATTCGAGAGCAGGACGCCCGCCTTGCGACATGCCGACGACAATCGCGCGCGCGACGCCAAGTGCGTCGAGTATGTGCGCGATGTCTTCATGTTCCATTGCGACGGCCGCCGGTGCGTTCGATCGCCCGAAGCCGCGGCGGTCCGGTGCGACGCACAAGCGATCCACGCACAGCGCCCGCAATTGCGGCGCCCACATGCGGTGATCAAGCGTCCAGCCATGCAGAAAAAGAAGAGCCGGCCGCACGCTGTCGCGCGGGCCGGCTGTCTCGCACAGAAGGTCGCCACCTTGCACCGGCACGCGCGTCGGGGACGGAGCAGCCTGCATGTCTCCGCGCTCGGCCTGCTTGGCCGCGTCAAGCCGCCTTGTGTTCGCCGCGGTAGAAATTATTGATGCTGTGGTCGCCGGCGAGCCAGCGTTTCAGTTCGGCGTGGGCCTTGGCGCGACGGGCCGGCGCGTCCTTCGAAGCCGCATCGTCGTCGCAGCAGAACTCGATAATCATGCCGTTGGGATCGGTCACGTAAACCGAGCGGCAATAGCCGTGTTCGAGGACAAAATGCCCGGGCTCGGTGTAGCCAGCGGCCTTGATGCGCTGCTCAATCGTGTCCTGCGTCGCTTTGTCGACGTTCAGCGCTACATGGTGGAAGGGCGTGAACGGCATTTGCGGGCCGAATTGCTCTTGATCGCCTGGACTGGCGAATTGGAAGAAGGCCAGTGCGCTTCCGTCGCCCAATCCAAAGAACGTATGCATGTAGGTGCGCTCGGCTCCAAACAGCTCGTCTTTTTCACAGAACGTGGCGAGCAGCGGCAGACCTATCACTTCCTCATAGAATTTCCGCGTCGCCTCCATGTCCTTGGTGACGTAAGCGGTGTGGTGCAGACGGCTGGGCAGCGCCGCGCCGTCGGCCGCCTTCTTCTTGTTTTTGTCGCCGTTTCCAAACCAGCTCATATCCTTGCCTCCAACGTTGGGATCGGATTGCGATCCGATCTTAGCTCTAACTTGCTGTTCGATCCATCAGCCGCGCTGCGCGAGCTTGCCGGCGATCTCCGCCACATGGCGGCCCTGATAGCGCGCGCCTTCAAGTTCGTTGGCGCTGGGCAGGCGCGACCCATCCGCGCCGGCGATGGTGCTGGCGCCGTATGGCGTGCCGCCGCTGATCTCGCGCATCTGCGCATTGCCAGCCCAAGAATAGGGCAAGCCCACGATCACCATGCCATGATGCAGCAATGTGGTGTGGATCGACTGAATCGTTGTTTCCTGTCCGCCGTGTTGGCTTGCGGTCGAGGTGAACGCGGCGCCCACTTTGCCGAGCAGCGCGTTTTGGACCCAGAGCGCGCCGGTTTGATCCCAGAAATTGCGCATCTGCGCGGCCATATTGCCGAAGCGCGTCGGCGAACCGACGATAATGGCGTCGTACTCGCCGAGTTCGCCCGGGCTTGCGAAGGGCGCGTCCTGATTGACCTTCATGCCGGCGCTTGCGGCGACTTCCGGCGGCACCAGTTCCGCCACGCGCTTTACCACCGCTTCCGCACCCGGCGCTTGCCGCACGCCTTCGGCGACGGCGTTGGCCATGATCTCCATATGGCCGTAGCTTGAGTAATAAAGCACCAGAACTTTCGTCACACGCCGCTCCTCTCTGCGCACCGGCGCGGCTTCGGACGGCTGCTCCGCTGGCGCCTCTTCATTTTTCTTTTTCTTGCGGCCCCAACCGAACATCCGTCCTCGCCTCGCCTGGCGGCGCCTAGAAGCGCCGCGTCAGTTCGATCCCCCAGCGCATCGGCTGCGCCTTGAACAGGAAGCCTCCCGGGGAATACTCGCTGTTGTACTCTTCATCGAAGAGATTTTTCGACCAAGCCATGATCGACCAGTCGTCGCCCTGGATGCCGGCGCGTAGATCCACAAGATCGACCGGATCGCGAGCGATCGGCGTCGCGTCGAGCGCCTGCGCCGGGGCGCTGAACGGAATGGTGAAGATGGTGTCGCCGATGCGGTTGTAGTCGACCCGCACCATGCCTTCGACGTCGTTCCAGAGCGGCCACGTCAGCTGAGCGCCGAGATTGAGCGTGTATTCCGCAACCAGGGGCGCTTCCGCGCCGATGACGACGGGATCCGGGAATTCCGTGATCTCGCTATCGGTGTACCCGTAGCCGGCATTGACCATGAAATTGTCGGTCAGACGCGCGTTCAATTCCATGTCGAAGCCGGTGTACTCGACCTCGTCGATATTGCCGAGGTTTTGCGTCGAGTTCGCCGCCAGGAACACGAAATAATAGGTGCCTTCCGCAATCGTGCGATAGGCGCTGGCGCTGAAATTGCCCCGGCCGTCGAGGAAGCTGCTCTTCAGGCCGATTTCGTAAGTGTCGGCGGTTTCCTGGTCGAACAAGTCGTTGACGTTGAAGAAGCCGTTCGCCGCGGCGACGGTACCGACGCCCGTCTGATTGAAACCGCCGCTGCGGAAGCCGCGGCTGTAGCTGCCATAGACGTTGAGATCGTCATTGATGTCGTAGCGCAGAATGACTTGCGGCTGGAAATCGTCCCAGGTCTCTTCGCGCGTCAGGCCGCTGGCGCAGCTCGGCCCGGGTGCGCACGGTAGGAACACCGTGGGCGTCTCGGTGGTGTTTTCGCGCGTGTCGTGGTCGTAGCGAACATTGACCGAGAGTTCGAGTTGATCGGTCAGATTGGTCGACGTCGCGAGATAGGCCGCCCAGGCGAACTGATCCTGCGAGTCCGCGAGGAAGCTGAGCTGCGGATTGTCGGGATTGGTGCTCGGCGTGCGGTACACCGGAAATACGCCAGCGCCGGTGTCGATCATGTTGCCGGTGGCGATGAAGCGATCGGTCGAGAAGAATTGTACGCCGGTTATCCAGCGGAACCGATTCTCCGAGGGCGAGGTGAAACGGAATTCCTGTGTCAGCGTATCGACATCGAGGAACTGGCTTTGGTTGAAATCGAAGAACACGCGGCTGGCGCCGAGCGGATCGAATGTGTAACCGTCGCCGGTGAGAATTTCCTCGACCGTGTTGTAGCCGGTGATCGACGTGAACGTGCCGGCTGAGGTCTCGTAGGAGAGACGCAGCGCGACGTCGAAAATGTCGCGCTCGTTGATGCCGGAATTGTTCAGGTTGATCTCACGGTCGGTGAAGTTCGGATTGTTGAAATTTGGATCGCCGAAGTCCGGGATCACATAATAGAGCGCTCGCGTGTCGAGGCTGTCGGAGGCCAGCCTCAGGTCGGCCGAGAAGTTCGGCGTCGGCTCCCAAAGGAATGAAACCCGCGCGTTCAAATTTTCAACGGGGTCGACATCCCGCTCGGCGGAAGCGTCCACAGTGTTGACGTTCTCGAGGTGACCTTCGGTGTCGAAATAGTTCAGCGCCGCGCGCATCCAGAAATTCTCGGCCAGCGGCACGTTCAAAGCGCCTTGCAGCTGGTAGCCGGGCCCGGATTCGTAGCCGGCCATGATGCGGCCTTCGAACTCGTCGCTTGGGCGCCGCGTGGAGATGAGGATGGCGCCGCCAATGGCGTTACGGCCGTATAGCGCGCCTTGTGGTCCCTTCAGCACTTCGATCTGGTCTATGTCGATGAGCGCTTGATTGAATTGCGCCGGCTGCGTCATCGGCACGCCGTCGACAACGATGGCCGCGGACGGCTCGCTGTTGCGCGCTTGGGAAATGCCGCGGATGACGAGGAAGCTCGTCCCCGCATTTTGGGTTTCCACAAACGTCACGTTCGGCACCGACGCAATGAAATCCGCCGGACGCTCGATGCCGCGCGCTTCGATCGCGGCGGAATTAAACGCCGTCACTTGCGCAGGAACGTCCTGCAGCGCTTCGGAGCGCTGCCGCGCTGTGACGACGATTTCGTCTGATGTCGTTTGTTCGCCCGTTTGTGCGAGCGCCAAGCTTGGCGACGCCATGATCGCGAACACCGAAGCGCCAAGAAATGCTGAAAGCCGTTTCGAAGACACGTTCATGTCTTTTCCTCCCCCGAGTAGCTGGGGTGACCGAGACATCGGGGACTTCGCCCTCTCGCTCGGCGCGCACGCGAACCCGCCAGCTTACGACGGCCGGACGCTAAGAGCTTCGACATGCGAAGTCAAGTTCGATATGCGAAAAACTCGCCTATCCCGTGAGCGAGTGTGCTAGGTATGGGCGCGTCGCCAGAGCGGCCTGAATTTCGCGCGCCGATTGCTGCAGAAGGGGCAGGCGGGTGCGCACCAATTCGTCCTGCGAAATGCGTGTCGGCATGGTGGAGCAATTGATGGCGCTGGTGATGCGGCGGTCTTTGTCGAATACGGGCACCGCGACGGAGACGATGCCGTAATCGAGCTCGTCCCATGCTGAATCGAAGCCGTTCGATCGCACCTGCGCGAGCCGCTTCCGCAGCTCCGTTTCGCTGGTGACCGTTCGTTCGGTGAAGCGGTTCAGCTTCGCATCGCGGAAATAGGAGTCGATGGCCTCTTCCGGCTGAAACGCCAGCAGCACCTTGCCGAGCGAGGTAGCGTGCAGTGGAAACCGCGTACCAACATTGGCGCTTAGCCGGATCGGCCGATGCGTCGAAACGTGTGCGATGTAAAGGATATCGTGGCCCGACAGCACGGCCATGGATGAAGAATCGCCGGTTTGATCGCGCAGATTCTGCAGCGTCGGCAACGCCACTGTCTCAAGGCTCATCGAGGAGACGTAGGCCGATCCGAACACCAGCACTTCCGGGCGCAACAGGAAGCGGCGGCCGTGCTTGGCGACGTACCCGAGCTGCACGAGCGTATGCAGGCAACGCCGCGCGACAGCCGGCGGCAGGTTGGTCGCTGCAGCGACCTCGCTCAATTGCATCTCCGGATGGCTTTGGTCGAACGCGCGCAACACGGCCAGGCCGCGCTCAAGCGTCGATAGATATTCCGGATCTTTCTCTGGCTTGTCCTGATCGGACATCTGCGCCTCGACACGACGCACTAAAAGGCGCGCCAACCCGGCCCGGCGGGCGGGGCGGCGCGACCGCGTGCTGATCACTCAGCGGCGCTGATTTTGCGGGTTTCGTCAAGGATTTCCCGATTGTGCGCGCCCAGCAATGGCGGCGCCGTCACTTCCAGCCCGCGCTCGCCATCAAAACTCAGCGGAGAGCGTATGGTGCGGAACCGGCCGCCCATCGGATGCGCCGCTTCGACGCCCAATTGCAGGCTCTGAGCCTGTTCGCAATCGAGCACGTCTTGCGGCGCGCGCAGCGGAGCGTGCGGCACTTCGCCCGCGGTTAGACGCTTCTCCCATTCCGCCAGCGGTTCGGCCTTGAAGAACGGCGCCAAGAAGGCGCGGACCTTCTCGTAGTTCTCGATGCGCGCCGGCCGGCTCGAGAATTCCGGACGCAACAGCATGTCGGGCTGGCCGACAGCCTGAGCGAGATTCTCCCAGAATTTTGGCGGGGATGACATGTGCAGCGCAATCCAGAGACCGTCCGCGCATTCGAACACATAGGATTGCGACACGTGCGGGCGACTGTACGGACCCATAACGTCGCCGGCGGAAAGGTAATGCGTGAAATCGTCGAGATTGAAATGCGCCATCGCCTCGAACATTGAGGTCTCGACCAGGCGGCCCCGGCCGGTGATGTGGCGCTCGTTGAGCGCAGCCAAAATCCCAAGCGCGCCGTAGAATCCAGTCACCGCGTCGGCGATCGCCGGGCCGACGACACGTGGGTGCTGGGGATTGACCAACAGACGCAGAAACCCCGATGCCGCTTGCGCAACCGTGTCGAAGACAGGCCGGCCTTTGTCGGGTCCGCTGCCGCCGAAACCGGATATCGAGCAATAGACCAACGCCGGATTGATGGCTTGCAGGCGCGCGGGTCCGACGCTCAGCTTTTCGGCGACGCCGGGACGGAAATTCTGGATGAACACGTCCGCGCGCGCGACCAATTGATCGAGCTGCGCCAGATCGCCAGGGTTCTTTGTGTTGAGCGTGATCGAGCGCTTGTTGCGATTGTAGGTCTGGAAATGCGGGCTGTAGAGTTCGCCTTTGAAGGCGCGAAACGGATCGCCGGTTTCGGGCTGTTCGATCTTGATCACGTCCGCGCCGAGATCGGCCAGCAGCATCCCAGCGGCGGGGCCAGTGATGAAGGTGCCCATTTCGAGGACGGTGACGTCCCGCAACACCTTGGCCATCGTGCGCTCCTGTGCAGCCGGCCTTCGGGCAAGCGCCTCGGGCGCCCGTCGCCTTGACAAGCCGTATAGAAAATTCGCATAACGAACTCAACTTCGCAATGCGAAAAAATTTCGCCCACGCTTGATTGCGGACCGGGGCTCGCGGACCACGGCGCCTCCGGAAGCCAGCGTTGAGGGAAGCGTTATGCGTATCGGCAAGCAAGACAAGCCGTTCACCGCCATTTCCACCTCTGACGCCGAACGTATCGTCGTTCGCGGCAAGGATTTGTGTCGCGACATCATTGGGCAGACAGACTTCACATCGTATTTCTGGTTTCTGGTCACCGGGCAGGCCCCCAACGCAAATCAGAAATTCTTTGCCGACGCGGTGCTGACGGCGATCGCCGAACACGGCCTCGTTCCAAGCGTGATCGCGACGCGAATGACCTACGCCGCGGCGCCGGAAGCGTTCCAGGGCGCGGTCGCAGCGGGTTTGCTTGGCTGCGGCTCGGTGGTGCTGGGAAGTGCGGAAGCGTGTGGTCGTTTCCTTGATGCATGTATTGCCGATGCGGGCGACGGCGACCCGCGTGTTGCCGCAGGCCGCGCGGTCGCCGCGCTGCGTGCAGAGAAGAAAGCCATCCCGGGCTTCGGCCACCCGCAACACGATAAGGGCGATCCGCGCGCCAATGTGCTGCTGAGACTGGCGGAGGAGCGTGGCGTCGCCGGCAAACATATCGCCATGCTCTACGCGGTGCGTGATGTGCTTCCAGAGAAACTGGGCCGTCCGCTTCCGATCAACGTCAACGGCGCTATTCCGGCCGTGATGCTCGATGTCGGCTTCCCGCTGGCTGCGCTTAAGGGTGTCTCCTTGCTTGCCCGCACCGCCGCCCTGATCGCGCACCTGCAGGAAGAGACGGAGCGTCCGATCGGCTTCGTTATGTCCGGCAAAGCCGCCGCCGCCATAGCTTATGATGGCGAAGAACCTGAATAAGGAACGCGCGAATGTTGCTGCCCACGTCTCTCGTCGGTTCGTATCCGCAGCCCGATTGGCTCATCGATCGCGAGAGCTTGTCCAAGCGCTTTCCCCCGCGGGTTAGGGCGCGCGAGCTGTGGCGCGTGCAGCCGCAATTTCTTGATCAGGCGCAGGACGATGCAACCTTGATCGCCATTCGTGATCAGGAGCGTGCTGGCCTCGACATCATCACCGACGGCGAAATGCGCCGCGAGAGCTATTCCAACCGCTTCGCCAATGCGCTCGACGGCGTCGATCTGGACAATCCAGGCGAAGCGCTCGACCGCAGCGGTCATCCGAATCCCGTGCCGCGCGTCGTCGGCAAGATTCGCCGCCGCCACGCGGTGGAGACGCGGGACGTACAGTTTCTCCGCGCTAATACCGACCGCATGATCAAATTCACTGTGCCCGGCCCGTTCACCATGGCGCAGCAGGCTCAGAATGATTTCTATCCCAGCGAGCGGGAAATGGCGCTCGATTACGCAGCCGCGCTCAATGGAGAGATCAAGGATCTGTTCGCGGCCGGCGCCGACATTGTCCAGATCGACGAGCCTTACATGCAGGCGCGGCCGGAGAAGGCGCGGGAGTACGGGTTGGAAGCGCTGAACGCGGCGCTCGAGGGCGTCAAGGGCCGCACCGCCGTGCACATCTGTTTCGGCTACGCGGCGATCATTCACGCGCGCCCAGAGGGCTATTCCTTTCTGCCGGAATTTTCCCAATGTCCGGTCAAGGAGATTTCGATCGAAACGGCGCAATCCAAGCTCGACACTTCCGTGCTCGAGTCGCTGCGCGGTAAGACCATCATCCTTGGCGTGATCGATCTTTCCGATCCCGAAGTCGAAACGCCAGAAGTCGTCGCCACGCGCATTCGCCGTGCATTGCCGCATGTCGATGCCGAAAAGGTCATCGTCGCTCCGGATTGCGGCATGAAATATTTGCCCCGCGAGACCGCCTTTGGAAAAATGAAAGCGATGGCCTCCGGGGCCGCCCTGGTTCGCGCCGAGCTGGGATGAGCGCGCGCTCGCTTTACGACAAGATTTGGGATGTGCACGCCGTCGCCGAGGATGAGGGCGACACGCTGCTCTACATCGACTTCCACCTCGTCTACGAGGTGACGTCGCCGCAAGCCTTCGCCGGGCTTGCCGCCGCGGGCCGTACCGTGCGCCGTCCCGAGCGCACGCTCGCGGTCGTCGATCACAATGCGCCGACCGAGAACCAGGCCGCCGGCGCGGCCGGCGTGCGCGATCCCGCGGCGCGCAGGCAAATGGAGGCCTTGGCCGCCAACGCCGCGCGGCACGGCATCGAATTCTATCCGCTCGGAGATCCACGCAACGGCATCGTGCACGTCGTCGGTCCCGAGCGGGGCCGAACGCTGCCGGGTATGACCATCGTCTGCGGCGATAGCCACACCTCGACCCATGGCGCTTTCGGCGCGCTCGCCTTCGGCATCGGCACGAGCGAAGTGGAACACGTGCTCGCCACGCAAACGCTGCGTGCGCGCAAGCAGAAGAACATGCTGGTCCGATTCAATGGAGGCTTGCCGGCGGGGTGCAGCGCCAAGGATATGGCGCTGACGCTGATCGCTCAGATCGGAGCTGCCGGCGGGGCGGGCTGTGTCATGGAATATGCAGGCGACGCGGTGCGCGCGCTTTCCATGGAAGCGCGCATGACGCTCTGCAACATGAGTATCGAGGCTGGCGCGCGCGCCGGTCTTGTCGCACCGGACGAAACCACGTTCGCCTATGTGCGCGAGACGCCACTCTTGCGCGAAAGTCCACGGCTCGCTGCAATGGAGTGCGCTTGGCGCGCGCTAGCCTCAGACGCAGGCGTGTGCTGGGACAAGATCGTCGAGATCGACTGCGGCGCCATAGCGCCGCGCGTCACCTGGGGAACCAGTCCGGATCAAAGCGCGCCCATTGATGGCGCCGCGCCGGATCCCGCGCATATCACCGATCCCGCCGCGCGCGCTGGCGTTGAGCGCGCTCTTAAATACATGGACTTATCGGCGGGCCAGGCTCTGATCGGCTTGCCGGTGCAGCGCGTGTTCATCGGTTCTTGCACCAACGCCCGCATCGAGGATCTGCGCACCGCCGCCAGCATCGTCTCGGGGCGGCGCGTCGCAGGTGGCGTCCGCGCCATGGTGGCGCCCGGCTCGGGCCGCGTGCGCCGCCAGGCGGAGGCAGAAGGGCTCGATCGCGTCTTCATCGCGGCAGGCTTTGAGTGGCGCGAGCCCGGCTGTTCCATGTGCCTCGGCATGAACGAAGACCGCGCCGCTCCTGGCGAACGCGTGGCGTCGACCTCAAACCGCAATTTCGAAGGCCGCCAGGGTCGCGGCGCGCGAACCCATTTAATGAGCCCGGCGATGGCCGCCGCCGCCGCAATCGCCGGCGCTCTGGTCGATGTCCGCGTGTGGTCAAACGCAGCCGCGAAGGCCGCCTCATGACGCTGACGACGCTCTGCTCGCGCGCAATCGTACTGATGCGCGAGAACATCGACACCGACCAGATTGCGCCGAAGCAATTCCTGACCACGCTCGAACGCACTGGCCTGGGCGCCGCGCTCTTCCACGACATGCGGTTCGATCAAAGCGGCGCGCCCCGCGCCGACTTTCCGCTCAACGATCCAGCCGCGGCAGGCGCGTCGATCCTCATCACCGGCGCCAATTTCGGTTGCGGTTCGTCACGCGAACACGCCGCCTGGGCGCTTGCAGATTACGGCATTCGCTGTGTTGTGGCCGAGAGCTTCGGCGACATCTTCGCCGGCAATTGCTTCAACAATGGCGTATTGCCCTTGCGGCTCGATGCAGCGGCGGTTTCCGCATGCGCACGGGAGGCCGGAGGCGCCGGCGAATTCACGCTCGACGTCGCCGCGCAACGCTTCAGTGCGCCGTCCGGCGCTGCGTGGGGGTTCGCGCTCGATCCACGCCAAAAGCGGAAATTGCTCGAGGGCCTCGACGATATTGCGCTCACCCTGGCGCGTGCAGCCGAAATTGCCGCCTATGAGCAGACCCGGCTTGACAGTTTCGATTAGCGAAACAAACTTCGCATAACGAAGGACTCGGTCTGGAGTATTTGGCGTTGTTCGCGCCATCCCAATGCCGCGACGGCCCTGCAGGAGTGGGCGAAATCCCACTCGTCGTGGGACCTTATGTGGTTCGCCGGCCTATTTCGGCGCGGCATTCTTGTTGCGGAAAACGCGGCGAGGCCTGCTCATGAGCGCGATCCGTTTGCATTGGCTCGATTGGCGCGGCGATCGTGCGCTGCTCATGCACGCGCTGCTGGGCGATGAGTTGCGTCTACCTGGCCCGGATAACGCCATGCGCTGGTTGGCGCCCGTTAGCGTCTCGCGCGGTGAGCGGATTTTGCTGCTCACTTACGTTGGCGGCGCGGAAAGCGTCGGCTTGTGCGCCATTGCGCCGAACGTGAGCCCGGATTGGGTGCGCGCGTTGCGCGCCGAACTCGGGCCACAAGGGGCCGAGCGCCGCTGGGGACCGTTTGTGGCTCAGCTCGGCCGCTTCCCAAACGCGGCAGAAGCCGCAGCGGCGAGCGAAGAGACAGAGCTCTTGCATCGCGGCCAAAGCTGGCGCGCCCGGCGCGCCCGGCATCCAAGCCCGCTGATCGAACGGCTCTCCCTGCGCGATCGCATCGAAGCCGAGGAATTGCTGGCTGCGGCGATGGGTGGCGGTGCGCTCCCAATGCACGATGTCGAAGAGCAAAGAACCCGCATTTCATGAGCGTGCACGACCTGGGAGGCGGCATGGAAGCGAAGGTGTTGCTCCGCGAGATCGACGATTATTGCCGCACCCACACTCTGGCGGAATCAACCTTTGGCCGTCTCGCCGTCAATGACGGCAAGTTCGTCGGTCGTCTGAAGAACGGCGGCAAAGTCACCACCAGCACGGTCGAGCGCGTGCGGGCGTTCATGCATCAGGCTGAGTCGGCGAACGGCGACGCCAATGAGGGCGGGCAAAACCAGAACTTCCGCTTTTACGACAATCGTCAAAAATATCTGATGTTCGTGACGACATGCGGTGAGAAATGGGTTGTCGCAGATCGCGTTGCGCATGAACTCGATCTCATCAAGCCGCGCCCGCCCGCGCTGCGCATTTTCGACGCCGGCATGGGCGACGGCACGGTGCTCGCGCGCGTCATGCGCGCCATGCACTACAAATTCGAGAAATATCCCTTCTATGTCGTCGGAAAGGAAATCAGCCTCGAAGACGTCCGTCTGACGCTTGAAAAGATGCCGGACCGCTTCTTCGAGCACCCGGCGACGGCACTTGTGCTGACCAACCTGCCTTATGCGGAATCGCCCTGGCTGACGCCGCGCGATCCGGCCGAGGCTTCACGCTTGCTATGGAAGGAGGTCGCGCTCAAAGGCGCGACGACGGCGGAGTTCGAGCGCCAGATCACCGATTTGCAGGGCTTTCTGGCTGAAAACTGGCGCGCCGGCGCGTCGAAGAAGACCGGCAATCCTGTCTATCAGCGGCCCGTCGTACTCATTCTTTACCGCGAGGATTGCCGCTTCCTGCTTGACGCGACATTGCCCAAGCGCGGCGTCTCGCGCGCCGATTTCGATCTGGTGCTCGCTTCGCAACCGTATCGCGCGCGTTCATCGACGGAGTTCAAGGCGAAATACGTGGTTGCGCCGCTGGCGCGGGCGCTGGGGCCGGGCGGACGTCTGATTGGCATTCATTCGCATGGCGACGATCCGGGCCTTGAAATCATCAATCGCGTTTGGCCGGACGAGCGGCCGTTTCACACCGATCGTCACGCTCTGCTGCGCGAGGTGAAGCGCCAACTTGGCAAGGATGCGCACGCCTTTCACCTCGGGCCCGGCCCAGATTCCAAGGCCTTGTTTCGCTACGAGATGCATACCTTGCCGGGCGAGATCGACCAGCACGCCGTTTCGATCGGCACATCGACATTGTGGGCGGCGTGGAATGCCGCGGTCTATGTGGCCCAGATCGAGGATCAGCGTTTGGCCGAAGCCATGGCGCAGGGCGCCTACATCGAGGCGACGCGCGAGGTATTGCGCAAACATGGCGGCCTCTGGTTCTGGGATGAATCCTATGTCATCGCGCGCAAGCGCGATTTGGTCTGATTGCATGTCCGGCGACGGCGCCGCGACGCGCGAATTGTTGTTTGCGCAAGCCTCCATCGAAGTTCTTGCGCGCGACCGCTCGGCGCCGGCCATGCTGCGTGAACACCTTCCGCGCGGCACGCGCGTCCATGTCACGTTTCTCACCAACGCCGGCCATCGCGAAACCGTGGCGCAGGCGGCGGCTCTCACTCTCGCTGGCTTCGAGCCGATCCCGCATCTCGCGGCGCGCAGCATCGTCAATGAGACCATGCTGAACGACTTCCTGTCCCGCGCTGTTGGCGAAGCTGGGGTGAAGCGCGTGCTTCTGATCGCCGGCGATTTGCAGCAACCGCTCGGTCCGTATGCATCCTCGCTGGATATCCTTGCCGCCGGATCGCTGACTAAGCACGGGTTGCAAGGTGTGGCGTTTGCCGGTCATCCCGAAGGTCATCCGCAAGCGCCGCGCGACG
Source organism: Hyphomonadaceae bacterium (assembly GCA_050185805.1). Taxonomy (GTDB): domain Bacteria; phylum Pseudomonadota; class Alphaproteobacteria; order Caulobacterales; family Aquidulcibacteraceae; genus Vitreimonas. The sequence continues at coordinate 14,320 of JBFWZB010000007.1, forward strand.
TGATGGAGCAAGCGTTGCGCGAGAAACTCGCATCGGCCGCCGCGCAGGGCCTTGCGCCCGAGATCGTCACGCAATTTGCGTTCGAAGCGTCGCCGATCGTCTCTTACATTGCGCGTCTGCGCGAACTTGGCGTCGCCGCACCCGTACGCATCGGCGCAGCCGCGCCAACGAGCACGGCGCGGTTGCTCGGTTTCGCGGCGCGTTGCGGCGTGGGCGCGTCCGTGCGCGCTTTGGTGCGCCAAGGCGGGCGCACCGCCGGTCTGATCGCTGGCCCCGAGCGGATGTTCGCCGACCTGGCCGATGCGCTGGCGCATCGCGACCTCGGCCCCATCTCGGGCGCGCACTTCTTTGTGTTCGGCGGCGCCGGCAAAGCCGCGGCGTGGTTACGCGCAGAGCAGGAAGCCGCGGCGCCGATCGAGAGCTAGGCCGCGTTCCTGGTCGCGGCGCGGGGAATGGCGTTTTCCGTCCACAATCTGCCATCGATGATCAGCGGGCGGCGCCGATTGAGCGACGCCAGCCCGGCGCGATAGTAGCTGTGATAGTCGCCGATCATGCCGATCTCCGCGGCGTCGTGGTCGAACGCGGCGCCGACGCTGAGATAGGCTGCTAGGTTGCCGAGCTCCGGTTGCGGCAGCGCACCTGCCGCATATTCTGCAGCCATCTGCCCGTAGAGCGCTTCGAGCTTTCGGGCGAGGCCGTCGATGTCGAACAAAACGCACGTGTCGCGTTGGTCGATTAGGCGCTGCCGGTACGCGGCCAAGCCAACGCGGTCCGTCGTCGCCAAGGCGACAGCACGCGTCACGAATTGTTCGGCCGTGTCGCACACGAATTCCGGAACGCCGGCGGCGCGCACCAAGGAGCCGCACACGCGCGATGCGAACGAGCGTCCCGATAAAGTGAGCACTGGAACGCCCATCCAAAGCGCGTCGGAGGCCGTCGTGTGCGCGCCGTAGGGGATGGTGTCGATAAAGAGATCCGCTAGCGGATAGCGTGCGAGATGCCGTGGATTGGCGATCTTCGGCGCAAAGAAAAGCCGTGCGCTGTCGATGCCGCGCTCGTCGGCCGCTGCGCGCAACCGCGCATTGGTTTCGGCGTTGTAGTCGAGCAGCCAAAGCACGCTGCCGGGTGTTTGCCGTAGGATATCCATCCAACGTTCAAACGAATAGCGCGTGACCTTGTGCGCGGCGTTGAAGCAGCAAAACACGAACGCATCGTCGGGCAACCCCGTTTCCGAGCGAGTCGGCGCCGCGTGGTGTACGACGCGGCGGCGATCATTGGGCTGGTAGCACGGCAACCGCAGCACACGTTCGGAATAATAGAGCTCGTGGTCGGGCGGGATCACCCAATCATCCGCGACAATGTAATGATGGAAGGGGCTGCCCATGGTGCCTGGATAGCCAAGCCAATTGACGATTATCGGCGCTGGACGCCGCGCGAACACGCCAAGCCGCGCATCGCGGGTGTGGCCGTTCACATCCACCAGGATGTCAATCTCATCCGCGGCGATGACCGCCGCGGCCTCATCGTCGCTGAGCGCACGGATATCCGTCCAATGCTCCGCGGCCTGCTTTACCCGCCGATGAATCTCGTCCTCGGCTGGGATGCCGCAATAATAGACGAACACGTCAACCGCACTCGGATCGTGCGCTTCAAACAGATTGGCCATCAGATAGCCGACAGCATGCGCGCGGAGGTCGGATGAAACGTAGCCGATGCGCAGACGCCGCCCGCGCCCGATCGGCGCCTCGCGGCGATCGCTCGACGCTGTCACGTCGCCGGTCAACGCTTGCACGTAATGGTCGCCGATGCCGAGCTGAAACAGCGGGTCGTCGGCATAGGCGCAGGCCGAGAGCGGATGGAAGCGCTTCAGGAACTCCGTGCGTCCGATCTTCGGTCCTACCGCCGCAATCGGCCACTTGCATTGCGCGAGCCGCGCCGCAGCATATTGTTCCAGTACGTCGCGCTGAGTGGGATCGAGGTCGAGCGCTTGCATGAGCGCCGTTTCAGCGCCGTCATGCTGCTGACTGTCGCTCATGACGCGGCTGATCTGTTTCAGCAACGTGGTCTTGTAACCGATCGCGTCGCCGGTGACGCCGGCCATGCGTTCAAGGCCCGCTTTCCATTGTTCGACTGCTTCCTTCGCGCCGCCGCGCCGTTCCAGCGCGCTGCCGAGATTGATGTGCGCGGGGGCGAAATCGGGATTCTTCTGCAGCGCCGCGCGCAAAGACGCTTCCGCGCCGGCCGCATCGCCCAATTGGCTTTGCAGCGTCGAGCAATTGAAGTGAGCGATGAACACCAACGGGTGCTCACCGTTCATGGCGATCCAGACCTGATACAATTGCCGCGCCTGGTCAGGCTGACCTGACGCCGTAACTTGGTGCGCGGCGGCGATCATGTCGTGGAAGCCGAGCCCGCCGGCCGTGATCTTTTGCAGCGCTGTCAGAAACGCATTCTCGGACATGGATGGCCCCCGCGGCGGGCAGGAGCGCTCCGCGCGCGGGCGCGACGGTCAAGCGATTTGCGTTGTCAAAGGCTTAATGCGTCCGCCTCAGGCGGCCGACAGATAAGCCTCGATCTGATCGCCATCCAAACTCGCCACCTGCGTCGCCGTGAAGGCATAGAGCTGGGTGGAGGTGAACGACGCGATATTGGTGGTGGAGAGGTGATCCAATTGCGTCGTCGTCAGCGATGGGATCTGGGTCACGTCAAGCGCTGCGATCTGCGCCGATTGCAGCTCCTCGATCACCGTGGTCGACCAGGCCTGGATTTGCGTCGTCGTCATCGCCGCAATCTGCGTGTCGCTGAACTCACCGATGTCCGTCGATGCCAGCGCCGCGACCTGCGTCGTGCTCAGGCCGCGCACTTGCGTGGCCGTCAGTGCGCCGAGTTGCGCCGCATCCAACGCTCCAAGCGCCTCCGTCGTCAGGCGCGCAAGCTGCGTTGCGCCGAAAGCGGCGACCTGCGTGTCGGCGAGCGACGCGATATTGGTTTCGGTGAGGGCCTGGATCTGCGTTGTGTTGAACGCCGTCAGCTGGGTCTCAGTGAATTCCGCCACGTCCGCGGCTTCGAGCGCGTCGATCTGCGTGCTGCTGATGGCGCGCGCTTGGGTCACCGTCAGCGCGCCGACCTGATCGGCGTCGAGGGCGGCCAGATTGGTGTCGCTGAACGCGGCGATTTGCGAGGCGGTGAAAGCCGCGACCTGCGTCAGCGTCATCGCAGCGATCTGCGTTTCGGTGAGAGAGGCGATGTTGCTCGTTGCGATCGCCTGGACCTGCGTCGCGGTCAACGCGGCCACCTGCGTATCGGCGAGCGCCGCGAGATTGGTTTGGGAGATCGCGCGGATCTGCGTCGCGGTCAGCGCCGCGATCTGGGTTTCCACGAACTCGCCGACGTCCGTTTCGTTCAGCGCGCCGATCTGGGTTGTGGTCAGCGCCGCGACCTGCGTGGCGTCGAGCGCGGCGATCTGTGACTCAACCAGTGCTGAGAGCGCTTCGGTGCCGAGCACCTTGATCTGAGTCGTGTCCAGTGCGCCAACCTGGGTCTCGGTGAAGGCGGCTACGATCGTGCTGTCTAGATCACGCACTTGGGTGGTCGCCAGGGCCGCGATTTGCGTTTCGGTGAATTCAGCGACATCCGCCGACTGCAACGCATTGATCTGCGTCGTGGTCAAGCTGCGCATCTGCGTGCCCGAAAGTGCCGCCACCTGCGTGGCGTCGAGCGCGGAGAGATTTGTCTCATTCAGTGCGCGCAATTGCGTCGTATTCAGAGCGCCGACCTGCGTTTCGGTAAGCGCCGCGATATGAGTCTCGTTGAGGGCAGCCACCTTGGTTGCGTTGACCGCGCTCAATTGGGTCACGCTCAGGCTCGAAATCTGCGTGTCGGCCAGGGCGGCGAAGCTGGTCGCGCTGATCGCCCCCACCTGTGTGCTGGAGAGCGCGGCAATCTGCGTCGCCGCAAACTCGGCGATGTCTGTCTCGTCAAGCTCGGCCACTTGCGTCGTGGTCAGCGCACCGATCCGGGTGGCGTCGAACGCTGCGACTTGCGTATCCGCCAGGGCCGAGAAATTGGTCGCAGAGAACGCCTGCACTTGCGTGGTCGTCAGCGCGCCGACTTGGGTCTCGGTGAGGTCAGCCACGTTGGTTTCGTTAAGCGCGGCGATCTGCGTGGTCGAAAGCGCGGCGATCTGCGTATCCGCGAATTCCGCCATGTCGCCCGAAGTTAGAGCGTTGAGCTGGGTCCCGCTAAGCGCAGTCATCTGCGTTGCCGAAAGCGCGCCAATCTGCGTTGCGTCAAGCGCCGAAAGGTTGGTTTCGGAGAGCGCGGCTAGCTGCGAGGCCGAGAAGGCGGCGATTTGGGTCGTCGTCAGTGCGCCCATTTGCGTGTCGGCGAATGCCGCGACATTGGTCGATGAAACTGCCGCGATTTGCGTCGCCGTCAGCGCCGCGACCTGGGTGTCGGCGAGCGCGGCGAAATTGGTTTCGCTAAGCGCTTGCACTTGCGTGTTGGTCAAGGCGGCGATCTGGGTCTCCGTGAACTCGGCAATGTCAGTCTCGTCGAGTGCGCCGATCTGCGTCGCGTTGATCGCCCGCACCTGGGTCGCGTTCAGGGCTGCGATCTGAGAGGATTCGAGCGCGTGCAGGGCGTCGGTCGAAAGGTTGGCGATTTGCGTGGCGGAGAGCGCCGCGGCCTGCGTTTCCGTTAGCGCCGCAACGTTGGTTTCCGTGAGGGCCTGCACTTGGCTCGTCGCCAGCGCCGCCACCTGGCCAGCCGTCAACGCAGAGATTTGGGTGTCGGCCAGGGCGGTAAGGTTGGTCGTCGAAAGCGCCTGCACCTGCGAATTGGTCAGCGCGGCGATCTGTGTTTCCGCCAGTTCGGCAATATTCGTTTCATTGAGCGCGCGCACTTGTGTCGTCGTCAGCGCGGCCAATTGCGTCGTCGTCAGTTCGGCAATGTCGGTGGCCGTCATCGCGCCAATCTGCGTGGTGGTGAAGCTGCGCACCTGCGTGGTGCTGAGCGCACCAAGCTGTGCCGAATCAAGCGCTGAGGCAGCTTCGGTGGAAAGGCGGGACAATTGGCTGGCGGTCAGCGCCGCGATTTGCGTCGCCGACAATTCGCCGATGTCCGTGGCTTCCAGCGCGCCGGCCTGTGACGAGGTTAGCGCCGCGATCTGCGTGGTGGTGAGCGCGCCGGTCTGCGCTGCGTCCAACGCCGAGAGGTTCGTGGTCGACAGCGCCTGGATTTGCGTGGCGCCGAACGCCGCGATCTGCGTCGCGCCGAGGCTCGCCATGTTGGTCGACGTAAGTGCCTGGATTTGCGTCTTGGTCAGCGCTGCTAATTGCGTTTCGCTGAACTCCGCCACGTCAGCGGCTTGGAGCGCATCGATCTGCGTGCTGGTCAGGCCGCGCATCTGCGTGGTGTTGAGCAAGCCGACCTGCGTTTCGTCCAGCGCCGCCAGCGCCTCCGTCGAGAGGCGCGCCAATTGCGACGCGGCGAGGGCAGCCACTTGGGTGTCCCCCAGTGAAGCGACGCTTGTCGCCGTGAGCGCGGCGATCTGTGTGGTGTAGAGGGCCGCCAATTGCGTCTGCGTGAGCTCGGCGACGTCGCCGGCCGTCAGCGCAGCGATCTGTGTCGCCGTCAGCGCGCGCGCCTGCGTGGCGCTCAGCGCGGCGACCTGCGTGGCGTCGAGCGCCGCCAAATTAGTCTCCGTCACGGCGCGCAATTGCGAGGCGGTGAGCGCGCCGACCTGTGTCGTTGTCAGCGCAGAGACCTGCGTTTCCGCAAGTTCGCCGATGTTCGAGGTGGAGAGCGCAGCGATCTGCGTCGCGGTGAACGCCGCCACCTGCGTTTCCGCCAGTTGACCCAGCAACGTTGAGGTCAGGCCACGCACTTGCGCCGAAGTCAGCGCAGCGATCTGCGTCGTGGTGAGCTCGCCGACATCCGTGGCTTCCAAATTGGCGATCTGCGTATTTGTCAGGCCGGCGATTTGCGTCGCCGTCAACGCCGCCATCTGCGCTGCATCAAACGCCGAGATATTGGTGGCGTCGAACGCGCGCAATTGCGCGGTGCTGAGCGCGGCTACCTGCGTCGCCGTCAGCGCCGCGACCTGCGTTTCAGTCAGCGCGGCCACCTGAGCGGTCGATACCGCTTGCAGCTGCGTCGCCGTCAGCGCCGCGACCTGCGACTCGGCGAGCGCGGCGACGTTTGTCGCCGTTAGCGCCGCAATCTGCGTGGTGGTGAGCGCCGCTGCCTGGGTTTCGCTCAACTCGCCGATATCGGTGGTTTCGAGGGCGGCCACTTGGGTCGCGGTCAGCGCGCGAACCTGCGTGGTGGTGAGCGCCGCCATCTGCGTATCGGCGAGAGCCCGCACGTTGGTGGTCGAGAGCTGGCCGAGTTGCGTTGTCGTCAACGCGGTCACCTGTGACGTAGTCAGAGCGCCGATATTCGTTGCGGTTAGGCCTTGCACCTGGCTGGTCGCCAGCGCCGCAATATGGGTTTCAGTCAGCGCCGCGATTTGGGTGTCGGCCATCGAAGCGAGATTGGTGGCGGAAATCGCTTGAACCTGCGCATTTGAAAGCGCGGTGATCTGCGTCTCGGTCAGATCCCCTACATTAGTGGCCGAGAGCGTGCGCATCTGCGTCGTCGTCAGAGCAGCGATTTGGGTCGTGGTCAGATCGGCAATGTCCGTTTCGTCCAGCGCGCCGATCTGCGTCGCTGTCAAGGCGCGCACCTGGGTCGCGTTGAGGGCCGCCGATTGCGCGCTGTCGAACGCTGAGAGGGCCGCTGTAGCCAGGTTTGCGACTTGGCTTGCGTTCAGGGCGCCGATTTGCGTCGTCGTGAAGGCGGTGACGTTGGTCTCGTTGAAGCCCGCCACTTGTGAGGTCGAGAGCGCGGCGATCTGAGTCGTTGTCAGCGCCGCAATCTGCGTATCGGCGAGCGACGACAGCATTGTCGTGCTCATTGCCTTCACTTGCGTCGCGTTGAACGCAGCGATCTGCGTTTCGGTGAGGTTGGTCAGGCCGGAGGTGGTCAAGGCCTGCAGCTGCGCCGCCGAAAGCTGAGTCAATTGTGTCGTGGAGAACTCCGCCAGGTCCTCGGCCTGGAGCGCCGCCATTTGGGTTGTGGTCAGCGCCTTCATTTGGGTGGTGTTGAGCGCGGCGGTCTGTGTCGCATCGAGCGCGGCCAGTGTTGTCGCGGTCAGCGCCGCGATTTGCGAGCGAACGAGTGCGCCCACTTGGGTTTCGTCGAGCGCAGCGATTTGCGTCTCGTCGAGCGCGGTGAGACTGGTGGCGGTGAGGGCGGCGACCTGAGTCGCCGTTAGGGCGCTGATCTGCGTATCGGCAAATGCGCCGACGCCTGTCGCCGTCAGGCCGCGTACTTGCGCGCTGGTGAGCGCTGCGATTTGCGTCGTCGTCAGCGCGCCGATCTGCGTGGCGTCCAGCGCCGCGATCTGGCTCGTGCTGAGCACCGCGACTTGCGTGGCGGCAAGCGCTGCAATCTGCGCATCCGCCAGCGCGGCGACGTTGGTGGTCGAGAGCCCACGCACCTGGCTGGTGGAGAAGGACGCAATCTGCGTGGCCGAGAACTCGGCCATGTCGGTAGCGTCGAGCGCGGAGAGCTGCGTCGCCTTCAGCGCGCCAACCTGCGTGGCGTCAAGCGCCGCGATTTGCGTGTCCGCCAGCGCTGAAAGCGCGGTGGCGTTAAGCTGCTGCATTTGCGTGGCGGTGAAGGCCGCGATCTGCGTTTCCGAGAGCGCGCCAACCGCAGTTGCGGTCAAGCCGCGCATTTGATTGGTGCTGAGCGCGGCCACCTGCGTTTCAGTCAGCGCGCCGAGTTGTGTGTCGGCGAGCGCGACGAGCGTGGTCGAGCTGATGGCCTGCAATTGCGTCGCCGTCAGCGCCGCGACCTGGGTGTCGGCCAGTGCGCCAAGGCTGGTGGCGTTGAGGGCGCGAATTTGCGTCGTCGAAAAGGCGCCGATTTGCGTCGTCGTGAACTCGGCGATGTCGGCGGCGGCGAGGCCCGAGAGCTGGGCGGCGCTAAGCGCGAGGGCCTGTGTGGTGGAGAGCGCTGCGACTTGGGTGTCGGTAAGGGCGGCGAGGTTGGTGGTCGAAAGCGATTGCAGCTGAGAGGCGGTCAGGGCGCCGACCTGAGTCTCGCTCAAGCCGGCGATGCTAGTCTCGCTCAGAGCCCGCACCTGGCTGGTGGAAAGCGCCGCCAATTGCGTTGCGGTCAGTTCGCCGACGTCTTCGCTCGCCATCGCGCCCAGTTGCGTCGTGGTGAGGCCCTTTACCTGCGTCGTGGTGAGCGCCGCCGCCTGCGTTGCGTCGAAGGCGGCGAGGGCGTCGTCATCCAGGCGCGCGATTTGCGTGGCGGTGAAGGCGCGGATTTGCGTGGTGGACAATTCGCCGATGTCGGTGGCGGTCAGGCCAGCCACCTGCGTGCTGCTGAGGTTGCCGATTTGGGTGGTTGTGAGCGCGGCGGCCTGGGTCGCGTCGAATGCCGAGACGTTGGTGGCGCCCAGCGCCTGAATCTGCGTGGTGGCGAACGCCGCGATCGCCGTAGTGATGAAGCCCTCGACTTGCGTCGTTGTCATCACGCCGAGCTGAGCGGTTGAAAGCGCCAGCAATTGCGGCGAGCTGAACACCACTTCGCTGGAAAAATTCGGAACCTGCGTCACCGTTAGCGCACGCATCTGCGTGGTGGTGATGGCGCCAACTTGCGTGTTGGACAGCGCCGCAATGCCGGTCGTACTGATCGCCGCGATTTGCGTTGCGGTGAGCGAGGCGATTGTCGTCGTCGTCAGCCCTTGGATGGCCGTGACGGACAGCGCGCTAATCTGCGCGGCAGACAGACTCGTAATCGACATTGCCGGACCATCCTGGTCATGGAGCCGACTTTCGGTCGGCCCGCGCACACTCCGGCCGCTTCTGCGACCTGATGCGCGCGCAGCTTGTTTACGATGAATGTGTTGCCGAGGCGTTGCGCCGAAGTCGGTGTTTCGTAAGCATTCCCTCAACAATCGGCGCGAGTGATCCAGCAGATTCACACAAGCGCAACCAACGACGGTAGAACAGGCTTCAGGTTTTAAGAATGCATTGCGCCGGCGTTTACTGACGATTTGTCATTGCTGCGCGCCGCATTCACGATAAACCGGCTCATGAGTTCGCAACTCGATACCTTGCGCTGGCAATTCGATCTCGCTTGGCGGCTCGCCGGTTATCATCTGCCGGCTTTGACTGACGACATGTGCGTGTGGGCGCCTTCAGTCGATGCGTGGAACGTGCGCCGGGGCGCCGATGGCGTATGGCGCCACGATTGGGCCGACGCTGAGCCCGAGCCTGCGCCGCCTGTCAGCATCGGCTGGCTGACATGGCATCTCATCTGGTGGTGGTCCGGCATGAGCGTAGCCGTGCGGGGCGAGACGCCGCCATCGCGCGAAAGCGTCGTCTGGCCTGGCGATGCCGAGGGTGTGCGACGCCGCCTTGGCGTTTTGGCGAGCGAATGGGCGGTGCTGCTTGAAGGTCTGCGCGAAGGCGAACTCGACCGTACGATCGCGCATCCTTGGCCGCAACCACGGCCGCTGGCGATAGGGCTTGCCTGGGTCAATCTCGAGCTGATGAAGAACGTCGCCGAAATTGGCGTCGTGCGTCACCTCTATGAAGCCGCGCGCCGCTGAGTTGGCGCAATTCGTCGCAACGCCTCGTGTGTTTATCGCGGCCGCGCCGCTAAGCTGCTCATCGAAGGTCAAGGAGCTTTGTCCATGAAGCGGGGATTGATGGCGGCTGCCGCTGTGGCGGCATTGATGCTCGGCGCTTGCGCCAGCACGGGCGCGCCGCTCGAAGCAGGCGTCGCGGCGGGACAAGATCAGCCGGCCTCCGTGGCCGAATTGCTGGCCGGCGTGGATATTCCCTACCAGACCTTTACGCTGGAGAACGGCCTCAGCGTTCTGGTGCATGAAGATCGCAAAGCGCCTGTGGTCGCCGTCGCCGCCTGGTACAATGTCGGCTCCAAGGACGAGCCGCCGGGTCAAACCGGCTTCGCGCACTTGTTCGAACACATCATGCTGTTTAACGGCACCGAGCACGTGCCCAATTTGATCGAGCCGCTGCGTGAAATGGGCGCCACCAATTGGAACGGCACTACCTGGTTCGATCGCACAAACTACTTCCAGACCGTGCCGACGCCCGCGCTTGAGCGCACGCTCTATCTGGAGAGCGAGCGCATGGGCTATGTGCTCGGTGCGCTGACCCAGGAACGTCTCGATGCGCAGCGCGGCATCGTGCAGAACGAAAAACGCCAGGGGGACAACCAGCCCTACGGCATGACCTCGTATCGCCAGCTCGAAGCCCTATTCCCCGAAGGTCATCCTTATCGTCACGACACGATCGGTTCGATGGCCGATCTCGACGCGGCCTCGCTTGAAGACGTGCGCCAATGGTTCCGTGACAATTACGGGCCCAATAACGCCGTCATCGTGCTCGCCGGCGATATCGACATGGCGGAAGCGCGGACGCTGATGCAGCGTTATTTCGGGCAGATTCCACGTGGGCCGCAGAACGATCCTGCCGAAGCGGACGTGCCGACGCTTGCGGCGCCTGTTTCCGAGCTGATGCACGATCGTGTCGCCAATACGCGCCTCTATCGCAATTGGGTCGTGCCTGGTTTGGCGCATGAGGATCAGGTCGAGCTTTCGATCGCTGCCGACGTCATCGGTGGGTTGGCCAGTTCGCGGCTCGACCGCGATCTCGTTCGCGGCGATCAAACTGCTGTCGCTGTCACGTCCTATATCTTGCCCTTCCAGCGCGTCAGCTTGTTTGAGATCAGCGTGGATGTGAAGCCGGGCGTTGACCCCCAGAGCGTCTCCGATCGGCTCGATGGCATCATCGCCGATTTCATCGCCAACGGGCCTAGCGCGGACGAGGTCCAGCGCGCGGCCACGCAGCAGGTGTCGCAAAGTCTGTTCGCGATCGAACAAGTCGGCGGTTTTGGCGGCAAAACGGTTGCGCTTGCCAACGGCGCCTTGCTCGCTGGCGACGCGGGCTTCTTTCGCAGCAACCTTCTGGAATATGGCGAAGCTACGCCAGCCAGCGTACAGGCAGCCGCCCAGCGATGGCTGTCGCGCCCGGTTTATTCCTTGCGCGTCGATCCCGGCGAGCGCGAACCATACGAAGAGGCGAGCACGACGGGGCGTCCGCCGGCCGACAATTCCCCGCCGACCGTCACGCCGCGCGATCCGATGCCGGACGTGGGAGAGATCGCCGATCTGGATTTCCCCAACGTGGAGCGAGCGACGCTCTCCAACGGCGTGGAGATCGTCTACGCCCAGCGCAGCGCCATCCCCGTGACTCTGATCGCAGCGGATTTCGACGCCGGCGTCGCCGCTGATCCCTCTGGCGCCTTCGGCACGCAGCGCCTCATGCTCGCCGCCATGACAGAGGGCGCGGGCGGGCGCAGCGCCATGCAGATCGCCGAGGAGAGCGAGCGTCTCGGCGCCTCCATCGCGGCCGCCGGCGCGATGGACCGCTCCTCGGTGACGCTCTCCGCGCTGTCCGCGAACCTGGCGCCGTCGCTAGATCTCTTCGCCGACGTCGTCATGCGCCCGGATTTCGCGGAGGGCGAGGTGACACGCCTACGCGACCAGCAGCTCGCGGCCATTGCCGACGAAGCCACGCAACCCGTACCGATGGGGCAGGGCACATTGTTGCCGCTGCTCTACGGCGCCAATCATCCCTATGGCCGTCCAATATCTGGTCTTGGCAGCGCCGAGTCAGTTGCGCCGCTGAACAGCGCCGCATTGCGCAGCTTCCACCAAAGCTGGATACGTCCGGAAACGATGCGCGTGTTTGTCGTGTCGGACCGCCCCTTGAGTGAAATCTCTCGCGCGCTGGAAGCGCGCTTCGGGCAATGGAACGGCGCCGGCGCCGCTGTCGGCGTGAAAGACTTCGCCACGTCAATCCCGGACGCGCGTCCGCGTATTGTCCTGGTAGACCGTCCGCAATCCCCGCAATCCGTGATCTACGCCGGTTCAGTGCTTCCGCTGCGCGGCACCGACGACACCCTGACGCTCGTCGCCGCGAATGAAGTGCTGGCCGGCAGCTTCCTCTCTCGCACCAATACGGAAATTCGTGAGCGCCGCGGCTGGTCCTATGGCCTGAGCGGCCAGATAGCTCTGCGCGAAAATCGCGCGCCCTATATTGTCAACGCGCCGGTACAGGCCGATCGCACTGGCGATTCCATCCGCGTTCTCATCGAACAGATCGAAGCCTTCCGCAGCAATAACGGCGTCACGCCTACCGAGCACGTGCGCACGATCAACGGCAACATCCGGCAATTACCCGGCCAATTCGAGACCGCCGCCAGCATCTTGGGCGCGCTGCGCAGCAACGATCTCTATGATCGTCCGGACGATTACTGGGAAGCGGTCGCCGCACGCTATCGCGCGATGAGTGCTGACGACATGGATGCCGCCGCGCGCTCAGTGATTGACCCAGCACAATTCACCTGGGTCGTCGTAGGCGATGCCAATGTCGTGCGTCCGCAACTGGATCAGCTTGGTTTGCAAGTCGAACTTGTTCCCTCAGATGCGCATTGAGCTCCGACGTTCCAGTACCGGAAGGCGTCGGGCCGAACATGAGTAGTGTCCGCTTAGTGCACTAGCACTCAGCGCGTGCGTTGCCGGATGAGACCTTCTTGCGCCGCTGATGCAACCAGTACGCCATCCTCGCGGTATAGCGTGCCACGGTTGAATCCGCGCGCGCCGGAGGCGGAGGGCGTGTCCTGCACGTAGAGATGCCAGCGGGAAAAATTCGTCGGCCGGTGAAACCAGAGTATATGATCGAGGCTAGCCGTCTGGATGCCGGATAGCCACGACACCGCGTGCGGCCGCATTGAGGTGCCGAGCAGAGAATGGTCGGAAGCGTAGGCAAGCAGCGCCTGGTTGAGCGCCAGATCGTCGCCGCAATCGCTGCGCGCCCGTAACCACACCATATGCTCCGCCGAAGCCTTCTCCGGTTTCACCAGGTCCACCGGATCGATTGGCCGCAGCTCGATCGGCCGCTCGCGGCCCCAGCGCGCCAACTGCGTGGGGTCGTCCTTATAAATCTCGCGCCAATATTCGATGTGGTCGCGCACGCTGTCCGGCGCCGGCGCCGGCGGCATGGTGCTTTGGTGGTCGAATCCGGTCTCGGCGACATGGAACGAGCAGGCCATGTTGAAAATCTGCTCGCCCTTTTGGATCGCGATGACCCGCCGCGTCGCAAAGCTCGCGCCGTCGCGCGAACGCTCGACCTGATACAGCACGGGCTGCGTCGGGTCGCCCGGACGGATGAAATAGGATTGGAGCGAATGGCACTGCCGGCCTTCGACGGTCTTGTACGCAGCCACCAGCGCCTGCGCGACCACTTGGCCGCCGAAGATGCGGCCCTGTTCGCGGGGCGGACTGAAGCCGCGGAACAGGTTCACCTCGATCGGTTCGAGCGTGAGGACGTTGATCAATTCGTCCATCGCAGACATGAGCGGGCTTTCGAAACTGTGAAAGGAAGGTCCCGCTTAAAGTCCGCACGCCCGCTTGCCAAGGCGGACAATGTCGGCCAAGCGCTCGGTTCATGACGGGCTCCGATGCGGAAACGCTGCGTCTCGTGCGCGAAGCGATGGCCGCCTTTACGCGTGGTGACGCCGCCGCGGCGCGCCGCAGCGCCGAAGCCGCGCTCGCGCGTCAAAGCGAGGAGCCGAACGCGCTGCAAGTGCTGGGCTTGACGGCGCTGCAGACGGGCGATGCGGGCGCCGCGCGGGGTTTTCTCGAACGCGCCGCCGCCGCGGCGCCCAGCCATCCTGCGATCCTCAACGCGCTTGGCGGCGCGCTGCGCCAAACCGGCGCTGTTGACGAAGCCCGGCATGCCTTCGCTCGCGCCGGGCAGGCGGGCTCGGCGGAAGCGTGGCGGAATCTCGGCAACCTCGAAGCCGCGCAGGATCGCATCGATGCGGCCATCGCCGCTTACGAGCGCGCGACTCAAGCAGCGCCTCATGATGCGCCCGCCCTTGCCTCGCTCGCGCGTCTCATGGAGCGCCGCCACGATGTCGAACGCGCCCGCGCACTCGCCGAGCGCGCGCTGGCGCTCAATCCCGCCAGCGATATTGCGCGGCTTACATTGGCGGAGCTGGCGTTGCGCGAGCGCGCCTATTCCGGCGTTGCCTCCTTGGTCGGCGCGGTGGCCGAGCGTAGCCCGTCGCCCACCAATCAAGCGCTTGCTTGGGGGTTGATCGGGGAGGCGGCTGACAAATTGGGCGACGCCGCCGCTGCATTCGCTGGCTTTAGTCGCGCCAACGCCTTGCTGTTGGCGATGCATGGCGCGCTTCGCGACGATGTGCGCGCGCCGTACCATCCGAGCAACCTGTCCCGGTTAAGGGCGTTCGCCGCTGGCGCAGACGCCAGCGCCTGGCGCGCGCCAGCAGGCGCCAGCCCCGCGCCGGTTTTCCTTGTCGGATTTCCGCGTTCCGGCACGACGCTGCTGGATCAGATCCTCTCTGGCCATCCCGCCTTGGCGGCGATGGAGGAACGCGACGTCTTCGCCGGCATCGTCGCTGATTGCTTCGGCGAGCGCGGCCCAGAGGCGCTTGCCTCGGCCGGCGAAGAGGAAATCGCGGCCCGGCGCGCGGCCTATTGGCAGGGTGTTGAGGTGGCCGGCGCTGCGCCGGGCGCGCGCACGCTGATCGATAAGCTGCCGCTCAACCTCGTGTTCGCGCCGTTGATCCGGCGCATGTTCCCCGACGCCAAAGTCATCCTTGCGCTGCGCGATCCGCGCGACGTCATTCTTTCCTGCTTTCAGCAGCGTTTCGGCATGAACGCGGCGATGGTGCAACTGCTTGAGTTGCATAGCGCCGCGCTTTTCTACGATGCGGCGATGGGTTTGTTCGCATTGAGTCAGGAGCGGCTTGGCCTTGTCGCACACGCCGTACGGTATGAGGACGTGGTCGCTGATCTTGAGGGTCAGGCCCGGGCGCTTTGCGCCTTCATAGGCGCCCCGTTCGCGCCTGAGATGCTGGCGTTTCAGGCGACGGCGCGTGCGCGCGACATTCGCACTCCCAGCGCCAAGCAGGTGATTCAGCCGCTCTACACAGGCTCGATCGGACGCTGGCGTCGCTATTCCGGCCAGCTTGCGCCGGTGCTGCCCTTGCTGGCGCCCTGGGCCGCCCGCTTCGGCTATCCGGATTAGGCGCGGTCGCGCTGACGCCATTCCCAAGCGGGCTCGCAGCCCATGCGCCACACGCCGCGCCCGTCCACCCGTGCTGAGAGTTCGGCGCCGCCATAGCGGCCACCGCTATAGCGCGCATAATCCCAGGCCCAGCCCGCCTCCACCAAGCTCGCGCCGACATCGGCGTCATCGGCGCGGCATTGAGCCACCATGCGCCCGTAATCATCCCAGTCGCGCGCCGTGCAACTGACGGTCCCCACGGCGAGCATCGTGCGCAGCGCCTGCGCCGCCGCTGGGCCGGGCGCCCCGCTTGCACAATCCTGGTCGCGTTCGGGCGCGTCGATGCCCCAAAGCCGGATGCGCTGACCCTGGATTTCGATGGTGTCGCCGTCGATGACGGCGGCGCGGCCGGCGACGCTCGACCGGCCTGTCGCGGTTGAGTCGCTGGCTTGGCTGTCGCGCGCCGCCGGCGCCCACACCAGAAAGCCGAGCATTATCAGAGCGACTGCCGCGAAGGCCTGATAGCCGAAGGCGCGCCGCCGCCGCGTCTTGCCGCGGAAGAGGGCGCGTTGACGAACGGAGAGGGCGCGAAGCATGACGCCACCCTCTCAGAGCGCGCTTAAGGCATCGTTCATCGCCGCCGATTGCGGCGCCTCGCCATAATTGTGTTTCGTTTTCGCAACACGACCTGCATTCGCAAGGCTTTGCCGCAGCTTATGAATTTGCCTCGTTTCGCATGTCTACGAAGCGCGCAAATCATGTCATGCTGTGCAGCGCAATTGGGCGAAAGCTGCGCTATCATGCCCAAGCGCACCTCACGGGCGCCTGAATTTCATGGCGTTTTTGTAAGCGTCGGGGATCACACCTACATTGGATGTGATCGGGGGGCGCGACGGAGGCACGATGTCTGAAGATATCTTTCGCAGCTATGCCCGCTCGTTCGAGCAGCGGCGCGAAGCGGAAATGTCGCTGCAGGACTTCCTGGCGCTCTGCCGCGACGATCCGATGGCGTACGCAACCGCGCATGAGCGCCTGCTGGCGGCGATCGGCGAGCCGACTATGGTCGATACGGCCAAGGACGCACGGCTCGGCCGGATGTTCATGAACCGCACCTTGCGCTTCTACCCGGCGTTTGCAGAATTCTACGGCATGGAAGAGACGATCGAGCGCATCGTCGCCTTCTTCCGTCACGCGGCGCAGGGCTTGGAAGAGCGCAAACAGATTCTGTACCTGCTCGGCCCGGTCGGCGGCGGCAAATCCTCGCTCGCGGAACGCCTCAAGGCGCTGATGGAGGACAAGCCCATCTATGTGCTGAAGGCCGGCGACGAGATGAGCCCGGTGTTCGAGCATCCGCTTGGCCTGTTCGATCCGTCGGTGTGGGGCCAGAAGCTCGAGGATGAATATGGCATCCCGCAGCGCCGCCTCACCGGGCTGATGAGCCCTTGGTGCGTGAAGCGGCTGGACGAGTTCGGCGGCGACCTCACCAAGTTCCGCGTCGCCAAGGTGATGCCCTCGCGCCTGCGCCAGATCGCCGTCGCAAAAACCGAACCGGGAGATGACAACAACCAGGACGTCTCTTCGCTGGTCGGCAAGGTCGATATCCGCAAGCTCGAAATGCACGCGCAGAACGATCCGGACGCTTATTCGTATTCGGGCGGCCTGAACCGCGCCAATCAGGGCATTCTCGAATTCGTCGAGATGTTCAAAGCGCCGATCAAGATGCTGCACCCGCTGCTGACGGCGACGCAGGAGGGCAATTACGTTGGCACCGAGAACATCGGCGCCATCCCGTTCACCGGCGTCATTATGGCCCACTCGAACGAGGCCGAATGGCAGACGTTCAAGAACAACAAGAACAACGAAGCCTTCATCGACCGCATCTTCGTCATCAAGGTGCCGTACTGCCTGCGCGTCGACGAAGAGAAGAAGATCTACGAGAAGCTCATTCGCGGCTCCGAACTGGCCGAGGCGCCCTGTGCGCCAGGTACGCTCGATATGCTCGCGCGCTTCACCGTGCTCTCGCGGCTGAAGGAGCATGAGAACTCCAACCTGTTCGCCAAGATGCGCGTCTATAACGGCGAAAGCCTGAAGGAAGTCGACCCCAAGGCGCGCACGCTGCAAGAGTACAAGGACGCCGCCGGCGTCGATGAGGGCATGGACGGCATCTCGACGCGCTTTGCGTTCAAGGTGCTGGCCGCCACCTTCAACCACGACACCAACGAGGTCGCCGCCGACCCGGTGCACTTGATGTACGTGCTCGAGCAGCAAATTAAGCGCGAGCAATTCCCACAGGAAACCGAGAACAAGCTGCTGGAATTCATCAAGGCCGAACTCGGCGTGCGCTACGCCGAATTCATCGGCCACGAAATCCAGAAGGCCTATCTCGAATCCTACCACGATTACGGTCAGAACCTGTTCGACCGCTACGTCGATTATGCCGACGCGTGGATCGAGGACACCGACTTCAAGGATCCCGACACCGGCCAATTGCTCAATCGTGAATTGCTCAATCAGGAGCTTTCGAAGATCGAGAAGCCGGCTGGCATCGCCAACCCGAAGGATTTCCGCAACGAAGTGGTCAAGTTCACGCTTCGCCAGCGCGCCAATTATGGCGGCCGCAACCCCTCATGGACGTCCTATGAGAAGCTGCGCGAAGTGATCGAACGGCGCATGTTCAGCCAGGTCGAGGATCTGCTGCCGGTGATCAGCTTCGGCTCGAAGAAGGATAGCGAGACCGAGAAGAAGCACGAGGAATTCGTGTCGCGGATGACCGAGCGCGGCTACACCGAGCGCCAGGTCCGCCGTCTCGTCGAATGGTACATGCGGGTGAAGCAGGCCGGCTAAGCCGGCCTGCCAATGGCGGGCTTCCATGCACATTATCGACCGGCGTCTGAATCCTGGCGGCAAGAGCTTAGCGAACCGCCAGCGATTCATGCGCCGCGCGCGCGCGCTGGTGCGCCGCGCCGTGCGGGAATCCTCGTCCCATCGTTCGATCAAGGACGCCGGCAAGGGCGGCGAGATTTCCATTCCCGCCGGCAGCGTGCACGAGCCCAGCTTGCGCCGCTCGCACCAGGGCGGGGTGCGCGACTATCTCTTGCCCGGCAACAAGAAATACATCGAGGGCGATGGCATCCCGCGCCCCGAGCAGGGCGGGGGGCAAGGCTCAAAAGCCTCCGATTCTGGCGAGGGCGAAGACGAATTCCGCTTCGCCCTTTCGGACGAGGAATATCTCGACCTCTATCTCGAAGACCTCGAATTGCCCGACCTCGCCAAGCGTCAGGTCGCCGGTGTCGAAGCTGTGCAATGGCGGCAGGCCGGCTTCTCCACCGCCGGGCCACCCGCGCGCATTTCCGTGCCGCGCACGCTGCGTACCTCCATGTCGCGCCGCATCGCGCTCAAGCGGCCGAAGGCGGAGCAGATTCAGCAGCTGCGCGACGAGATCGAAAAGCTTGAGCGTGAAGGCGGCCAGTTCGAGCTGCTGACAAAATTGCGCGCTGAGCTGGAGCATCAACTCCAGCGCTCCAAGCGAATTCCCTACATCGACCCGGTCGATGTGCGATACCGCCGGCTGGAATCGCAGCCGAAGCCGATTGCACGCGCCGTGATGTTCTGCCTGATGGACGTGTCCGGCTCGATGAACGAGCACATGAAGGACTTGGCCAAGCGGTTCTATTCGCTGCTCTACCTGTTTCTGACGCGCCGCTACGAACATGTCGACGTGGTCTTCATCCGCCACACGCACGAGGCGCAGGAGGTCGATGAGCAGACCTTCTTCTACTCGCGTGAAACCGGCGGTACGGTTGTCTCGACCGCGCTGTTCAAGATGGCCGAGATCGTCTCCGCGCGTTACCCGGTGAGCGAGTGGAACATTTACGCCGCACAGGCCTCGGACGGCGACAACACGTCGAGCGACAATGCCGTCGTGCTGGCGCAATTGCGCGATGTGATCCTGCCGATGTGCCAATATTACGCCTATGTCGAGGTTGGCATGGACGACGAGGACGACGCCCAGCCCGGCGCTGGCGAGCCTAGCACTAATCTCTGGCGCGCGTTCCGGCGGCTGGGCGACGATCAGCCTTTCGCCATGCGCAAGGTGCGCCACCGCCGCGACATCTATCCGGTGTTTCGCGAGCTCTTCTCGCGCCGCGCCGAGAGCGCGTCGGCGGAGGGCTGAGCCATGCTGGACAAATCAGCCTTGCTGTTCACCGGCGCGGATTGGGATTTCGATCT
This sequence comes from Hyphomonadaceae bacterium, assembly GCA_050185805.1. Lineage (GTDB taxonomy): Bacteria > Pseudomonadota > Alphaproteobacteria > Caulobacterales > Aquidulcibacteraceae > Vitreimonas. Next base: position 33,738 of record JBFWZB010000007.1, read on the forward strand.
GATCAAGCGCGTCCACGAGGCGTGCGGCGAAATTGGCGTCAAGGAAATGGGTCTCGATCCCTATCCCAACCAGATCGAGGTCATCACCACTGAGCAAATGCTCGACGCCTACGCTTCAACCGGCATGCCGCTCTTCTACCGGCATTGGAGTTTCGGCAAGCATTTCGCCCGCAACGAGGCCCTTTACCGCAAAGGCTACCAGGGCCTCGCGTACGAGATCGTCATCAATTCCAATCCCTGCATCGTCTACATTATGGAGGAGAACTCCGCGACGATGCAGACGTTGGTGCTCGCCCATGCGGGCTACGGCCACTCCCATTTCTTCAAGAACAATTACGTCTTCAAGCAATGGACTGACGCGGACGGCATCCTTGATTATCTCGAGTTCGCGCGCACCTACATCACCAAATGCGAAGATCGCTACGGCGTTGCCGAGGTCGAGCGCGTGCTCGACGCCGCGCACGCGCTCCAGAGCCATGGCGTGCACCGGTTTCCGCGCAAGCGCATGCCCGATCTGCGTTCCGAGCAGAAGCGCGAGGAAGAGCGCCGCCAGCACGGCGAGCAACTCTTCAACGATCTGTGGCGCACTGTGCCGACGGGCGCTAAGCGCCCGGCCTCGCGCGATGACGAGCAGCGCCGCCGTGCCTTGCTGGGCCTGCCGGAAGAAAATCTGCTCTACTTCATGGAGAAGACGGCGCCACGGCTGCAGGGCTGGCAGCGTGAGATTCTGCGGATCGTGCGCCTTATCAATCAGTATTTTTATCCGCAGCGCCAAACCAAAGTGATGAACGAAGGCTGCGCTACCTACACGCACCATCGCATCATGAATCGTCTGCACGAGAAGGGGCAGATCAACGACGGCGCCTTCCTCGAATTCCTGCATTCGCACACCGGCGTGGTGATGCAGCCGGAGTTCGACGACCGCCGCTTTTCAGGGATCAACCCCTATGCGCTCGGTTTCGCCATGTGCTGCGACATCGAACGCGTCTGCACCAATCCGACGGACGAGGACCGCGAGTGGCTTCCCGACATCGCCGGCAGGGGCAATGCCTACGAAGTGCTGCGCGACGTTTGGGCCAATTACCGCGACGAGAGCTTTGTCTCGCAATTCCTTTCACCCAAAGTGATCCGCGACTTCAGCTTCTTCCGCGTTGTCGATGATGAGGACAACGACGAGATGGAAGTGTACGCTATTCACGATGAGCGCGGCTACCGCAAAATTCGCCGCGCGCTTTCGAAGCAGTACGACATCGCCTATCGCGACGCCGATATTCAGATTGTCGATGTCGATCTCGCCGGCGATCGCCGCTTGATGCTCCAGCACCGCGTGCTCGATGGCGTGATGCTGGAGGAGCGGGACGCGCAGCAAGTGCTGCAGCATGTCGCCGATCTCTGGGGTTATGACGTGCGTCTGCTCGAAATTGACGATGCCGACGGCGAGACGCTTGCCGAACATGACGCCGCGCCGCGCCGTCATTTCTGGTAGGCCTAAATCCCCAACCGAGCTAAACCCTCCGCGATAGCGGGATCGACGCGCACATCGCGTTCGCTCAGCGGACGCGACAGCCGCAAGCCTTCCATCGAACGCGCGCGCGATAGCGCGACATAGGTCTGGCCCGGCGCGAAGGCGCCACGGCCGAGGTCGATCTCGACGCTCTCGAGCGTCATGCCTTGCGCCTTGTGGATGGTCAGCGCCCAGGCCGGCGCGAGGGGAAACTGCACGTATTTGAACTCGTCTTTTGGCTCCATTCGTTTTTCCGTGGCGTTCCAACTCCAGCGCGCCTGCGGCCACACGGCGCGTTCGACGTCCACTGTTTCGCCGCTGTCCAACGCCACCTGCACGATGGTTTCACCAAGATTGGTCACCGCCCCGAGCGAGCCGTTGACCCATCGTCCTTCTGAGTCGTTCTGCGTGAAGATCACGCGCGCGCCGCGCTTCAGCTGCAATTGCATCGGCGCTGGAAAGCGGTCGCCGGCATTGGCGTTCTTCGGCGGTTCGCCTTCAAAGCCGCCGGAATAAAGCGCAAGTTTGCCGTCCAGCGCGGCGAGGCCATGCGCATTGTAGCGGTCGGCTACTGCGTTGGTCGCGCACAACAGCACAGGCCTGCGCTTTAGAGTGCGCTCCAGGCACGTCTCGTTCAGGGTCGCCACCGCATCGGCCACGCCGCGCTGTTCACGAATGGCTGAGAGCAAAGCGATGAAATCGAGGTCGCTCTGACGGTGCACCTCCGTGAGTTCCACCGCCGTCAGCGGCGCGTCACGCAGCGCGTGAGCGGAAAAGGCGTAGGGGCTGGCATAGCCCGCTTCCTCCAGCAATTGTCCTTCGTCGCCGCGCACCACCGGCGGCAATTGGTAGAAATCACCCACCAGCAGCATCTGCACGCCGCCGAAAACGCGCGGGCTCTTCCGCGCCGCGCGCAGATGCGCGTCCATGGCGTCCATCACGTCGGCGCGCAGCATCGAGACCTCGTCGATGATTAGCCGGCGCAGGCCGCGTGCAATGCGGGTAAAAAACCAGTTCGGTTTGTCGGCGCCGCCAATCAGCGGCCGGGGCGGAAAGCCAAAGAAGGAGTGCACCGTCTGGCCGCCAATGTTCATCGCCGCCAAGCCCGTCGGCGCCAGAACGGCCTGCGGCGTATGCGGATCTTCCTCCACCAGCGCGCGGATAAAATGGCTTTTGCCTGTCCCGGCGCGGCCGGTGACGAACACAACCGGCGTGCGCTCGGCGATGGCGGCGCGCGCCTCGGCGATGGCGGGATCGGGTGCGCGGGCGGGAATCGACATGCGCTCTCTATACAGGCGCCCGCCTTGTAGGGCTAAACTCCGCGCAGAGGAGATCGCCATGCGCCGCCTTGTTGCATTGTTTGCAGTCTTCGCCACGGCCGCGTGCGCGGGGGCGGTCGAGACGCCGCCGTCGCAGCAGGCGTCGATGGCGCAGGATGGCCGCGAGATCGCGGAGGCGGAATGCGCCGGCTGTCACGCAGTCGGTCCGTACGGCGAGAGCCCAAATCCGACTGCGCCGGTCTTCCGAACCGTGCTCGCGCGCTACAATGCGGAGGTGCTGGAGGAAGAATTGATCGCCGGCATCCGCGTCACGCACCCGATGCCGGACTTCCAGTTCAATCCGCAAGGCGCGGATGCGCTCATCGCCTACCTGCAATCGATCCAACAAGCGCAGGACTGAGGCGCGTCGGCGGGACTAGGTCTGTTCGCATCCGCGAGATTAAGCGCTTCCTCGTTTTTTGCGAAGACCAGGTCTTTCAAGTCGCGTAGAACGCCCGGACTTTCGGACGGCTTGGGGGAGGGTCTGATGCGCATAGTCGTCGTTCTGTCATTTTTCTTGATGGCTCTGGTGTTCGCGGCGCCTGCTGCGAATGCGTCGGAGGGAGCACCGTCCGACTTTAGTGCGTCCGCGCAGAGTGACGCTTCTGCAGAGCCGGCCGTCCTACACTCCGATTGCGTACGGCGGCGCGTCAGCCGCGGCGCGCGACACGACCGCATCGCGCCGAACCGTTGCTCCATGTCACCGGCCTATCGGGTGGCGGCGAGCACATCGATTGAATCCGGTGAAGGAGCGGCGGTCGATGATCGCCAAATCCGCTGCCCATCGCGCATCGCGTATCGCGGGCGGCGGAGAGTGTTGCTGCCGCGGCAGACGTGCCGGCCGCTGTTCTTGTCAGCCTAAGCGCGGCGCGCCGCATCGGCCTCAGCGAAGTGCGCCAATTGATCGGCGCGCGCCTTCTGGAAGGCAGGCCGCTCGGTGAGGCGCGCAATGTAGGATTCCGTCGCTGGGCGATCGCCGAAGGCGCGCACCTTTGGCACGCGAAGCACATCGGCCATCAAGAGGTCGGCTACGGTGAAGCGGCCGGCGGCGAGCCAATCCCGCTGCTTGAGGACACTTTCGACGTGATCGAGGCGGCTTTGCAGCCAACCAGTCAAACCGTTCTCCTTCGCGCCGGTAATTTCGAGAAACCACCAGGGGACCGAAACCATCTCGATCGAGTTGAGCGCGGCGATCGTCCATTGCAGCGTTTGCGCTTCGCCAATGGGATCGCGCGGCATCAGCCGTTCGCTCTTTCTCGCCAGATGCAGCAGCCCGGCGCCGCTTTCGAACAGCTCAATCGCGCCGTCGCTAAGGAACGGAATCTGGCCGAAGGGCTGTCGCGCAAAATGCTGCGGCCCGCGGCCCTCGAACGGGACAGTCCTCACGGCATAAGCGAGATCGGCTTCTTCGCACGCCCATCTGAGCCGCAGGTCGCGCACAAAGCCGCGCGGCCCTTCGGGCGCCCAATCATAACTCCAAACGATGAGTTCGCTCATATCGCTGTCCTCTACGTCGCGACTTCAAACAGCATCCAGCGACTGCGCCAGGTCGGCGATCAGGTCGTCCGGATTCTCGACGCCGATCGATACACGGATCAGTCCCGGCGTGATCGAAAGGCGCGCGAGTTCGGCCGCTGGCATGCCGGAATGTGTGGTCGAGGCAGGGTGTGAGGCGAGCGTCTCTGCGCCGCCGAGGCTGACGGCCATACGAATGAGCTGCAATCTGTCGAGCATGCGGAACGCCGCCGCTTCGCCGCCTTTGACCTCGAACGAGAAGGTCGAACCGGCGCTCTTATTCTGCCGCTCATGGATTGGCCGGTCGGGGTGGTCTTTCGGCAGGAAGTCGAGATACCAGACGTTCTCGACCTTGGCGTGATCCCGCAAGAAGTCGGCGACGCGCGCTGCGCCGGCAGCGCCTGCCTCCATGCGCAGCTTTAAAGTCTCAAGCGAACGCATCAACAGCCATGCCGTGTGCGGATCGCACATTGTGCCGAGCGTTGAGCGCATCCGCCGCACCGGCGCCAGCATGGCGGCGGCGCCGGCGGCAGCGCCGGCGATCAGATCTGAGTGGCCGCCGACATATTTGGTCAGCGACATCACAACAATGTCCGCGCCGTGCGCCAGGGGGGTCGAATAAACCGGGCCGAGCAAAGTGTTGTCGACGATGACGGGCGGGCGCTTGCCGCCGGCGGCGCACAATTCCGAGGCCGCGCGCGCGGCGCTGATATCGACCAGCGCATTGGTAGGGTGGGCTGGAGTTTCGATGAAGACGGCGCCGACGGGCCCCAATTGCTTGGCGCGGCGCGCGGCCTCGAGGATCGCGTCCGACCCCTGTTCAGCCTCGAACGCGACATGGCGGATGCCGAATTCGGGCAGGATCGAATGAATCAGCGTGTCGGCGCCGCCGTAAATCGGCCGGCTCTGCAGCACCACGTCGCCGGGCCGCAGATAGGCCCACAGCGTGGTCGAAATCGCGGCCATGCCTGAGGCGAAGCCGAGCGCTTCTTCAGCATCGTCCCAGAGCGCGAGCCGATCTTCGAGCACTTCGAGATTGGGGTTGTTGAAACGCGAATAAATCAGGCCTGGCTCTTCGTCCGGCCCCATTTTGCGGCGGCCCTGAAGCGCGGCGAAATAATCCTTTCCCGCCTCCGCCGATTTGAACACGAAGGTCGAGGTCTGAAATTGTGGCGGCTTCAGCGAGCCTTCCGAAAGCATGGGATCGTAGCCATAGCCCATCATCAGCGTTTCGGGCTTTAGTTTGCGGGCGCCGATGCTGCGCTTGCGCCAGGGTTTCTCGGCCACGCGCGCCTCCTTATTTCGCCGCGAGCATCGGCCGATGCGCGGCAAACTTCAATGCAAGCGGACGGTGATGCTCAGATGATCCAGTGCGCGCCGGCCGGCGCGGGCGCCAAGGCTGCATCGCTTAGCGAGAGCGCGGCCTCGCCGGTGTCGAGCCCGGCTTCGGCATTGTAGCGCAGCAGGCCGTACGGCGCAGTCTCCGCCTCCAGCGCGGCGAGGTGTGGCCAAAGTGACGGGGCCGATGTTGCGGGTTCTGCGGGAAGGTCTTCGATCTCAGTAGGCGTCGGCGTCACCGCGATGCGCGGCGGCGGCGCGAGGTCGGTATGCGGCGCGTGCGCCAAGTTCGCCAATGCGTCGAATTCCTCCGCTCCGGCGATTTGCGGGATCAGCCCGGTCATGCGCAAACGGAACTTGAGTTCGTATGTCGAACCTGAAGGCTCGACCACGCGCACATGCACGCCGTGCATCACGTTCGCTTCCGTCGTCAGCAATTCGCCGTCGAGCAGCGTGATGATGCCGGTGGTTCGGTCGATGGCGAAGCGCCCGCCCGCGTCGTCAAGCAGCGAAAAGCCGGGCGCGTCGTCGCGCATCGCCGGCGCGGCGAAAGCGCTTAGATCGCGTTGGCGCGGCTCGACAGCGATCGAGTCGAACACTTGCGAAAAGGAATCGGCGTGCGAACCCATGATGGGAACGAGTGTCGCCGATTATCGCTAAGGCGCGGTTAGCCGCGCGTTTGCGATGCGTTCACCAAGTTTGCCGGAACGCTTACGCCTCCCAGCCGATCGCCGCTTTCACCTCGAGGAATTCCTCGAGCCCGAACTTGCCGCCTTCACGGCCTAGGCCGGATTGCTTGTAGCCGCCGAAGGGGGTGCCCATGCCGCCGAACTTGCCGTTGATGTGGACGTTGCCGGCGCGCAGGCGGCGCGCCACTTTGCGCGCGCGCTCCGGCGAGCCTTGAACGTAGGCCGCCAAGCCGTACGGCGTGTCGTTGGCGATGCGCACCGCCTCGTCCTCGTCGTCGTATGGGATCACCACCAGCACCGGGCCGAAGATTTCCTCGCGAGCGATGGTCATGTCGTTGTTCACGTTGGCGAACACCGTGGGCTTCACAAAATAGCCCTTGCTGAACCCATCCGGACGGCCGGGGCCGCCGGCGGCGATTGTCGCGCCCTCGGCGACGCCTTTTTCGATCAAGCCTTGCACCTTCTTGAATTGGTTGGCGTTGGCGAGCGGGCCGATGTTTCCCTTCTCGGCTTTGTCCGGCGCGGCCACTGTAATCGCGTTGGCGGTCTCGGCGGCGATCTGCACCACTTCGTCATAGCGCGAGCGCGGCGCCAGCATGCGCGAGGGCGCGTTGCAGCTCTGGCCGGTATTGTTGGCCATGTGCAGCATGCCGGCGCGCACGGCTTTGTGCAGGTCGGCGTCGTCAAGGATGATGTTCGGGCTCTTGCCGCCAAGTTCGAGCGCGACTTTCTTGATCCCTTTTGCGGCGTTCTCCATCACCGCCGTACCCGCGCGCGTCGAGCCTGTGAAGCTCAGCATATCGACATCGGGATGCGCCGAAAGCGCGGCGCCGACGCCTGGGCCATCGCCATTGACCAGATTGAACACGCCTGGCGGCACGCCGGCTTCGTCGAGAATCTCGGCGAACACAATCGCGTTGAGCGGGGCCAGTTCCGAAGGCTTCAGCACCATGGTGCAGCCTGCGGCCAGCGCTGGGCCTACCTTGGCGCATATCTGGTTCTGCGGCCAATTCCAGGGCGTGATCATGCCGACGACACCGACCGGTTCACGGATGATGCGCGAGCCGGGCTGATCTTCCTCGAACTTGAAGCTGTCGAGTTGCTTGCGGGCGTCCATCAGATAGCCGAGACCGGCAGGCGCCTGCGAGCTCGTCGCTAGCGGCATCGGCGCGCCCATTTCTTGCGAAATCGCCTGCGCCATGTCGGGCAGGCGGCGCTGATAGATGGCGATGATCTTGTCGAGCAGCGCTTTGCGCTCCTCGATCGTGGATTGCGACCAGGTCTCGAACGCGCGCCGCGCGGCGGTCACGGCCTTGTCGACATCGGCGGCCGAGCCCAGCGAGATACGCCCAGACACCTCTTCCGTGGCCGGATTTATGACGTCGTGGGGGCGCGGGCTCGCCGGCGCGATCCATTTGCCGTCGACGTAGAAATTGAGCTGCTCGCGCATCGGTCTGCTCCAGCTGTCAGGTTTGAGGTGTCGGATGGACCTATCAGATATAGGAAGCGTCCGCGAGATCGCGCCGCGGAAAGGCTCAGACCCTGACATCCGACACCCGCCCCCTGCGAACCTTCGGCCGCACCAAGGCGCGAACCCTGAAGCCTCGCCAAGCGGGGCTGATGGATGCGCTGCTGCCTCACGTTTCCACGCCGGAAGAGGGGCCTATTGATCTCGCGGCGCTGTTCGGGAGTGCAGAGGCGGGCGCCCCTTCCCTGGCGCCGCCGGCGCATCCGTCCCTCGATCGCGCGGAGGGCTATGTGCTCGAGATCGGCTTCGGCGGCGGCGAGCATTTGGTCGCGCAGGCGCGCGCCTTCCCTGGATGGCGTTTCATCGGTGTCGAGCCGTTCATGAACGGCGTCGCCTCTTGTCTCCGGCACATCGAGGAAAGCGGCGTCGCCAATGTGCGCCTCTCCATGGGCGATGCGCGCGAAGTGATGGCGCGGCTTCCCGAGGCCGCGCTCGATCGCGTCGATATTCTGTTCCCCGATCCCTGGCCGAAGGTGCGGCATCACAAGCGCCGCCTTATCCAGCCGGCTTTCCTCGATGCGCTTGCGCGCGTGCTCAAGCGCGAAGGCGAAGTGCGTTTCGCCACCGATTGGGCGAATTACGCAGCCTGGACACTTGAGCACTTTTCGCGCGACACGCGCTTCGCGTGGCGCGCCGAACGCGCCGAAGATTGGCGCAAACCTTGGCCCGGCCACGTTTCCACGCGCTATGAGCAGAAGCGCCTGGGCGATTGCTCGCCTGTATGGCTAACATTCGTTAGGAGAAGCTGAGCCAAATCTTAGCCCAGCCACGCTATTCTGGCGTGATGTCCGATCTACTGAGGAACATCGCCGGCACGGCGCTCATGGTCGTTGGCGCTACGATGGCGAGCGTGACGCTCGGCGTGCTGATCGCGCTGTTCGCGGTGACGCCTGCACACTTGATTCCCAGGGATGCGGCCGCCCTCGTGTTCGGCGGCATGGCGGGTGGCGGCATGGCCGCTGTCGCCGGCGTCGTCTTCTGTTCCGTTACGCTCGCTGTGGCTGCGATCACTTTGCCGCCGGCGATCTGGCTGATCCGCCGCCACGATCTTCCCCGTCCGCTTTCGGATATCGTAGGCGGCGCCGCCGCCGCACTGATATGTGTGCTCATCGGTCTGACCTCGATGGATTATCCGTCGATGCGTGATTTGGTGACGGGCGAGGGCGCGCAGATACTCGGCATTGTCGGCGTGATCGCCGGCTGCCTCACCGGCTATGGGCGCTACCTCAGCTTCGTGCGCGGCGAAGCCTTCGAGCTTGAGACGCGTCCCGCGCGCTGACGCGCAAATCCCGGCCTTGCCGCTTCAGCCTTGCAGGCCCCAAGAGAAGGCGCTATATCCACAACCAACATCGCTGATGCCTCCGATGGAGGTTCAGCGGCGGGGCCCGGCCCCGCCGCTTTTTTGTTACCTGAGCTCGAAGGAGAGCCCCGCGTGCGCAATGCACAAAAGACGGCGCTGATGGCTGTTTTCGCCGCCATCGAAGACGACAAGGCGGCCGCCGAACGGACCGTTACGTCCGAAAAGCCGGCCGCGTCCAGAAAAAGCCAGCCGATACAGGTCGATCCGCTCTGGCTGCTTACGCGCGGCGCAAAGGGACGTGCGTGAGAGCCACTAATCCGGTCGAGGAGCGCATCGTCGCGCTGAGCGAGCCCGAGGCCGAACGGCTGGGCTATCGGCTGGTGCGGGTGCGTCTCAGCGGCCTTCGCCGCAAGCGGTTGCAGGTGATGGCCGAGAGGCTCGCTGATGGCGGCATGGACGTGGACGATTGCGCCAAGCTTTCGCGCGCCATATCCGAGGCGCTCGACGCCAACGACCCGATCAACGGCGAATACGATCTTGAAGTGTCTTCGCCTGGCATCGACCGGCCGCTGATGCGCATCGAGGACTTCGCCCGATTCGCCGGCTATGACGCCAAGCTCGAAACCACGGCCATGATCGATGGCCGCAAGCGCTTCAAAGGCGTGATCGCCGGCGTCGACGGCGACGTCATTCGCCTCGCGATGGACGGTGGCGAGGTGCGGCTGCGTTTCGATGCGTTGCACGACGCGCGCTTGGTGCTGACCGACCGGCTAATCGAGGAAGATTTGCGCCGCTCCAAAGCGGCCGAGAAAGATGAAGCAAAGAGGAAGCTGCAATGAGCACAGGCATTTCCGCGAACCGGATGGAGATCCTGCAGATCGCCGAGGCGGTCGCGCGCGAAAAGAACATCGAGAAGGAGATCGTCGTCGAAGCGATGGAGCACGCTCTGCAAAAGGCGGCGCGCTCTCGCTACGGCGCTGAGCACGACATTCGCGCCAGCATCGATCCGCGCACGGGCGAAATGACGCTGAAGCGGGTGATGACGGTGGTCGATGACAGCGTGCTCGATCCGGAGACGCGCCCGTTCAATCCCTCGACCGACATCATGATCGACGTGGCGATGAAGACTGACGCCGACGCGGTCGTCGGCAAGACGTACGAAGAAATGCTGCCGCCGATCGAATTCGGCCGAGTCGCTGCACAGACCGCCAAGCAGGTCATCAATCACGAGGTGCGCGAAGCCGAGCGCGAGCGCCAGTTCCTCGAATACAAGGATCGCACCGGCGAGATCGTCAACGGCGTGGTCAAGCGCGTCGAGTTCTACAATGTCATCGTCGATCTCGGCCGCGCCGAAGGCGTGATCCGTCGGTCCGAGGCGATCCCGCGTGAAAACCTCCGCACCGGAGACCGCACGCGCGCCTACATCTACGACGTCCGCCGCGAAACCAAGGGTCCGCAAATCTTCCTCTCACGCGCCAAGCCGGAATTCATGGCCCGCTTGTTCGCACAGGAAGTGCCCGAAGTTTATGAAGGCGTGATCGAGATCAAGGCCGCCGCCCGCGATCCCGGCTCGCGCGCCAAGATCGCCGTGCTCAGCCACGATTCCAGCATCGATCCTGTCGGCGCCTGCGTTGGCATGCGCGGCGCCCGCGTGCAGGCTGTCGTCGGCGAATTGCAGGGCGAGAAAATCGACATCATCCCGTGGTCGCCGGACCCGGCCACGTTCATCGTCAACGCGCTGCAGCCGGCGGAAGTCACCAAAGTCGTGCTCGATCCGGAAGAGGGCCGGGTAGAGGTCGTCGTCTCCGAGGCGCAGCTTTCGCTCGCCATCGGTCGCCGCGGCCAGAACGTGCGTCTGGCGTCCCAGCTCACCGGCTGGTCGATCGACATTCTCACCGAAGCGGAAGAATCGGAGCGTCGCCAGAAGGAATTCGCGCAGCGCTCGGAGCTCTTCATCAAGGCCCTCGAAGTCGATGAAATGTTCGCGCAATTGCTGGCGTCGGAGGGTTTCGAATCGATCGAGGAGATCGCCTACATCGATCAGATGGATCTCGCGGCCATCGAAGGTCTGAACGAGGAAATCGCCGAGGAATTACAGGCGCGCGCGCAGGAATATCTCGAAAAGCTCGCCGCCGAATTGGAAGCCAAGCGCAAGGAATTGGGCGTCGAAGACGCACTGACCGAAGTGCCGGGCCTCACAGCGCCAATGCTCGTGGCCTTGGGCGAGAAGGGCGTGAAGACGTTGGAGGATTTCGCCGGCTTTACTGCCGATGATCTGCGCGGCTGGTTCGAAACCAAGGGCGGCGAGCGTGTGCGCGAGCCGGGCGTGCTGGAGGAATTCCAGCTCGCGCAGGAGCAGGCCGACGACATGATCATGCAGGCGCGCGTGGCCGCCGGCTGGATCGAAGCGCCGGCGGTGGAACAAGAAGCGGTCGAGGGCGAGCAAGCTGAACAGCAATGATCAGCTCTCGGCCCCCCCGCAGGCGGGAGGCGTAAGCAGGCGCTCGCGGGAGCGCCTGTGCATCGCCACGCGTCAAACCCTTCCCGAATCACGGCTGGTGCGTTTCGCGCTCGCGCCCGATGGCGCGATTGTGCCGGATGTCGCGGCCAAATTGCCCGGCCGCGGCGCCTGGGTCAGCGCCAGCCGCAGCGCGCTGGAGGCGGCGATCAAGCGGGGCGCCTTTGCGCATGCGCTGAAGGCGCCGGTCCGAATTGCCGAGAATTTAGCCGACCAGACCGAAGCCGCGTTGTCACGGCGCTGTCTCGATTTGTTGGGCATCGCCCGTCGCGCGGGCGCCCTGGCGTTGGGCGCGACTCAGGTCGAGGAAGCGATTCGTAAGAACAGGCTTTTGCTGCTGATTGAGGCTGACGACGGCGCTGCTGAGGGTCGCGAAAAGCTGATGAGCCTCCATATAGGTCTGTGGGGCGCGCCGCCGCTCGCGGCGGCGGCCTTTTCAGCGTCGGATTTGGGCGTGGCGCTGGGGCGGGAACGTGTGATACACGCTTGCCTGCTTCAAGAGCGTTTGGCGACGGCTTGGGCGGCTGAGATTGGCCGTCTCGCGGGGTTCCGCCCCATCGTTCCAGCCTCTTGGCCCACATCCTGGCGCACTCTCGAACTGGGCCAGTTCGAACTGGGACTGGGCGGCGCTGCTTCCGGAGCGACCGGGAGCGCGGCGGGCGCACCGAATTCTGACGACGGCGAAAACCGAACGAACGCAGGCAACACGGAAATCTGACCAGCACATGAGCGACGGCAACGAACAGGAAAAAACCGCTTCCGGCCGGAAGCCATTGACGCTGACCCGCACCGCCAGCGCGGGGACAGTGCGTCAGAGCTTCAGCCACGGACGCACGAAGCAGGTCGCCGTCGAAGTGCGCGAGAAGCGCTCGATCGGCCGCCCCGGCGCTACTGCGCCGGCGGCTAGCGCGCCCGGTCCGGGTGTGCCGCCGCCGCTTGCGCGCAAGGCCGCTGCGCCTGCGCCCGCGCCGGAGCCGAAGCGGCCAGCGCCGACCGATGGCCGAGGCGTTAGCATCAGTGATGAAGAGGCGCGCCGGCGCGACGAAGCCATCCAGAAATCCCTGGCCGAACGCGCCGAACGCGATGCGCGCGCCAAGGTCGAAGAAGAGAAGCGCCGTCAGCTTGAAGATGCACAGCGGAAAATCGCCGCGGAGCAGGAAGTGGCTGAGCGCGAAGCTGAAGCGCGCCGCCGTGCAGAAGCGGCGGAGGCCGACCCTGAGGCCGAAGCCGGCAATGCAGAGCGTCCCGCGGCCGCGGCCGCTCCTGCGCCGCGCCCTGGCCAGCCTGCCGCGCCGGCGTCTCGCGAAGCCGATCTGTTGGGCAATCTTGGCGGCCGCCTGAAGTCGGCGCGCCGCCCGGTCGCGCCGCCGCCGGTGAAGCCCACCAAGAAAGGCGAGCCGAAGCGCCGCGAGGGCAAACTCACGCTCGACATGGTCGAGCGCATCACTGAGGGCGATGACGATCGCGTCCGCTCGCTGGCGGCTTATCGCCGTGCGCAGCAAAAGGAAAAAGAACGCCGCGCCAAATTGATGGGCGGCGGCGAACGCGAACGCATCGTGCGCGAAGTCACCATCCCTGAAACCATCACGGTTCAGGAATTGGCGAACCGCATGGCGGTGCGCGTGGCCGACATCATCAAGTTCATGATGCGGCAAGGGCAAATGCTGAAGCAGAGCGACGAGCTCGACGCCGATACGGCCGAGCTCATCGCGGTCGAGCACGGCCACAGCGTCAAGCGCGTCGCCGAATCGGATGTCGAGGAAGGCCTCGCCGGCGAGACCGACGCGCCCGAGACGCTGGCGCCGCGTCCGCCTGTGGTCACCGTCATGGGGCACGTCGATCACGGCAAAACTTCGCTGCTCGACGCCTTGCGCCAAACCGACGTCGCCTCCGGCGAACACGGCGGCATCACCCAGCACATCGGCGCCTATCAGGTGCGCTTGAAGGACGGCCAGCGCGTCACCTTCCTCGACACGCCGGGCCACGCCGCGTTCTCGGCGATGCGCGCTCGCGGCGCGCAGATCACAGACATCGTCGTGCTTGTCGTCGCCGCCGATGACGGGGTCATGCCGCAGACGGTCGAGGCGATTCAGCACGCCAAGGCCTCCGGCGTGCCCATGATCGTCGCCATCAACAAGATGGATAAGCCGGACGCCAATCCGGACCGCGTCCTTTCGGAGTTGACGCAGCATGAAGTCATCGCCGAGCAATTCGGCGGCGAAGTGCAGATCGTGCGCGTCTCGGCGTTGAAAAAGGAAGGTCTCGACGATCTGGTCGAGCAGATTCTGCTTCAGGCCGAAGTGCTCGATCTACGCGTCAATCCGGAGCGCGCCGCCGAAGCAACCGTGATCGAATCCAAGCTCGACAAGGGCCGCGGCACTGTCGCCACGGTTTTGGTCACGCGCGGCACCCTGAACCGCGGCGATATTGTCGTCGTCGGCGCGCAAGTGGGCCGCGTCCGCGCCATCATCAATGAGCGCGGCCAGCAATTGCAGGAGGCAGGCCCCTCCGAACCGGTTGAGATTATGGGCCTAGAAGGCGTGCCGGAGCCGGGCGATGTGCTCAACGTCGTTGAGAACGAAAACCGCGCCCGCGAGGTCGCTGACTATCGCGCCCGCGCCAAGAAGCTGAAAACCACGGGCGGATCGTCGCGCACGGGCACATCGCTCGAAAGCATGATGGCCAAGTTCAAGGATTCGACGGCGAAAGAGCTGCCGATTCTGATCAAGGCCGACGTGCAGGGCTCGGCCGAAGCCATTGTGGGCTCACTCGAAAAACTCGCACACGAAGAAGTGCGCGCGCGCGTCGTGCTGTCCGGCGTCGGCGCCATCAACGAATCCGATGTGCAGCTGGCGAAGGGCTCGGGCGCGCCGATTATCGGCTTCAACGTCCGGGCTTCGAAAGAGGCGCGCGATCTGGCCGAGCGCGAAGGCGTTGAGATCCGTTACTACAACATCATCTATGACCTGATCGATGACATCAAAGGCGTCATGTCGGGGATGCTCGCGCCGCTCACGCGCGAAACCTTCCTCGGCAACGCCGAGGTGTTGGAGGTGTTCAGCATCTCCAAGGTCGGCAAAGTTGCGGGCTGCCGGGTGACCGACGGCGTTGTGCGCAAGGGCGCCAAAGTGCGTATCCTGCGCGACAATGTCGTCATTCAAGAAATGGGCGTCCTCACCACCCTCAAGCGCTTCAAGGACGAAGTGAACGAGGTCATCAATGGCCAGGAATGCGGCATGAGCTTCGGCCAGTTCCAGGACATCAAGCAGGGCGACGTGATCGAGTGCTTCAATGTCGAAGTGGTTCAGCGTTCGCTCTAAGAGCGTGATGATGAAAGCGTTTGGCGCCGCCGTTCTCTCGGCGGCGCTTGCGCTTGGCGGCTGCGACCGCGGCGGCGAAGCCGAGCAGACGCCCAGCATCCGCTCCTCCACTGTGGTGGAGCCCGAAACGCGCGTCGACGCGGTGCCGCAGGAAGAGCCGGCCGTAGCTCGTTCGCAATGGCGCGCGGTCAACGAGGGCGCGCGAACGGTGACCGGCAATTTGCGCGTTAGTATCGAAGGCGTGCGGGGCGGGCCTGTAATCTTCGCCTTCGCCTCCGGGGTCACAGTGCGTGCGCAACCTATCGCCGTTGTGCCCGCGGACAATCGCTCCGGCGTCGGCGGGCAGAGCTTTGCGGCAGTGTTGAGCGGCGATCCGCGCGTCGATGCGCACCTCTATCGCGTTCTCAACGAAAACGTCACCGCCAGCGCCAGCCGCGGCGGGCTCTGCGGGGCCGATTCGACGCGTCATCTCGCCGTCAGCGAATTCGTCGACGGCAGCGGCCGCTGGGTGCTGAAGCTGGCCGCGTTCCGCGGCGCACGGCCGCCAGGCGCATCCGGGCAAAATCCGGATCTCTGCAACGCCTACACATTCTTGGCGCAATAACATGAAGCGCCAACGCAATCGCATCGGCGGCGGGGCGCCGTCGCAACGCCAATTGCGCGCAGCAGAATTGGTGCGCCACGCGCTGGTGGACGTTCTCGCGCGCGAGGATTTGCGCGATCCCGATCTCGCCGGCGCTTCCATCACGGTGGGCGAAGTGCGCGCGTCGCCAGATCTTAAACACATGACAGCGTTCATTTCATCGCTTGGCGGAGGCGACAGCGCCTCAATCGTGCGCGGACTGACGCGTTCGGCCGGCTTTTTGCGCAGCCGGCTTGCGCGCACCGTTGATTTGCGCTTCACGCCGGAGCTGCATTTCCAGGCCGACGCGTCTTACGATGAAGCGCGCCATATCGACGAATTGCTGGCGAGCCCTGAAGTCGCGCGCGATCTCAAGCACGAGGACGGTACATGAGCCGCCGCAAGAAGGGCGAGGATGTCTCCGGCTGGGTTGTTCTCGATAAGCCCGAGGAGCTGACGTCGACGCAGGCTGTTTCGAACGTGCGCCGCATCTTCAATGCGCAGAAGGCGGGCCATGCCGGCACCCTCGATCCGCTGGCTTCGGGCGTCTTGCCGATCGCGCTCGGCGAAGCGACCAAAACCGTGCCGTGGCTGATGGAGGCGGAGAAGACCTATCTCTTCTCCATCAAATGGGGCGTCT
This sequence comes from Hyphomonadaceae bacterium, assembly GCA_050185805.1. Taxonomy (GTDB): domain Bacteria; phylum Pseudomonadota; class Alphaproteobacteria; order Caulobacterales; family Aquidulcibacteraceae; genus Vitreimonas. Next base: position 50,031 of record JBFWZB010000007.1, read on the forward strand.
CTACGGACACCCAGGACCGTGAGGGCAAGCCCGTCGCCACCAGCGGCGTGCGGCCGAGCCCGGAAGCGATCCGCGCCGCGCTGGCTGGGTTCCTCGGCGAGATCGATCAGGTGCCGCCTCAATTCAGCGCCGTGAAGGTCGAGGGCGAGCGCGCTTACGACCTCGCCCGCGCCGGGGAGGCGGTCGATTTGGAGCCGCGGCGGGTGGTGGTGCACGAGGCCGAATTGCTGAACACGGAGGGGCCGGACTTCGCCCAGATACGAATTCGCAGCGGCAAGGGCTTCTACATCCGGGCGCTCGTCCGCGATTTGGCCGCCGCGTTGGGAACCGAGGGCCATGTCTGGCGGCTCCGGCGCACCGCCGTCGGGCCGTTCCATGAGGCCGATTCGGTCACACTCGACGCGCTCACGGACTTAGGTCATAAGGGCGCCGCGTCAGAACGCCTTAAACCCGTGGAGACCGCGCTGGCCGACATCCCGGCGCTGGCCATAAACGGGGAGGACGCGTTCAAGCTCAGACAAGGACGGCCCATCGTTCTCCTTCCGCATGTGATGGAGGCGCTGGCGCCGAAATTCCGAGACCGCACCATCGCCGGGCAGGACGCATCCCGCGCGGCGTTGGCCCTGTTCCAGGGCAAGGCGGTTGCGCTGGGCGACGTGCGGGCCGGCCGCTTCAAGCCGACCCGCGTGTTCCACATAGCAAACGATTAGAGGAGCCGATGTCGATTACAACAGAGCGCAAGGCGACGCTCATTAAAGATAATGCGCAGGGCAAGAGCGACACCGGCTCGCCCGAGGTTCAGGTGGCCATCCTTTCCGAACGGATCGCCAACCTCACCGAGCACTTCAAGACGCACAAGAAGGACAACCATTCGCGCCAAGGCCTGCTCAAGATGGTCTCTCAGCGCCGCCGGTTGCTCGACTATCTGAAAACGCGTGACGAAAAGCGCTATCAGGCATTGATCGAAAAACTGGGCCTGCGCCGCTAAGCGCGAGCCTCAGAAACCCTCTCCAAATTGCGGGAGAGGTGGCGCTCGCACGTGAGCGAGCGCCCGGGTGAGGGCTGGCGCAATGCTAGAGACCTCGCGCTTTCCCTCATCCGCTACGCGCATGCGTGCGCGGCCGCTTTCGTTTCCGCTGAAGCGAAGGCTGACGAAACGCAACGGAATCCGCCGTTGCGATGAACGCTATGGCGAACCCGGCACCGGCCCGTTCGCCTGGAGTATGATGTGATGTTCGATACCAAATCCGTTTCCATCGATTGGGCAGGCCGTAAGCTGACGCTCGAAACTGGGCGCATCGCCCGCCAAGCCGATAGCGCCGTTTACGCCAGCTGGGGCGAAACCGCGCTCTTGGCCACTGTGGTCTATGCGAAGGAAGCGAAACCCGGGCAGGATTTTTTCCCGCTCACCGTGAATTACCAGGAAAAGTACTTTGCCTCCGGCCGCATTCCTGGCGGCTTCTTCAAGCGCGAAGGCCGCCCCACCGAGCGCGAAACGCTGCTCTCGCGGCTGATCGATCGCCCGATCCGTCCGCTCTTCGTCGATGGCTTCAAGAACGAAGTGCAGGTGATCATCACCGTACTGTCGTGGGACAACGAAAATGAAAGCGATCTGCTCGCCTTAGTGGCGGCGTCCGCTGCGTTGACCCTGTCCGGCGTGCCGTTCCTTGGCCCTATCGGCGCTTCGCGCGTCGGCTGGATCGAAGGCAAACCGGTGCTCAATCCCACCATCGAGCAAATGAAGACGAGCGATCTCGATCTCGTCGTCGCCGGCACCGCCAACGCCATCATGATGGTCGAGTCGGAAGTGAAAGAGCTGACCGAGGAGCAGATGCTTCAGGCGCTCAATCTGGCGCACAAGGGCATGCAGCCGGTGATCGATGCGATCATCAAGCTGGCCGAGCAAGCCGCGAAAGACCCGTTCGAGTTCGAGCCGGCCGACAATTCAAGCCTCAAGCAGAAGATCGTCGGCCTTGTCGGCGCCGATTTGAAGAAGGCCTACACCATCACCAACAAGGCCGAGCGTTACGGCGCCGTCGGCGCGTTGCGCGATAAGGTGAAGGCGGAACTGGCCAAGTCCGACGCCAAGCCGGACGGCCCTGACGCCAACGTCGTCAAGGAAGTGTTCAAGGAAGTCGAGAGCGACACCGTCCGCTCCCGGATCGTCAAGGAGAAGGGCCGCATCGACGGCCGCCCGGTCGACAAGGTGCGCCCCATCGAGGCCATGGTCGGATTCCTCCCGCGCACGCACGGCTCATCGCTGTTCACGCGCGGCGAAACCCAAGCCATCGTCGTCGCTACGCTCGGCACCGCCGAGGACGAGCAATTCATCGACGCGCTTTCGGGTACGACCAAAGAGCGGTTCATGCTGCACTACAATTTCCCGCCCTATAGCGTTGGCGAAACCGGCCGCATGGGCGGCGCCGGGCGCCGTGAAATCGGCCACGGCAAACTGGCGTGGCGGGCGATGAAGGCGGTGCTGCCGACGGCCGAGCAATTCCCGTACACGGTGCGTCTCGTCTCCGAGATCACCGAGTCGAATGGCTCGTCCTCGATGGCGACCGTATGCGGCTCTTCTCTCGCGCTGATGGATGCAGGCGTGCCGATTGCGGCGCCGGTTGCCGGTGTCGCCATGGGCCTCATTCTCGAGGATTACGGCTTCGAGGTGCTGACCGACATCCTCGGCGACGAAGACCATCTCGGCGACATGGATTTCAAGGTGGCCGGCACCGAGAAGGGCATTACCTCGCTGCAAATGGACATTAAGGTCGCGGGCATCACCGAGGAGATCATGAAGGTCGCCCTCGAACGCGCGCACGCGGGCCGCATGCACATCCTCAACGAGATGAACAAAGCGCTGAACGCGCCGCGCGAAAGCGTCGGCGCCAATGCGCCACGCATCGTCCAGATCCAAATCCCGACCGACAAGATCCGCGACGTGATCGGCACCGGCGGCAAGGTGATCCGCGAAATCGTGGAAAAGACCGGCGCCAAGGTGAATGTCGAAGATGACGGCACGGTGAAGGTCGCTTCCGCCAACGCCGATTCGATTGAAGCCGCCGTCAAGTGGATCAAGTCGCTGACCTCCGAACCGGAAATCGGCCAGATCTACGAAGGCAAGGTTGTGAAGGTGATGGAGTTCGGCGCCTTCGTGAACTATTTCGGCGCCAAGGACGGTCTCGTGCACGTCAGCCAGCTTGCGCGTGAGCGTGTTGAGAAGCCGGGCGACGTGGTCAAGGAAGGCGACATCGTCAAAGTCAAGCTTTTGGGCTTTGACGATCGCGGCAAGACGCGCCTCTCGATGAAGGTCGTCGACCAAGCCACTGGCGCCGATCTCACTTCGGAGCTCGGCGAAGAAGCCGAGGACAAGGGCCCGCGCCGCGACCGCGGCGATCGCGGCCCGCGCCGCGACCGTGGCGACCGCGACCGCGGCGAACGCCGCGAGAAGCGTGAAGCCTCGGGTGAGTAGGCCCCGGTAGCGCCGATGCAAACGGAAAGCCCGTCGCGTAAGCGGTGGGCTTTTTGTTATGCTCCGGCCATGTTTGGCAAACGCAGTGGCGGCCCCGTTCCGCGAACGACGCGCTTCATCCTCGGTGCGATTGCGTCGCTGGTTGGCGCCGGTGTGCTGTGGCAAGCGTTCAATATCAGCGCGGGCAGGGTGGAAGGCGCAACAGGCTCTCCCACCATCTATTTTTTTGCATTCGCCATGCTCGGCATGGGCCTCACGGTGTTTATCGGCGCGCTGGCCGGCGTGGGCGATCGAGGCGAGCGGCCTGCCGCGATTGGCTTGCCAATGCGCCTGCTGCTGGATGCGTTCGGCTACATGTGGGCCGCCGGCTTCGCTGGATTTGCCGCCTACATGGCGCTTTCGCCCGACCTGGGCGGCGGCGCAGCCGCAATCATTGGACGCTCCGTGTTCGGTCTTTTCGCGTTGCTCATCGGCGGCTTCACACTGGTCGCGCTTCTCAACGCGTTAAGCCGAGCATTGCGCGGCTTGCTCTATGAGGACGGTTCGCCGCCGCCGACCTGAATGGGGGCGACCCCAGCTGCATTTTCTCCGCGCGTGCGCCGCGGACCCGTTTAGAAGCGCGTCATGCCCGATCTTGTCCTTGTCGCCAGTTTTGCCTCGCGTCCCGAATGCACGGTGGCGCAATCGTTGCTGCGCAGCGAAGGCGTTGAGACGCTGATGCCTGAATTCAACGTGCTGCTGGCCGACATGGACCCCTCCATGATGGAGCACGGCTGGCGTTTGCTCGGCCGCGCCGAAGACGCCGAAAAAGCCAAAGCTATTCTCAAGGCCGCGCGCGAAGGCGCCTAGAGCAAGGGCCGGGCGGCGAGCGAGTCGTCAAAGATTTGCGCCAGATTCTCCAGGGCGCGCCCGTTCTTGATTTCCAGCACGCCATTACGGATGTCGTGCAATCCCATCTTCGCCAGCTTGCGCAGCGATTTGTTGGTGTGCACGAGCGAGAGCCCCAGCGCGTCGGCGATGTGGGTTTGCGTTAGCGGAAATTGCACGCCGCCATTGATGGTGAGGCCCAACGCGAAGGCGCGCTTGTAAAGATGGATCAGCAGAGCGCCGACGCTCTCCAGCGCCGTACGGCGGCCGACAGAAAGCAAATTCTCGTCGATCAGGCATTCCTCCCGCGCCGCGAGCCAGGTGAGGTCGAACGCAAGCTCAGGATGCGCGCGATAAAGCTCCCACACCTTGCTGCGGTGAAAGATGCACATCTCCACTTCCGTTAGCGCCTGCACGCCATGCGGCGAGGCCTCGAACATGTGCGCTTGCATGCCGACGAAATCTCCCGGCAGCAGGAAGTTCAGAATTTGCCGCCGCCCGTCCGGCAGCATCTTGAAACGAAACGCCCATCCCGAAAATAATGTGAAGAGCGGCGGACTGGGGTCGTCGGCCACGATCAAGTCCTGCCCAGCCGGCGCGGCGGCATGCTCCTTCTTCAGTTCATTGAGAAAGTCGATGTCGTCCTGATCGTATTGTTTGAACGGACCGCGCGCGCGGAGCGGGCATCTGGGGCAAGGGATGTAGGGCGCATGCATGTCTGAAACCGAAGTTTGAAAGCCTCAGAAACGGCCCGCCGACGCACTCGGTTCCCATCAGGAACAGAATACGGGCCCGCTATCGGCGCCGCTGCGGAACCATTACGGTCGCGGCCGAGATGGGGACGAACGCAATTCTGATGGCGGCCATTGGCGGCGGGGCAGGCGCGGCTCTCGGCGCGGGCCTGGGCGTGCTCCTCGCCGGACTCATCCCGCAGAGCGTGCGCAGCGCCGCGGTCCTATTGTGCGCGCTAGCGGCGGCAGCGCTCGGCGCTTGGCTCGCGCCTTCCATCGCCGCGCGCGTCGCGCCGCCCCCGCCACCGCCCAGCACCGCCAGCGTGCTTTTGGCCGACCCCGATGTCGGCGCCTTGGCGCGCGCTTGGCAGGCGCGCGACGGAGCGGGTTTCGCCGCGTTCGCTGGGAGCAACGCGCCCACAGCCGCGCCCGCTGCGCTGATGCAGGAGGCGCGTGCGCGCTTCATCGATCTCGATGACGGCGACCTCGTCTCGCTCATCCGCCTCTCGCGCGATCAGATGAGTGAGCTTGCCGCGTCACAGCCGATCGCCTGCCACCCGCTGTTTCACGGCCGCCGCTTTGGCGACATCGCGCCTTATCTGAGCCAGGAGGCGCGCGCGCGCGAAGCGGCGCTGATGACCGCCGCGCTCAGCGCTCAGCCTGCTGCGGCGCGCTCGCGCCTCGAAGGCGATGCCTTCAATGCGGCGATCGATCGCCTGGTCGCGCGCACCCGCTCCGCGTTCGGCGAGGACATCGCCTTGATCGCTCCGGATGCGCAGGTCGAAGGGCGTGAAGTTCGCGCCTGCCAGGCGGCGGCGGCGCTTTACGATGAGATGCAGCGGGCGCCCGAGCCCGAGGCCGCCGCTTTGATGCGCGGCCTGTTGGCGCTTTCGGGCGGTTAGGTTTCCTCGTTTGTCGTCGGCACGCCGACAATGTGGAAGCCGGCGTCGACGTGGATCACTTCGCCCGTCGTCGAGCGGCCGAGATCGGAGAGCAGCCACAACGCACAGCCGGCGATGCCCTCCATTGATGTGTCTTCCTTCATCAGGCTCCATTCGCGCCCGGTGGTGAGCAGGCCGCGACCGCCGCTGATGCCCGCCATCGCCAAGGTCCGCATCGGCCCCGCCGAAATGGCGTTGCAGCGGACGCCCTGCGGTCCCAGATCGCGCGCCATGTAGCGCATGCTCGCTTCCAGCGCCGCCTTCGCGACGCCCATGACATTGTAGCTCGGGAGCACGCGCTCGGCGCCGAGATAGGTCAGGGTGATCATCGAGCCGCCCGGCTTCATCAGCTTGGCTGCGCGCTTTCCGGCGGCGACGAACGAGAACGCCGAAATGTCCATCGAGCGCAGGAAGTTTTCACGCGTCGTGTTCTCGATGAATGAGCCCTTGAGCTCGTTCTTGTCGGAGAAGGCGATCGAGTGGACGAGAAAATCGAGCCCGCCCCAATCCTTCTCCAATTGCCCGAACGCATCGTCCAGTTGCGCGTCATTGGTCACGTCGCATTCTAGCATGCGCTTCGCGCCCACGCTTTCCACCAACGGCCGCACGCGCTTCTCCAGCGCTTCGCCCTGATATGTGAACGCCAAGTCCGCGCCCTGCTTCGCCAGCTGGCTGGCGATGCCCCAGGCGATCGATTTGTCATTGGCCACGCCCATCACCAGCCCGCGCTTGCCGCGCATCAGATCGCCGGCGGGCAAGGTCCATTCGTCGGCCATGGTGAGGTTCCTCGGGGCTGGCTTCGGGTGCTGCGGCGCACCTGCCAGCCTTGGCGCGAACCGGTCAAGCCGCCTCAGCGGGGGTGGGGCTTGACCAGAGCGTATTGCGATATATCTTTACGATATATCTAAGAACACACGGAGAGAAGATGCATAAGTTTCGCAAGCGGCAGATGATGGGGCGTTGCGCCCGCGGCCCCCGCCATGGCGGCGAATGGGGAGGGCATGCGGCCTGGGGCCATCGCCATGGCTACGGTCGCCGCCACGGAGGCGGTATGCGCCGCATGTTCGATCAGGGCGATCTACGTTTGGTCGTCTTGGCGCTCATCGCTGAGCAGCCGCGCCACGGCTACGACCTGATCAAGGAAATTGAATCCCGCGTCGGCGGCGCATATGCGCCCAGTCCGGGCGCGATCTATCCGCTGCTGACGATGCTTGAGGATCTCGGCCACGTGGCGCTCAGCGCCAGCGACGGGTCGAAGAAACTCTACGCCATCACCAGCGAAGGTCAGGCCGAACTTGCCGCGAACAAGCAAGCGGCGGACGTCTTGTTCGCACGGCTGGACGCTGCCCGCGAAAGCGCCTCAGGCGCGCGCGCCCCACAACTCATGCGGGCTTGGGAGAATCTAAAGTTCGCGCTCAACTTGCGCGTGGAGCGCGGCCCGCTGACGGACGATCAAGTTCGCGCCATTGCTGCGGCGCTCGATGATGCGGCGCAGGCGATAGAACAGACCTGATCCGGAACCCGTGCGGCGGCTCCGCGTTTTGGCTGCGAAGTCAAAGGAGCCGCATCATGGCCGAGATTCGTGAAACAGAAGTCGAGCGCGATGCCGAAGGCCGAGTCGTCGGCTATCGGGAACGCAATGTCGAACAGCCGCGCAAAGGCGGCGGCTTTGGCTGGGGCTTGATTTTCGGCGTCGGCATTATCGCCGTCGCGATCGTCGCTTTCGCGTACAGTCAAGGCGGCTTCCAGCAAGCTGGCGTCGAAGCCGATCGCGCCACTCAGCAGGCCGAACAGCAAATCACGCAAACCGCCGAAAATGCCGGCGACGTCGTCGAGAATGCGGGCGACCAGGTTGAAGAGCGCACCGACGCCGCGCTGAACTGAACATCCATAGGTTCGACGCGACATGAACGCCGGACTGTTCCGCGGCCCGGCGTTCGCTTGTCTGTTTTCTGGATCAGGCGGCGCTCACGCCGCGACCTTCGTGAACACCAAACTCGCGTTGGTGCCGCCGAAGCCGAAACTATTGGAAAGCACGCAATTCAGCTCACGATCGACGCGCTCGCGCAGGATCGGCATGCCTTCAAAGGCGGGATCGAGTTCTTCGATGTGTGCGCTTTCGCAGGCGAAGCCGTTGTTCATCATCAGGATGGAATAGATCGCCTCTTGCGCGCCGGCCGCGCCGAGCGAATGCCCTGTCAGCGACTTGGTGCTGGAAATCAGCGGCATCTTGTTGTCGAAGACATGCCGCACCGCTTCCATTTCTTTGAGGTCGCCCACCGGGGTCGAAGTGCCGTGCGGGTTTAGGTAATCGACTGGCCTGTCGAGGTGCTTCAGCGCAATCTTCATGCAGCGCGCCGCACCTTCGCCGGAGGGGGCCACCATGTCGTAGCCATCGCTGTTGGCGCCGTAGCCGGCGATCTCGGCGTAGATTTTGGCGCCGCGCGCCTTTGCGCGCTGATATTCTTCGAGCACCAAAACCCCGGCGCCGCCGGCGATGACGAAGCCGTCGCGATTTTTATCGTACGCGCGCGAGGCTTTCTCGGGCGTATCGTTGTATTTCGAGCTCATCGCGCCCATCGCGTCGAACAGCACCGAAAGCGTCCAGTCCAATTCTTCCGAACCGCCTGCGAACATCACGTCCTGTTTGCCGTACTGGATGTGCTCGTAGGCGTTGCCGATGCAGTGTGCGCTCGTCGCGCATGCGGAGCTGATCGAATAATTGACGCCTCTGATTTCGAACGGCGTCGCTAGCGTCGCGCTGGCGGTCGAGCTCATCGCTTTCGGCACCGCAAACGGCCCGACGCGCTTGGCGCCCTTTTCCCGCGCGGTGTCGGCGGCGAGCACGATCGCGGCGGCGGAGGGGCCGCCTGAGCCCATGATCAGCCCGGTCCGTTCGTTGGAAACGTCTTTCTGTTCGAGGCCCGCGTCGGTGATCGCCTGCTGCATGGCGATGTAATTCCATCCCGAGCCTTCGCCCATGAAACGCATCACGCGCTTATCGACGACGTCTTCGGGGTTCAGCTGCGGTTCGCCGTGCACTTGGCAACGGAAACCGCGTTCCGCGTATTCGGGGGCGGCGCGGATGCCGCTCTTCGCTTCGCGCAGACTGGCCAGAACTTCCTGCGTGTTGTTGCCGATGGAGGAGACGATCCCCATCCCGGTGACGACGACGCGGCGCATGGACGCTCCTATTTCATTTGCGCGGCCAATTGCTCCGCGCTGAAAATGCCGACCTTCAAGTCCTTCGCCGTATAGATGGTCCTTCCGTCGGCTTTGGTAACGCCGTCGGCGACGATCATGTGCAGCTGGCGGCGGATGGTCCGCTTCACGTCGATCTCGTAGGTGACGAGCTTGGTGTCCGGCGTGATCTGGCCGCGGAAATTCACTTCGCCGACGCCGAGCGCGCGCCCGCGGCCCGGAGAGCCCGACCAGGCCATGAAGAAGCCGGTGAGCTGCCACATCGCGTCCAGGCCAAGGCAGCCGGGCATCACCGGATCGCCTTTGAAGTGGCAGGCGAAGAACCAGCGCTCGGGATTGATGTCGAACTCGGCCAGGATGTGGCCCTTGCCATAGGCGCCGCCGTCTTCGCCGATGTTGGCGATACGGTCGAACATCAGCATTGGCGGCAACGGCAATTGCGCGTTGCCCGGCCCATGCATGAGGCCTTCGCCGCTATTGATCAGATCTTCGAAAGACAGGCTGGACGGCCGGTTCGCGGCAGGATGCATGCTCGCCTCAAACGCCTTCAAATCGGGCAGTCCGGCTTACAGGTCCGGTAAGGCAGGGGCAAGCTAAGGCGCGCCCGCGCGCGCTCACACGAAAGCGAGCGCGACGGCCACGATCACCCAGGCGCCCAGCAGCACGCTAAGGGCGATGATAAACGAGCGGGTTCGTGTAAGAGTGGTCATGAGCTTGGCTCCGTTAGGGGGAGCGCACGCTGTCTCTCAGTCGCCAGCGTCCAATTGCCTGCCAGCGATGGGGATAACGTACACCCATCGCCGGCTGAAGCTACAGAAATACCACTGATTACTGGGTTTTTAACGCCGTCTTGCGGTAGCGCGTGGCGGATCGGCGATACGGCTTTCACTCAAAAGGCGCCATTCACCCCCAACGTCGCGCCGCCAAACCGCCACATAGCGGCCTTGCACGGCCTCGGCGCCCGTCATCACCTGCACGTAGCGGCCGCTGGTCATGCCCATGTCGCCCCCGCGCGAGACATGCACGCGATCGACCTGCCAATAAATCGGCCCAGCCGATGGCGGCGTCACGAGGCCGGCAGCCACTTGGTCGGCGCCTTCGTAGAGATGGCCCGAACGCACCACGAAGCCGTCATTGGGGTCGACCACGCCGGCCAGCGCGTTGCCGAGCCCGCGCTCTTGTGCGGCGGCCGAGAGCTGCCGCTCTAGTTCGAGCAATTGCTGTTCCGAAGATTGGCCGCCGTAACTTGGCGCACTCGTTTCCGCAGCCGTGCTCGCACCTTGGCTGGCGCTATCGCTTTGCGTGCTCGAGCCCAAGCTCGGCTGCGTCATGAATTCCGGCATCGTCTCGCAAGCGCCGAGCGCGGTGGCGGCAAGCGCGATGGCTACGTGTTTGAGCATCTGGTCCCCCTCGGTTTGGTTAATTCCAAACCGCTGAGGCGAGCGTGTCCACGGCTTTCGCGTCAGGGCCGAACCGGCCTTAGAGGCCAGCGCAATCCTCAGCGCCCCAGACTTCGTCGGCTTCGACCCAGCCGACACGGCCATTGAGTGCGATACGACGATAGGCGCCCTGGCAGCCGGTGAGCGTGCCGATGACGCCCGGCTCAAGGTAGGCGGTGATCGATGCGCCCGGCCGCGCCTGCGTGCGCAAGCGCGCCTGCGTTTCGCCGCGCACCCACGCCGTGCGGCGATGGTCCAGATTCTGCGCGTGCATCCAGACTTCCGCTCCGTCAGGGTCGCGCACGCGCCGCCAAGGTCCGCTTTCCGCGGTCACCTGCAGCGGCAGGCCGGCGCGCTCGTAAATCCATTCCACGCGGTGCTCGACGCCGGGGCCCTGGCGGCCATTGGCGCCCTCGGTCTTGAGGCTGACGAAGCGCGGCACCGGCAGGTTCGAATCCGGCCCAAGCACGGGCGCGTCGGCGGCGCTGGCCGAGAAACTGATGGCGATAGCGGAAAATGCCGCGACGTGCGCGGCGGCGAGCCTGCGGACCATCACACCCAATCCAGTCTTCTATTTCCCTCCTCGGACGGGGAGGGCGCGAAAAAAACATGCAGGCGCCGGGGTGAAAGCGGGTTTAACGCGCTGCGACGCGCTGCTGCGCCTTGGAGGCGAAGCGGCTCTGGTTTAGGAACCGCTTATGGCTAACAAACTGAAAGTCGTCGTCACGCGCCGCCTGCCCGATCCGGTCGAGACCCGGATGAAGGAATTGTTCGACGCGGAACTGAACGCGGACGACAAGCCCATGAGCGCTGAAGAGCTCGCCGCCGCCGCGGCGCGCGCCGACGTCCTCGTCCCCACCGTCACCGACAAGATCGACGGCCGCGTCTTGTCGCGTGCGGGGGAGAACTTGCGGCTGATCGCTCAATTCGGCGCCGGCGTTGACAATATCGACGTCCAGACCGCCGTGCAGCGCGGCATCACCGTCACCAATACGCCGGGCGTGCTGACCGAAGACACCGCAGACATGACCATGGCGCTGATCCTGGCCGTGCCGCGCCGCATCGTCGAAGGCGTGAAGATCGTCGAGGCCGATCAATTCCTCGGCTGGTCGCCGACCTGGATGATGGGCCGGCGCATTTGGGGCAAGCGCCTCGGCATTATCGGCATGGGCCGCATCGGCCAGGCGGTGGCGCGCCGCGCGCGCGCCTTCGGCCTGCAGATCCATTATCACAACCGCCGACGCGTCGCCGCGCATATCGAGCAGGAGCTTGAGGCCACCTATTGGGACAGCCTGGATCAGATGCTCGCCCGCATGGACATCATCAGCGTCAATTGCCCGCATACGCCGGCGACGTTCCATTTGCTGTCGCCACGCCGCCTCGCGCTGCTGAAGCCAACTGCTTATGTCGTCAACACCGCCCGCGGCGAGGTGATCGACGAAGCGGCGCTCGCGCGCATGTTGGAGCAGGGCAAGCTCGCCGGCGCCGGGCTCGACGTGTTCGAAAACGAGCCCGCCATCAATCCGAAGCTGAAGAAGCTCAGCAATGTCGTGCTGTTGCCGCACATGGGTTCGGGCACCATCGAGGGCCGCATCGACATGGGCGAAAAGGTGATCGTCAACATCAAGACCTTCGCCGACGGCCACAAGCCGCCCGACCGCGTCATTCCGGCGATGCTGTAGGCGTGGTGGACATTCGCGGCGCGCCCGCTAGGTCAAAGCTCATGAAGCACGCACTTTCAGCCATCGCGCTCCTGACGCTTGCCGCTTGCGGTCAGCCGGCGCCGGTTGAACCGGCCGCACCGGCCGAGCCGCAATTCACGCCGGGCCAGGCCTTCGATCTCGCTTGCGACGTGTTCGAATCCGCGACTGTGGCGACGCTCGGCGAACAATTCGGTCTCTCCAACGTCGTCGAACAGACGCTGCCGGGCGCCGAAGGCGAAAGCTATCAGGCCACGGTGCTCTTTCCTGACGACCCGCGCCGCCGGCTTGAAGTGATCTGGGCCGACCCCGCGCAGACACAGGCTGCGCAAGTCATCACCAGCGGCGATTCCGGCGATTGGCGCGGGCCGAACGGCGTGGCGCTCGGCCAAACCATCGTCGAGATCGAAGGCGCCAACGGCCGCCCGTTCGAACTGTTCGGCTTCGGCTGGGATTACGGCGGAACCGTCGGCGATTGGATGGGCGGCGATCTTGGACCGCGCGGCGATTGCGCTGTACGCGTGCGCTTCGCCGCGGGCGGCGCCGATGCCAGCGTCCAGGGTGATCGGCCCTTTATGTCCGACGCGCCAGCCATCCGCGCCGCGGAGCCGCACGTGCGTGAGATCGCTTTGGTGTTCGATCGCGCTGGGTAAGCCTAAACCCGCGTGCTAGCCTCCGCGAAAACGGGGGTTCTCATGCTCAGACGTACGCTGTTCTCCGCCGCCATCGCGTTTGCGCTCGCCGCGTGCGCGACGCCTGCGCCGCCGCCGCAGGGAGAGCGTTACGATCTCATCATCAGCGGCGGGACCATCTATGACGGCTCCGGTCAGCCGCCTTTCGTCGGCGACGTCGCCATCAACGGCGATCGCATCGCCGCGATCGGCGATCTTTCATTGGCGCAGGCCGCTGCGCGCCGCGACGCCGCCGGCCTCGCCGTCGCGCCCGGCTTTATCAACATGCTCTCCTGGGCCACGGAATCGCTGCTTGAGGATGGCCGTTCGCAAAGCGACATCCGCCAAGGCGTGACCCTCGAAGTGATGGGCGAAGGCTGGTCGATGGGGCCGCTCAATGACGCCATGCGCGCCGAGATGATCCGCCAGCAGAGCTATATCCGCTTCGACCCGACCTGGACCACGCTCGGCGAGTATCTCGACCACATCGTCGCGCGCGGCATCTCCACCAACGTCGCCTCTTATGTCGGCGCAACCAGCGTGCGCATTCACGAACTTGGCGAAGAGGATCGTCCGCCGACGCCTGAGGAATTGGCGCGCATGCAGGAATTGGTGCGCCAAGCCATGCGTGAGGGCGCATTGGGCGTCGGCTCGTCATTGATCTATGCGCCGGCTTTTTACGCTCAGACCGACGAGCTGATCGCGCTGGTCGCCGCCGCGCAGGAGTTCAACGGCGGCTACATTTCCCACATGCGCTCCGAAGGCGATCGCTATCTCGAAGCCATCGACGAACTGGTCGCCATCGCGCGCGCCACCGGCGCGCGTGCGCAAATGTATCACATGAAGCCCGCGGGCGAGCGCAATTGGCATCTCTCCGAGGCCGGGCTTGCGCGCCTCGATGCGGCGCGCGCCGAGGGGCTCGATGTCACCGCGAACGTTTACACCTATGTCGCCGGCGCCACCGGGCTCGACGCAACCATGCCGCCTTGGGTGCAAGAGGGCGGGCACGACGCCTGGGTCGCGCGCCTGCGCGATCCCGCCATCCGTGCGCGCGTTTTGCGGGAGATGCGTGCGCCGGCTGAGGGATGGGAGAGCCTTTTTCAACTCACGCGCGGCCCAGAGGACGTCATCCTGATCGGCTTCCGCAATCCGGAGCTGCGCGGCTACACCGGCCAGACCTTGGCGCAAGTTTCGGCTGCGCGCGGAACCACGCCGGAAGACACCATCATTGACCTTGTCATCGAGGACAATTCACGCGTCGATACGGCGTATGTGCTGATGAGCGAAGAGAATCTCGAGCGCAATCTGCGCTGGCCGCACACCATGATCGGTTCGGACGCGCCCTCGCTCGCGCCGGAGGGCGCCTTCATGCAATTCAACCCGCACCCGCGCACCTACGGCACATTCGCGCGCTTCCTCGGACGCTACGTGCGCGATCGGCAGGTCATGCCGCTCGAGGAAGGCATTCGCCGGCTCACGTCGATGCCGGCGCAATCCATCGCCATCCGTGAACGCGGCGCGCTGCAAGTGGGGTATTTCGCTGATGTGGTCGTCTTCGATCCGGCGGCGATCCAGGACCACGCCACGTTCGAAACCCCGCATGCCTACTCAACTGGGGTCCGCGATGTCTATGTGAACGGCGTGCAAGTTCTGCGCGACGGCGAACATACGGGCGCAACGCCCGGACGCGTGGTGCGCGGACCGGGTTATGTCACGCCTGAATAAAGCGGAACGGCGCGCGCTTCGGCACGTTGTGATGGCGCGGATGTTTGTTCCGCGTTCCAACACAAGAGGAGCCGACGCATGGACTGGGACCGTGTCAAAGGCAATTGGAAGCAATTCCAAGGCCGTGCGAAAGAGAAGTGGGGCGAGCTGACCGACGACGAGCTCACCCGCATCAACGGCCAGCGCGACCAACTCGAAGGCGCGATTCAAGAGCGCTACGGCAAAGCCAAGGACGATGTCCGTCGCGATGTCGACAACTGGCTCAACACGCTCTGAGCCCGAAGCAATGAAGCGGCCCCGAGAACCGGGGCCGCTTTCGTTTTCAGAACGCCGTCGTCAGCGTCAGCCGCACGCTCCGTCCGGGCAGCGGCAGCTCATCCTTGAGGAAGGACGAATGCACGCGGCCTTCTTCGTCGGTGAGGTTGCGCCCGTCGATGCGCACGACAAGCCGGTCGCCGCCGAAGGGTCTGAACCCGAGCCCGGCATTGACGAAAGTGTAGCCGTCCGTCGGCGATTCAAGCGCTGCAGTGCGGTCCTGCTCGGCAGTGTCGACAACCTCGATTCGCCCACTCCAGCGCTCGTTTTCCGCTTCCAAGCCTAATGTCGCCGAGAGGGGAGGGATGCGCGGCGGCGCGCCGCCGCCGTCGAACTCCGCGCGGACATAGTCGATCGCTGCGTCGCCGCTGAACGTAAGCCCGGCGGCCTCGAACAGCTGCGCCCGCAACGAGACTTCACCGCCGGTGAATGTGGCGTCGCGTTGAATCATGTTGAACACCGGCAGCACTTCGGCCTCATCTGGAATGCTTGGATCGTCGTCAGCCGGTGCGAAGCCGCTGGTTTCTGTTTCCTCATCGAGCCACCAGAAATCGCCACGCTCTACCAGTGCGATGTAATCGTCGAAGCTTACGTGAAAGCCATTGACCTCAAAGCGCAGCGGCCCGCTGTCATAGCGCGCCGACGCTTCGAACGAGAGCGCCGTCTCTTGCGACAGGTTCGGATTGCCGATCTCATAATTGGCGGTGGCGAGGTGAGGGCCGTCGGCGAACAATTCGATCGCTGTGGGCGCCCGCTCGGTGCGGGCAAGCGTCGCCCCCAGGAACCAATTCTCGATGGGCCTGACAAAAACCCCGGCGGAACCGCTGAGATTGTCGAAGCTGCGTTCGCCGAAATCGGCGTTGTCGATTTCGCGCCGTTCGTAGCGCAGGCCGCCTTCCAAACCCCAGCCGCCCTGGTCCCAGCGTTCGACAGCGAACAAACCCACATCGCGCGTGTTGGAAGCGTTGATGAAGGCTTCGTCGCCAACCGCCTCGAAGTCGACGTCGGAATATTGTACGCCGGTGACGCCCTCATGCGGTCCGCCGCGGTGATGCGCTTCAAAGCGCGCTTCGACGCCGGTGCTGAAGAAGCGCGTGCCGGGTTCGCCCGGCGCCTCGAACTCGGTGTGTTCATAGTCCGAGTGCTGAACGCCGAAATCGAGCCGGTCAAATGGGCCAACGTCAATGCGCCGGTCGCCGCGCAACTCGACGCGGGTCTGGCGCATGTCGATGTACGGGCCGCCTTCGTCCGCGTGCTCCTCGCCCACTTCCTCTTCGCTGTGCGCGTGGTCGTGGCCGGGCAGGCCGTATTGGGTTTCGGTCTGCTTCACCGCCAGCCCGGCAAAGCCCCAATCGCCAATCATCGAGCCACCCAGCGCAAGCGTGCGCAAATCCACCCACGAATTCGGCGCCGTGCCGAAGGCCTCCTCCTCGTGCGCTTCCTCTTCGCCGGCCGCATGCTCGTGCTCGGCGCGTGCGGCCGCGGATTGGGCAAAGCCGGGAATGCTGTAATCTTCGGCTTCGCGCAGCGAACCGGAAACGCGCACCGCAAAGCTCCCGCCGCCCACGGCAAGGCTCGCCGCGCCTTGGGTTCCTTCATCGACGCTGGTGTAGGCCGCCAAACCGTCGAATTCCGCGCCCTCCACCGTGCGGGTGGGGATGCTCTGATCGATCACGTTGACGACGCCGCCGATGGCGTTGCCGCCATAGGCCAGCGCCGCTGCGCCGCGAAGCACCTCAATGCGCTCGGCGTCGAGCCCGTCCGAGGTGACGGCGTGGTCCGGGCTCGCCGTGGAGGCGTCGATGGCCCCGATGCCGTTTTGCAGCACGCGCACGCGATCTTCGCCAAGGCCACGGATAATCGGCCGGCTAGCGCCCGCGCCAAAAAACGTGGTGGCGACGCCGGGCTGGCTGTCGAGTGTGTCGCCCAATCCGCCATTCAGCGTTTCAACGATCTCATCGCGCCTAAGGATAGCCGCGCCTTGCAGGCTCTCGATCGCTGCGCCTTCCAGCGGCGCGGTGACGACGATCTCAGGTTCGGTGACGGTGTTCTGCGCCAGCGCGCTGGCTGGGAAGACGGCGGCGGCGGCGGCGAAGCCGCGTAGAAAATCGGTACGTTTCATCGAAGGCCTCTAAGCGATGCGGAATGACGCGCGCACGCGCGGCGCGCACTGCGCCCGTCATGCGGGCGCGCTGGTGCTTAGAGGGCGATAGGCGGTCCGCGGCTGAGCCACGCGTGCGAGAGCAGGCGCGCGTGCTGCACGGGCGCCGGCAGCGTATCGAGAGCCGCCGCGCCCGGTTCGTCTGCGATCGCCGCTCCAGCCGGCGGCGTTGCACGTCCGGACGCCGCGAGTGCAAGGCAAAGCGCGCACAACGGCTTATCGACCGCGGCGACGACATGAGCGCCGCCGTGCGCCTCGACACCTTGCTCAATCGCTGCCGCGACAGGCGGCGAAAGCGGATGGACGTGGGTTTGGATCGCGAGGGCGTTGAAGGCGAGCGCGAACAGCGCAACCAGGCTCGTCGCCATGGTTTGCAGGCCAGCGAAGCCGGCGCGGGTGCGAGGCGCGGTTCTGCGTTTCCTCTTCATCGCGCCGGGGACGTTATAATGTAGCGGCCTTGTTGGCCAGCCTTTACGCCTCAGAATTCGGCCAGCAGCCCGGAATAGGGGTCCAGCGACACCTGCCCATCGGCCACCGAAACCGCGCCGACGGTCATGCTCACCGCGCCTGCGGGCAGGGGCAGATCGGCTACGCTCGCGCCGAGATTGAACAGGCAGGTCATGCCGCGTCCGCCCTCGCGGCGGTCGAACGCCAGCACGCCGTCCGGCGCATCGCGCAGAACAAATTCGCCCGTTCGCAGCGCCGGACTGGCTTTGCGCAGCGCGAGCATTGCGCGCGTGAACGCCAGCACCGAATCCGCATCGCCTTCCTGCGCATCGACAGCGCGCGCGCGATGGCGCGGATCGAGCGGCAGCCACGCGTCTTGCGCGGCGGTGAAGCCCGCGACATCGCCGTCGCGCGTCCAGGGCATCGGCGTGCGCGCGCCGTCGCGGCCGATGCCCGAGGGCCAAAACGCAATCGCCTCGGGGTCTCGCAGCCGCTCGAACGGCACGTCGGCGTGCGGCAGGCCAAGCTCGTCCCCCTGAAACAAGAAGGGCGTGCCGCGGAGCGCAAGCAGCAGCATCAGCATCAGCTTCGTGCGCTGCGCGTCGTCGCCGGCGAGGCGTGTCGGGAAGCGGATCACGTCATGATTGGAAAGGCTCCAGGATGGCCAGCCGCGCGCGCCGTCCCAGCCGCGCATCGCTTCCACGATGGCCGCGGGAATCATCTCGCGCTGACGCAACAGGTAGAACGAATATGCGGTGTGCAGACGATCCTCGCCGTCCGTATAGTCGCGCTGCACTTTCAGCGGCTCTTCATCCTCGATCTCACCAACGCTGGCCGCGCCGTGCTGATCCAGCAGCGCGCGGAAACGCGCGATGAATTGCAGCGTCTCTGGCTGCGTGCGGTCGTAGAGGTGGCGCTGCATCTGGTGCGGGCGCGGCGGAATTGTCTTCAACGGCAGCGCCGGATTGTCGCGCAATTGCGCGTCGTGAACATAGAAATTCGCCACGTCGAGGCGAAAGCCGTCCACGCCGCGGCCGAGCCAGAAGCGCGTTACGTCCAGCAGCGCATCCTGAACCGCAGGATTCCGCACATTGAGGTCAGGCTGTTCGGGCAGGAAATTGTGCAGATAATATTGCCGCCGCCGCGCATCCCACGTCCAAGCCGGGCCGCCGAACATCGCTTGCCAATTGTTCGGTGGCGAACCGTCTGGTTTCGGATCGGCCCACACGTACCAATCGCCGCGCGCATTCTCGCGGCTGGCGCGGCTTTCCTTGAACCAGGCGTGTTGATCGGACGAGTGCGAAAACACCAGATCGATCATCACTTTCAGGCCCAGCGCATGCGCACGCGCGATCAGCGCCTCGAAATCCGACATGGCGCCGAACAGCGGATCGACATCGACGTAGTCGGAGACGTCGTAGCCATAATCCTTCATCGGCGAGCGAAAGAATGGCGAAAGCCAGATTCCATCGACGCCGAGTTTGGCGACGTAGTCGAGCTTTTCCGTGACGCCGCGGAGGTCACCGACGCCATCGCCATTCGAATCGCGAAACGAGCGGGGATAGATTTGGTAGATGACGGCGTCGCGCAGCCAGGTGCTCATGGCCGAGCCTTGGCGAAAGCCGCGCTTCGGCGCAAGCCTAAGCCTGCACGCTCCAAGCGCCGGGCCCGCCTGCCGCGCTCGCCGCGGCGCTGATGCGCGTGACCATAGCGTCGCCGCGTTGCGGATTGCGGACGTCGGCAAAGGCGCGCCATTCCGCCTCGCAAGCCGCGCGCGTCAGGCGCAGCAGCGCATAGCCGCGATGGGTGAGATCACAGAACGCCAGCTGCGGGTTGGCTGAACGCATCCGTCTTTCCCGTTCGCCCGGCGCGGCATTGCTCAAGCTGCGCTCGAACCCCGGCGAGGTGACGCTGCCGCCGGCGAATTCGATCGCCGCTACCCGGGCCGGGTCGTTGGGCGCCGCCAAGGTGTTGACCCAGCAATTGTGACTGTCGCCGCCAAGTACGAGCGCGTTGTTCGCGTGGTCGGCGCAGGCTTGCAGGAGCCGCGCCCGCGCGCCTGGATAGCCTGCCCAGGCATCCAGGTTCCAAGGCAAGCCAAGCCCGCTCAGCGTCACCCCGGCGACAAAATAGCGCCGCGCATTACTGGATCCGCGCTCCGGCAGCAAAGCCAACATGTCGGCATTGGCGTGCTGATCCCCCGTCACCAGCGGCTGCGCAATAATTTGCCAAGTTTGGCCCGCCGCCTTCGAGTGCGCCAGCGCTTGAGACAGCCATTGCTCTTGTGTTGCGCCGAGAATGCTGCGGGCGGGATTGTTCAATTGCGCTTCGAACGCGCGCCGCGCCTCTTCGCCGCCGGCGCCGCTCGCCATCAGCCGCCGCACCAGCGCGGCATTGTAGGCAAGCTGCGCCGTGCGTCCGGCGAGCCGCGTGTCGAGCAACAGAATGCGCGCAAGCCCGCCCCAATCCAGTGTTCGCGTTACCGCCGCCCCGGCGCCGGCGCGTATCGGCATCCAATCGAAATACGCCTTCATCGCCGCAGCCGCGCGCGTCGGGTAATCGCCGTCATTGCGATTGTGACCCAGCGCGCCGCCGCTCCAGGCGTTGTCGGCGATCTCGTGATCGTCCCAGATCGCGGCCATCGGTTTCAGCCGCCGCAATTCCAGGAGATCGGGATCGCGATGATAGGCGGCGTAGCGCTGGTAATAGTCCTGCAGCGATAGCGTTTCGCCAGCCGGCTCGATTTCGCGCCCTGGCACGGCTTCCTCGGCGCTGGGATAAGCGCCGCGAGGCAGTTCGTAGAGATAATCGCCAACATGCAGCGCCAGATCGATATCGTCGCGTTCGGCGGCGTCGCCATACGCATGGAAGTAACCGAACGGCAGATTCGAGCAGGAGAAGAGCGCAATCGTCAGCGCTTCTCCGTCCGTGGCAGGCGCGGTCAGCGTGCGCCCAGTGGGCGAGGGGCCCGAGGCCGAGAGGAAGCGATAAAAATAGCGCCGCCCCGGGGCCAGCCCGCGCACATCGATCTTTGCGCAAAAATCATGATGCGGCGCCGCCACAGCCTCGCCGCGCGCGACTGGCGCTGCGAACGTGTCATCCGCCGCGACCTCCCAGGCGATGCGGCCGTCATTGGCGTGCACGAAGCGCGTCCACAGCATAACGCCATCGGCCAGAGGATCGCCCGATGCGACGCCATGGGTGAACGCGCCCGCTGAGAGGTTTTGCGCCCAGGCCGGCCGCGGCGTCGCGGCGAGCGACGCGGCGATCAGAAGCGAGCGGCGTGAGAGCGACATGCGATCCTCTCATGGGCCGCGCTTGCGCGCGGTTATTGCGCGGCGATGGCAGCCTCTTCATCGTTGTTGTGGCGGCCGAGGAATTCCTGAACCGCGGCGGCCGTCTCCGCGGGAACCTCTTCCTGCGGCAGGTGCCCCACGCCGTCGAGCGAAATCAGTTCCGAGCCGGCGATGGCGTCGCGAAATTTCGGCGCGTCCGCCGGCGAAACAAGATTATCCGCCGCGCCCTGCATGATCAGAGTCGGCGCGACGATTGCCGATAAACGCTCCGGCGTGGCGTAATTGCGGTCGCGGAAGCCCAAGCCCAATTGCAGCAGAATGTCGCGATGCCCCGGCGCGCGCGATAAATCGGCGTACCGTGAGACCATGGCGTCATCGACCAAAGCCTGATCCACGAACGAGGCTTCCAAGCCCTGCCGGATCAACCGCGTGTTGTCGAGATCGCGCAAGAGCGGCGCCGCGATCGGATTGCGCAGCAGGCGGAAAATCAGCGGATCGCGCTCGTTCTGCGCCGCCTCCTCTTCCCATCCGGATGAAGCCACCAGGATCAGCGCATCGACCCGCTCCGGGTGCGCAAGCGTATATTCCCACGCCACATTGCCGCCCATGGAATTGCCGGCGATGACGAAGCGGTCGAGGCCGATGGCATCAGCGAACGCCTCCACTTCATCGCGAAACGCTTCGATGTTGGCGCGATAGCCTGCCGGCGCGCGCGTCAGCCCATGCCCGGGCAGATCGACGCTGACGACATGATATTCGCCGCCAAGCTCATGCACCCAGCTTTCCCAGGAATGCAGTGATGAGGAATAGCCGTGCAGCAGAAGCAGCGTCTGCGCCGGCGCCGCCCGCCCTTGGTCGCGGTAATGCATGCGCACGCCGCTCGGCAGATCGGCATAGCGCGACGCCGCGCTTTCGTATTTCGCCGCCAGCGTTTCGTAGGGGATGTCGCCGCGCCGAAATGTGAAATAGCCCGCCGTCGCGATCAGCGCGGCAAGCCCCACCAGCACCAGCAATCCAACAACCAGCCGTCCCATACGCGCCTCCCACGAGCGGCTAGCATCGGGATCGCGCCCGGCGCGTCAAGCGCGCCAACCGACGCGCCTTGCCCAAGTCTCGAACGCCTCGCGCCGCGTCGCAAGGTCGCTGGGCGCACGCTCGCCCTCGGCGGCGGCGTTGGCGCGCATGGCGGCGATGGTTTCCGCCATCGGCGGCAGGCCTACGCTCGCGCGTCGCTCGTCCAGTCCCTGCGGCTCGGCGACGGGACGCGGCGAGAGCTGGCCGTTCTCGTCCCAATCGAATTGCGTGCCGAAAACTTGCGGCCGATCCTCAAATGAAGCGATGCGGTCGGCGAGATAAGCGGCGTCGAGCGCGTTGGCGTCGCCGGCGGCGATCGCGTCCATCAGCAGCGTCAATCCGCGCCGCTGCAAGTCGGGCCGGCTGATCGCGTGTTGCAGGATGATGAAAGCCGCGCCGGCGCCATCGTCTTGCACTTTGCTTCGCCCCGGCCAGCCGATCTCGTCGATCACCCATTCCAGCAGGCGTGCGTTGTCGAGGTGCACGGCTTCCATCTCCGGATGGTAGCCCTGGAACAGCGAGCCATCCGCGGCCAGCCGTGTGCGCATCTCGCTATCGCGGCGCGCCGCTTCGATCAGCAACGTCCGCGCTTCGTCCGGACTCATGCGCACACCGGACAGGCGGGGTCGCGCTTGAGCGTGGTGGTTCGCATAGTCGCGGCCAACGCATCGTACAGCATCAGCCGGCCGGCGAGGCTTTCGCCCGCTTCGGTGATTTCCTTGATCGCCTCCAACGCCATCATCGCCCCGATCACGCCGGTGAGCGCCCCGACGATGCCGGTGCGCGCGCAGGTGTCGGCGTCGGGGGGAATATCGGGCACCAGGCAGCGATAGCAGGGCAGGCGTTGGGCCGGGGCCGCGCTCTTGGTCAGTCCCGACTTGAACGTGGCGACTTGCCCGGTCCAGCGCCCCACTGCGCCGCTCACCAGAATCTGTCCGTTCTCGTGGCAGGCTGCGTTCACCGCGTAGCGGGTCTCGAAATCGTCCGATCCGTCGAGCACCACATCCGCGCCGCGCAGAAGCTCCGCCGCGTCGTCCGCCGTCAGCCGTTTGCGCACGGCCTCGACCTCGACATGCCCGTTGAGCGCGCTCAGCACTTCGCGCGCGCGCTCCACTTTTGATGCGCCTACATCCATGCCGCTGAAAATGATCTGACGCTGCAGATTGGAGAGCGAAACGATGTCATGGTCGATCAGCCGCAGCCGGCCGACGCCCGCGGCGGCCAGATAAAGCGCGGCCGGGGCGCCAAGCCCGCCGACGCCGACCAGCGTCACATTGGCGCGCTTCACCATTTGCTGGCCCGCGCCGCCGATCTCCTTCAGCAGAATATGGCGCGCGTAGCGCTCGTGTTCATCGCGGCTGAACATGCCCGGCTTATAGCCTTTTCGCGGCGCAGCGGTCGAGGGAACGGCTTTGCGCGTCTGCGCGGCGCAGCTTAAGCTTCGCGACCGTGAGTTACGCCGATATCGCCGCCGGCGCGATCTTTATCGCCGCCTGGCTCGTCTATGAGCCGATGCTGCGCCAACGGGTCGGCGGACACGGCGCCATCAATGTCGACATGCCGGCCATACGCGAGGCCTGGATGCGCCGCTTCGTCGCGCGCGAGAACCGCATCGCCGATTCCAATTTGCTCGGTCATCAGCTGAGTTCGGCGTCCTTCTTCGCCTCCACCAATCTGCTGCTGATCGCCGCCGCGGCCGGCCTCTTGTTCGGCGGCGCCGACATGCTGGCGGCGATGCGGCATCTGATGATCGTGGCCGCCGCACCCGACTGGCTGATCGAGGCCAAGATCGCGCTCATCCTGGCGACGCTGACGAAAGGCTTCTTCGATTTCGTCTGGTCGATCCGGCAGATGAACTACGCCTTGGCTCTGTTCGGCGGCGCGCCGGAACGCGACCAGATCGAGCATCACGAGGATTTCGTCCGCGCCGCCGTGCAAATCATCAATCCGGCCTACGCCGCCTTCAACAAAGGCGTGCGCACCTATTATTTCTCGCTCGCCGCGGCGGCGTGGATCGTCTCGCCATGGGCGATGATCGCAGCGGTGCTCGGCGCCGTGTTGGTGTTGTGGCGGCGCCAAACCAACAGCGAAACCGCCATCGGCCTGCGCCAGGCGCGCACGCTGTTCGAAGCGATGCAGCGCCGCCCAGACTAGGGAACCGTGGAACTTATATGCGCGTTGGCTCGGCGAATGCCGGAGTCGCGCCAAATGTCCTACATCGATAAGAGCCTCGCCCCGGGCGAAGAAATCTACATTCGCGGCAAATGGCCGGCGATCTATTGGTTCGGGGCCTGGGCTGCGCTCATCGTGCTGGGCGTCATCGTCGTCGGCCTTTTCATCTTCCTGCGCGCCGCAATCCACATGTCCACGACGCAATTCGCGGTCACCAACAAGCGCGTGGTGTTGAAGCGCGGCTGGCTCAACGTCCGCACCGAGGAGCTCGCCACCGAAGGCATCGAGGGCGTGCAATTGGTGCAATCGATCTGGGGCAAATTGTTCGGCTATGGCCGCGTCATGGTCACCGGCACCGGCGAGGCGCAGATCGTGTTTCCGCCGATGGCGCACCCGATCGCCTTCCGTCGCGCCATCGAAGCGTCACGCGGCAATGGCGCTGAAATCCACATCGCCGCCGAGGACCGCGCTGAAATCGCCGAAGCGGCCGCGGCCGTCCGCGACGCGGCGCACGAGGAAGCGGCGGCGCACGAGCCCGCTCCGCGCCGCAAGCGCCGGTCTTTCGTCGGTCTGTTGTCGGACTAACCTCGCCCGGTGGAGCCGAAGCCGCCAGCGCCGCGCTCGGTCTCGGAAAGCGCGTCCACACGCTCCCACGCGATCTGGGTCACCGCGGCAATCACCATTTGCGCGATGCGTTCGCCGCGGCGGATGGTGAAGGCTTCTTGGCCGTGATTGATCAGGATCACTTTCAGCTCGCCGCGATAATCGGCGTCCACGGTGCCCGGTGAATTGAGGCAGGTGACGCCGTGCTTCAGCGCCAGGCCGGAGCGCGGCCGCACCTGCGCCTCGTAACCGGGCGGCAGTGCCATGGCGATCCCCGTCGGCGTCAGCGTCCGCTCGCCGGGCTGCAGCGTCACCGGCGCGTCCTCGGGCACGGCGGCGCGCAAATCCATTCCGGCCGAAAGCGCGGTTTCGTAGGCGGGCAGGGCTAGACCCTCGAAGTGCGGCAGGGTTGTAATCTGGACCCGGACAGGCGGCGTATTCATGAGAAGGCGGTTAAGCCGGATTCGCCGCCGCCGCAAAGGAGCCCGCCGCAATGGCCGATACCGGCGCGCTAAAGTTCAGCAATCCGCTGCGCACCGCCAAGGGCGAGGAGCGGGCAGTGGCGCCGCTGCATGCGCTGGAGACGCTGTGGTTTAACACCGGCACGCTTTGCAACATCACCTGCGGCCATTGCTATATCGAATCCAGCCCACGCAACGATCGGCTGGCCTATCTGAGCTACGCCGACGTCGAAACCTACCTTGATGAGATCGCGCGCGACCGCTTACCCACACGCCTGATCGGGTTCACCGGCGGCGAGCCGTTCATGAACCGCGCCTTCCTCTCCATTCTGGAACTCACACTGGCGCGTGATTTCGAGGCGCTGGTGCTCACCAACGCGATGCGGCCAATGCAGCGTCACAAGGCCGCTTTGCTCGATCTGAACGCCCGCTACGGCAAGCGCCTGCGTTTGCGCGTCTCGCTCGACGATCCCAGTCCGGCCGTGCACGACGCAGAGCGCGGCGCGGGGAGTTACGCGAAGACGCTTGAGGGTCTGCGCTGGCTCGCCACGCATGGCTTCAACCTGGATGTCGCCGGCCGCGGCTTCGCGCACGAGCCCGAGCACGCCTTGCGTCAACGCTTTCAAACTCTGTTCGATGAGATCGGCGTGAAACTTGACGCCGCCGATCCGGCCGCTCTGGTGATCTTTCCGGAAATGGACATGGGCGCCGATCCGCCCGAGATCACTACCGCCTGCTGGGGCATCCTCAAGAAGGACCCGCGCGAAGTGATGTGCGCCAGTGCGCGCATGGTGGTGAAGCGCAAAGGCGCCGAAGCCCCTGCGGTCTTGGCCTGCACGCTGCTGCCCTACGACACCCAATTTGAACTCGGCGCCACCCTGCGCCAAGCGGCCAAGCCAGTGCCGCTCAATCACAAATATTGCGCCAGTTTCTGCGTGCTCGGCGGCGCCAGCTGCGGCGCGTCCAAAGCGTGATCGAAGCGTTTCTCTCGGCAAAGCTCGCCGTCCTTGGGCTCTGGTTCGCCGTGCTCGCCTTGGGCGAGCGATTGGCGCCGGCCGCGGTGCGGCCGCCACATAGCGACGGCCCGCGCTATCTACGCAATCTGGGCTTATGGGCCGGCAATGCGCTGATCAATCCGATCATCATCATGCCCATCGCTCTTGCCGCGGCGTCTGTCGACCTCTGGACGCGCCCG
The DNA here is from genome assembly GCA_050185805.1 of Hyphomonadaceae bacterium. Taxonomy (GTDB): domain Bacteria; phylum Pseudomonadota; class Alphaproteobacteria; order Caulobacterales; family Aquidulcibacteraceae; genus Vitreimonas. The sequence continues at coordinate 76,499 of JBFWZB010000007.1, forward strand.
CAGGCCCCACTTTGGGCTTGGCTTCTGATCGATCTCGCGCTGCTCGATCTCTGGACCTACGCTTGGCATCGCGCCAATCATGAATGGCGCCCGCTCTGGCGCTTTCATCGCGTGCACCATCTCGATCGCTTCCTCGACGCCAGCTCTGCGCTGCGCTTTCATCCGGGCGAGGTTCTGATTTCGGCGCTGGCGCGTGCGCCTCTGATCGTTGCGGCGGAGATCCCGATAGCGTCATTGCTGGTGTTCGACGCGCTTCTGCTCGCGGCGGCTCTGTTTCATCATTCCAATGTCCGTCTGCCAGCATCGCTGGAGCGCGCTCTGCGGGTGATCATCGTCACGCCGTCGCATCATTGGGTGCACCATCACACCGTGCGTGCTGACACCAATGCGAATTACGCGTCGCTGTTGACGGTGTGGGACCGGTTGTTCGCCTCCTGGAGCCCGCACGCGCGCACGCCGGATATGCCGATCGGGGCGGGCGATGCGCCGGATCAGCAGCTGCCGCGCTTGGCGCTGGCGCCGTTCGGCCCAGCGCCGCCGCCCTAGGCGGTCTGCGCCAGGTCGTCGGCTGGGCCGGCGGCTTCTTCGCCGCCTTCGAGCGCGAACTTCTTGCTGAGCAGGGCGATCGTCCGCGTCAGCTGATCGAGCGCGCGTCCGGTGCGCGATTCCAGCGCGATATGGCGGTCTTCGAGGCGATTGCGGAGTGCGGTGAACTCTTCAGCCACGCTCGCGTTCTCGAGGGCGGAGAGCCGCAGCTCGATCTCGTCCAGCGCCCGGGCGAGCACGTCGCGCAATTCCGCCACATCGCCGCCCGCCGAAGGCTGCTGCGCCTCGGGCGCCGCGTATTGATCCAGCCGCACGTCGGCCAGCGCCAGCTCGATCTTGTGCAGGCGATCTTCCGCCTGAGTGGCGTTGTCATCGGCCTGCGCCGAAACCTTTGTCACCAGACGCGCCAAATTGGCGAGCCGTTCGCCGGCTTCGCGCGCCTCCGCTTCCTGCACCGTCAGCCGCGCTTTGAAATCCTCCAGTCGCGACGCGACGAAATCGTTCGGCAGCGCCTGATTGTAGCTCTCCAGTGCATCGAGGCGCTTGTACATGTCTTCAAACACAATCCGCGCGTCGGCGCTATCCTTACCGTAACGCGCGTCGCCTTCGTCGAGACGCGCGCTAAGCGCTTCAATCTTCTGGCTGGTCGCCTCAATGCTGCGCGAGCAGGTGGCGAGCGCGGAATCCGCCAGCGTCATGCGTGCGGCAGTGCTCTTTTGCGCGCTTTGCAGCTCGGCGATCTCGTTTTCGGCTTTGACGCGCACTTGATCCAATGCGGCGCGCACCGCGCGCCCGCTTTGCTCCAGCTCGGAGCGCTGCGAGGCGGTGTTCTGCTCGATCTCGCGCCGCAGCGCATCGTAATCGGCCTTGCGCGCCTGGACCGCTTCGGCCAGCGCCGCTTCGGTGCACGCTTCCACCCGCTGGATTTCGCCGCTTAGGACCTTATTGGCGTGCTCGATACGTCGTTCGGCGGCGTCCGCATTGGCCGTCAGCGCGTCGATGCGCGCAGCGAATGACGCGATGCCGTTCGCAATGCGATCCTGCGCCTTTTGCTCGAAGCCGGCGAAGCGGTCTTCGCTGGCGGCGCTGAAGCCGTCGAAATCGCCGCGCAACGCAGCGACATGCTCGTCCAAGAGCCGCAGCCGCGCCGCTGCGCCAGTATGGCGGTCGTTCACCTCGGCGATTTCGCGCCGCACCGCCGCTGCATCTTGCGCCGCCAGCGCCGCCTGCGCTTGCACGACGTTGCGCACGCTTTCGTCGACATGTTCCAGCCCTTCGCTCTGCTCGATGCGCAGCTTTTCGATCGAGAAAGCGAGGTCCGCGCGCACATGATCGATCGCGTCGCGCTGTTCGGCGCTGACCCGGCCGATGTCGCTGGCGAATTCGGTGTGGATGGCTTCGACGGAACGCGCGAGATTGGCCGCAACCGCGCTCACCACCCCATCCGCTTCGCTGAAGCGTGCGCGGGTTGCGTCGCTCAGATCGGCGTGCGCGCGTTCGGCGTCGGTCAGCCGCTGATGCAACGATTCCGCGAGGCTGAAGGCGTCGTCATAAGTCTTGTTGATGCGCTGGTCGAGACGCTGCGATTCCTCGCCCAGGCGCGTAACGAACAGTGCGCGCGTGGCGTTGAGATCGTCCAGGAGCCTTGCGTCGCCGGCTTCCGCGCGCTCCGCGGCGCTATCGACCAACGCGTCGATCTCGCGCGCATAATGCTCGGCTTGCGAGGCCACGGCCTCGACTGCGCCGCGCATGTCGGCGGCGTGATGAACGAGCTTCTCGTCGGTCTCGATGGCGAAGGCCAGGAAATCGCTGGCCACCGCGCGCCGCAACTCGTCCTGGGCCCGCTCCAGCGCGATGACGCCGCTTTCGGCGCTGGCGGCGACTTCTTCCAGCACGGTCAGGCGCTGGTCGGCGAGGGCGCCGTCGTCCAGCACCTGTGCGCGCAGCGTGTCGTGCGCCCTCGCCAGGACGTCCAGATTGGTTGCGGTATGATCGATGTGTTCGTCGAGCGCGTCGACGGCCGCGCGCAATTGGGCGATGGCGGCTTCGGCCGCTTCATGCGCGGCGTCGGCTTCGCTCGCCGCCTGGTCCAGGCGCGCGCCGATGCCGATGACGGCGCGATCGGCGGCGGTGACGGCGTCTTCGACGCTGGCCGCCGTCTGCGCCAGTTTGCGTTCGATGGCTTCGAGCCGGTGATTGAGCGCGACGCTCTCGCGCGCGGGCGCCGCAACGCGAGCTTCTGCGACCGGGGCCGGAGCGACATAGGCTCGGGAGGGCGCGGCTCTCACCGGCGCGCTGACCACAACCTCGGCCTCATCCGGATCGGGCTCCGCCTCGATCAGCGACATCAGCACCGCGTCGCCGATCAATTCGTCGAGCGTGATCCCGCGCTCAGACGCGGCCGCTTCCAGCGCCGCCCGCGTTTCAGCATCGATCTCGTCGATGTCCCAAGCACTCTCACTCATCATCGCCTCGCATTGCAGGCTTAGTGGTAAGCCTTTGCGCTTAATCCCACGTAAAGCACGACGCGCTTCGCGTTCACGCACGCTTCACCAACGTCAACGCGCGCTAACCCTCTTGCGCGTTACGTCGCAATCGTATAAGCAACAACTTATACGATTGGAGAGTGTGAGATGAGCGACGACATCGCCCGCCTGATCGGCGCGGTCACGCGCGAGGTGCGCAACGAAAGCTATGAGGGCAAGGCGGCGAAAATCGTCGTCGCGTCGCGCGACTACGACACCGACATCGAGGATCTCTGGGACGCGATCAGCAATCCGGAGCGCTTGCCGCGCTGGTTCGCGCCGGTGCATGGCGAGTTCAAGCTCGGCGGCAGATATCAGGTGCAAGGCAATGCCGGCGGAACCATCACTCGCTGCGAACCGCCGCGCGAACTGGCGTTGACGTGGGAATTCGCCGGCGGCGTCAGCTGGGTTGAGGTCAGCCTACGCGAAGCTGGCGCTGGCGCGCGGCTCGAACTGCGCCACATCGCGCATCCGGAGGAGCATTGGGACAAGTTCGGTCCCGGCGCTGTGGGCGTCGGCTGGGAACTGGGCTTGATGGGGTTGGACCGCCATCTCGCCGACCCGAGCGCCACGAAGCCGCCGGAATCAGACGAAAATTGGCATTCGACGCCCGACGCCAAGCGCTTCTTGCGGGGCTCGGCGGAGGATTGGGGTAGGGCCGACGCCGCCGCTGGCTCGGACGCCGACGCCGCGCGGGAGCGCGCTGAGCTCACGCGTAAATTCTACAGCGGCGAGGGCTGATGCACGCTTTCGACGTCCTGGGCGATCCGGTGCGGCGCCGCATCCTCGAATTGCTGGCCGAGGGCGAGCAATCCTCCGGCGAGATCGTCGCCGTCATTCAGCGCGAATTCCGGATCAGCCAGCCGGCGGTGTCGCAACATTTGCGGGTGCTGCGCGAGAGCGGCTTCGCTCACGCGCGCGCAGAGGGGCCGCGGCGCCTCTATCGGGTGGACGCCGCGCCCTTGCGCGAAGTGGATGAATGGGTCGACCGCTTCCGGGGCTTTTGGGTCCACAAGCTCGACGCACTAGCCACCGAGGTGGCGCGCGGCAAGAAGAAGCGGAAGCGCTAGGACTAGCGCTTGCCGGACTGGCGCGCCTTGCGCGCGGCGTACTTCAGATCGCGGCGCGCCTTTTGTTCGAAGGCCAGGATTTCGGCGGCCTCGGCGTCGGCCACGCGCTTGCGTTCAGCATCCTCGGCGGCGAGGCGCGCCGCCTCGGCGTCGGCCTTGGCCTTATCTTCCGCTGCGATCTTGCGTTGCAGCTTTTCCATCTCAACGCGTTCACGGCGCTTCTCTTCGGCGACGGCGCGCTTGGCGTCGCGCTCCTGCGCCTGGCGCAGCTTCTCTTCCTGCTGCCTGGGATCGGCTTGCGCCGCCGATTTCTGTTTGAACTTCTCCAGCATGGTGCGCTTCGCCTCGGCGGCGGCGTCCATGCGTTCCTGCATCGTGTGATTGGCCATCAGGTTTCCTTGGCGCGGAAGGCGCACATCGTGGGTGATGTTCGGGAGCGGGGTACATAGCGCTTCGTCCGGCGCGAGAGAAGCCCTCGCGCGCGAGAAAATAGCCGCCCTGCACGAAGCTGTGATGAAACGACGCGGCGGCCGGCCTGATTCTATTTCCCAGGCGAGGGCGCTTCGCCGCCGTCAAGCCCGCGGGGGCGCCGACACATCTATTCTCAGCAGGCCGCGCTTCAAATTACCGTCGCTGTCGATCGTATCCATGGCCTCAAACAGCCGCGCCGTCGGCACGAGGAAGGGCCTGAACGCGTCGTTCACGTCGCCGACGAACACCAGATCCGCATCTGCGAGATAGCCGAGCACGGGAGAGAAGTGTCCGTGCCCGCTGCCCCAAAGCGGACCGCGGTGAAAGTTGATGATGTAGCGCACGTCAGGATCGTTGCTCTCGGCAATGTGCGCGCGGAATTGCTCAAGCGTGAGATCGCGCAGCACCTCTACGGGCTGGCCGGACGCCGCGCGCACCAGTTCGGCCTCAGTGTTCAACGAAACCCCGCGCGGCAGCAAGCCGAAGATCGGGCGTACATTGCTGCCCTCGATGACGCCGCGCTGATCGACGTCCACGCCTTGCGATTGCATCATGTTGGCGGCGCTGGCCGGTCCGCAGAAGCTCGGATTGGCTTGGTATTCGTAGCCGCCCTCACGATAGAGCGCCGCCACCGGCAGCGCCCACGCCCGCTCGATCAAAGTAGGGTCTTGATAGGTCGCCGCGTCGGCGATGCTGACGACGCTGGCGTATTGCGGATCGTGATCAGCTTGGTAGGCGACAAAGCTCAGCCCGCCCGCGGCGGCGGCGGCGGCGAGCGCGACAAAGCCGATGACAATGCTGCGGAGTTTCATGAAAAGCTCAGTGCGCAAGGCTAGAGCGAGGTGGCCTTCGAGTCTATTTCCGGCCGCGGGTTTTGCCCGAGAGCGCCGTGGCGATTTCGCCGGCCAGTTTCTTGGCCACCATCTGCTTCGCCATGCGCGGCCACGCCTCGGCGCCGTCTTTCTTGATCAGCAGCACTTCGTTTTCGCCGCCGCCCATGACATCGCCGGAAACGTCATTGGCGACGATCCAGTCGCAGCCCTTCTTGGCGATCTTGGCGCGCGCATGCGCTTCGACGTTCTCGGTTTCAGCGGCGAAGCCGATCACCAGCTTCGGCCGTTTCTTGCTGGGCCTGGAGAGGGTGGCGAGAATGTCGGGCGTCTCCTCCAGCGCGATCGAAGGCGGCGCGCCGACCTTGTCCTTTTTGATCTTCTCATCCGCGGGCCGGCTAGGGCGCCAATCCGCTACAGCCGCCACCATGATCGCGGCGTCCGCCGGCAGCGCCCGTTCGCAGGCATCCAGCATTTCCCGCGCCGATTCCACGCTGACGCGCGTCACGCCTGCTGGGGCCGCCAAATTCGTTGGTCCGGACACCAAGGTCACCTGCGCGCCCAAATCCGCCAAAGCAGCGGCGATGGCGTAGCCTTGCTTGCCGCTTGAGCGATTGGACAGGAAGCGCACCGGGTCGATCGCTTCCAGGGTCGGCCCGGCGGTGACGATGACGCTTTTGCCCGCAAGCGGGCCCGCGCTCAGAAGCGCCAGCGCTGCGTCGCGAATTTCGTCGGGCTCGGCCATGCGCCCAACGCCGCGCTCGCCACGTTCGGCCATTTCGCCCTCGTTCGGGCCGATGAAGCACAGGCCGTCGGCCTGCAGCGCGGCGACATTCCGCTGTGTCGCGGCGTGCGCCCACATGTGCGGGTTCATCGCCGGCGCCATCAGCACCGGCTTGTCGCTCGCCAGCAGCACCGCCGAGGCGAGATCGTTGGCCAGGCCATGTGCGGCCTTCGCCATCAAATCCGCGGTCGCCGGAGCGACGATGATGAGATCGCATTCGCGCGCCAGCCGGATGTGGCCGACATCGAACTCCTGCGCCTGGTCGAACAGGTCGGTGAACACGCGCTCGCCCGCCAACGCCCCGGCGGCAAGCGGCGTGACGAAACGCTGCGCGGCTTCCGTCATCACCACGCGCACCGCCGCGCCGGTTTCCTTCAGCCGCCGGATCAGGTCGAGGCTCTTATAGGCGGCGATGCCGCCGCCAATGATGAGAAGCACGCGCTTGCCGCTCATGGCGCCGCCTCCTGCCCAGCATCCGCCGCCGGCGCCTGATCCGGCGCCGCCGCCGCTTCGCCATTGCTCTGCGCGCGCAAATCCGCATCGGGATCGACGCGCGGCGCTGCCGGCACATCGGCTTGGGCCGGTGTTTCAATCGCCATCGTCGGCGCGGGCTGGCGCGTATCGCGGGCGCCATCGCCCGCGGTCAGCACCAGGCCCAGCACGCCGCCGGCCAACATGCCGATCCAGAACACCGGCATCTGATACCATTGCCGCTCTTCGCGCGGCGCCTCCGCGCTCACCTTGCGCGCGGCCGCTTCCATCGCCGTCAAGGTGTGCGGCAACCGGCGCAGGGCCGCGAAACCGTGGGCGGCTTCGTCGATGCCGCGCCGCGCCACCGCTTCCGGGCCCAGCTCACGCTGCACCCAGCGCTCCACGATCGGCCGCGATGCGCTCCACATGTCGTGTTGCGGGTCGAGCCCGCGCGCCACGCCCTCAACCTGCACCATCGTTTTCTGCAGCAGCACCAGTTCCGGCCGCAAATGCATGCCGAACAGATGCGTGACGTCGAACAATTGCAGCAGCAGGCGGCTCATCGAGATCGCTTCGGCGGTTTTGCCGAAGATCGGTTCGCCGATGGCGCGCAGTGCTTGCGCGAATTCCTCGACCGTGAATTTCTCCGGCACGTAGCCCGCTTCCTGGTGCACCTCGGCGACGCGGCGATAATCGCGCCGCAGGAAGCCGTAGAGGATTTCCGCCAGATAGCGCCGCTCCTTGTGGCCGATGCGGCCCATAATGCCGAAATCGACCACCCAGAGCTTGCCGTCCTTGCCGTAGAGCAGATTGCCCTCGTGCATGTCGGCGTGGAAGAACCCGTAATCGAGCGCCGCCGCCAGGAAGCCGCGGGTGATGGCGATGGCGAGCGCGCTTCGGTCGGCGCCAGCTTTGTCGAGTCCCTTTGCGTCCGTCAGCGGCACGCCGTCGATCCAATCGAGCGTCAGCACGCGCTTGGACGACCGCGACCAATCAATCTCCGGCACGGTCAGGAAGCCGTCCTTCTCCGCCACTTCGCGGAATTCAGCCGCCGCGCCTGCCTCGAGCCGCAGATCGAGTTCGCGCTCCATGGCCGAGGAGACGGTGTCGATGAATTGCACCGGCTCGAGCCGGCGCGATTGCGGCGAGAACAATTCGATGGCCTGCGCCAGGAAGCGCAGTGCGGCCATCTCCCGCGCCATTTTCTTTTCAATGCGGGGGCGCAGCACCTTGATCGCCACCACGCCCTGACGCGGGATGATCGCCTGGTGCACTTGCGCGATCGAAGCCGCCGCCATCGCTTCTGATATCGCCCCGAAGAGTTGTTCGGTTGCGCCGAGCTCCGCATTGATGGTGTCGAGCGCCGCCGTACGCGAGAAGGGCGGCAGGCGGTCCTTCAGCCGGCCCAGCTCTTGCGCCACGGTCACGCCGATCATGTCCGGCCGTGTGGCCAGGAATTGTCCCACCTTCACGTAAGCCGGACCCAGCCGCTCCAGCGCTTTGGCCAGCCGCGCACCGACGCTGCGGCCGCGCCGGCGCTTCGCGATCACGCGCAACGCCGTATGCGTCGCCTGCAGCGGCAGCGAGTAGCGGTCGTAATATTCTTCGGGCAACAGCACGTCGAAGCGGGCCAGCGTCCAGGCCACCCGCATCAAACGCCAGCTATGTCCGATCCAGGAGAACACTAAATCTTCCAACCCCAGTGCAGCGCGCACACCCCGCCGGCCATGTTGCGATAGGCCGCGCGCTGAAACCCCGCCTCACGGATCATAGCCAAAAACGTTTCCTGATCCGGAAACCGGCGAATGGATTCGACCAGATATCGGTAAGAATCCGGGTCATTTGCGAGCAATTTCCCCAAGGCCGGGATCGCCTTAAAGGAATAGAAATCATAAACCGGCTCGAGCCCGCCGACGGCCAGGCGCGAGAATTCCAGGCAGAAGAAGCGCCCGCCCGGCTTCAGCACGCGATGCGCTTCGCGCAGCACGGCGGCGATGTCGGTGCAGTTCCGAATGCCGAAGCTGATGATGTAGGCGTCGGCGAAGCAATCCTGGTAGGGCAGATGCTCTGCATCGGCCTCGGTCCAGGTCAGGCCATCTTCGCCGCGCGCGCGGCCCGCTTCGAGCATCTCGGCATTGATGTCGGCGACGTGAATTTCCGGCGCCGCCAGGCCGCGCCGCTGCGCGGCGCCGTCGCCGAGTTTCTTCAGCCGCCGGGCGATGTCGCCGGTGCCGCCGGCGACGTCGAGAATGATTTCGCCTGGTTGTGGATTGAGCTTCGCCGCCGCCGCGTCTTTCCAAATCCGGTGCATGCCGCCGGACATGGCGTCATTCATCAGATCGTATTTCGAGGCCACGTTGTCGAACACGGCGCGCACGCGGGAGGCCTTTTCGGCCTTCGGCACGTCCTCAAATCCGAACGAGGCGGTTTCGTCTGTCATGGCGGCGCGGACCATAGCGGCGGGCCGGTCCCGGGGCTATATCGGAACGTCATGCTTTCCCGTCGGATTTTCGCGGTTTGCGCAGGCGTTTCGCCGCATGCCTGAATTGCCAGAAGTGGAGACGGTGCGGCGCGGCTTGGCGCCGGCGTTGGTGGGGCGCCGCATCAAACGCGCCAGCCTGAAGCGCGCCGATTTGCGTTTCCCGTTTCCGGAGCGTTTCGTGCAGCGCCTGAAGGGCCGCCGCGTCGATGCGTTGGAGCGGCGAGCAAAATATTTGCTGGCCCGGCTCGACGATGGCGCGGTCTGGATCACGCATCTCGGCATGACCGGCCGCTGGTCCATTCTCGGCGCCAAGCGCCAGCCCGGCGATTTCTATTACGCCGAGCCGCCCGATCCCGCGCACACACATGTCGTCATCGAAACCGAGGACGGCGCGCGCTTCGAATTCAACGATCCGCGCCGCTTCGGCTATATGGATCTGATCGAGGAAGCCGCGCTCGATACGCATCCCTTCTTCAAGGGTCTTGGTCCGGAGCCGCTTGGTAATGAATTCCACGAAGGGCATTTGCGTCGCGTTTTCGCGCACAAGAAAACCAGCGTGAAAGCTGCGTTGCTGGATCAGCGCCTGATCGCCGGGCTCGGCAACATCTATGTCGTCGAAGCCTTGCACCGCGCCGGCATCGCGCCGACGCGGCCGGCCGGTCGCATTTCGGCCAAGCGATTGGAGCGGCTCTATCACGCCATTCGCGCCGTGCTTGAGGAGGCGATCGAGGCTGGCGGCTCGACGCTTTCCGATTACGCGGCCGTCGATGGCGCGCAAGGCGGCTTTCAGCACCGCTTCCGTGTCTATGATCGCGAAGGCGAGCCCTGCCCAGCGAAGGCGTGCGGCGGCGCTATCGTGCGCGCCGTGCATGGCGGGCGTTCGAGCTTCTGGTGTCCGCGCTGCCAGCGTTAGCGGGCGGCGGCATAGACGGCTATACTGCGCCGATGGGTCGAGTCGTGTTGGTCAGCGCATTCGCGGCGATTGCTGCGCTCACCGCCCCTGCGGCGGCGCAGACCGCCTATTTCGCCGCCATTCCCGACCTGCCGCTGCCGCCGGGCTTCACCGAAACCGGCGCCGATGCGCCGTTCGAGGGCGCCGGGCGCATCATTTTCGCCGAGGCGCTGGGCGAATTCGCTGAAGCCGCCGCGGCGCGCGATTTCATTTATGAAACGCTGCCCGCGCTCGGCTGGGCCGAAACGGTGGAGGACGGCGCGGCGGTGTTCCAGCGCGGGCGTGAGCGGCTGCATTTCTTCCTGATCCGCGAAGGCGATCGGACGCGTCTGCGCGTGCAATTGGTGGTGCAGCCTGCGGCGATGAACGCCGGTTGATTTTCGCTGGCGGACGGCGCAAGCACCCGCCCATGGCTTATGAAAATATCCTGGTCGAAACCGATGGCGGCGTCGGCGTTATTCGTCTCAACCGCCCGAAAGCGCTCAATGCGCTCAACGCCGAACTGATCGCCGAACTCAATGCGCAGCTCGATGCGTTCGAGGCGGATGACGCCATCGGCTGCATCATCATCACCGGATCGGAAAAAGCGTTCGCCGCCGGCGCCGACATCAAGCAAATGGCTGACGGTCAGTTCAGCGAATTCTACGCCAGCGATCCGTTCTCCAATCTCGAACGGGTGCCGCGTACGCGCAAACCGGTGATCGCCGCTGTCGCCGGCTATGCGCTCGGCGGCGGCTGCGAATTGGCGATGATGTGCGATTTCATCATCGCCGCAGAGACTGCGAAATTCGGCCAGCCCGAGATCACCTTGGGGGTCATGCCCGCTTGGGGCGGCACACAGCGTCTGACGCGCGTTGTCGGCAAGTCGAAGGCGATGGATCTTTGCCTCACGGGCCGCATGATGGACGCCGCCGAGGCGTTGGCGTGCGGGCTGGTGGCGCGCGTGGTTCCCGCCGAGACAATGATGCAGGAAGCGCTCGCCGCGGCGAAGAAGATCGCGTCGATGGGCCGCCTCGCCGTCTATGCCAACAAGGAAGCCGTGAACGCCGCGTACGAAACGCCGCAGGCCGAAGCGCTCAAGTTGGAGCGGCGGCTGTTTTACAGCCTGTTCGCTACGGCGGATCAGAAGGAAGGCATGACGGCGTTCATCGAAAAGCGCGCCCCGAACTTCAAGAACCGGTGATGATTTGACGGCGGCTGAGCGGGGCGCTATGACCCCGCGCTTCCGTCTCCGGAATAAGCTTGGGAAATACGATCGCCATGGCGAACACGACGTCCGCAAAGAAGGCTAACCGCCGCAATGCCCGCCGCACGGTGGTCAACAAGGCGCGGCGCACCCGCATGCGGTCGTCCTGGCGCACTGTCGAAGAGGCGATCGCGGCTGGCGACGCCAAAACCGCCGCCGAAGCGCTCCGCGCCGCGGAATCCGAGACCATGCGCGCGGTGTCCAAGGGCGTAGTCCACAAGAATGCGGGCAGCCGCAAAGTTTCGCGCCTTGCCAAGCGCATCGGCGCGTTGAAATCTGCGAAATAGGCTTCGGCCACGGCGCTCAGCGCCCTTTTTGCCCACAAAAAATCCACAGAATTCAGGCGTACCGATTTAGTCTGTACGCGGTGTAATCTTGCGCACGACCTAGGCCGAAAAAACCCAATAAAATCAGCGCTAAATCTTTTTTTCGAGTGTTTACGACAACTTAGTAAATAGCCCGATTTTGGCGATTGACGCGCGGGCGAAACGTCGGGCATCGTTCGCTTGTCCGGCGAGCACATCGCCTCGAGACCTCTCTGTTGGAAAACGGCAGCAGCGGTGGGGCCGACGCCTAATCGGCCCTTAACGGGGAAAGTGCGCCTGTCGGACAGGGCTATAAATCAATGATTTTCTTTAGCGGGGGTTGGCTATGGAAAACGCACTCGGTTCGGCCCGTCCGCCGACGGGTTCGGGCCCGGGCGCTGCGAGCGCCTGGGAAATGGTTCGCCGGGAACTGTTGAGCGAGTTCGGGGCCGATTTCTTCGGCGCCTATATCGAACAGCTTGTTCTCGTCGCCGAATGGGACGGGGTGGTCTTTTTCCGCGCCGCCTCTTCGATGGCGCGCGACCGGCTCCGCCATCAGGCTCAGCATCGCATCGAGGCGCGCCTGCGCGCCTACGAGCCTTCCATCATACGGATCGAGATCCTGCTCGAATCCGAGATGCCTGAAGAGTTGCGCGGGTTGGCTGGCGAGCGCCGGGCCGAGGCCCTGGCTACGCCGCCTTCGTCGGGCGCTCAGAGCTTCACCTTCGATACGTTCTGCGTCGATGAATCCAACCACCGCGCCTTCCGCGTGGCGCAGATGATCGGCGCTGGCGCCGGCATGGCGTTTCCGATCTGGCTGGTGCATTCCGCGCCCGGCTGCGGAAAAACGCATTTGCTCAACGCCATCGCGCACGAAGCCGCGCTGCGCACGCCTGATCGCAAGGCGTTGCTGATGACGGGGCAGGAATTTCTCGAGTCCTTTCAGTCCGCACTCCATAAAAAGCGCGATTCATCCGCGTTCAAGGAAATGGTCCGGGCGCCGAACCTGCTCCTGATCGACGATTTCCAGCGCATCTGCGGCAAGCGCGCGACGGAGGAGGAGGCGTTCGACACCATCGCTGAAATCGTCCGCCGCGGCGGCCAGGTCGTGCTGGCGGCGGATCACGGCGCTGATGGCCTGCAAGGCCTCGACGACTCTCTGCGCGCCAAACTCAAGGGCGCGACCTCATGTGAAATTCTGGAACCCGGGGCGGAATTGCGGCGGCGCATTCTTGATATGCGCGTCGCACACTATCAACGCACGATGCCCGAGTTCAAAGTCGCGTCTGAAGCGCTCGATCTGATCGCTCAGCGCATGCATGTCACCGGCCGCGAACTCGACGGCGCGGTCGGCCAATTGGTGATAGAAGCACAAATCTCTGGAGGGACTGAAGTGACCCTGGAAGCCGCAACGAACGCTCTGCAAAGCAAACTGGCGGAAAGCAATGATCGCCGGATTACCGTGCAGCTCGTGCAGAAGGTCGTGGCGCGCTATCACAACATGACTGTTCCGCAATTGCTGGAGCGAACCCGGCGCAAATCGGTGGCTAGGCCGCGGCAGGTGGCGATGTTCCTCGCCTCGAAGATGACCAACGCCTCCTTGCCGGACATCGGCCAGCGTTTCGGCGGCTTCGATCACACCACGATCATGTACGCCCGCGACCGTATTGAGGAACTCGCCGGCTCCGACATCAAGCTGCGTCAGGATATCGACTCCCTGGCGCGGATGATCCGCCGCGACGCCTGAGGCCGCGCTAGGGCTTGCGCTCTCGCTGGTTCGGGCCCGCTAAGGCTTGAAAATGGGACTTGGGCTTAAGCAGGCTTCTGCTAGGTTCTCACCCCCGCTGGCGGCCCGACTCACCGGGGCCCGCCGCGGGGGTGATCGTTTTCGGGTCTCACGGCGTCCGCGCGGGGCGGAAGGGCGGGGCCCGCGCAGGATGACGAGATGCGGCTGACTATCGAGCGTTCAGCGCTCCTGAAAGCGCTCAACCACGTGCAAAGCGTCGTCGAACGGCGCAACACCATCCCGATCTTGTCGAACGTGTTGATTTCGGCGCAGGGCGACACTGTAAAACTGACGGCGACCGATCTCGACATCGAGATCGCCGAACAGGCGCCGGCTGAGGTCGAGCGCGCGGGCGCAACCACGGCGCCGGCCAATTATCTTTACGACTTCATCCGCAAATTACCGGAAGGCACGCCGATCCGCTTCGACGTGTCGGGCGACGATCCGCGCCTCTTCATTTCCGCCGGCAAATCGAAGCTTCATCTGCCGGTCTTGCCGGCGGGCGATTTCCCGTCGATGCCTTCGGATGGATTCGAAACGCGGTTCGAAATCGAACCCACCGATCTTGCGCGCCTGGTCGATAAAACCCGCTTCGCCATCTCCACCGAAGAGACGCGTTATTATCTCAATGGCATCTTCTTCCACAGTGTGGCCGGCTCGAGCGGCGAAGCCATGTTGCGCGCCGTCGCCACGGATGGTCACCGCCTCGCGTTGGCCGATGCGTCCGCGCCGAAGGGCGCGCAAGGCATGCCCGGCGTCATCGTTCCGCGGAAGACGATCAACGAATTAAAGCGTTTGCTGGACGATGCCGCCGATCTGGTTGAGGTCGCCGTGTCGCCGCAGAAAATTCGCTTCGCTTTGGGCGATGCGGTGCTGACGTCCAAGCTGATCGACGGCTCCTTCCCTGAATATGCGCGCGTCATACCCAAATCGAACGCCAAGAAGCTCAAGCTTGACAACAAAGTGTTCGCCGAAGCGGTCGATCGTGTCGCTACGGTGTCTGCCGAGCGCTCGCGTTCGGTGCGGCTCGCCATCGAGAAAGGCAAAGTCACGCTCACCGTCAACAATCCTGACGCCGGCGTCGCCACCGAAGACATCGCCGCCGATTACGGCGACGACTCGCTCGAAATCGGCTTCAACGCCCGCTACCTGCTCGATGTCGCCGGTCAGATCGAAGGGCAGGAGGCCCTGTTCGAGCTGGCCGATTCAGGCTCCCCGACGCTGGTGCGCGATGAAGCCGATGAGCTGGCGCTCTACGTGCTGATGCCGCTGCGGGTGTGAGCGCGCCGCTGCGTTGCTACATTGAGGCTGTGAATCTCCACGTCGCCCGCCTTACGCTGACCGACTTCCGCAACCATGCCGCGCTCGACCTCGAACTCGATGCGCGGCCAGTGTGCCTGTTCGGTCCGAACGGCGCGGGCAAGACCAACATCATCGAAGCGCTGTCTATGCTCGCGCCTGGCCGCGGCCTGCGGGGCGCTGGGCTCACCGAGTTGGCGCGCGATGGCGGCGTCGAGCGGCTCCAGCCTTGGGCGGTGGCGGCGCGCATCGCGCAGGATGAAGAGCAGACCCATGTCGGCGTCGGCGCCGAGCGTACGCCCGAAGGCGGCGTCAAACGCGTGGCCCGCCGCGATGGGCGTCCCGCCACCGCCGCCGATCTCGCTGACGCCGCGCGCATGACCTGGCTGACGCCGGCGATGGATCGCCTCTGGTCGGGCCCCGCGGGGGATCGGCGCAAATTCTTCGATCGCCTCACGCTGTCGCGCGCAGCTGAGCATGGCCACGCCGCTGCCGCGTACGAGCGCGCCATGCGCGAGCGCCAGCGTCTGCTGACGGAGCGGGTGTTCGACGACGCCTGGCTCGGCGGGCTTGAGCGCGAAATGGCGGCGCACGGCGCCGCGATCGCGGCGGCGCGAGTCGAAACGCTGCATCGCCTGCAGGACGCCATCGATGCCCGTCCCGAGGGCGCGTTTCCCAAAGCGCTGCTCGCTGTCGAGGGCGCGCTTGAGACACGCTTCGAAGCCGGGTCCGCCAGCGCCGACGTTGAAGAGGAATTCGCCGCCGTGCTCCGCGAAGTGCGCGGCCGCGACGCTGGCGCAGGGCGTGCGCTCGACGGCCCGCACCGCAGTGATCTCAAGGCGCGTCACGCCGCAAAGAACATGGACGCCGAACAATGCTCCACCGGTGAGCAGAAGGCGCTCTTGCTCGGCGTCGTGCTGGCGCAGGCGCGCGCGCTCGCCGCCGATCCCGGCGCAGGGCCTTCGCTCTTGTTGATCGACGAGGCCGCCGCACACCTGGATTCGCTGCGCCGCGCCGCGCTCTATGACGAATTACTCGCCAATCCCGGCCAAGCCTGGCTCACCGGCACCGATGCAAGCCTCTTCGACGCGTTCGGCGCGCGTGCGCAATCGTTCGAAGTGCGCGACGGCCAGGTGCACCCGGCTTAAGTCTTCTCGCGTTCCTGCCTGCGCGCGGCCCACACCATTTCGCCGCCGGCGAGATCGACCACGACATGCACCAGCATGGCCGGCAGCAGCGAGCCGCTCAGCACCGCAAGCGCTGTCATGACAGCGCCGGCGATGAACACGCCGGCGATCGCGCGCGCCGATTCCTGATAGAGGTGGGCGAGCGTGAACACGGCGAGCGACATCGCCGCCGCCGCCCAAAGCGGCGCCCAATGCGCGAAGGCCCAGAGCAGAAAGCCGCGAAACAGCACTTCCTCCG
Source organism: Hyphomonadaceae bacterium (assembly GCA_050185805.1). GTDB lineage: Bacteria > Pseudomonadota > Alphaproteobacteria > Caulobacterales > Aquidulcibacteraceae > Vitreimonas. The sequence goes on from JBFWZB010000007.1 coordinate 92,691, forward strand.
TGATCCCCGCGGTGAGCGCCACCAGGCGAAAGCTTTGCATTTCGGCTTGTGTTTTCGGCAGGATGTCGCCCAGCACCTCCTGCTTGCGCAGCATCGCCAGCACGTCCGCGCGCGCCTTTTCGCTGCGGCGTACGCTGACGATCTGCATCGCATAGGCGGTGCTGAGCACGATCGCCGTCAGCATGCATGCCGCGAACGGCCAGGTTTGAGGCGCCGTCAGTCCAAGCGCGGCGAGGGAGCGCCCCGCTGAGAGCCAAAGCGCCAGGGTCAGCAGCGTCAGCCCCCACAGCATCAGCATGGTGTGGCGATAGCGCTTGAGCAGCGGCCGCGGCAGGCCCTCGCGCTTGCGCCGCCGATCGTTCAGGTGCTCGATGAGCACGTAAACCGGCAGCGCCAGCGTCAGCAGCGCCACCAACGCCAAATCCGCAAACGTGAGCTGCGCCAGCGGCGCTTCCGCCAGCATCGCCTAGCGGCGGCGCACTTCGACGCGCCGGTTGAGGGCCCGGCCGTCTGCGGTGTCATTGTTCGCCACCGGCACGGCTTCTCCGCGCCCCGCCGCGCTCATCCGCGCCGCCTCAACGCCGTTTTGCGTAAGCCAGGCCACGACGCTCTGCGCGCGCCGCTCGGAGAGTGCGAGATTGTAGGCGTCCTCGCCGACGCTGTCGGTGTGGCCTTCGATGGTCACGTTCATGCCGGCATTGGCGTTGAGCGCCGCCAGCAATTGCCTAAGCGCCGCTTCCGATTCCGGCTTGATGGTGGCTTCGTTGAAATCGAACAGGATGCCGTAGATGCGCGCTTCGCCATCCTCAGCCAGTGCATCAGCGATCGGATTAGAGGGCGCCGCTTCGCTGCAAGGGGTGGTCGCGCCCTCGGCGGCGGGTGGCCCGCTCCAAACCGTGCGGCTGCGGTCGCGATAGCGCACGCCATTAATGTGGCCGCGGCTATCGCGCACCAGCAGGGCGACGCCAGAAACGTCGGGCCCGTCCGTGCGCCGCCACGCCAGGCGCGCTACGCCGTCCACCACGTCGCCGCTGATGGCGCCGTTGGCGTGACCGGATTGTTCGACATAGCAGCCGCTCAAGCTGGCCCCGTCCTGCTTCAGCTCGACGAAAGCGCGCGGGCCGACTTCGTAAATGCCGGCGAATTGCGTGTCCGGCGGCGTTTGCGTCCCGTAGGCCGCGACGCCGTCGAGATAGGTCCAATCCTGATTTCCGTGATTGCTTTCGATGGTGAAGCGCAGCCAGCGCACGTCGCCATCCAGCGCCGCTGGGATCAGCGTTTCGCCATCCGCTGCGGCGGTGACAATTCCAATTAGCGCGTAGCCGTCCTCCGGCCCTTCCGACGAGGCCTCGACGCGTACATTTTGCGCCGAGGCGCCGACCGCGCCGGCGGGGCGCGCGCCCGCGCCCTCGACGCCGACCTGCGCCAGCCGCGTCGGCGCGCGCAATTCCATCACGAACGTATACGGCCCCGGAAAGCGCGGGCCGCCATTGCTCCAAGTGCTGCCGTCCGCTCCGTCCGTCAGCGAAAGCGCGCGCGCGGGATCGACGCTGGCGGAGAGCACCACCGCGCCCTCGGCGAGCGTCAGCAGATTGGCGGGCGGGCCCGTGTCCGCCGTCGCCGCCATTGTTTCATCAGCGCTTTCCGCGCCGTTCGCCGCCGCGCCTGCTTGCTGCTGGCCGCATGATGCGAGCGCTAGCGCCGCCAGCGCGGTGAAAAAGGTGCGCATGATCCCCCCACAAAACCTGTGTGCCGCTTGACCTTAGCCAGTCGCTGCGGCGCGCCAACCCCAAAACGGAGGATGACGCGATGCAGCGCGCCGCATGCGTTCACGCCACGTCATCGTGACAAACACGCGGATTTTTGCTGCGATGCGGCGATAGAGAGGGCGCCATGCCAGACGGTTATCAGCGTCAAGCCAATCCCGACTACGTCTTCGAATACGATCCCAACGAAGACGCCTGGAGCACCGATCTCGCCACGCTCGACATCAGCCGTCCCGAGCGTTTTCGCGATTACAATTTTTGGCCGTTCTTCGAGCGCTTGCGCAAAGAAGACCCGGTGCATTTTTGCCCCGACAGTCTGAACGGGCCGTATTGGTCGATCACCAAGTTCAATGACATTTTGGCGGTCGACAGCAACCACAAGCAATTCTCCTCCGAGCCGGCGATCGTTCTGTTCGATCCGGAGGAAGATTTCACGCTGCCTATGTTCATCGCCATGGACCCGCCCAAGCATGACGTGCAGCGCAAGACCGTTTCGCCCATCGTCGCACCGGACAATCTCGCCAAGCTTGAGCCGATTATCCGCGAGCGCGCCGCCGGCCTGCTTGACGCCGTGCCGCGCGGAGAGGAGTTCAATTGGGTCGATAAGATCTCGATCGAACTGACCACGCAGATGCTCGCCACCTTGTTCGACTTCCCTTGGGAAGATCGCCGCAAGCTGACGCGCTGGTCGGACGTCGCCACCGCCGCGCCGGGCGCCGGCATCGTCGAGAGCGACGAGCAGCGCCGCGCCGAATTGCTCGAATGCTTGGCGTATTTCACCGAGCTCTGGAATCGCCGCGCCAAGGAGGAGCCGAAGCCCGACCTCATCTCCATGCTGGCCCACGGCGAGAGCACGCGAAACATGCCGCCGATGGAATATCTCGGTAATTTGCTGTTGCTGATCGTCGGCGGCAACGACACCACGCGCAATTCCATCACCGGTTCGCTCTACGCGCTTTCAAAGAATCCGGATCAGGAAAGAAAGTTGCGCGAAAATCCGGCGCTGATCCCGTCGCTGGTGTCGGAAACCATTCGCTGGCAGACGCCGCTGGCCTATATGCGCCGCACCGCCAATGAAGACGTCGAACTCGGCGGCAAGACCATTCGCAAAGGTCAGAAGGTGGTGATGTGGTACGTCTCCGGCAATCGAGATGACGAGGTGATCGAGAACCCGAACGCCTTCGACATCGAGCGCAAGAACGTGCGCCACCATCTCTCGTTCGGCTTCGGCATCCACCGTTGCGTCGGCAATCGCCTGGGCGAAATGCAATTGCGCATCGTCTGGGAGGAAATCCTGAAGCGTTTCCCGAGGATCGATGTCGTGGGCGAACCGCGCCGCGTCATGTCCTCGTTTGTGAAGGGCTATGAGACGCTGCCGGTGATCATACCGCGCTAGGCGGCGGCGGGCAGGGCCTCTGTACCGCTAATGTCGGCGGGCGCCGCAATAGTGAAAGTTGCGCCGCGGCCCGGCGCGCTTGTCACGCCGACATCGCCGCCCATCGCCTGCACTAGGCGTCGCGTGATGGCCAGCCCGAGCCCGGTGCCGCCATATCTGCGCGTGATGCTGGCGTCGGCCTGCACGAAGGGTTGAAACAGCCGCGCCATCTGCGCGTCGTCCATGCCGATGCCGTTATCGCGCACGGCCAGCACCAGCCAGGCGCGGCCGCCGCGCATCTCGCGCCGCGCGCTCAGCGTCACGGCGCCGTCCTGGCCGAATTTGACGGCATTGGATAGCAGGTTGAGGAGGCACTGTTTCAGCTTGAACTCATCGCCCGTCGCCTGGCCGAGATCGCTGGCGATATCGGCGTGCAGCATAACGTTGTTGGCGGCGGCGGCGGGGCGCACGGCGTCGAGCGCGTCGGTCAGCATCCGCGCGGGATCGAACGCGCGCTGCTCCAGCTCGACGCGGCCTGCGTCGATTTTGGACAGGTCGAGGATGTCGGTGATGATGGTGAGCAGGTGCTTCGCCGCCGCGACGATGCGTTCCGCGTCCTTGTCGCTTTGCGAGCCTGTCTCGACATCTTCGCGTAGCATCTCGCCATAGCCGATGATGGCGTTCAGCGGCGTGCGCAGTTCGTGGCTCATATTGGCCATGAATTGCGATTTCGCGGTGTTGGCCGCCTCGGCGCGCGCGGTCAGCTCGGTTTGGCGTTCAGCCAGCGCCACCAATTCGGCGGTGCGTTCGGTCACCGTGTCGCGCAGGCGAATGTTCTCCAGCCGCTGGCGGTCGAGCAGATAGGCGTCGGCCAGCGCGGCGGCGAGCGTGGCGATCATCATGATCAGCGCAGCGAAGCCGACGATGACGCCGAGCATGAATTGCGAAACGCCGTGGATCGCCGCTTGTCCCGCGATCGGCGCCAGAGTCAGCGCGCTCATGGCGGTGAAGTGCAGCGCGCAAATCGCCAGCACCATAACGCCGCCCGCCATCAGCGCGCGGTAACGATGCGTCGAGCCGAAGAAGACGCCCATCGCTGCGCACGAGAACAGGACGCTCATCACCACCGAGCCGACGACGAGGCCCTGATCCCACAACATCAGCGCGCCGGCTTCGAGGCCGGTCATGCCGGCATAGTGCATGGCGATAACGCCGAGACCCGCGCCTGCGCCTGCAAGGATGCGCAGTTCGACTCTCTGCGCGCGGTGCGCCAGGGTGAACGCTGCGACTTGCGCGACCAGCGAAAGCGCGAGGGAGCCGAACAATGGGCCGAGCGCGAAGCCGAGCGGCAAGCCGACGTCGTAGGCGGTCATCGCCACGAAATGCGTGGCCCACACGCCCAAGCCCGCGGCGCCGCCTGCGCCGGCGCTCCAATAGAGCCCGAGCTTGCCGCCGCGCGCGGCCGCGCGTTCAAGCATCAGGAAAGCGGAAACGCTGGTCAGCGCACAGATCAGCGCCGCCAGCAGCAGAAGCCAGGGATTGTGTTGCTGCGTCAGGCAGTCGAGAACGCGCAGCATTGCAAAAATCCGGTCGAGGCTTCAGGTAGGCCCGCGTGTGTAGGGGGGAGCGGCTAACGCGCCGCTAACGCTGCTGCATTTGGGAACTCTTAACCCGGCGCCGGCGTTGGCGCGGCGATGGCAGGGATTCTTTCAGTTTTGACGCCTGAGCAGGATCAGCGACGGGCGAAGGCGCAGCCTCACACGCTGTCCGACATCATTGACGAATTATCCTACAATCTCGGCCGCGACACTGGCGGCGAGGTCAGGCTTGGTTCGATCGTCAGCGCGGTCGGCCGGCGCTCTTACGGGCCGCTCTTGCTCGTCATCGGCCTGTTTTCGATTTCGCCGGCCACCGCGATCCCTGGGCTGACCTGGGCGTCCGCCCTCGTCACGCTCCTGATCGCGCTGCAAATGGCGGTTGGCCTTAAGCGGCCGTGGCTGCCGAAGGCGCTGCTCGACCTGAGAGTGCCGCGCCAGCCGTTGTTCAATTTTCTCGATCGGGCGCGCCCCAAGGTCGAGAGCCTCGAGAACGGCCGCTGGCTACGGACGCGCTGGGCTTTCCTCTCCGCGCCCCTGTGGGTGAACTTCGTGGCCCTCGCCGTGGTGGCCGCTGCGCTCATCACCATCCCGCTCGGCCTGATCCCGCTCGCTCCGATCGCACCGGGTCTGGCGGTGGTGTTTTTCGGCGTTGGCATGACCGCCCGCGACGGGGTTTGGCTGCTGCTTGGCCTGGCCATTTTCGCGGCCGCGTTCGCCATTGCGTTCCCATTGATTTTCTAAGCGAAAATAGCGCGCTCAGCGGCTGCCGAAAGCCAAGACATCGGCCCGGTTTATCCCTATATTGGAGCATGTTGTCCGGCACGATTCGAAACGCATGACCGCTCCGCAAAGCGCGCCCGCTTACGGCGCGGAATCCATCAAGGTTCTCAAAGGCTTGGACGCTGTCCGCAAGCGTCCCGGCATGTATATCGGCGACACCGACGACGGCTCGGGCCTGCACCACATGGTCTACGAGGTGGTCGACAACGCCATCGACGAAGCTTTGGCTGGCCACGCCAAGAACGTGCAAGTGATCCTGCACCCGGACGGCAGCGCTGAAGTTACGGATGACGGGCGCGGCATCCCGACCGACATCCACAAGGACGAAGGTGTTTCCGCAGCCGAGGTCATCATGACCCAGCTGCACGCCGGCGGTAAGTTCGACCAGAATTCCTACAAAGTGTCGGGCGGCCTGCACGGCGTCGGCGTCTCGGTCGTCAACGCGCTTTCGGAATGGCTCGATCTCACCGTTTGGCGGGATGGCAAAGAGCATGCGATGCGCTTTCGCCACGGCGAGGCCGAAGCGCCCTTGCGCGTCGTCGGCGATGCGCCCGCAGGTGCGCGCGGCACCGCCGTGCGCTTCCTGCCCAGCCCGGCCACGTTCACCATGGTCGAGTTCGACCGCAAAACGCTTGAGCACCGCCTGCGCGAGCTGGCGTTCCTCAATTCCGGCGTCTCCATCATCTTCAAGGATCTGCGCGGGCCGGAGCTGTTCGAAGAAACCATGCGCTATGATGGCGGCGTCGAAGCCTTCGTGCGCCACCTCGATCGCTCCCGAAACGGGCTGATCGATCAACCCATCGTCATCAATGCCGAGCGCGACAAAGTGCATGTCGAAGTGGCGATGCAGTGGAACGACGGCTACCACGAATCCGTCCTCTGCTTCACAAACAACATCCCGCAGCGCGACGGCGGCACGCACTTGGCCGGCTTCCGCGGCGCGCTCACGCGCGTCATCACCAATTACATGCAGAGCTCGGGCCTGGCCAAGAAAGAGAAGGTCGAGATCACCGGCGAAGACGCGCGCGAAGGCTTGACCTGCGTGCTTTCGGTCAAAGTGCCCGATCCGAAATTCTCCTCGCAAACGAAGGACAAGCTGGTCTCCTCCGAGGTGCGCCCGGTGGTGGAGAGCCTCTGCGCCGAAGCGCTGGCGCAATGGTTCGAGGAAAACCCGACGCCTGCCAAAGTCGTGATGAGCAAGATCGTCGAAGCTGCGGCCGCCCGCGAGGCCGCGCGCAAGGCGCGCGAAATGCGCCGCAAATCGACACTCGACGTCGCCTCGCTGCCGGGCAAGCTGGCCGATTGCCAGGAGAAGGATCCGGCGAAGTCAGAACTCTTTATCGTCGAGGGCGACAGCGCCGGCGGTTCGGCCAAGCAGGGCCGATCGCGCGAATATCAGGCCGTGCTGCCGTTGCGCGGCAAAATTCTCAATGTCGAGCGCGCACGCTTCGACAAAATGCTGTCGTCCGACCAAATCGGCACGCTCATCACCGCGCTCGGCGCCGGCATCGGCCGCGGCGAGGGCGATGTCGATATGGGCAAGCTGCGCTACCACAAGATCATCATCATGACCGACGCCGACGTCGACGGCGCCCACATCCGCACGCTTTTGCTCACCTTCTTCTATCGGCAAATGCCCGAGATTATCGAAGGCGGCTATCTCTATATCGCCCAGCCGCCGCTCTATAAGGCGAGCAAGGGCAAGTCCGGCCGCTACCTGAAAGACGAAGCCGAGTTCGAGACCTACCTCATCGAGGAGGGCTCGGCCGGCGCCGTGCTTGAGCTCGGCCTGCTCAACGGCAAGGGCGCGCAGATCGCCGGCGACGATCTCAAGCGTCTCGCGCGCGAAGCCATGGCGGTGGAAAGCCTGATCCAGCGTCTGCATCAGCGCGCGCCCGATCATGTGCTCGAACAAGCCACCATCGCCGGCGTGTTCGCGCCGGGCGCGGGCGAGGCTGAAGCGCAGGAAGCCGCGCGCCGCCTCAACGTCATCGCCGAAGAGGGCGAGGCCAATTGGGCCGGCCGTTTCGATCCCGACCACGCGCTGGTGCTGGAGCGCGTCGTGCGCGGCGTCACAGAGCGCGTCGTCCTCGACAAGCTGTTCTTGTCCTCCAGCGATGCGCGCCGTTTGGCCGATCGCGCGGCGGCCTTACGCGAGACGTACGCCGCGCCTGCGCAATTGCGCCGCGGCGCGGACGCCACGCCCGTGCACGGGCCGCTTTCGCTCCTGAACGCCGTCGAAGGCGCCGGGCGCAAGGGCATCTCGGTGCAGCGTTACAAGGGTCTCGGCGAGATGAACGCCGAGCAGCTCTGGGAAACTACGCTCGATCCGGACGTGCGCACGCTGCTGCAGGTCAAGGTCGATCACGCCGACGATGCGGGCGAGCTCTTCTCCAAGCTGATGGGCGACGTGGTCGAGCCGCGCCGCGAATTCATCCAGGAAAACGCGCTCGACGCCGAGGTCGACGTCTAAGGCAGCGTCCATGCCGCTGAAACTTGAGAACCCGAGCACCGTCGCGCCGCCGCAGGGGCGCTACACCCATGTGGTTGAGGTCCCCGCCGGCGCCGGACTTGTGTTCATTTCCGGCCAAGTGCCCGTCGCGCCGGACGGCTCGGTTGCGCCGACGCTCGCCGAGCAGGCCGATCAGGTTTACGCCAATGTTGTCGCTGTGCTCGCGGCCAAAGGCATACCGCCGCACAACATCATCAAGCTCACCACGTTCTTCACCGAGGAGGACGACCCCGACGATTGCGTGCGTAAGGCGCGCGCCAAACACCTCGGTGAGCATCGCCCGGCCTCGACCGCAGTGTGCGTCCGCCGCCTGGTCGATCCGGCGTGGAAAATCGAGATCGAAGCCGTCGCGCTGACGCCTTGACGATTGAGCGCGGGCGCGCGCTCCCATAAACACGGGCGCATGAAGCTCGATCTCGCTTTTGTCCGCGCGCAATTTCCCGCTTTCGCCGAGCCCAAACTGGAGCAATGGCGCTTCTTCGAAAACGCAGGCGGCGCCTATACCTGCGGCCCCGTTATCGAGCGGCTCACGCGCTTCTATCGCGAGCGTAAAATCCAGCCATACGGCGCCGCCGAGCCGACGCGCCTTGGCGGCGAAGAGATGGACGAGGCGCGCCGGCGCATGGCCGCCTTGCTTGGCGTCGAAACCGACGAAGTCAGCTTCGGCCCTTCGGCGACGCAAAACACCTACGTGCTCGCCCAAGCCTTCGGCCAATGGCTCAAGCCCGGCGACGCCATCATCGTCACTAATCAAGATCACGAAGCCAATTCCGGCCCCTGGCGGCGCTTGGCTGAGCGCGGCGTCGAACTACGCGAATGGACGCTCGATCCGGAAACCGGAAGCTTGCCGATCGAGCGTCTGAAGGCGCTGCTCGATGACCGCGTCAAGCTGGTCTGCTTTCCGCATTGCTCCAATGTCGTCGCCGAGATCAACCCAGTCGCCGAGATCGTCGCGCTCGCGCACGCCGCCGGCGCCTATGTCTGCGTTGACGGCGTCAGCTACGCGCCGCATGGCTTTCCCGACGTCGGCGCGCTGGGCGCCGACATCTACATCTTCTCCGCCTACAAAACCTACGGCCCGCATCAGGGCGTGATGGTGATCCGCCGCGCGCTCGGCGAGGCGCTGCCGAACCAGGGCCATTTCTTCAACGCCGGCTCGCTTTATAAGCGCTTCACCCCGGCCGGGCCCGATCACGCGCAGATCGCCGCATCCGCCGGAATGGCCGATTATGTCGACGCGCTCTATGCGCACCATAAGGGCGGCGAAGCTGCGCCTATCGCGCGCGGCGCCTTCGTGCACGATTTGATGCGCGCGCATGAAACCGAATTGCTGCAGCCGCTGCTCGATTATCTGGCCGAAAAGAATTCAGTGCGCCTGCTCGGCCCGCGCGGCGCTGCAGGGCGCGCGCCGACTGTCGCCGTGGCGTTGCGCGAACGCGGAGCCGACGCTGCCGCACGTCTCGCCGAGCACGGCATCATCGCCGGCGGCGGCTCGTTCTACGCCAATCGATGCCTTGAGGCGCAGGGCGTCGATCCCGGGCACGGCGTGCTGCGCCTCAGCTTCGTGCATTACACGACGCCGGATGATGTCGAACAGCTCATGCGCGCCTTGGACGCCGTGCTCTAACTCGGCCTCCCGCACGCCCCGGGGCGGGGCGCAGCATCGGCGGTGTGGGATAG
>JBFWZB010000008.1:0-43717 GCA_050185805.1 Hyphomonadaceae bacterium
GCCGGACAAGGGCCGCGCCGGCCGTGGGGGCTTCATGGCGCGCAAACGGAATTCGGCAGGCTTGCGATTGGCGGCGGCGGCCTCGGCCGCTGCGCCGCGCGACGCCATCCTCGTCGGCGATTGCATCGAGCATTTGCGCGCCCTGCCCGACGCCTCGATCGATCTCGTCTTCGCCGACCCACCCTACAATCTTCAACTCGGCGGCGGGCTGACGCGCCCGGACCAATCCATCGTCGACGGCGTCGACGACGATTGGGACAAGTTTCAGGACTTCGCCGCCTACGACAGCTTCACCCGCGCCTGGATGAGCGAATGCCATCGCGTGCTGAAGCCGGACGGCGCCATCTGGGTGATCGGCTCCTATCACAACATCTTCCGCGTCGGCGCCGTGCTGCAGGATCTTGGCTTCTGGGTCCTGAACGACATCGTCTGGCGCAAAACCAATCCGATGCCGAACTTCAAGGGCACGCGCTTCACCAACGCGCATGAAACCTTGATCTGGGCGGCGAAAAGCAAAGCCTCGAAATACACCTTCCATTACGACGCGCTGAAAATGCTCAACGACGATCTGCAGATGCGATCGGATTGGAGCATTCCGCTCTGCACCGGCGCCGAGCGCTTGAAGGATCGCGAAGGCCGCAAAGCGCATCCGACGCAAAAGCCCGAAGCGCTCCTGCATCGCATCGTGCTCGCCACCTCCAGGCCCGGCGATCTCATCCTCGATCCGTTTTTCGGCACGGGCACCACCGGCGCCGCCGCAAAACGCCTTGGCCGCTCCTATCTCGGCATCGAGCGTGAGGCCGCCTACATCAGGGCGGCCGAAGCGCGGCTGAAAAAGGTCGAACCCGCCGCCGCCGAGGACATCATGGTCACGCGCTCGAAGAAGGAAGAGCCGCGCGTGCCGTTCGGCCAGATCATCGAAGCCGGCTTCATTCGCCCCGGCGAAACCCTGATCTCGCCCGATGGCCGCCGCCGCGCACGTGTGCGCGCCGATGGCAGCCTCGCCTACGAGGGCCAAACCGGTTCGATCCACCGCATGGGCGCCGTCGCCGCCAACGCGCCGGCCTGCAATGGCTGGACCTATTGGCACCTGGCCAACGGTCAGCCGATCGATCACTTCCGCCGCGAAATCCGCCGCCAAATGGCGCTCTCCGTTTAGCGCAAGCGATTGACGGGCGATGGCGTGCGCGGGATTGTCCGCGCCGCCATGGTTCAGGGTTCCGACCTCGCCGCCGTCGAAACGGCGCTCGCCAAGACCGATCTGTTCGGCGCCATCTCCGAAGCCGGGCGCAAGCGTCTGGCCAAGGCCGGCGCGCAACAGGCGATCGATCCCGGCGCGCTTCTGTTCTCGCGCGGCGACGCGGGCGACGCGCTCTACATCCTGCTCGAAGGCGAAGTCGAAATCCGCACCTCCAACGAAGCCGGCCGCGACGTGCGCCTCGCCGCGCTGAAGCCGCCCGCGGTGATCGGCGAAATGGCGGTGCTCGACGGCGGCGCGCGCTCAGCCGATGTCTGCGCCATTCGCCGCTCCCGTCTCCTGCGCATTTCCCGCGACGCCGCGCTGACGACGCTCGAAGCCGAACCGAAGGCGTTGCTGAAGCTGATCGCGGAATTGAGCCAGCGTTTGCGCCGCGCCAATGCCGGGCTCGAGGATGCGCACTTGCTCGACCTCGGCGGGCGCCTGGCGCAGCGTCTGCTCGAGGAAGCCGGCGAAGGATCGAGCATCACGGTGACGCAAACCGAGCTCGCGCGCCGCATCGGCGCAAGCCGTGAGAAGGTGAATCGCAAGCTGCACGAATGGGAAGACGAAGGCTGGGTCTCGATCGGCCGCTCCGGCATCAAGCTGATCAAGCGCGGCGAACTCACCGCACTGCTCGCGCGAGACCGGGCTGATTGACATGGCGTCGCGCCCCGCCATCGCGGATATGGCGGAAATCGGCGCCACGTTGACGCCGCTACAAGCACTCGCGGGCAAACTCGCTCATGGCGGCGCAGCGCACGACGCCTATGGCGCCGTCGCCGCCGCGATTCGCGCCTGCGCCTGCGGCCACGCCGCTTGACGCTAGCCAGCGCGCGCGCCCGCCGAAGCCGCTTCGCGCCGATTGAGCGCCTCCGGCGTCCATTCCTGTTTCATGTCGTAATAAATCTCGAACGCGCGCGCCCCGTCGGGCAGTCGCACCCACGGCGCTTTGCTGCGCGTGAAGATATGCACGTCCGGCTCGATCGCGTGCGGCTCGTCCAGCGTCGCCACGCGCACGAAGCGCAAATAAGTGCGCCGCCCGTAATTGCTCCATAGCGCCACCTGGCACGCGGGGCAGCGATGAATCTCATGCCCGCGCCCGCTTGGGCTCGGCATGTCGATCACCACCGGCTCGCCCTCGAGCATCTCGATCTCGGCCGTCTCGATCAGCGCATTGATCGCGAACGCCGAGCCAGTTTGGTTCTGGCAATCCAGGCAATGACAGCAATGCGTGATCATCGGCGCGCGCTTTAGCCGATAGCGCACCGCGCCGCAGGAGCATCCGCCTTCGAAAGCATTGGTCATGGAATCGGCCTCCGGGAACGATTTGCCGCGCAGGTTTGTTACCGTCATGTGACGGGCGTTTTCCAGTTTATTTCGCGCATTCTCTACGTATGCGTGACGCTAGCGTTGTTGGGCCTTGCGTTCAGCTTCATCGGCTATGCCGGCTGGAGCGTCTATCGCGCGGCCTCGGGGCAAGACGAGGTGCTTTCAGCCATGCTGCACGCCGTCGGCCTGGTTATTATCGCGCTGGCCGTATCCGATGTCGGCAAATTCCTGCTTGAAGAGGAACTCGGCCGCGAGCGTGAGTTGGAAACGACAGGCGAAGTGCGCCGCATGCTGACCAAATTCATGACCATCATCATTATCGCCGCCAGCCTGCACACGCTGGTGTTTCTGTTTGAAGCCGGGCGCGAGAGCGTCGAAGCCCTACTCTATCCCTCGGCGCTGCTGATCGCCGTCGCCGTGCTGCTGGCGGTGCTGGGGCTTTATCAGCGGCTCGCCTCGGCGGTGGAGCACGAATACAGGCAAGATCTCAGCGCGGGCGCCAGGCTCGATCCGGAGAAGGAAGCACTGAAGCGCGAGGACGATAACGTTTCAGCTCCGGCGTCCCAATAGCGCCGCTTTCTTGAACACGGTCGGCAGCGCGCCGGGCTCGCCCCACCAACCCTCGCCTTTGGGACGCGCCTCGGCAGCGTAGACATCGAGCGTCAGCGCAAAATGCGTGAACACGTGCCGCACGGCGCCGATCTTATCCCACGGCGCGGCGGCGGGCGCATAATCGAACGCTGATGCTTCCGCCAAACGCTCACTCTCCCACGCCGTCGTCGGCAAGCCGGCCATGCCGCCGAGCAATCCGCTGTCGGGGCGGCGCACGCTCCACACCTTGCCGTCGCGCCACAGCACGAACGCAGCGCCGAAGCGCTGCGGGCGCTCAGCCTTCGCCGCACGCCGCGGATAGGCTTCCGGCGCGCCCGTCGCGAACGCAGCGCAATCGCCGCGCCACGGGCAGAGCAGACATTGCGGCGCCTTCGGCGTGCACAGCGTGGCGCCCAGATCCATCAGCGCCTGCGCCCAATCGCCGGGCCGCTCCGCCGTCACAAGCGCGCCCGCCAGCGCGCGCAATTCGGATTTCGCAACCGGCAGCGGCGTTTCGACCGCATGCAGCCGCGCCATCACCCGCTCGACATTGCCGTCGACGACGTTGGCGGCTTCATCGAAGGCGATCGCCGCGATCGCCGCAGCGGTGTAGGCGCCCACGCCCGGCAGCGCGCGCCAGCCCGCTTCGGTGTCCGGAAAGCCCTCGTGCGCCAGCGTTTGCGCAGCGGCGTGCAGATTGCGCGCGCGGCTGTAATAGCCAAGCCCAGCCCACGCCGCGAGCACGTCCTCGCGCGCCGCCGCCGCCAGCGCCCGCACATCGGGCCAGAGCGTAAGAAATTTCACGAAGTACGGGCCCACCGCGGCCACCGTCGTTTGCTGCAGCATCACTTCGCTGAGCCATACGCGGTACGCGTCCGCACGCCCGCCGCGCACGCGCCACGGCAAATCGCGAGCGTGGCGATCGTACCAGCCGAGCAACGACGCCCGCAGCTTCTCCCGAGTCGCGGCTGCGTTTTCCACAGCGGGATATGATCGTTTCGGGGCGGGCGGCATGGCTCTCTTTACCCTCTGTTTAGAGATTCTCGATTCGTCTGAGGGATGTCCTTGCGCCAACGTCTGCAGCCCGGCTGGATCGCGCCAGAGCCAAAGCCAAGCGAGGCGAGCGCGGCTCAGGCGCTCGACGCCCGCCGCGGCCGCGCTTCGAAGGCGGCCGCGCCGAAGGCCGGCAAGGCGGTCGCGGCTCTGCTTCGCCCGCTGCTGCCGCAGGGCGGCATGGGGCTCTCGGAACTTAAGCGCCGCTGGGCCGACATTGTCGGCCCCTCCTACGCCTCGAAATCGGCCCCGGAAAAGCTCGCCGCCGGAACCCTGACCCTGCGCGCCCCGGCGGCCATCGCCCCGTTCCTGCAGCAGCAGGTGCCGCTGCTGATCGAGCGCCTGCGGCTGGCTGGCGCAAACGTGAAGACGATCCGGATCGAGCAGCGCTCGGCCGCGCCAGCGCCGAAATCCAACCTCCGCGGGCTGAAACGCCCCTTGGGCGAAGCCGAAGAGGCCGCTCTGGCGCAAAAGCTTGACCGTGTGACGGACGCGGGCCTCAAATCCGCCCTCCTGCGGCTGGGGCGGGCCGTCAAGCAGGACTGAGGTTTTCTAGAGGCCCAAAAGCTTCTAAGCATCCGGCGCTCAAACCGGAGGAAGTCCATGTTCGCCATCGGGCGTCGAAAACTCATTCTGGGCGCCAGCGCGCTGGCTCTGACCGGCGTCGCCGCCTGCGACGGGGCCAGCGGCCAAGCGGGCGCAAACCCCGACGACATGGCCCTCGGCCAGGCCGACGCGCCGGTCACCTTGATCGAGTACGCCTCGACCACCTGCCCGCACTGCGCCGACTTCCACCGCGACGTCTACCCGCAGCTGAAGGCCAATTACATCGACACCGGCCGCCTGCGCCTGATCTTCCGTGAATTCCCGACGCCGCCGCCCCAGATCGCCGTCGCCGGCTTCCAGGTGGCGCGCTGCAATGGCGCGACGCCGGAGCAATATTTCGCCCGCCTCGGCGTGCTGTTCGATCAGCAGCGCGCCATCTTCGCGTCCGGCAGCATGGAGGGCGTGCGCCAGAGCCTGGTCGAGATCGGCCAAGGCGCCGGGCTCTCCGAACAGCAAGTGATGGAATGCATCGGCGATCAGGCCGGCGCCGACCGCATTCGCCGCACCGTCGAAACCGGACAGAGCGAATTCAACATCACCGGCACGCCGACGCTGATCCTCAACGGGCGCAAGCTCGAGGATCCTGCTGCGCTCACTTATGAGGGCCTGTCGCGCCTGATCGATCAGGCCATCGGCGAAGGCTAAGCGAGAAAGGCGCGCTCGACCCTTGCACATCACCGAGCTGCGCCTCGCCGGCTTCAAATCATTTGTCGATCCGGTTCGTGCTCCGATCGAACCCGGGCTGACCGGCGTGGTCGGCCCGAACGGCTGCGGCAAATCCAATCTACTCGAAGCGGTGCGCTGGGTGATGGGCGCCGCCAGCGCCAAATCCATGCGCGCGAGCGACATGGACGACGTCATCTTCTCCGGCAGCGCCGGGCGCCCGCCGCGCGAACACGCCGACGTCACGCTCGTTCTGCACGACGCGCTGGGCAAAGCGCCTGCGCCCATGAATAAGGAAGAGGTGCTGGAGATTACGCGCCGCATCCGCCGCGGCCTCGGCTCCATCTATCGCATCAACGGCAAGGAAGTGCGCGCCAAGGACGTGCAGCTTTTGTTCGCCGACGCCGCCACCGGCGCCAATTCCCCTGCCCTGGTGCGCCAAGGCCAGATCAGCGAATTGATCGCCGCCAAGCCGCAAAACCGCCGCCGCATTCTTGAGGACGCCGCCGGCATCGCCGGACTGCATGCCCGCCGCCATGAAGCCGATCTGAAACTCAAGGCGGCCGAAGCCAATCTCACCCGGCTCGAAGAAGTGCTTGCCGACATCGAAGCGCAGGCCGCCGGCCTGAAAAAGCAGGCGCGCCAAGCCGAGCGCTATCGCGGCCTGGCGCAGACCTTGCGCGAGACCGAAGCCCTGCTGCTGCATCGCCGCTGGCTGGAGGCGCGCGAGCGCGAAGCCGAAGCTCAGAGCCATCTGCGCGAAGCTGAACGCGGCGTCGCCGGAGCTGCAGCCGAGGCGAGCGCGGCGGAACGCGCCGTGGAATCCGTGCGCGAAAAACTCGGACCCCTGCGCGAGCAAGAGATGGTGGCCGCCGCAGTACTGCGCCGGCTCGAAGGCGTGCGGGTCGGCCTCGAGCGAGACCTTGCCGAAGCGCAAGCCGCCATTGAGCGGTCCGACGCTGACGCCCGCCGCGCCAATGAGGAAGCCGAACGGCTGGAGGCGCTGCGCTCGGACGCGGACGCTGCGATCAAACGCCTCGATGAGGAACTGCACGCGCTTGGCGCCGGCGAAGGCGGCGAAAGCGCGGCTGCGCTGAAGCGCGCTCAAACGGTCGAAAGTGAAGCCGCCAAGGCGCGCGACGGCGCCGAAGCGAAATTGGAAGCGCTCACATCGCAAGCGGCTGCGGCGCGCGCCCGCGCGCAGGCGCTCACGCAGAGCGCGGAAACCGCCCGCGCGCGGCTCTCGCGCGCGCAAGCGCGGCAGGCCGAGTTGGAGCGTCAGCGCGAAATGCTGACCTCGGCGCAAGCAAGCGCGGCGCAGCTCAAGCAAGCGCGCGCGCAAGCCGATGCCGCCAAAGCCGCCAGCGCGAAAGCGCGCGCCGCTTTGGCCGAGGCTGAAGCCGCGGTGAAGAAAACGGAGCAGGCCGACGAAGCCGCTTGGGGGCCCTATCGAACCGCCGAAAGCGCGCATCGCCAGCTTGAGGCGGAGGCGCGCGGGCTCGAACAACTCTCGCCACCGGACGCCAACAAGTTTCCGCCCGTGCTCGCCTCGATCGAGGTTGAGGCTGGCTATGAGCGCGCGCTCGCCGCAGCGCTCGGCGACGACCTCGACGCCTCCGTTCACGCCGATGCACCCTTGCGTTGGGCCGGCGCCGAACCGCCGAAAGCGGCGCTGCCCGATGGCGCGGCGGCGCTGGCGGACAAGGTGAGAGCGCCGCCTGCCCTCGCGGCGCGCCTGGCGCTTGTCGGCGTCGTCGATGCGAAGGATGGCACGCAGCTGGCGAAAGCGCTGACGCCCGGCGCGCGCTTGGTTTCGCGCGCAGGTGATCTCTGGCGCTGGGACGGATTCATTCGCCGCGCCGACGCGCCACAGCCTAGCGCCGCCAAGCTCGAGCACAAAAACCGGCTCGCCGCCGCGCGTAAAGAATTGAAGGCCGCGGCCGATAAGCTCGCAAAAGCTAAAGCCGCTTGGGAGGCTGCCAAGGCGGCGCGCGCAAAGGCCGAGGCTGAAGCGCGCGACTTGCGCACCGCAGCGCCAAAGCACGCCGCAGACGAAGCCGCCGCGGCCCGCGCGCTGGAGAAACTCGAAGCCGAACGCGCACTGCAGGAAGAGCGCGCCGCCGCGATCACACAGCAAATCGAGGCGCTCAGCAGCGAGATCGAAGACGCGCGCGCCGGGCTCGCCGCACTCGATGGCGCCCCGGGCGATGCACCCATCGATCAAGCCGCACTCGACGCCGCGCGCGCTGACGCTGCAGCTGCTCGGTTGAAAGCCGCCGAGGCCGCCGCCGCAACGCAAAGCATCGTCCGCGAGCGCTCGCAGCGCGACGCACGCCGCGCCGCTATTCAAGACGAGAGCAAACAATGGCGCGCCCGCAGCGAGAGCGCCGTCGCACGCCTCACCGCTCTCGGTCACGAGATCGACGACATCACCAAGCGGCGCGAAGCCGCGCGCGCCGCGCCCGAGAAAGCGCGCGCCGCCCTCGACGATTTGATGGATCAAGCCGATCAGGCCGAGCAGCGCCGCGCTGAAGCCAGCGACGCGGTGGCCTTGGCTGAAACCGCCGTGCGCGAAGCGAGCGAAGCCGCCAAGGCCAAGGAAGAAGCGCATGCCGGCGCCCGCGAACGCCGCGCCAGCGCTGAAGCGCATGCGCGCGCAGCGGAAGCGCGGCTGGCCGATGTCGAAGCGCACGCGCGCGAGCAGACGGGCCAAGCCCCGGATGCGCTGGCGGGAATCGCCGGCGCGCTTCTCTCGGGCCCTTTGGGCCAAGCGGCGTTGAGCGAGATCGAACGCCGGTTCGACCGGCTAAAGGCCGAGCGCGACGCGGCTGGCCCCGTCAATCTGCGCGCGCACGAAGAACTGGCGGACTTGCAGGAGCGGCTGACGACGCTGGCGAAGGAGCGCGAGGACGTCGCCCAAGGCGTCGCCAAGCTGCGCCGCGCCATCACCACGCTCAACAATGAGGGCCGCACGCGCTTGCTGCGCGCCTTCGAGGAAGTCGATGCGCACTTCGCGCAACTCTTCGCGACGCTGTTCGAAGGCGGCCAAGCCGCACTCAAACTGACGGAAAGCGAAGATCCGCTCGAAGCCGGGCTTGAGATTTTCGCTCAACCGCCGGGGAAGCGACTGACGCATCTCTCCCTGCTTTCCGGCGGCGAACAGGCGCTAACGGCGACGGCGCTCATCTTCGCCGTCTTCCTTGCCAATCCCGCACCGCTCTGCGTGCTCGACGAAATGGACGCGCCGCTCGACGACGCCAACGTCGATCGCTTCTGCCGGCTGCTGGAGGAGATGAAACGCCTCACCACGACGCGCTTCATCGTCATCACCCACAATCCGGTGACGATGTCGCGCATGGATCGGCTCTACGGCGTCACCATGCCGGAACAGGGCGTTTCACAGCTGGTGTCGGTCGATCTGGTGCGCGCGCAAGCGATGGCCGCGGAATGACGCGCGCTTCAGGCGCGCGTCCAATGCATGATCCAGGTTTCCTCCCACGTCGCGCCGCCATCATTTGAGGCGCGCTGACGCCAGCGCGTCGAGTTCGGCGCTATCTGGTCCCAAATGCCTTCGGCGATCCAGCTGACGCCGTTTTCGTCGGTCCAGTCCGAACTCCACGCACCCGATCCATTGGCGAAGCCGCCAAGCTGGCCGGGCGCGGTCACGACGCCGCTGTTCTTGTTGACCCAATGGTCGTGCCAGACCTTGTTCTGCTGATCGAGCACGCGCAGGCCCATGCCGTAGAAATTGCGGACCGGGATGCGCAATTCCTCGACGCTGCAAATGCCGCCGAGAATGCCGACGACCGTCGCTTCGCCCTCGAACTCCAGCCATTCGGTGGATTCCGGGCCGCTGCGCCAGCGATGATGGATGCGCCATTCGCCGCTGAGAAAATCGAAATCGCCGGGCCTGCCTTCCGGAACGTTGGCGGGGCGTGCGGGCGGAACGTAAGGCGCAGCCTCGTCTTGTGCGCGCGCTTCGCCCGCGGCGCCGGCGGCGAGCAAAGCTGCGCCCGCGGCTGCAAGCATCGTACGGCGATCTTCTTCCATGGTTGTTCTCCCCTAACGCAGCCGCGAACGCGGCGACGGCGAAAGCCGCAAGATTTCCGGCGCAGCGCCGAGTATGCTCGCATCGAGATCGATCAGAGCCGCGTGCGCGCGCTCATAGGCGGCGGCGCTCTCGAAGCGGGTGAAGGAAACGAACACCGTTTCGCCCTCGCGCACCGGCAAGCGCGGATACGTGTTGGCTGCGTGTTCGGTGACGAAAGTGGCCGAGGGCGCGGCGTTCAGGGCGCGCATGCGCGGCGCCGCTTCGCGCGCAAAGGACGCAGCGAAATCACCGTCCCCGCGCTGGGGCAGCGAATAGGTTCTGGCGACGATAAGGGACTGGGCCTCCCGCGGCGCAGGCGCCGCGCCAGGCTGTTGTGCGAGGGCGCCGGCTTCAACCGGGCGCAGAAGCAGGACGTTGTCGGAATCGATCATGGTGGCGTTGGCCGCCTCCCGCCGCTCACGCCAGATCGGGCCGGAATAGAATCCGTCGAGCGCGGCGCGGCGCGTCGCCATGCCCTCGAACGCCCGCACCCACACCCATGCATCAGGATCGTCGAGATTGCGAAATGTGCCCAACACGTAGGAGCCCAGCACTTCCTGGCTCTCGAAGAAATGCGCCTCGACCATGGCGATGAGTTCGTCTCGCCGCCCGGGATGGGTGACGTAATTGCGTAACTCGAACACGTTCAGATTCGGCATCGGCGGCTCCGTGGCGCACGCCGCCGCCAAATTGGCGAGCACGCTGCGGCGGGAAAACATCATCCGCCACGCTTAGCAGGCTAAACCTGACAGCCTGCGTCATGTTTTGTGCTAGGATGCCCGGATGCGCGCCAGCCGCCTGCTCTCGATGCTTATTCTGCTGCAATTGCGCGGGCGCGTGAGCGCGGATGATCTGGCGCGCGAATTCGAGGTTTCGGTCCGCACCATTTATCGCGACGTGGACCAGCTGAGCGCGGCGGGCATTCCCATCTACGCCGAACGGGGCCGCAGCGGCGGCTTTCAATTGCATGAGGGCTACCGCACCAAACTCACCGGCCTTAGCATGCCGGAAGCGGAAGCGCTGCTGTTCGCCGGGGTAGGCGGTGCGGCAGGTGATTTGGGCGTCGGCGCCGAAGCGGCGGCGGCGCAGCTCAAGATGCTCGCGAGCCTGCCGCCGGATTCCGGCGCCAGCGCCAAGCGGGTGGCCGAGCGCTTCCACCTCGATCCGGTGAATTGGTACAGCCGCGCCGAAGCGCCGGAGATTTTACCGGCGCTGGCGGAAGCGGTTTGGCGCGAAAAGCGCGTGCGCGTGCGCTACGAGAGTTGGAAAGATGTGGTCGAGCGCGATCTCGATCCGCTCGGCCTCGTTCTGAAGGCGGGGGTCTGGTATCTCGTCGCCGCCGCAAAAGGACAGCCGCGCACCTATCGCGTCTCCAACATCCAGGCCCTGGATGTGCGCGAAGCGGCCGCCCGGCGCCCAGCCCGGTTCAACCTGGCGCGCTACTGGTCGGCGTGGCAGCGCGATTTCGAAGCCCGGCTGATGCGGGAGCGGGCGCGGGTGAAGCTTTCGCCGCTGGGCCGCCGGCTGCTGCGGGACGTCAGCGCGGCGGCGTCGGAAGCGGTGGAGGCCGCGCATCGGCCCTGCGCGCCAGAAGGCTGGGTCGAAGCGGACATTCCGGTCGAAAGCATTGGCCACGCCGTGCGCCAAATGCTGCGCCTGGGGGCGGAGGCCGAGGTGCTGGAACCGGCCGCATTGCGCCAGGGCATGGCGTTGGAGGCCGCGCGGATCGCGGCGCTCTACGCCCCGGCGCGCCAGCGCCGGCGCGCGCGCCGCTGAGCCGCTAAAATCCAGTCGTTTCCAGCGCAGAACAGCATTGCTTTTGCCGCACCCGGGTTTCCTTGACCCATCCCCCGGCCCCCTCTAGTAATCCGCGCGCGCGAACAGGGGGCCCGCATCGCGCGGCGCCCTCGTTTGCGCATCGACCGGTCAATGGCAGACAAAAACCCGCCGCCGGAGGATGCTCTCAGAAATCTGCGACGGCGTGTTGACGCCGCCCGCGGCGAGAGCGCCTCAGAAAGCCCGCCCGCCAGTCCAGCTTCGCTGGCGCTGCGCTTTGGGGGCGAGTTCGGCGCGGCGATTTTAGTCGGCGCATTGCTTGGGTACGGGGCGGATTACTTTCTCCACAGCGGACCGTGGGGGCTGGTGATCGGCCTCGCGCTCGGGTTCGCGGCGGGCGTGGTGAACGTGGTGCGCACGGCGAGCGCCTACAATCGCGCCAATCCGCCCGATCCCAACGCCCGGCCGATCCCGGATGACGAGGACGATTGAGGTAGCGGCGTGGCGGACGATCCGATCCATCAATTTCACATCGAGCCGATCGTGCCGCTCGAACTCGCGGGCGCGGACGCGAGCTTCACCAACGCCGCCCTGTTCATGGTCGCCGGCGCCGGCTTGACCGCCGCGTTCTTCTACTGGGCGATGAAGCCCGCCGCTTTGGTGCCGGGCCGTGCGCAGGTGGTGGCCGAGACCGGATACAACTTCATCCACGGCATGGTGCGCGACGCCAGCGGCGAAGAAGGCGTCAAGCGCTTCTTCCCGTTCGTATTCACGCTCTTCCTGTGGATTTTCGCGGCGAACATGCTCGGCATGTTCCCCTATTTCTTCACGCCCACGAGCCAGATCATCGTCACCGCGACGATGGCGCTGATGGTGTTTTTCACCGTGCTCGCGGTTGGGCTCGCCAAGAACGGGCTGAAATTCTTCAAGCTGTTCGTGCCATCCGGCGTGCCGATCTACATTCTGCCGTTCGTCGTGCTGATCGAGATCATCTCGTTCTTCTCGCGCCCGCTCTCGCATGCCGTTCGTCTTTGGGCCAACGTGCTCGCGGGCCACTTGGTGCTGAAAGTGTTCGCCGGCTTCGTACCGATGATGGCCGCAGCCGGCGCTATCGGCATCGCCGGCGCGATCCTGCCCCTTGGCATGACGGTCGCACTTTATGCGCTCGAATTTCTGGTCGCGTTCCTGCAGGCATACGTGTTCGCACTGCTCACCTGCATTTACCTGAACGACGCCCTTCACCCTGGCCACCACTAGACGGCCATCGCAAAGAGAAACTGGAGAAAGACCTTATGGACGCGGAAGCAGCGAAACTGATCGGGGCCGGCATCGCTTGCATCGGCATGGGCGGCGCCGGCGTCGGCGTCGGCATCATCTTCGGCAACTTCCTGCAAGGCGCGCTGCGCAATCCGTCGGAAGCGCCGAAGCAGTTCGGCAATCTCATCTTCGGCTTCGCCGTGACCGAAGCGCTCGGCATCTTCTCGCTGCTGATCGCACTCCTGCTTCTGTTCGTGTTCTAAGACGGAGCGACGCTGATGGCGGCCGAGCCGCACGCACCAGTCGAAGCCGCCCACGGCGCTGACGCAGCTCACACGGCTGCGAGCGCGGGCCATGGCGGCGAGGCCGCGGGCGGCTTTCCGCCATTCGACGCGAGCCTGTTCGCGAGCCAGCTCATCTGGTTCGCGCTCACCTTCGCGTTTCTTTACTTCGTCGTCTCGCGGTTCGTGCTGCCGAAAGTGGCCGGCGTGCTCGCCGCGCGCGCCGGCGCCATCAAGAGCGATCTCGACCAGGCGGCGCAGAAAAGCGCCGCCGCCGAGGAGGCGCGCGCCGCCATGGAGCGCGCTTCCGCCAAGGCGCGCAACGACGCGCGCGCCATGATCGACGCTGCCCGCGCCGAGGTCACGGCCAAGCTCACGACGGAGCAGGAAGCCGCCGAGCAACGCATCGCCGCCCGCATCGAAGCCGCCGAAGGCAAGGTCAACGAGGCGCGCGCCAAGGCTCTGGCGGAGGTGCCCGCGCTGGCCGAGCAGCTGGCGCGCGACATCGCCGACAAAATCGCGCCGGCCAACATACGCGCGCGGCAGACCGTGGCGGGAGACGCCTGATGACGCTCGACGCCACCTTCATCGCCTTCGTCGCCTTCGTCCTCTTCTTCGCGGTGCTGATTTGGCTGAAGGTGCCAGCCATGATCCTGACCGCGCTCGACGGGCGCTCGCAGGAAATCGCCAAGGAATTGCACGACGCGCGCCGCCTGCGCGAGGAAGCCGAGAAGCTGTTGGCCGATTACGAGGCCAAGCACGCAGCGGCGGAATCCGAAGCCAAGGCGATCGTCGCCGCGGCGAGGGAGCAGGCCGCCGCCGTCGCCGAAGAAACCCGCGTTTCGATGCAGGCGGCGATGGCGCGGCGCGAACGCCAAGCCGAAGATCGCATCGCCCAGGCCGAGTCGAAGGCGGCTGCTGAGGTGCGCGCCGCCGCGGCGGAAGCAGCGATCGCCGCCGCGGAGCGCATGATCCGCGACCGCATGAACGACCAGACCCAGGCGGGGCTGGTCGCCGAAGGCGTCGCCGAGATGAAGCGCAAATTCGGCTAGACGCTGGCGAGCGCGGCCAGCTCTTTCACCAGCTTCGCCGCCAGCACGGCTGTGACGCCGTTGATGTCGCGATCCGGATTGTATTCGACGACATCGGCGCCCACGAGCGGGACGTCGAGGTCGAGCAGCATGTCGATGACGAAGCGCGGATCGAGCCCACCCGGTTCATGGTGCGAAACACCCGGGGCGGAGGCCGGATCGAAACCGTCCATGTCGATGCTGATGTAAAGCGGCTTCCGGAACGCCGGCTTGGCGCGCCCGATGTCGCGCATTTCGATCTGCTCGACGCCGAAGCGCTCGGCTTGGGCGCGCTGGTGCTTGTTGAGCGTGCGAATGCCGATCTGCACCAGGCGCGTGCAGAGGCCCTCTTCCATGATGCGGGCGAACGGCGAGGCGTGGCTGCGGCGATCGCCATCCAGCTCGTCATAGAGATCAGGGTGGGCGTCAAAGTGCAGAATTTCAACCGGGCCATGATGGGCGGCGATCGCGCGCAGGATCGGAAACGTCACCGAATGATCGCCGCCGAGCACGACCGGCAGAGCGTCACGCTGCAGCGAAAGCGCCACAGCCGCCGCGATCAACGCATCGTCGGCGGCCGTTTCGTTGAGCGGAAGATCGCCGCAATCGTTCAGGTCAATCTCGGCGCCGAGTTCGAGCCCGCGTTCGCTGGCGGCATTGCCGTGCGGACTGAACAGGGCCTCGCGGATCAGCGGCGGGGCCTTGGCCGGGCCGCGCAGAAATGACGAATGCACATCGGTCGGCGCGCCGATTAGATCAACGCGCCGGCCCATTTCATTCCGCCGCGTGCTTCGCCGCCGCGCTCGCATCGGACGGCTTCCAGCGCAGCTTCGGCTGACGCGCGGCGCGCGTTTCATCAAGGCGGCGCATCGGCGCGAGCTTCGGCGCGGCTTTGAAAAAGGCCGCATCGCCCGACTTTGCCCGTTCGGCCAGCGCAATCATGACATCGGCGAAGCGATCGAGTTCGCGCTTGGGCTCGGTCTCGGTCGGCTCCACCAGCATCGCGCCGTGCACAACCAGCGGGAAGTAGGTGGTGAACGGATGATAGCCCTCGTCGAGCAGCGCCTTAGCCATGTCGATGGTCTCGACGCCATGCGGCTTCAGCGTGGAATCGTCGAACAGCGCTTCGTGCATGCACGGGCCTTCGCCGAACGGTGCGTTGAAATGCGGCTTGAGGCGCGCCAGCAAATAATTGGCGTTGAGCACGGCGTCTTCCGCGACTTGACGCAGGCCGTCGCTGCCATGGCTCATCATATAAGTGAGCGCGCGCGTGAACATCCCCATCTGGCCGTGAAAGGCGCACATGCGGCCGAGTGGACGCTTGCCGGATTCGGCGACGTCATCGGCATGCTCGGCGAGCCCAAACGTGCGCGTCTTGCCCGCGCCATCGACAACAATGAGCGGCAGCGGCGCATACGGCGCCAGCGCCTCCGACAACACGGTGGGGCCCGCACCTGGGCCGCCACCGCCGTGCGGCGTCGAGAACGTCTTGTGCAGGTTGATGTGCATGGCGTCGATGCCGAGATCGCCCGGGCGCACGCGCCCGACGATGGCGTTGTAATTGGCGCCGTCGCAATAAAAATAGCCGCCGGCGGCGTGGACCGCGTCGGCGATGTTCTTGATCTCCGGTTCGAACAGGCCGCAGGTATTCGGGTTCGTCATCATGATGGCGGCGACGTCGGGGCCGAGCTTGGCCTTGATGTCGTCGACATGGACGCGGCCATCATCGCGCGCCGGAATCTCATCAACGATGAACCCCGCGGCGACGGCGGTGGCGGGATTGGTGCCGTGCGCGCTTTCCGGCACCAGAACGCGCCGGCGCGTTCCTGCTTCGCCGCGCGCGGCGAGTGCTGCGAAGATCGCCAGCATGCCGCAGAATTCGCCGTGCGCGCCCGCCTTGGGCGAGAGCGCGACGGCGGGCATGCCCGTGAGCGTCGTCAGCCAGTGCGCTAGTTCTTCCATCAATTCGATAGCGCCCTGCACCGTCGACATTGGCTGCAACGGATGAATGTCGGCGAAGCCCTCGAAGCGGGCGACACGTTCATTGAGACGCGGATTGTGCTTCATGGTGCATGAGCCGAGCGGGAAGAGGCCCAGATCGATGGCGTAATTCTTCTGGCTGAGGCGCACATAATGGCGCATCGCTTCGGGCTCCGAGAGGCCGGGCAGATCGAGCGCCGCTTTGCGTTCGAGGCCGCCGAGCCTGGATGCGCCGCCTTTGGGCGCAGGCAGATCAACGCCCGTTCCGGTGGCGTGGCCGGTTTCGAAGATCAGCGGCTCAGCCTGCAGCAGGCCGCGATTGCCGGATGTGGTTTCGGTGTTCATGCCAGCACCTTCTTCAGCGCATCGGCGTATGCGGCGATGTCTTGATCCGTGTTGGTTTCGGTTGCGCAGGCGATGATGACCTCATCCATGCCGGCGCGCGGGTTGAGGCGGCTCATGGCGACGCCGCCAATGACGCCCCGTTCGGCCAGCTGATCGACCACCGCTTGCGCCGGTTTGGATACGCGAATGGCGAACTCGTTGAAGAAATGCTGCGTCAGCACCTCGACGCCCGGTACGGCGCCGAGCGCATCGGCCAGCGCCGCCGCCTTTTCGTGATTGAGTTGCGCCAGTTGGCGCAGACCCTTCTCGCCCAGCAGCGTCATGTGGATCGTCCACGCCAATTGGCAAAGGCCGGAATTGGTGCAGATGTTCGATGTCGCCTTTTCGCGGCGAATGTGCTGTTCGCGCGTCGAGAGCGTCAGCACGAAGCCGCGCTTGCCGTCTGCATCCGCGGTTTCCCCGGCGACGCGGCCGGGCATCTGGCGCAGGTATTTTTCCTTGGTGGCGAAGAGGCCGACATAGGGTCCGCCGAAATTGAGCGCATTGCCGACCGACTGACCCTCGCCGCAGACGATGTCGGCCCCCATCGCGCCGGGCGGTTGGATCAGGCCGAAGGCGACGCATTCTGTGAAATTGGCCACCAGCAGCGCGCCCTTGGCGTGCGCGGCTTCCGCCAGCTCGCTGAGATCTGTGATCGTGCCGAACACGTTGGGCGATTGAACGACGATGCACGCGGCCGTCTCGTCGAGCGCCTTCAACACGCCGGCCTCGTCATCGATCGCCGCCGGGCGGGCGATGACATCTAGCCCAAGCGCTTCGCACGCCGTGCGCAGTGTTTGCAGGTAGTGCGGATGCACGCCGCCGGAGACGACGATCTTTTTCCGCTTGGTGACGCGCGCGGCCATCATCGCCGCTTCGGCGCAGGCGGTGGAGCCGTCATACATGGAGGCGTTTGCGACCTCCATGTCCAGCAGCATGGCGACTTGCGATTGGAATTCGTACAGCGCCTGCAGGGTGCCCTGCGCGATTTCGGGTTGATAGGGCGTGTAGGCGGTGAGGAATTCACTGCGCTGGATCAGGTGATCGACGCTCGCCGGCACGTGGTGCCTGTAAGCGCCGGCGCCGAGGAAGAACGCGGTGCGGCCGGCGGGCGTGTTCTTCTCGGCCAGCCGCTGCAAATGGCGATGCACCTCTAGCTCGCCTTGCGCCTTCGGCAGATCGACCAGCCCTTTCAGACGCGCCGCTTTCGGCACGTCGACATAAAGATCATCGACCGATTTGGCGCCGATGACGCCGAGCATCTGTCTGCGGTCGGCTTCGGTGAGCGGGAGATAGCGCATCAAAGGCCCTTTACGAAATCGGCGTAAGCGGCGTCGTCCATCAGCGCCTCGATCTGCGCCTTGTCCGAGACTTTCAGCTTCACGAACCAGCCTTCGCCATCGGGCGATTGGTTGACGAGATCAGGCGCGCCGGAGAGCGCATCGTTGGCGGCGACAACTTCACCGGCGATCGGCGCGTAAACGTCAGAGGCCGCCTTGGCGCTCTCAACAACGGCCATGTCGGCGCCTTGCGTGTAGCTTTTGCCGACCTCAGGCAGTTCGACATAGACCACGTCGCCCAATTGCTCGGCCGCATACGGCGTGATGCCGATGGTTGCGACATCGCCGTCCAAACGCACCCATTCGTGATCCTTGGTGTAGCGCGTGCTCATTTGGTCTTTTCCTTGCGGTGATAGCGATGCGGAACGAAGGGAAGCGGCGTGACCACAGCGGGGCGCGCTTGGCCGCGCACCATCAGCTCAACGCCTGATCCAGGCGCCGCGTGGCGGGCGTCGACATAACCCATCGAGATCGGCGCGTTCAGCACCGGGCTGAAACCGCCGGACGTGATGATTCCGATTTTCTCGCCGTCCTTGAATATCTCCACGCCCTCGCGCGCGGGCGCACGATCGTTGGGGCGAATGCCGACGCGCAGGCGCGCGGGGCCTACATCCAATTCGCGCTTGATGCGTGACGCGCCGGGAAAATCGCCGGCTTCGCGGCGGCGCTTCTGGATGGTCCAGGCGAGATCAGCTTCAATTGGGGAAGTCGAGGGATCGAGATCGTGGCCATAAAGGCAAAGCCCCGCCTCCAGACGCAGCGAGTCGCGTGCGCCAAGACCGACCGGCTTGACCTCGGCGTGCGCCAACAGTGCGTTGGCAAGGTCCTTGGCGTTTTCCGCACGGACGAGTATCTCGTAACCGTCCTCGCCGGTGTAGCCGGAGCGCGTGATGGTGAGGCGCCCGAAGCCTTCTGTCGCGAAACGCTTCACTTGCATGAAGCCCATCTCGCCTAGCGCATCGGCGATGACTGTGCGCGCAACCAATTCCGCGCTGGGCCCTTGCAGCGCCAGGAGACTGCGATCATCGGCGCGAACGAGATTGGCTTCGCCCTTCGTCGCCGCTTCGATCAGCGCCCAGTCTTGTTCTTTGCAGCCGGCGTTGACGACGATGTAGAGGTCGCCGGCGGCGTCGGGCTCGGCAGGGCGCGCGATCATCAGATCGTCAAGCACGCCGCCGTCGGCGTTGAGCAACGTAGTGTAGCGCACCTGGCCGCGCTTCAGACCTTGGATGTCGGCGGGCACGAGACGCTCGACCAGCGACGCGATCTTTTTGTGCGCGGCGTCGCCTTCGAGCCCATGCCCCTTAGGCAAAGCGAAAAAGCTCGGACCCATGTGGGAAACGTCGAACAGGCCGGCGTGCTGTCGCGTCCAATTATGCTCGGCGATCAGCCCCTCGAACGTGAGCGGCATGTCGTACCCGGCGAAGCCGCCGAACTTCGACGTGCGGGCGCGCCAAACGGCGTCGAGCGTCAAGAGCTTTAGAGGTCCGGTTTCGGCCATGGCGTTTCCAGGTAGCGGTCCGCACACGCCAAGCGGCATGCGGCCCCCGCTGTCCTGGCGCCTGAGAGATTCACCGCACTCAAACCGGCGGCTTACTCCTTCGGCGGCGGCTCAACTTTGAGCCGCGCTTTCCAGCGTGTTCATCCCCCCGCGGTCCGGTTCCCTGAGAGTTTCCGGGGCGGTTGCTCCTTCGGGGGCGGCTTTTATTGGGCCGCTCTCTCCCACGGGGTTCGTTTGTCTGGCCAGGATGGGGCGACTCTCGTCGGCCCGAGCCCGTCGCCGCGCAACCTGGGCCGCGGCCTTAGCGAAGTCAATTAGCCCCAGGCCAGGGCGGCTTCCCCGCGCAGAATGGCCTCCGCCTCGGCCGTGTATTTGCCGCCCGAGCCGTCATGCAGATCGAGCCCTTTCCACAATTTCAGCGCCGCGCGCCCGCCTTTCCGCGCGCAAATGATGACGCGATGCGCCGCCGCCTCGGCGCGCACGCGGATGGGGTAAAGTTCCGGCGAGCCGAGCCGGCCCTCAAGCGCCGCCAGCATCGCCTCCGCGTTGGCGGCGCGCTGGATGATGGTCAGCGCGGCGCCGCCGGTGAGCCGATCGCACAAGGCAGCGACCCATTGCGCGGGGCTCGCCTCGGAAACATGCGCATATGCACGCTGCGGGGCGGGCGCGCGCCCTTCGCCTTCGGCGTCAAACGGCGGATTGACGAACACGCCGTCGAACACGCCCCAATTCACATTTCGTTCGAGAACATCGCCTGTAGCGATTTCCACGCGATCCAACATCGCGTTCATGGCGACATTTTCGCGTGCGATTTCGGCGATGTTCTGATCGCGTTCGATTCCCAGCACACGCACGCCTTCGTTCCGCATGGCGACGGCCAGCGAAGCGGCGCCCACGCCACACCCCGCCTCCATCAGCCGCGCGCCCGAAGGGGCGCGCACCGCCGCGGCGAGCAGGATCGTATCGACATTGATTCGGTAGCCGCGCGCCGGCTGACGCAGCCGTAATCGGCCGTCGAGTATCGCGTCCTCGGTCGTTTCCAAAGCGTCCATGCGATGCGACCCAAGCGCGCGTCGGTCGTCCGCCGCTTGACCGGCGCCGCCGCCAACACCATCGTCGCCGGCAGTATCCAACGCAAGCGGAGGCCCTTTGGGACCTGCGGTCGGACAGGCCAAGCGCGCCGGCGGCGAACCCCACGCGGTGGATCGCCTGGCGGCGCTATTGGCCGAGGACCTCGCGGCCGTCGATGCGCTCATCCATCAGCACATGATGAGCCCCGTGGGCGTCATTCCCAATCTAGCCGCCCACCTCATCGACGCCGGCGGCAAACGCATACGGCCGCTGATCACGTTGGCGTCAGCCCGCCTGTTGGGCGGCGGCGGCGACGGCGCGCGCAAACTGGCCGCGGCGGTTGAGTTCATCCACACGGCGACGTTGCTGCATGACGACGTGGTCGATGAATCCGCCATGCGCCGCGGCAAGCAGGCCGCCAACCGCGTCTGGGGCAACGCCTCGAGCGTGCTGGTCGGCGATTTCCTGTTCGCGCGCTCGTTCAATCTGATGGTCGAGACCGGCGACATCCAAGTGCTCGACATTCTCGCCCGCGCCGCGAGCGTGATCGCCGAAGGCGAGGTCATGCAGCTCGCTGCGGCGAATGACGCGGAGACCACGCGCGAACGCTACATGACGATCATCGGCGCCAAAACCGCCGCGCTATTCGCCGCCGCGGCGAAGGCGGGCGCCGTAGTGGCCGGACGCGCAGGCGCGGACGCCGAAGCACTGGAGACGTACGGACGCGAACTTGGCCTGGGCTTCCAGCTCGTTGACGACGCGCTCGATTATGGCGGGCTGAGCGCCACCATGGGAAAAAACGCCGGCGACGATTTTCGCGAAGGCAAAGTGACTTTGCCGGTGGTGTTCGCACGCGACGCGGGCGACGAAAGCGAGCGCGCCTTCTGGCGGCGTGTCATGGGCGGCGAGCGCAACGACGACGATTTTCATCGCGCGCAAGCGCTGATCCGCCGCCATGAAGCGATCGATAAGACGCTCGACGCGGCCCGCGCCCACGCCGGCGCAGCGAAACAGGCTCTGGCGGCGATGCCGGCGAATGCCTATCGCGAAGCGCTCACCGACCTCGCCGATTTCGTGGTCGAGCGCGCTTTCTAGACTTCGCCCATGTTTCGCGCCGAAGCGAAGCGGCGCACCGACATCGAAATGCCGATGGAAATGACGCTCAGCAACGCTAAAGCCAGCGGCGGCGCGTAATCGCCCAGGCCGTGGCCGGATGCGTCCATGATGCTGGCGGCGTACGCGATCAATCCACACACCGCGCAGGCCGCCCAATAGATTAGCGACACTTGCGAATGGCGCAGCCCGCTGCGCATGCCGATCTGGTAGAGGTGCTCGGCGTGGCCGTTCAGAATGCGGCGCCGTTTCTTCACCCGCCAAGCCAGCGTCAACAGCACGTCAGCCAGAATGGGGAAGAAAATGATCGGCGGAATGAAGGGCGACACAGCACCCTCGCGCAGCATCAACAGCGAGACCAAGGCGCCGAGCGCGCCCGCGAACAGCGCGCCGGAATCACCGGCGAACAGAAGGCCGTTGGGAAAATTCCAGGCAAGAAAGCCGAACAAGGCGCCAGCGCCGCACGCCGCCATGATGGCCGCCGCCGGCGCCCCGTGCGCCATGGCGACAGCGCCGAGCGCGCACATGCCGAATGCGACCGAACCCATGGCGAGGCCGTTGCAGCCGTCCATGAAGTTCACGGCGTTGACGAGCGTGAATACGAACAGCGCCGAACCGATCACGCCGAGGGGCCAGCCGAACTCAAGCACCACGCCGCCGCCGAGCGGCAGGCTTTGCACGACTCCGACAGCGAGCGTCGAACCGATGCCCAGAAGCGAAAAGATGGCGAACTTCATGCGCGGGCCCATCGGGCGCGCGTCGTCAAGAAAGCCCAACGCCATGAAGGCGCACGCGAACGCGGTCGCCACGGCGGCGCGGATGAGCGCGTCGGCGCCGGCCATACGCCGCCATTCCGGCGGGAAATTGAGCACGACCAGCGCAACGCCAATGGCAAAGCCAATGGCGATGCCCAAACCGCCGCTTGTCGGCGTCGGCTGACGATGCGCTTTGCGCGCGGCGTTCGGCACGTCGACGAGGCCGGCCGCGATCAGCAGACGGCACGCGATCAAACTCGCCCCCGCCGCGGCGACGACGCCGAGAAACAAACCCGTCAGCACTTCCCACCTCGTCCGCTGGCGCTATCGCCGGCTTCGCGCCGCGTCAACCCAGGCGGCAGGCGGCAACCCACCAACGCGGAAACACTGATTGCAGCGCTTGCGCCAGAGCCTGCGCGTCAGCGGCGCCATGCGTGAGCGCGAACATGGTGGCGCCACTGCCGGACAAGCCGCTTAAGCGCGTGTGAGCGGAGGCGTCGAGCGCATCGGCGACCTCGCGCAGACCTGGCGCGACCGTAGCGGCCGCCGGCTGCAAGTGATTGCCGCGCGCCGCTATCAAGGCAAGCAATGCGTCGCGATCCGTTGTGGCGGCGATGTCGATCGGCGTGAGGGTAGCACCAAGCTGCATCGCGTCGAATTGCTGGAACACGGCGCCGGTGGAAACGGCGAAACCTGGATTGACCAGCACCGCGTCGAGCGGCGGCAGCGTTAGGGGCGCCACACGATCGCCCTCGCCGCTCATCAGCGCGGCCCCGGCGTGAACGCAGACGGGAACATCGCCGCCAAGCGATGCGGCAAGCCGCATGAGGCCGGAGTCCGGAATGTCCAAGGCCCACAGCGAACGCAACGCCTTGAGTGCTGCGGCGGCGTCCGACGAGCCGCCGCCAATGCCGGACGCGACGGGGAGGTTTTTTTCCAGCCGCATCTGGGCGCCGGCGCGGACGCCATAGGCCTCGGCCAGAGCGTGCGCCGCGCGCAGGACCAAATTGTCAGCCTCGCCACACAGCGCCGCGGCGAACGGCCCAGACAGTTCAATTGAAAGCGCTGGCGCAGCCTCCGCTTCGATCCAGTCACCAACATCGGCGAAGGCGACGATGCTTTGCAGCGGATGGCGCCCGTTGGCCGCGACCGGCGCGACCTCCAGCGTCAGATTGATCTTCGCCGGGGCGAAGACGCGCACGCTCATCGCGTCGCAGACCGCGTCGGCGGCAAGCCGTCTTCCAGCTTGGCTTCAATGGCGCCTGCATCGGCGGGTTCGAGCGTGAGTGCGCGCCGCCATTGGAAGCGCGCTTCGGTGCGGCGATCGAGACGCCAATAGACATCGCCCAAATGGTCGTTAAGCGTCGGATCGGCCGGCTCAAGCTCGACCGCGCGCTCAAGGAAGATCAGCGCCTGCTCATACTGGCCCATGCGGAAATAGGCCCAGCCGAGACTATCGATGATGGCGCCGGAAAGCGGACGCAGCTCCACCGCGCGCATGATCATCGCCAGCGCTTCTTCCAGGCGCTCGCCGCGATCGACCCACATGTAGCCGAGATAATTGAGCACGTCGGGCTGATCGGGCGAGACTTCCAGTGCGCGCTGCAAATCGGCTTCCGCTTCGGCGTGACGGCTGAGCTGCTCGCGCGCAGCGCCGCGCGCGAACAGCAGGCGCCAATCGTCGGGGCTCGTTTCGAGCAAACGCGTGTAGACGGCGTCGGCTTCTTCATAGCGCTCGAGCCGGCGGTAGATGTCGCCTAGCGCGCGCAGCGCGCGCGGGGCGCCGCTCTCGGCGCTGGCGCGCGCCATGGCGAGCGCTTCTTCCTCACGGCCGCGATCGATCAGCAGCCAAGCCTCCATTGCACGCGCGCTTTGGCCATAGGGCGAGTCCAGGCTGATCTGACCCAGGGCAGCCTCGGCCTCGTCGTAATGGTCGAGATCCATCTGCGCGTCGGCGTAATTAATGCGTGCAGCGTCAAGCTCGGGATCGAGCATGAGAGCCAGCGTCAGCGTCACCAGCGCGCGCGTGGTGTCGCGCTCCTGCAGGAACACGATGGCGAGGCCGTTCAAACCGATGGCCGCGCCGCGCGCGGGCGTCAGCGGCGCCTGCGCCACCTGCTGCGTCGCCTGATAGCGGGCGAGCGCGGCTTCGAGCGCGATGTTCGGCGTCTGTTGCGGGCCAGCGGTGAGAAGCGTGATCGCCTCGTCGCGGTGGCCAAGTCTGGCGAGCAAATCAGCGTGACGTTCAACCGCCGGGGGCATCCACAGGCCGCCATCGGCGGCGGCGGCGTAGGCGGCCAGCGCCTCCTCGGCGCGGCCGCCATAATCAAGCGACAGCGCCTGTTGGTAGGCGAACAGCGCGCCATACGGGCGCACATTGAGCAAGCGGCCGAGATCGACATCGCTGTCGCCGGGTTGGCCCTCACCGGTCAGCGCCCACGTCAACAGCATGCGCGCCGTGAGCCGCTCCGACGCATCACCATCGACGCGTTCGAATTGCTCGCGCGCCTGGCGCCAGCGCCCATCGGACAAGGCTTCGGCGCCGCGCACGATGTGCGCATAGGCGACGGGCTCCTGCTGCGCGCCCTGACGCGCCAGGGCGCGCGCGCGATCGGCGTCGCCGATGGCGAGCGAAGCGATCAGGGCGCCCTGGATGACCGAAGCGTCGCGCGCGGCGCCGCCGGCGAGCGCACTGGAATAGCGATCTGACGCAGCACGATGATCGCCGCGCATATTGGCCACGCGGGCGATGAGAAAATCTGCGTAGCTCTCGGATTGCCGCGGCGGGGGCGGCGCGACCGACACACAGGACGCAGCAGCACAGAGCGCGAGCGCGGCAGCCCCCGCCCGCATGATCGGCGCGGCCGTCACAGCTCTTCGCGCTCAGCCGGGCCTGCGGGAAGGTTCACAGTCGGCAGCCTGCGCTCCCGCGGCGCGGGCGTCGTCATCCCGCGCGCGAGCTTTTGTTCGAGATCGCGCAGGCGCACGGCGTCGGGACGAGCGTCGAGGGCGAGGCGCCATTGCGCGCGCGCATCGTCGCGCCGGTCCAGCCGCCAATACACATCGCCCAGATGGTCGAGAATTTCCGGGTTGGGCTCGGTGGTGAGATCGACGGAGCGCTCGATCAGCACCCGCGCCTGCTCGAAATGTCCGTAGAGATAATAGGCCCAGCCAAGACTATCGACGACGGCATAGTCGGTCTGGCCATTGTTGAAGCCGCGCCACAACAGGCGATAGCCCTCTTCAAGCCCTTCGGGACGCTGGATCAACGCATAGCCTAGCGAATTGAGACGCAGCACGGAATCGGGCTGTTCCGCAAACAGAGTGCGCGCCATGCGAACGCCATCCTGCCACGCCTGCGGATCGTCCATCAGGATCGACACATAGAGCAGGCGGCTATCGAGACTCGGATCGAGTTCGACAGCGCGGCGCATGTCGGCGCTGGCTTCGGCGAGGCGGCCGAAATAGCGATTGGCGAAGGCGCGATAGCCGAGCACATCGGCTTGATCTTCCGGATCGTCGACCATGCTGAGCGCCTGGGTCAGCGCGCCAAGCGCTTCCTGCTCGCGGCGCGCCTGGCGGTAGACGTCCGCGGCGGACGCGAGCACCGCCCACCGCGCGCCGCCGTTGGCGACGGCGCGCTGCGCGGCGGCCACGGCCTGATCGTCGTTGTTGCGGCGCAGCTGGATCATGGCGCGGACGATGTCGGCGTCGGGCGCAAACACGCTGTCGGTCGGCATTTGATCGATGATGCGCTGGGCGCCGTTGAGGCCGCCCGCGCTGAGCAATTGCTCGGCGGCGAACAGGCGCCAATCACTGGCCATGGGCTCGAGCGCCAGACCCAATTGCAGGAAAGCAGAGCCGGATGAGGATTGCAGGCCGTCGACCGGATCGTTCTGCGCCATCACCGAAGCGAGGCTGTCGGATTGAGTGAGGTATTCCGCCAGGAACAGTAGCCAGCGCCCGGTGGCGCGCTTGGCGTCGAGCGGCGGTTCAAGCGGCTGCTCGCCCGCATCGAGGCGTTGCAGGTTGCGTTCGACATCGACGGAGTGTGGCGCGAATTCGTGCACGATGCCGTAGAGGAGGCGTGCTTCTTCGTCGCGGCCGCGGCGGTGCTCCAGCATGGCGGCGCGATAGACGGCGTGCGCGGTGCGCGTGGCGTTGAGCGCGCGCTGGAATTCCTCCATCGACGCAGGCTCGCCGACCGGCGGCGGCGTCAGGTCCAGCCGTTCGATCATCACCGCGTAGATCGCCGAGGCTTCAGTCAGCCGGCCCGCCGCTTCGAAAATCATGCCCTGCGCAACTTCCGGCAGCGGCGCGGGCAGTGCATCGGCGCCGCGATCCATGCGCTCGACGGCGAGATCGGTCTGCCCTTCGGCGGCGAGAAGGAATGGCTCGAGGAGATCGGCGACGCTGCCCTGCAAGCCGCCAGGCGCGGCGAGCAACTCGCTGCGCGCCTGCTCGAAGCGGCCCGCTTCGATATTGTCCGCAAACGCCACCACCGGCCAGATCGATGCGGTTTCGCCTCGCGCCGTGGCGCGGCGCGCCTCGCGCACGAGATAATCGAGATCAGCCTCCAGAAGGGCTGCTTCGGTGGATTCATAGGTGCGGTCCGGTTCGGCGTTCGGCGGCGAAGTCAGCCGCAGCGCCGCCGCTGGCGCCTGATCGGCCACCGCCTCTTCGTTAATGGCGGGCGCAGCCGCAAACGCCGTTTGCACCGCGCCAATCGCCGCCGTCAGACTCAATGCCAGGATCGCCGCACGCATTCCGTCACCTCTTCGCCGGCCGGACGAACATCAAAGATTTGCATAGTTCGGGCCGCCGCCGCCTTCCGGCGTC
The DNA here is from genome assembly GCA_050185805.1 of Hyphomonadaceae bacterium. Taxonomy (GTDB): domain Bacteria; phylum Pseudomonadota; class Alphaproteobacteria; order Caulobacterales; family Aquidulcibacteraceae; genus Vitreimonas. Next base: position 26,940 of record JBFWZB010000008.1, read on the forward strand.
ACCCAGACTATATTCTGGCTCGGATCCTTGATGTCGCACGTTTTGCAGTGGACGCAATTCTGCGCGTTGATCTGAAACCGCGGATTTGCGCCGTTTGCGTCATACAGCACTTCGTACACCCCAGCGGGGCAATACCGTGTCGCAGGCTCGGCATATTCGGGAAGATTAACGCGAATGGGAACGGTCGGGTCGATCAAGGTGAGGTGAACTGGCTGGTCTTCCTCGTGATTGGTGTTCGACAGATAGACCGACGACAGCTTGTCGAAAGAGAGCACGCCGTCCGGTTTGGGGTATACAATCGGCTTGTGCTTGGCCGCCGGCTCGGTCGAGGCAGCGTCGGATTTGCCATGCGACAGCGTGCCCAGAAAGGAAAACCCGCCCAGAAGCGTCGTCGTCCACATGTCGGCCATGCTGACGACGCCGCCCCAAAATGTGCCGAGGCGGGACAGGATCGGCTTGGCGTTGCGTACGCGGACTAAGTCCTTACGGATGGCGCTTTCGCGATAAGCGTCGACGTAATCCGACAATTCGTCGCGCTGGCGGCCCGCCGCAATCGCCGCAGCGGCGGCCTCCGCGGCCAGCATACCGGATTTCATCGCATTATGGCTGCCCTTGATGCGGGGCACGTTCATGAAGCCCGCGGAGCAACCGATCAGCGCGCCGCCCGGAAACGCGAGCTTCGGCACCGCTTGCAGCCCGCCTTCGGTGAGCGCACGCGCGCCATAGGCGAGGCGCTTTCCGCCCTCGAGATGGGCGCGAATGTCGGGGTGCTGTTTCAGCCGCTGAAATTCGTCGAACGGCGAAAGATAGGGGTTCTTGTAATTGAGATGGACCACGAAGCCGATCGACACCAACCGATCGCCCCAATGATACATGAAGGAGCCGCCGCCGGTGTCGTCGGAGAGCGGCCAGCCGACCGTGTGCAGCACCAAGCCTGGCTTGTGCTGCGCAGCCGGCACCTCCCACAATTCCTTCAAGCCGATGCCGAATTTTTGCGGGCCGCTCTCTGCGTCGAGCGCGAATTTCTTGATCAGCTGCTTCGACAACGAGCCCCGCGCGCCCTCGCCGAACAACGTGTACTTGGCGTGAATCTCGATGCCAGGCGTGTAGACGCCAGGCTTTGGCTTGCCTTCATGATCAACGCCAAGATCGCCGGTGATGACGCCCTTAACCGCGCCGCTTTCTTCGTAGAGCACCGAAGCGGCGGGAAAGCCCGGATAAATCTCCACGCCCAAATTTTCAGCCCGCGCCGCCAGCCATTTGGTCAGGTTCGAGAGCGAGGCGATGTAATTGCCGTGATTGTTCATCAGCGGCGGCATCAGGAAGGTGGGAAGCCCCGCCGACCCCATGGGCCCCAGGATGCGGAATTGATCGTCCGTCACCGGCGTGTCGAGCGGCGCGCCTTGCGCCTTCCAGTCGGGAACCAGCTCGTTCAACGAAACCGGATCGATCACGGCGCCGGATAGAATGTGCGCGCCGACTTCGGAGCCCTTCTCCAACACGGCGACGGTAAGGTCGGGCGCAACTTGCTTCAGCCGGATTGCAGCGGCGAGACCCGCAGGTCCCGCGCCCACGATCAGCACGTCGTACTCCATCGAGTCGCGGACGATTTCCTCCGACGCCATGGGATTGTCCTTGCTGCGCCGCCGGGCGGCCCGTGAATCCATCGTCTTATCAAAGCTGCAGCGCGCCGGTGCAAGGCGCAGCGCGCGCTGTTGATTTGCGCCGACTCGCCGCCGATGCTGGCGCCCGTGACGCAGCCCGCCGCAACCGACACCGCCGCCGCCCGCGCGCTGCTCGCCTTCTGGCGCGCGGCGGGCGTGGATATGGAGGAGGCGGAGGCGGTCTACGCGGCGCCAGCACGCACAGCCGCGCCCGCACCATCGCGCGCCCCCCCGCCGGCCCCGCGCAAACGCGCCTCGCCCGCCGGCGCGCCGGTGGAGGACGCCCGCGCGCTCGCCGCCGCCGCCGGGTCGATCGCCGCGCTACGCGAGGCGGTGGCCGGATTTGGCGGCTGCGGGCTTAAGGCGACAGCGCGCAATACCGTGTTCTCAGACGGAGTAGAGACCGCGCGGGTGCTGTTCATCGGCGAAGCCCCAGGCAAGGACGAGGACGAACAGGGCAAACCCTTCGTCGGCCGCTCGGGCCAATTGCTGGACCGCATGCTCGCCTCAATCGGGCTCACCCGATCCAGCAACTTCCTGATTTCCAATACGATTTATTGGCGGCCGCCGGGCAATCGGCCGCCGACGCAGGGCGAGATCGCCGCCTGCCTGCCCTTTGTGGAAAGGCTGATCGAGCTCGCCGCGCCGGACCTCATGGTGCTGGTGGGAGGCACCGCCGCCCAGATTGTGCTGCGCCGGGACGACGGAGTTGGGCGCATGCGGGGCCGCCGCCTCAACTATACCCGCGACGGGCTGGCCAAGCCCGTCAACGCCATGGTGATGCTTCATCCCGCATATCTGCTGCGACGACCCCAGGAAAAACGGGTGGCCTGGGGCGATTTGCTGTTGCTCGAAGCCTGGCTCGACGAGCTGGGCGTGGAGCGGGAGCCAAGCCCGTGACGAAGCGGAGGACGTGGATGCAGGTGCGGTCGTTTGCTTTCGCGGCCCTGTGCGTCGCCACCACCACGGCGCCCGCCGCGGCGCAGAATATCGTTGCGCTCTCGGAAGAAGATGAGCGCGCCTATCGCGCGGCATTCGCGGCGGTTGAAGCCGGCAATTGGCGCGGCGTCGGCCAAGCGCTCGACCGCGTCGAGGACGATTCTCTCGTCGGCGTAGTGCGCGGCAGCATGCTGTTGTCGCGCTCCTATGGCGCGAGCTGGAGCGAATACACCCAATGGCTCAATCGCTATGGCGATTACGGCATGGCGCCGGCGGTTTACGAGCGGGCGATGGATTCGCGCTCGCGCCGGGCGCGCCGCAACGGCACGCGCGCGCCTGAACCGCAAGGCGTGCGCGGACGCACGCTGCCCGGAACGCCGCCGCCCGTACTTGGCGACAGCGCGCAGTATCGCGTGCAGATCGAACGCGTCGCCGAATTGATGGGCAATGGCGATTGGGAAGGCGCGCGCGCATTGGCCAGCGAAGCCAGTTACGGGCCGCGCGCCGGTCCGGCGAACTGGCAGCTCGGCCTCATGGCGTTCCGTCAGCGCGACTATGCCGAAGCGGTGCGCCGTTTCGAGCAATCCGCACAATGGCCCCATCACGGCGGATGGGCGCTGGCGGGCGTTCATTATTGGGCTGCGCGCTCGCGGCTCGCCGCCGGCGAACCTCATGGCGTCGCGCAGCATCTGGAGGCCGCCGCGCAGCGGCCATGGACCTTCTACGGCCAGCTAGCGGAAGCGCAGCTTGGACGCGACAGCGCGCTTTCGTTCACGCCTGTCGTGCTCGACGAGGATTCAGTTTCACGTTTCATGGAGCGCTATCCTGGCGCGCGCCGCGCTGCGGGACTGGCGCAACTTGGCCGGCTCTCGGAAGTCGAAGCTGAATTGCGCCGGGTGCATGGCGACACCGCGCCGAGCGACGACCGCACCTTCCTTGCGCTCTCGGTTGCACTCGCGGCGCCTGCAGCGCAATTGCGCGCCGCGGAATACGGCGGGCCCGACGTCGCATCCGGCTTCTGCCCTGCAACGACGTTTGCGCCTGACGACGGCTTCCAACTCGATCGCGCGCTGATTTACGCCATCGTACGCCAGGAGAGCTATTTCAATCCGAAAGCGGTCAGCGTGTCGAACGCGCGCGGGCTGATGCAATTGCTGCCCTCCACCGCGCGCGACATGGATCGCTCGACCAATTATCGCCGTCAGCCCGCGGCGCTGTTCGATCCGGGGCTGAACATGCGGCTCGGGCAAAGCTATGTGCGCTGGCTGATGCACGAATTCCATGACGACGGCGATCTTGGCCGCGTGTTCGCCGCGTACAATGGCGGTCCGGGCTGGCTTTCGCGCTGGCTGGCGACGCAGCCGTCCGACATCGATCCGCTGCTACTCCTGGAATTCCTGCCACGCGCGGAAAGCCGCGACTACGCCGAGCGCGCGCTGTCGCACATGGCGTTGTGCCGCAAGAGCTTCGGCCAGCCAACGCCGGAGCTGGATCGTTTAGCCAGCGGCGGCGCGGCGCTCTATCAGCCGCTCGACAATCAGTACGTCTCAGCGCCGGTGGGTCAGCCCTGAGTCCAGCGTGCGAGATCGGCCGCCGTGTCGATGTCGTAGAGCAGCGGCAACATTAATGGCCGCTCCGGCAAGTTCGCGATGACGTCAGCGGCGGTGTGGGCGCTCGACCACCTTACGTCGCGCATGGCGCGCGCAGCTTCCAATCCAGATCGCGCCGCCAGCAGCCAGAAGCCCCCATCCTCGCTTGGTCCCAGCACAAACCGCGACTGCCTCAACACTCGAAACGCTTGCGCGATGTGCGCGCGGCGCAGGCCGGGACAATCCGCGCCGATCATGGCGACGCGGCGAAGCGGCGACAGCGCACGCGCCATGCGCTCGCCTAGATCGCCCGCGCCTTGCCCACAACGCGCGACGCCGGCGGGCCACACATCGACACGCGCATGAATTGCGCTATCGGGAGTGACGCATAGCAGCGTGCGCCAACGCGGATCGCGCGCTTCGCGCATCGTATGCGCGTGCAGCGCGCGATTGATGCGCAAGGCTTCGAGCGCGCCAATGTCGGCGGCCAGCCGCTGCTTGCCGTGGCCGAGCCGGGGCGCTTTCGCCATGACAATGAGGGTCGGCCTAATCATAGGCTTTCGCCAAGCGCTCGGGATCGGCGCCTAGAAGATAGCGCATCATCAGGCCGAGATTGCGCCAAGCGCGGCGGCTGAATCCATCGCGGCGATATTTGTCGGCGCTGGTGACGGCGTTAGCGTCGAGGATGGCGAGGCGCGCGCCGCCGATGCGGCGCACGATGTCGACGTCCTCCATCAGAGCGATGTCGCGGTAGCCGCCGAGTGCGTCGTAGAAACGGCGCGAGATCAAGAGGCCCTGATCGCCATAGGGAAGCTTCAGCATTTGGCCGCGCAATCGCGTCCAGCGCGTCACGCTGCGTGCAGCGGCGCTGTCGTCGTCAAATGCAAAACGAAACGCCGCCGCGCGCAGCGGCTCTTGGCGCGCAATAAGTGTGCGCGCAGCTGCGACCCATTCGGGCGCGAGCGCCGTGTCGGCGTGCAGAAACAGCAGCCAATCGCCCCGCGCGACGGCAGCGCCCGCGAGCATCTGACGCGCACGGCCACGCGGCGCATCGATAATCTCACAGCCGGCCGCCTCGGCGATCGCGCGTGTTTCATCAGATGAGCCGCCGTCGGCGACGATGGCCTCACGCACCAACCCGTCCATCACGCCGGGCACGAGCGAGGCCAAGCAGCGCGGCAGATAAGCGGCGGCGTTCAGGGTTGGGATGACGATGGAGATCACGCCAACGCATCTCGCCTGCGCGGCGCACGCCTGTAAAGCGCTAGGCTTCCGGCGCCGCCTGCTGACGCGGCGGCGACGCGGCGGCGGGCGCCGGAGCCGGCGCTTCCGCCGGCGCCTCCGGCCCGCCTTGCGCCGCGTCACCGGCGGCGGCCTCGGCAGTCATCCGCGTGCGCAACCGTGTCATGAAGCGATCGAGCAGGTCGGTGCGCGCCACCACGCGCGCGAGATCGCGAATGGCGGCGCCTTCGGCGTGAACGCCGGACGCGATCACTTCAAACGAATCCGCCTCCGGCGTGCCGGCCAATTCCCCTGCGTATTCGCGATAGAGCGCGCGCACGCCCTCTTCGTTGCCGCCGAGCGTCATAGCGATACCCGCGCGCAGCACCGTCTGCCGGTCGGCGGCGTCGAACGGCGCCGCGCTATCGTGCAAGGCCAAGAGCGCGCGTAATTCCGCGGTGGCGCGATCCCAATCACGCGCGCGCCACGCCGCCTCGGCGCGAACACTTTGCGCATCGGCGCTACGGTCGCGTTCGACCAGCTCGACCGCGTGGTCGAGACGCCCAAGGCCCAACATCGCCCGCGCCTCAAGAATGCGCCGCTCCGCCAACAGCGCGGCGGGCATATTGGGCTGGCGCGAGGAATTGAGCGCGACGAGCGCACGCTCGGCCTGATGGTTCATCAGATAGATGGCGGCGAGATCGGCGGCGACTTGCGCCTTGCCGATGCCTTCGAGCCGTTCGTCCACCTGGTGCTGCAACAGCGTCGCGGCTTGCTCCAGCAGATCGACATGAACAAGCCTGCCCGCGAGCAAGCGTACGATGCGATCGCCGTTGGGGCCTACGGGCGTCAGATCGCTGAACTCATAGAATAGGCCCAACGCCTGGATCGGTTCGAGCTGGTCGGCCTCGCCATCAAGGAAGAGGCGCTCGAACAGCGTCGTCATGTCCGCGCGCAGGCGCCGTGCGGCGGGATCCATCGGATAGCGATCCGCCGCGGTGCGCATGGTCGCCATCGCTTCGCGCCAGCGGCCCTGTTCCGAATAGACGTCGCCGAGCAGGCCAACCGTCAACAATTCGGTGGAATCGCCGCGCCAGCGGAAACGCAACGCCTCCAGGGGCTCGACTGCGTCGATGGCGCGGACGAGGCCGGCATTGCGGCGGATGCGCAGCGCTTCGAGCGAGGCGCGCACCGCGACCTCCTCGTCCCGAACCCGTGACAATTCTTCAAGCATCGCCAACGCTGCTTCGGCGTCTTCCGTGACCGCGGCGAGGCGCGCTTCGACCATGCGCGCCTGCAGACGCACATTTTGGTTTGGCGCCTGCGCCATGGCGGCGCGCGAAGCCGCAGCCGCTGCGGGATAATCGTTGAGTTCGAAAGCGGCGTTGGCGAGCGCCAGCTGAAAGCGTGCGCGCCAACCCGGCGGATGTTGCTCCAGCGCGCCGGCGCCCCGCTCCAATTCGCGGCGCGCTTCGGCCCAATCCTGTTTTTGGTATGCAGCATAGCCGCGCCACAACGCCGCTGATGGATCTTCCATCAGCGCTGAGGAACCGAGATCGGCCTCCGCATCGTGGATGCGCCCCATCATCACGTTGGCCGCGCCACGCAACAGACGATATTCCGGATCGAGTTCGACCAACTCGCCCTGATTGATGGCGACGATGCGCAGAGCGCCAAGCGCCTCCGGCGCGAATTCGTTCTGCAGCAGGAAGCGCGCCAAGGCCATGCGCGCGTCGACTGGCGCGCCCTCGCGCACGCCTTCGGCGGCGGCGCGGCGGGTGAGGTCGTCGAGACGTCGGCGGATTTCCACCAGCGACATGCCGCTTTCGCCAACGGGCTCTTCGCCGCCTGTCAGCAGCGCAGCTTCGAGCGCCGCGGCGTTGGCGCCCGTTTGCGCTGGCGCGCCTTCAGCGCCGGCAGCGATCAATCCATCGCCGCGCGTCACCACCAAGGCGCCGTTCGCAAACGTCGCGCTGACATCGTCGGCGCGCGGCTCGACAACGGCCCCGTGCGCGGCCGGCAACACCGCCGCCTCCATCGTCGCGCGGCGAACGCCGACGCCCATGGGCGGACCGCCGATCAGCGCAACCGCGATCCGGTCGCCGATTTCTGGATCGCTTATCCAACGCACCGCGCCCTCGCGGCCGAAGGTCGCCGTGAGCTGACCGCGGCCATCGGCGGCAAGTTCACGCCGCGTCGGCGCCGAAACGCTGGCTTCGGCGCGTGCGCCGAGTGTGAACACCCAGGAATTATCATCCGCGCGCGCGGAGACTTGCACGTCGGGCGGCGCCGGCACGCGCAAGCCGATGACGCCCTCGCCGCGCACGATCTCGATGTCCTGATGCCGGCGCCCGACACGGGCCACGCCGCTGAGCCCGATCTGTCCGCTGGCGTCGAACAGAAGCCAGATCGCCTCGCCGCGCCGGAACGCAGCGGCGCGCGCGGGCGCAGGCCACGTGACCGTGATCTCGGTGCCTGCCGCGGCTTCGACCAAGGCCACCGTCGCGTTGCCGCGCACAGGCGGACGCGCCGGCGCCGGCGCCTCGCCGTTAGCGGCCGCCGCCTGCTGAGCGGCTTCGTCCGGCGCCAGAAGATCGACGACGACGCGATTGCCGTCGGCAAAGCTGCGCTGCCGAACGCCATGATCCAGCGTAAGCGACAACCGGACAGGCTGGCCCGCAGCGCTCGTGCGGCGCACCTCGCGCACGAAGCGCGGCGGTGACGCGCGCAATTCCGCGATGTCGATGTCGGCGCCGCGCGAGAAGCGCAGCTCCAGCCGATTGCCCTGCATCGTGGGCGCGACCGTTGTCGGCCCCGCAAAGCGGAACGCCAGTCGCGTGTAATCCCCTTGCACGCCGACCGACACGGTGGCGTTGGGCGCCGGGTCCATGCGCGGCGGCGGCGGAGGCGGCGCAGCCGCCGGCGCCGCGGCGGCTTGCACTGGCGGAGGAGGAGGCGGAGGCGGCGGCGGCGCGGGCGGTGGCGGTGGTGGCGGCGCAGCGGCGATCGAAAAGTCCGCCGGCAACGGACCAATCGGGCCGCGCAATTCCGCCGGCTCTTGCTGCGCCGCCGGCGTGATCGGCGTCGCCAACGGCGCGCCAGCCGCTGGTTGCGCAGGCGCCGGACGCGGCGCAGCGGGCTGCGCCTGCTCTGGCCGCTCGGGCGGCGTCAGCGGCATCGGCTGGGCGCCAGCAGGCGGCGCCGCGGCAAGCGCCGCCGCGGCGATGGCCAGTGGAGAATTGCGCAGCGTTTTTCCCATTGAAGCCGCCGGTCAATCCTTCTTCCGCTGCGCGTTAAGCGCGGGTTAGCGCCCAGCCGCCGCGTCGGGCGCAGGCGCTTCCCGCGAACGCTCAAGCAGGTCGGCGCCGTCAGCCGGCGGACGCGACAATTCCGCCAGCATCTGCGTCAGCCTCCGGGCGCGCGCGGGCTCCATGTTGCCCATCACTTCAGCGAGGTTGGCTTGGCGCATGCGGCTCGCCACCTGCACCATGACGTCGTCCTCGAGCCCATCGAACACAGCCGCGGCGTCTTTCGCGCGCATGCGCTGATAGACATCGACGAGATTTGCGAGGCGCCGCTCCTGGGCTTCGTCCAATTGCCCCAACAACACGTTCACCGTGCTTTCGAGTTGACGCAATTCCGCGACCCGCTCATCGAGCCGCTGCTCGGCCGCAGCCATCAATTCGTTCTGCGTTTCGAGTTCTGTGGCGCGGCCATCGAGCGCTTCGCGGCGCGCGCCGAGCGCCTGCAACACCTGCACCTCGGCCTGGCTTAAGCCCGCCATGTCGGCAAAGCTCGGGGCCGGGCACGCAGCTTCCGCCGCTTCACCTTCGGGCGCGGCTGTGTGCTCGGCGGTTTCGTGCGCCTCTTCCGCCGCCGGCACGGCCTCGGCGACATCCTCAGCCATCGCCACGGCTTTCAAGCCAAGCAATGCAGCGGCGGTCGCCATCGCCGCCGGGATCAACCGGACCGATGCCGCTTGGCGCGGCTTCTTTGGCCGGCTGCGCATGCGGGTGAGCAGGTCGTTCAGCATCAGATGCGCCCGCGCGCGCCAATATCGGCGCTCGACCGCACGCGCCCGGCGCCGATGCCGAGGCGTTCGGCTGTGGCGCGCGCATCATTGATGCGCGCTTGCAGATCGCGGCCCGCCTCCATCGCCGTTAACCGGAGCGACTTCACCGCCGTTTCCGCAGCATTGGTGGCCTGCACCAATTCCACAGCCGCTGCGCGGATGCCGTCCTGGCCGGACCGCAACGCAGCGAGCTTGCGATCAAGCCGCCAGAAACAGAACAGGCACGCCGCCAGCATGATGGCGAGCAGAATTTCAAGCGTTAGTGCGATCGGACTCATGATCCGCCTCCAACTTTCATCAGCGCCTGCTGCGAGGCAGGCGTCAGCGGCCGCTCCACGCGCACCGCAAGTTTGTGCCCGAGCCGCCCGACGCGCCCCTGCGAGAGTTCCACCGCGCCGCATTTGAGCGACACCGGTGCATCTTGCGGCACGTCGAGCATCAGCGTGTCGCCGACTTTGAGATCGAGCACGCGCCGCAACGGCGCGGTCAATTCGTCGAGCACCGCGCTGACGTCGAGCTTCGTATTCCACAATTCGCCGGCAAGGTGGCCTTCCCAAATGTTGTCGCGGCCGAACTTCTCGCCCATGAATTGCTGCAGCAGCATTTTCCGGATCGGCTCAAGCGTCGCGTAAGGCAGCAGAAGTTCAAGCCGGCCGCCGCGATCTTCCATATCGATGCGCAATTTGACGACAATCGCCGCGTTCGGCGGCCGCGCGATAGCGGCGAAGCGTGGATTGGTTTCGATACGGTCGAGATTGAAGTCCACATCCGTCAGCGGCGCAAAGGCCTGCTTGGCGTCGGTGAGCACGACTTCAATCATGCGCGTGACCAGCATGCGTTCGATCGTGGTGTAAGGCCGACCCTCGACGCGGGTGGAGACGCCGCCGCGGCGCCCGCCCAGCAAAACGTCCACCACCGAATAGATCAGATTGGAATCCACGGTGACGAGGCCGAAATTGTCCATCTGCTCGGCGCGGAATACGGCGATGATCGCCGGCAGTGGAATGGAATTGAGATAGTCGCCGAAACGGATCGAACTAATCTGATCAAGGCTGACCTCGACATTGTCCGAGGTGAAATTGCGCAGGCTCGTCGTCATCAGCCGCACCAGGCGGTCGAAGACGATTTCCAGCATCGGCAGGCGCTCGTAGGACACCAATGCCGAATTGATGATCGCGCGCACGCCGGTGCGCCCGCCCATGTCCTCCTCGCCCATGCCGAAGCCAAGCAGAGAGTCGATTTCGTCCTGATTGAGGATGCGCTCCGACGTTTGCGGCTCGCCGGCGGCGGCGTCCGCCTCCGCCGACCATTCCGCATTCTCCTGCGGCTGCGCCTCAGCTGCTTCGCTGGCCATGCCTATTGCACCAGCATTTCTTCGATCAGCACGGCATTGATCTGCGACGGCGCGATCACGAGGTTCACCCGACGCAGCAATTCAAGGCGCAAGCGATAGGCGCCGGCCGAGCCGGAAAGGTCTTCGGTGCGCATCTCGCGAAGGAAGGCGTTGAATTGATCGCTGACGCGCGGGATTTGCGGCGTCAGCGCAGCGACGGCTTCGTCGTCCGGCGCTTCAAGCGTGAGCTTGAGCTTCAGATAAGCGGGCCGGCCGTCCGCCGCGGTGATGTTGACCAGCATTTCCGGCAGCGCAACGAACACGACGCCCTCGCCGTGAGAGATCATCGTTCCGTTCGGCCCCGGAATGGCTTCCGTCGCTTCAGCGCCGCCGTGGCCGCCTTTGGCCTTGCCCTTGCCGTGACCGCCGCCCTCTTCCGCGGATGCGTGCTGTTCGCCGCCGCCCTTGAAGAACAGCATGTAGGCGGCGCCGCCGCCAGCGCCGAGCACAAGCACAGCCGGCAGCACGATGAAGAGGATGAGCTTCTTGCCGGAAAGCTTCTTCTTGGCCTTGGCATCGCCCTCGCCAGCTTCGCCTTCGGCGCCCTCAGCCGCAGGCGCGGCTTCGGCAGCGGCGTCGGCCTCAGGCTCGGCATCGCCCTTCTTCTTTTTCTTCTTACCCAGTTTCAGCATCGCGGAATCAGAGTCCCAACAGCACGGTTCCGTGGTGCGCTGCGCTGGTTAAGGATGTGTGGAAGGCTAGGCAGAACTTGCCGGCGCCCGGCAGGAAAGAGACTCCGCATTCACCACGACGCCGCGCTCGCGGTCAGCAAAATCAAGCGATTAACCACTGGCACGGGCATTGCAGCGTTAACCGCGATGGATAACGCCCTCGTTCTCGGCCTTCAGGCTCAGCGCGTGCTGCAGCGGCGCATGGACGTGGCTGCCAACAATCTCGCCAACGTCAACACCGCCGGCTTCAAGGCTGATGGCCTGGTGTTGGAAGAAGCGGACCGCACCAACGCGCACGCCGAGGAGGATCCGCGCGAAATCCGCTTCGTCCGCGATGTGACGCTGATGCGCGACATGCGCCAGGGCCCGATCGCGATGACGGGCAACCCGCTGGACGTCGCGCTCGAAGGCGACGGCTTCTTCATGGTCGAGGGCCCGAACGGGCCGCTCTTCACGCGCGATGGCGCGTTTCAGTTGACGGGGGAAGGACGGCTCGTGACCAGCGATGGCCGCGCTGTCCTTAACTCCGGGGGGGCGCCGATCGTGTTCGATCCGCAGGGCGAAAGCCCGACGATCGGGCGCGACGGCGTTATCACCGTGGCCGGCGTCGAAGCCGGCCGCTTGGGCGTTGCAGCGTTTGCAGCGCCCGGCGCGCTCTCAAAGGTCGGGGACAACCTTTGGGACGCGCAAGGTCAACAGGCCGGGTCGTTTGAAGGCGTGGTCGTGCAAGGCGCCATAGAAGGCTCCAACGTGCGGCCCGTCGTCGAACTGACCCGGCTCATTGAAATCTCACGCGCTTATCAATCCGCCGCCAAGATCGTTTCCGGTGCGGATGAATTGCGTCAGCGCGCGATCGAGCGGCTCGGCCGCTGATCGCTAGCCAAAGGAAGTAGGTCCCATGCGCGCACTTTCGATCGCAGCCACGGGCATGCAAGCCCAGCAGCTCAACGTCGACGTCATTTCGCACAACATCGCGAACATGAACACGACGGCTTACAAGCGCCAACGCGCCGAATTTCAGGACATGCTCTACCAGAACATGGAGCGGCCCGGCTCAACGTCGGCCGCGTCAGGCGCGGTGCTGCCGCTGGGCATTCAGATCGGCGTCGGCGTGCAAGCGGACGCCGTCGGCCGCATCACCGAGCAAGGCAACATCACGCAAACGCAAAACCCGTATGACCTCGCCATCAATGGGCGCGGCTTCATCCAGGTGCAATTGCCGTCGGGACAGACCGCCTACACTCGCGCCGGCAATCTCGCCGTCAACGCCGACGGCGAGATCGTGACCGCCGACGGCTATCCTATCGAGCCTTCGATCTCGGTCCCGCCAGAAGCCACCGCGATCCAGATCACTCGCGACGGCATCGTCGAAGTCATGCTGGCCGAGCAAACCGAGCCGCAGCAGGTCGGCCAGATCGAACTCGCCAGCTTCATCAATCCGGCGGGCCTCGAAGCGATCGGCGACAATCTCTACCTCGAAACACCCGCTTCCGGCGCGCCGAATGTCGCTACGCCGGGTTCGCCAGGCCTTGGCACGCTGATGCAAGGCTATTTGGAAACCTCCAACGTTAACGCGGTGGAAGAGATTTCAGCGCTTATCGTTGCGCAGCGCGCTTATGAAATGAACGCGCGAGTCATCACGGCTGCCGACGAAATGCTGCAAGCCACGACTCAACTCCGCTAACCGGGGGAGCGTGTGATGCTGCGTTGGTTTTGTGTATTTGTGTCCGCCTTCCTGCTGCTGTCGCCAATGGCGCATGCCGATACGGTCACGCTGAGGCCACGTATCGAGGCCAGCGGGCCGGCCATTACGCTGGGCGACGTATTCGATGGCGTCGGCGCCGAAATCGCTGGGCGCGCGATCGCGCCGTCGCCCTCGCCCGGCCAAATCACGGCCCTGTCGGCGCCGATGCTGCAAGCCGTTGCCTCGGCCGCCGGCCTGGAATGGACGCCGCCGCCGGGCATGAGTTCGGTGCAAGTTGTCCGCCCCGGCGGCATGCGCGCGACGTTGGCGCCCGCCAATGGCGTGTCGCGCGCCGACGCCGCGGTCCGCCGCGGACAGACCGTAACGTTGCTCTTTGCCGCTCCGGGCATGCACATCTCCACCAGTGCGCGCGCACTTGAAGACGCCGGCGTCGGCGAAAGCGTGCGGCTGGTGAACCTCACCTCCAACCGAACCATCAGCGCCACCGTCACCGGGCCTGGCGCAGCGAGCGCACAATGAACCAAACCTCTTTTTTGCGTAGCGTAGCGCTGGCGGCGCTGGCCGTGGGCGCGACCGCCTGTGCAAGCGCCGAGCCTGTCGCGAGCTTTACACAGGACGCGATGGCCGCGCCCGGCGCGGCCTATGACGCAGCGCGGCGATCGATGGCGCCGCCGCAACTCAATCCGGTCGCGGATCCGACGCAGCTGACAGGCGAAGCGTACCAATCGCTGCCGCAGGCGCAGGCCGCGGCTTACGCGCCGGCCGCACCCAATTCGCTTTGGCGCGAAGGCCGCCGCTCCTTCTTCAACGATCAGCGCGCCGGCCGTATCGGCGACATCCTCACTGTCGAGATCGAGATCGACGACAGCGCCCAATTGAGCAATTCATCCAATCGCACCCGCGAAGGTTCGACCTCGGTCGGCGTCGGTAATTTCTTTGGTCTCGAGGCAGGACTCGGCCGCATCTTTGGCGCCGAGTTCGACAATGACAATCTGATCAGCGCTGACGCGGAATCCGAGCAGCGCGGCCAAGGCGCGATCAATCGTCAGGAAAAGATCGAACTCACCGTGGCCGCTGTGATCGTCGACCGCTTGCCGAACGGCAATCTCGTCATCGCCGGGCGCCAAGAAGTGCGCATCAACGCCGAATTGCGCGAACTGACCGTTTCCGGCGTGATCCGGCCGGAAGACATCGACGCCAACAATACGATCAGCCAGGAGCAGATCGCGGAAGCGCGGGTCTCTTACGGCGGCCGCGGCCAGCTCTCCGCCGTGCAGCGCCCGAATTGGGGCCAGCGCATCGGCGACGCCGTCACACCTTGGTGAGCTAATTCACCCGCCGTTCGCGGCCTTTCCAGTACGGCTCACGCAATTCGCGGCGCAGCACTTTGCCGGACGCGCTGCGCGGCAGCGCTTCGACGAAATCGACGCTCTTCGGCGCTTTGTAGTGCGCGATGCGTTCGCGCGCATGCGCGATAATGCTGGCCGAGTCCGGCGCGAGACCAGGCCGCGGCACGACGATCGCTTTCACCGCCTCGCCCCAGGTTTCATCGGGCACGCCGATCACGGCGACATCGGCGACGTGCGGATGCCCGGCGATGGCGTTCTCCACTTCAGCCGGATAGACATTCTCGGCGCCGCTGATGATCACGTCCTTGAGCCGGTCCTGGATGAAGAGATAGCCGTCTTCGTCGAGGAAACCGGCGTCGCCCGTGCGCAGCCAGCCTTCGCCGTCCATGGTTTTGGCCGTCGCTTCGTCCGCGCGCCAATAGCCCTTCATGTTGGCCGCCGAACGGGTGACGATCTCACCTATCTCGTTGACGCCGAGTTCGTCGCCCGCCGCATCGACAATACGAATCTCGACGCCGGGCATCGGCACGCCTGCCGCGCGCATGCGTGTGTTGCCGTTCGGGTCATGATCCTCGGGCGGCAGATACACGATCGTGCCGGTGGTTTCGGTCAGTCCGTATTGCTGTACGAAACCGCAGCCGAACACCTCAATGCATTCGCGCAGCAACGCCACCGGAATGGGCGCGGCGCCATAGAGGATGTGCCGCAGGCGGCTGTAATCGACCTCGCGCGCGCGCGGCTGGCGCACCACAAATTGCAACGCCGCGGGCACCATGAACAACTTCGACACGCCGTCGCGCTCAATGAAATCCAAAATCTGCGCCGGATTGAACTCGCGCGCGACGACACTTGTCACGCCGTTGAGTAGGCCGACGATGCCCCAGCCCGTGCCGCCAATATGCGCCGCCGGCATGGCGACGAGGCTCACCTCTTCAGGACCCCACGTGTTCCAATCCATCAGCGCGTCGGCGGCGATCTGACGCGAG
The DNA here is from genome assembly GCA_050185805.1 of Hyphomonadaceae bacterium. Lineage (GTDB taxonomy): Bacteria > Pseudomonadota > Alphaproteobacteria > Caulobacterales > Aquidulcibacteraceae > Vitreimonas. The sequence goes on from JBFWZB010000008.1 coordinate 42,529, forward strand.
CGCAGGATGTTGGCGCTGGTGAGCATGACGCCCTTGGGTTTGCCGGTGGTGCCGGATGTGTAAAGCAGGACGGCCGTGTCATGTGGATCGACCGCGACCGCGGGATCTCGCTCGTCCGCCGCATCGCGCCAAGCTTGGTATTGCGAGACCATGTCAACGAGCGGCGGCGCGTTCTCCATGGCGGCGGCGATATCGCGGCATTCCTCGCCGACGAACAGCAGTCGCGCGCCGGCGTTTTCGGCGATGAAGCTCGCTTCGGGCGACGCAAGCCGCCAGCCGATCGGTACGGTGATGGCGCCGGCCTTGGCCGCGCCAAACACCAGTTCGAAATAATGATCACTGTTTTTGCCGAGATACGCGATCGCCTCGCCCGGCTTCACGCCGGCGGCGATCAAGGCATTGGCGACACGATTGGTGTTGCGGTCGAATTCGGCGAACGTTGTCTCCCGGCCTTCGAAACGAAGCGCGATACGGCCGCCGCGCGTCCGCCCATGATGCCGCGCGACATCACCCAGCGTCGTCATTTGATCGAACTCTTCCGCGCTGACCGATCGCTGCATGCAGGCGCTCCCTGAGGCCGCCGGCATCTTGCAGAGAAAATGCCTCTGCGTGAAGCCGGCGGCCCTGGGGACGCTCACCACCCCGCCGCGTTAGCAAGCGCGAGCGCCAGCGCATCGGGACGCGCGTTGCGAACCCGCGCGCCGTGGGCCTCGAGATGCGCGCGAATACGGAGCCACAGCCCATGCGAAATCTCCGCATTGGCGTGGCCGCGCACTTCGCCGACGGCCCAAAAGCCCTCGACGTCACGCACGATCTCAACGACCGCGGGCTCGTCGCCCAGCACTTCATAATAGGCCGCCTTGCCGCGCAGCATCAGCGGAATGCGGCCCTTGAGGCAGTTCTCGAACTTGAGCGCGGCGCGCTCGATCGCCAACGCGCTGGCGATCGGCGCCAGCCAATCAGCGCCCGGGATCGGCGGCGGCGCCAATTGCTCGAGGCCGATTTCGTCCACCAGCATGCGAAAAAGCTGCGCCGGCGTGCGCGCGCGCTCCAGCCGGTCGGCCAGCCGGGTCATCGCACGCGCATCCTTGCCGCAGGCGCGCTTGGCTGCGCGGGCGACGAGGCCAGCGGTGAAATAGCTCGGCGCCAGCGCCAAGATGCGCGAGCGGCGCATCGGCGGCGGCAGCAA
>JBFWZB010000008.1:43817-92398 GCA_050185805.1 Hyphomonadaceae bacterium
ATCGTGCGCGCGGACCATTCCGCGCGGGGGCGCGTCATTGATCCCGGTTTCGGACGAAATTGCGGCAGCGCCTTCCGTGCGCGCGCGCTTTTGTTAGCGTGCGGCGAACATCAACGTGAGTGTGACGCCAATCCAACAGGCGAGGCCTGTGGCGATCGCGCCCCAGGCCATGTCGAACATGGTGACCTGCGCCGACCAATGGCGGAGGGTGGCCCAATTGGTGAGATTATAGGTGGCGTAGGCGGCGAGCCCGAAAATCGCGCCATTGATCAGCGCTTGCGCCGGCGTGCGGGTCGCCAAGGCCGGCGCCACGATCAGCAACACGAAAGCGGCGACGTAGATGAGATAGAAGGCGATCGCCGGCCCCCAATTCACGCCCGCGCCCATCAGATCGCCAAGCTGCGGGCGGTAAAGCCGTGGCCCCATCAGCGAGAGCCAGATGAAGTCCAAAACGCCGAACGCGATGGCGGACATGAAAAACGCGATGACGAGTTGCATTGGCGATTCCTCGCTGCCTGATACGGCGCGGGCAGCCCGTGGGATTACAGGCCCCGCGCCATCAACGCCGCAAACAGCGGAACCAGCACCAGGACATGCAGTTCCAGAATTATCGTGCGACGAACCCGCTTCACCGCCGCCTCTTCGACGATGAAGCCCGCATCCGCTTTGGCTGCGCGAGCCCAGGCCATAAACGTCCGCGTCGGCGCGATGGACAAGAGCCCCGTGAGCGCGAACGCAGCGATCTTGGCCCAGAAGAACGGCGCTTCGAGGTAGAACGCCGCCTCCTTCGCGCCCCAAGCCACCCGGGCGACGCCAGCGAGGATCACCAAAACGGCGGACGCGCCATAGAAGGCATCGATCCGCAGCAGCAGCCGCGCCACCCGCTCATTGACGGGGAGCCGCAGCACGAACGCCTCCGCCGTCAGCGTGCCGACGACGAGAAACGCGAAGACGAAATGCAGAAAAGACAGCGCGGCGTCATGATAGAGCATGGCGCACTTCTAGGCGTCGGCGCCCAGCGTCTCAATCGTCGCGGTGGACCCGCTCACGGCGCTCATGGCGCTCTTGCGCTTCGAGCGAAAGGGTTGCGATGGGACGCGCCTCAAGCCGCGAAAGGCTGATCGGCTCGCCGGTTTCTTCGCAATAGCCGTAAGAACCGTCCTCGATGCGGCGAACGGCGTCTTCGATTTTGGCGATCAGCTTGCGCTGACGATCGCGCGTGCGCAGCTCGGTGGCGCGGTCGGTTTCACTGGAAGCGCGGTCAGCCAGATCCGGCTGGGCCACTGTGTCCTGCTGCAGCGAGGCGATAGTGCTGCGGCTTTCTTCGAGGATCTCTTCTTTCCAGGCGAGCAGCTTCTGGCGGAAATATTCCTTCTGCCGCTCGTTCATGAACGGCTCGTCGTCACTGGGGCGGTACTCCTTAGCCTTCACGCCCATGTCCGCACTCCCGATCTCACCGCCCACGCGAGGCGCCGCCTTATAACGCTCGACTTCTGGCCCGTCTATCTGGCCGGGCGGTCCAAAAACATGCCCAAAAATCTTGAGGTTGCGCCGCAACATCACACTCTCCCGGGGATCGCCTCCAGCTTCGCCAGCTCAACCGCGACTCGGATGTCGATCTCGGCCAGGACGTCGTCCAGGCGTTGATCTCCGGTCGCTTCAGCCCCGCGTCCGAGCGCTTCGAGCTCAGCTTTGAGCCCCGCTGGCGCGGCCCCCGTTAGAATTCCCTGCATCAGCCGATCGAGCGCATCGAGCGCATCGCGCCCACGCCGCGCCTGCCGCGCGCGGCGCTGGCCGGGCTCGCCTTCAGCCTGCAGCGCCATGATGGCGTCGAGCGGCGTGAGCGGCGCGGCGGCCGACGGCGCAGCGACGCGCTGCGGGCCCTCTTCGGCGGCCGGCGCAAAACCGGGTGTAGCCGCCGATGCAGGCCGCCTTGTCGCTCCGCTCTGAGCGACTCCTCTGCCGCCCTCGATCTTCATGGCCGCGGACTCTCCGCCTCACTGCTTTCCGAGGTGTTAACGGCGCAGTCTGAACCTGCTGTTAACCGAACTCTTGCCCTGTCGTCGGATGGGTTTCGGTAAGCGGGCCGCGCTGATCGCGGCAGCCTCTGTGATGGCGATGGCCTCTCCGGCGATGGTCGCGCCCGCGTGGGGCGCGCCGCGCATCAAGGACATCGCCGACTTTGAAGGCGTGCGCGAGAATCAGCTCGTCGGTTATGGGCTGGTCGTCGGCCTCGCGGGCACGGGCGACAGCCTGCGCAATTCACCCTTCACGCGGCAATCGCTGGCGGCGATGCTCGAACGGCTCGGCGTCAACGCCACCAACGGCAATCTCAACACCCGCAATGTCGCCGCCGTCATGGTGACAGCCAATCTTCCGCCCTTCGCCAGCCAGGGCTCGCGCATCGACGTGACAGTCTCGGCGCTGGGCGATGCGCGCAGCCTCGCCGGCGGCCAGCTTCTGGTCACGCCGCTGATCGGCGCCGACCAGCAGGTTTATGCGGTGGCGCAAGGCGCGCTCGCAGTGGGCGGCTTTTCGGCCGAGGGCCAATCCGGCTCATCCGTTTCTCGCGGCGTCACCACTGCTGGCCGCATCGCCTCCGGCGCCCTGGTGGAGCGCGAACTGATGTTCAACATCGCCGCGCAACAGGAATTGCGGCTGGCGCTGCGCAATCCGGATTTCACCACCGCGCAGCGTATGGTCGAGGCGATCAATGCAGCTGTCGGCGGCGAAGCGGCCTGGGCCGCCAATCCGGGCACCATCGTGTTGCGCCGCCCCGCCGAATACGCGGGCGACATGGTGAGCCTGATCGGGCGCATTGAGAACCTCGAAGTCGCCGTCGATGCGCCGGCGCGCATCGTCATCGACGAGAACTCCGGCATCGTGGTGATGGGCGAGAATGTACGCGTGTCCACCGTCGCCATCGCTCAGGGCAACCTCACAATCTCGATCACGGAAGATCCGTTCGTTAGCCAGCCGGCGCCGTTCTCGGAGGGTGAAACCATGGTGGTGCCGCAGACCGGCGTGACTGTGGAGGAAGACCCCGGCGGGCTGGTCATGGTGCCGGGCGGCGTGCCGCTTCGCCAACTCGTCAACGGCCTCAACGCGCTCGGCGTGAGCCCGCGCGACATGATCTCGATCCTCCAGGCGCTCAAAGCGGCGGGCGCGATCCAAGCTGAAATCGAAGTGATGTGATGACGGACGCCGCCGGCTTTCTGCCGCTTCCGGGCGCGCCGCTGCCGATGCAGACCCAGCCGCAGGCGAGGCCAGCCAACGCGCCGAGCGCCGCGGAGAATGAGGTCGAGCGCGCTGCGCGCGAGTTCGAAGCTATGTTCCTGGCCGAGATGCTGGCGCCCATGTTCGAGAACCTCGACACCGAGGGCCTCGGCGGCGGCGGCCTTGGCGAACAGATTTTCCGGCCGATGCTGGTGGAGCGCTACGCCCAGGCGATAGCGCAATCCGGCGGCGTGGGCCTCGCCGACAGCATCGTCGGCGAATTGATGCGGCTGCAGGCCGGCGCCGCCATTCTTACCGGAGATGCAGATGGCACTGATCGCTGACGACGCCGCCGATCGCGCCGAGCAATTGCTGCTCATCACCGAGCGGCTTACGGCGCTCGTTTTGGAGGAGACGCGCCGCATCGAAGCGCGGACGCCGCCCCTGCAGGGCGCGGAGGCTGAAGAAAAGAACCGGCTCGCCAACGCCTACCGCCTCGAACTGGCGCGCATTAAGCACGATCGCACGCTGATCGATGGCGCGCCGGCCGCAATGCTGGCCAAGCTGCGCGCGCAGACTGAGCACTTGCACGCCGTCCTCGCCGACCACGAAACGGCGCTTGGCGCCGTCAAACTGGTGGCGGAAGGCTTGGTTCAGGCGATGGCGGAGGAGGTGACGCGCCAGCGCGGCGGAGCGCGTGGCTACTCCGCGCAGGGCTCGCTTGCTGCGCCCGGTGGCCCTGCTCCCGCCGTTCTCGACAGAAACGCCTGAGAAAAGCCGCGATGCCTCCTCACGGGCGAACCAACTCGCCTTTCCTGTAATTCATCTTGCCCGTCGACAGCGGGTCCGGCTTTGTGTTTTTTGCGGTCGGTGCGCGGGACACGATGAAGCACGAACGATCCAGAAGAGCCTGGCGGCCAGTCCGGGCGCGCTCGGGGCGCGTCCGCGTGCTGAGCGCGTGGACGGCCCTTTTGTTCCAGGCTTGCCTGGTGCTGCTGCCAGCAGCGGGCGCTGGCGCGTTCTTCGTGATCGCCCGCGATCAACTCTACGCCTACGAGCTCTCCGCCGCCGGCCAGCGCAATGTGCGCAATCGGGTCGAGCGGCAAGCCGGCGAATTGATCCTGGTGGAGTTCGACCGACACCGGCAATGGGACGATCTCGTCGCCATGGAATTGATGAACGGCGATATCGCCGCCGCCCGGGGATTTCTGTTGAGCGGGCGGCGCATGCTGCCGCCGCGCGAGGCCAACCAGCTTGACCGCCGCGTGCGCGGCGACGCCACCGACGCCGACATCGAACTCGCCGCGCTCGAATTGCTGACGCCGGGCACGCGTGCGCGTTATGAAGCGACGGTGCCGCTCCTGGCGCGGCGTTCAGCCAGCGGCGTCCAACGGCGTGCACCGGAATCGGTGCTGGGCGACCAACGCGATTTCGAATTGCTGGCGGGCGGCGCGCTCTCCGACGCGCAAGCCGATCCGATGCACTTGACGCTGACCGGCCTTGGCCTTGGGCTAGGCGGCGATTTCACGCCGCGTATGGCGGCGGGCGCATCGGCCTTGGTGATCGCGGCGAGGCAGACGGACTATCAATCGAGCTTCGGCGAAGAGATGCGCGCGCTGATCGAAGCCGCCCTGCCGGCGGAGATCTTTCAGCGGCAGGCGCTTGAGCGCGCCGAAGGCGACGTTGACGCCGCCAGCGCCTATCCCAACGCCGCCGCCGCGTTCCGTGAAAGCGTGGCGGCGCAGCGCATGGCCGCGCTCAAGCAAGCGCTCGACGAAATCGGCGTGATGGCCGAAGCCACCTCGCTGCCCGGCGCCGCGCTCCTCGTTACGCACGCGGCGACGCTGCGCGATCTGCCGCGCCTGCGCCTTGTCGCGCAAGCCGCAGGCGACCGCGCGGTCGCCGTCGCCAAAGGCGCGCCGCGCGACGGGCGTCTCGCCCGCGCCGCGCGCGGCGATCTCACGCTCAACCGCGACTTGACCGTCGCGCTCGCAATGGCGGCGCTGGCGGCGTTCGGGCTTTTGCTGATCGTTTCACTCACCATCGCGCACATGGCGCGGCAAGCCTGGGTCAGCTACCGCGACGACGACCAGGCCGGCGAATTGGTCGAAAGTTTCGGTGAGACCTGGCGCCCGCTTTAAGCGCGGAATAACGACAAGACAGCTTGCGGTTCAACGTTGGCGATCGGCTGCGCGCCGGCCGCGCTCAGGCCCTGCCGCACTTGCAGCGCCAACAAGCGCGCCGAGTCCGCACTCAGATCGTGACGCACGCCCTGCGCGCCTTCGGCTGCGCCCAAGAAACCCTGATGGGCCTCAAGCGACCGCGCGGCGTCGAGCAGACGCTCCATGGCCTGCTGCAGCTTCTCCAGCGAGGCTTGGACGTCTCGAACAAGAGTCTCATCGCCCACCTGAGCGCCGGCGCGCACTTGGACGACGTCGCTCGCCGCCGGTTCGCCTTTCACGCGCAGATCGGCGCCGGCGACCGCCACAGGCGCGGCGCCCGGCTCAGCCTCAACCATCAGCGCGTCGCCCTTGAGTAGCGTCGCGCCCTGCGCCACCGCCGCCTCGATTCGGGCCTGAAGGCCGGAAAGCAGTTCATCGAGTTGCGCCTGGGCGTTGCTTTCGCCGCCCTGAGCCACCCCCTGCATCCGCACCAAAGTCGCCTGCGCGTCGTGACCGGCCGCCAGCGCGAGATGCACCTGAGCCAGCCCGCTCCTGACGCTATCGCGCGCCGCGTTGAGTTCGACGCGATCAGCGACGCGCGCCTCTTCGCGCGGGCCGCCGCCGCTCTGGCCGTTGTTGCGGACGAAACGCTGATCGACGCCGAGCGCTTGCGCGCCCGCCGCACCTGGAATGATGCTCGAAACCATACCGCCGCTCCTTCGGATCGCGCGCGCCAACGGGGCGCGCGGCGCGCTTCGCCGCAGGCGGGAAGGAACGTCAGATTCGTTAATGAAACGTTAACGTAAACGCATGTTAGCGAAATATATTTACGCCTTGTTTACGACTCGCTCTGCGCACGCAAATACGCCATCACCGCGCGCGAATAGGCAAGCTGCGCTTCGCTCGGATAGCGGCGCAATGTTTCCGCGGTAACGCTGTCCGTCAAGGTGTGCACGAAGCGGCCAGCGCCGGCGTCGAGTTGGACCTGCGATTTGTTCGGAAGGATTTCGTTGCGTAGCGCGGCCAGGTGTTCGGCCATCCGCTTCTGCGCCGCCTCCGCGGCGACGCCCTGTTCAGCCTCGTTTTGCTGCAAACGCTGCGCCGAGGCCAGTTCGGCGATTGGAGGCAGAAGGGAACCCATGCTTCATGCTCACACGCCGGAAATCGGCGGGGGCCAGAAGGCCCCCGCCTCTTCCCATATTTCCGCTTAGCGGAAGAACGATAGCACGATCGACGGCGCCGAGTTGGCGATCGACAAGGCTTGCGCGCCCAATTGCTGCTTCACTTGCAGCGCTTGGAGGCGAGCAGATTCCTTGGCGAGGTCGGCGTCGACGAGGTTGCCGATGCCCGCTTCGATCGAGTCCGACAGCTTGCCGAGGAACGTCTTTTGGACGTCCAGGGCCTTCGACTGCGCACCCATGGTCGCGAGATCGCGATTGATGTTGGTGAGCGCGGTGTCGAGCGCGGTCACAGCGGCGCCGGCGCCGCTGGCGGTCGAGATGTCGAGCGAAGCGGTGACGTCTTCCAACGCTTGGCCAGATGCGCCGAGCGTGAAGTCGAAGCCGTTGACCGTCAGTTCGTTGGTGCCCGAGCCGGCGGCGACGACTTCCGTCATCGACGTGCCCGCAGCGCCAGCGCCGAAGAGGCCGGTGTCGTCAACGACAGCGTCATCTTCGTAGTACGTGACGGTGAAGTCCTCGTTCGAGTTGAACGTGATTTCGCCCGTTTCGGCGTCGAAGGACGCGGTGACGCGGCCATTCGATTGCGTGGAAACCGAGGCGAGGAAGTCGTTGATCGTGTCGCCCGAGGTGAGCTGCACGGTCATCGTTTCCGTCACGTTGCCGCTGGTGATGCTGAAGCGCAGCTCCGCATCGACGGCGCCGAAGTCCAGGCCAGTAGCGTTTTCGAGGTCGGCGTGCACCGAGTAGGGGTCGCCGTTGCCGTCGACCAGCGGGTCGCCGACGAGTTCGTAGCGGCCAGCCGTCGAGCCGGCGGCGTCCGTGGTGAGCACCGAGAAGGCGTTCGCCGAGGTGTTGGTGCCGTTGACCAGGTTCGAGCCGTTGAACGTAGCGGCGTTGGCGATCTGGTCGATCTGGTTACGCAGCGCGTTGAAGTCGGCTTGCAGCGCGGCGCGCTGGTCGGCCGAGAGGTCCGTAGCTTGCGCGGCGACCGCTTTTTCCTTCAATTGCTTCAAGATGTCGCCGATGGCTTCGCCAGCCGACAAGCCGACGTCGATCACCGACGTCGCACGATCGATGCCGTCCATGACAGCGCCGAGCGAGGCAACGCGGGCGCGCTGACCTTCGGCGATGGCGAACACGGCGCCGTTGTCTTTCGCAGAGGCGACCTTCAGACCGGTGTTGACCCGGTTCTGCACTTCCGCGAGTTGCGAGGTGGTTTGGTTGAGCGATTGGAGCGCAACGAGCGCGCCATAATTGGTGTTGACGCTGGTCATCTATTTCGAGTCCTTCTGGACAGTGTTACCCAACCGTTTTGGCTGGGATGGGAATGGCGCGCCCCGCCCCGCCCAAGTGGGACGCAGCTCGCCGCTCAACCCGAATTCGTAGGGAAAATGGTTTAACGGGTGGTTTCCGCGGCTGGCGTTTGCGCCGCGCGCCGATAGGCAATTTTTACCGATCAGGCGCTCGCGCCGAGACCTTCCATCATGGCGCGGTTGACGTCGATCAACGGATCGAGTTCGGCGCCGTCGCGCAGCACTTCGCTCGAATATTTCGAGACCCACAGCGCCAGCGAGATGATCTGCGCGCGCAGCGCCTGCGGCAGGCTGTTTTGCGGCGTCGCGCAATCGGCGCTGAGCACGTTCCAGAGCTTGCGATTGGCGTCCAGGGCCTCAGCCAAAACGGCGGGCGCCAAGCCCTGCCCTTCGCGCGCGCGCATCAGAGTGGCCGTCACTTGGCCGAATGCACGATATTCGAGCTGCCGCGGCGTATCAGCCTGCGTGGCTGCGCGCTGGTAGGCTTGTATCGACATCCATCAGCCCCAAGCGCTCGGCCTCATACGACATGAGTTTCCGACAGCGCATCAACGCTCGGTAGTATTCGCCGGCCATTACTTCTTTGGAAACGCCGATGCATTCTGTCAGCACGGCTGGGTCGCGCACCGCGCCCATGAATTCGGCCAGGCGGGCGGCGAATTCCTCGTACGCCTTATCCCGCCCCGCATCGTCGAGATACATGAGCATGATCGGGAAATAGATCCGACGCGCCGGCGTATCGGCCTCGTCCGGCTGCATGATGTCCTTCTCTCGAAGAACCGAGGCCTTGTTCTGCAAGACCAACGCAGCCCGGCGATCGCCGTTTTGCACAACGGCGCCGTTGACGACGAATTTTTCGCCGGGTCGCAGCGACAATTTCAAAGGCATGCCCGACCCCAATTCTGGGATTCCATCAGAATGGCAGAGTCGGTCGCACTGATTAACGAGTCCTTGCCGCAGCAGCCCGTGGCGGATGTCTGGCGCGTCCATTCCGCTCATGGAATTTCATCGTCGCAGGCGCCGTTTCGGTTCGTGTTCGGTTCGCACCACACATCGCGCCGCTGAGGATTACGCGACGTTTCGCGCTTGTGACCCCCTCACCCAGGCTCTAACGTGACAGCGGGGTAAATCTGAAAGCGTAGGAGCGAAGGCGTCAGCAGCCTCGTGCTGTGAGCGCATTCGCGCGGAATTCAACGCCGCTTCGGCGGTGAACGAGGTCCTGCGCCTTCAGTGAAGGTTGCAGAACGCTCCCCAGGGGCGAGCCGGCACTACGCGCCGGGTCGCTGGGGGTGGCTGACGGGCGGGCGCGTCTGAGAAATCAGGCGCGTCCCGCTTGTCATGGCGCGCGCGCTCGGTCCTTATGCGATCACTTACTCACAAGGACGATCCATGCGGTTCGAAGGCGCCGACAGGTACATTGCGACAGACGATTTGAAGGTGGCGGTCAATGCAGCGGTGGCGCTGGAGCGCCCTCTGCTGGTCAAAGGCGAACCCGGCACCGGCAAGACCATGCTGGCCATCGAGGTGGCGAAGGCGTTCAACGCGCCGCTGATCGAGTGGCACATCAAATCAACCACCAAGGCGCAGCAAGGGCTTTATGAGTACGACGCCGTGATGCGGCTGCGCGACAGCCAGCTGGGCGACCCGCGCGCCACCGACATCGCCAATTACATCAAGCGCGGCAAACTCTGGGAGGCGTTTGAATCGCCCCAGCGTCCGGTGCTGCTGATCGACGAGATCGACAAAGCCGATATCGAATTCCCGAACGACCTCCTGCAGGAGCTCGATCGCATGGAATTCTATTGCTACGAGCTTGACCGCACTGTGAAGGCGCAGGTGCGCCCAATCGTGTTCATCACATCCAACAACGAAAAAGAGCTGCCCGACGCCTTCCTGCGCCGGTGTTTTTTCCACTACATCCGATTCCCCGACGAAGAGACGATGCGCGCCATCGTCGATGCGCACTTCCCGGACGTAAAGACGCGCCTAGTGAATGAAGCGCTGAAGATCTTCTACGATATGCGCAAAGTTCCGGGCCTGAAGAAGAAGCCCAGCACCAGCGAATTGCTCGATTGGCTGAAACTGCTGGTGACCGACGACGTCGATCCTGAGACCCTGCGCCAGCGCGACCCCACCAAGCTGATCCCGCCGCTGCACGGCGCGCTGCTGAAAAACGAGGCCGACGTGCAATTGTTTGAACGCCTCGCCTTTCTGGCGCGGCGGGAGAGCCGCAGCGGGCAATAATGTTCCAGCGTTTCTTCACCGAACTGCGCGCGGCGCGGGTGCCGGTCAGCCTCAAGGAATATCTTGTGCTGGTCGAGGCGCTGGAAAAGGACGCCATTCCGACGCGCGTCGAAGATTTCTACTACCTCTCCCGCGCGGCGCTGGTGAAGGACGAGCGCCACCTCGATAAATTCGATCGCGTGTTTGGCCATGTGTTCAAAGGGCTGGAGAACACCGCCGAAGCCATCGATGCGCAAATTCCCGCCGAATGGCTGAGAGCGCTATCCGAAAAATTCCTGACCGACGAAGAGAAAGCCCAAATCGAAACGCTCGGCGGCTGGGACAAATTAATGGAGACGCTAAAGGAGCGGCTCGAAGAACAGAAAGGCCGCCATCAAGGCGGCAACAAGTGGATCGGCACAGGCGGCACGTCGCCTTACGGCAATTCGGGCTACAATCCCGAAGGCGTGCGCATCGGAGGCGAAGGCGGCCAGCGGCGCGCCGTGAAGGTTTGGGACAAGCGCGAATACAAGAACCTCGACGACAGCGTTGAATTGGGCGTGCGCAACATCAAAGTGGCGCTTAGGCGGCTGCGCAAATTTGCGCGCACCGGCGCGCCGGATGAACTCGATCTCGACGGCACCATCAAGAAGAGCGCGCGCGAAGGCTATCTCGACATCGTGCTGCGTCCCGAGCGCCGCAACGCAGTGAAGGTGCTGCTCTTCCTCGACATCGGTGGTTCGATGGATAGCCACGTGAAACTATGCGAAGAGCTGTTCTCGGCCGCCAAAACCGAGTTCAAAAGTCTCGATTTTTTCTACTTCCACAATTGCCTCTATGAGAGCGTGTGGGAAGACAATCGCCGCCGCCACGACGAGAAGACCGCAACCTGGGACGTGCTGCATAAATTTTCGCACGATTATCGTGTTGTCTTCGTAGGCGACGCCACCATGAGTCCCTACGAAATCACCTATCCCGGCGGCAGCGTCGAACATTGGAACGAAGAACCTGGCGCGGTGTGGCTGCAGCGCTTAGCGCATGTGTACGAGCGCGTCGTCTGGCTGAATCCGACGCCCCGCGCGCATTGGGATCATACGCCCTCGATCCAGCTGGTGCGCGAAATCATCGGCCCGCATCGCATGTTTCCGCTCACCATCGAGGGTCTCGACGGCGCCATGCGCGAGCTCAGCCGATAGCGGCGCGAGCGCGCATGCCCTTGGCTGCAAAAGCGGCAGCGCCTAGGTTTGGGGAAATGGAGCCCGCGCAGCATGCGCTACGTGTTTCTCATCATTATCGTTCTTTTTCTCGCCATGATTGCCGCGTTTGCGTTTCAGAACCTGCAATCGGTGACAGTGGCTTTCATTGGCTTGCAGTTGACAGCGCCGCTCGCCGTGCTGGTGGCGCTGGTCTACCTGCTCGGCATGGCCACCGGCGGCAGCCTGTTCACGTTCCTGCGTTATTCCCTGCACAAGGCCACAACCGCACCGCGGCCGCGCGCGCCTGCGCCGGCGGCGCCCAAGATCATCGATCACCAGCCCTAGCGCCGCATTGAGCGCGCGCTTGCCCCGCGCTAGATCAGGCGCGGGAGTAACGCATGCGCCATTCCGCCGCCCTCACCGCTTTGTCGATCTTCGCCCTCGCCGCCTGCGGCCAGTTCGGCGCGCCGGCGCCGCCGGGCGAAACCAAGAGCGGCGAACTCGACCCGAGAGTCGTGCAGGCGCGCGGCACGCTCGCCGAAAGCGAGCAAGCGACCATCGCCATTTTTGAATCCGCGTCGCCGTCAGTCGTGCTGGTGATCAGCGGCGCGCCCTCGCAAGGCGGCTTTCAATCGGTCGAGGTCGGCGCTGGCACCGGCTTCATTTGGGACGAGGCCGGCCATGTCGTCACCAACAACCACGTCGTGCAGGCGCCGCAGATCACCGTGCGCATGCCGAGCGGTATCGACATTCCCGCTGAAGTGATCGGCCGCGCCCCGCAATACGACATCGCCGTGCTGCGCCTGTCGCAGCAGCCTGAGAATGCGCCGCCGCTTGCGATCGGCACGTCCGCGGATTTGAGCGTCGGCCAAGCCGCCTTCGCGATCGGCAATCCATTCGGCTTTGACCAGACCATCACTTCCGGCATCGTCAGCGCGTTGGGCCGGCAATTGCCGACTGCCGAAGGCCGCGAAATCGCCGACGTGATCCAGACCGACGCCGCCATCAATCCGGGCAATTCCGGCGGCCCGCTACTCGACAGCGCCGGGCGCGTCATCGGCGTGACCACGGCAATCTTTTCGCCGTCAGGCGCTTATGCGGGCCTCGGCTTCGCGGTGCCGGTCGACACCGTCGCGCGAGTGGTGCCGCAATTGATCGCCAGCGGCCGCGCGCCCGTTGCCGGCATCGGCATTCTCGCCGCCGATCAGGCGGTGGCGGCGCGGCTCGGCGTTGAAGGCGTGCTGATCTGGCAGACCGCCAATGGCGGTCCAGCGGCGCAATCGGGGTTGCGCGGCACCAATCCGAACGCCGGCCTGCTCGGCGATGTCATCGTCGCGGCCGAAGGACGGCCAGTGCGCCGGCTCGCCGACCTCACCGGCGCGCTCGACCGCGCCGGCGTCGGCGAAGAAATCGACCTCACCATCATGCGCAACAATGCGCGCATGGAGGTCAGCGTACCCATCGTTGATATCGGCACGTCGTCGGAAGGCGCCGGCGCGGCGCCGCCAAAATAGCTTAGCTCGCCCAGATCAAATCGCCGGGCCGGAAACCGAGCGCTTCGACACGCGTCTGAAAGAAGGCGCGCTCCTCGGCTGTAAGTTCGTCGTCACGCGTAAGCACCCATAGGAAACGGCCGCCCGGCTCGCTCACGATCGCCCATGCATAATCGTCGGCGCGCTCAACGACCCAATAATCGCCCCAGAACGGGCCGAAGAAACTCACCTTCAGCTTGCCTTCGGTTTCAGCGCCCGCGAAGCGCGCGCGGCCTTCGGCGTCGCGCACGGAGCCATCGCTTTCGCGGCAGGTGTTGAGCACCGAGATCAGGCCGTCCTCGCGACGGGCATATTCCGCGGTGACATCGACGCAATCGCGCTCGAACGAATTCGGCAGGCGCGCGGCCTCGTGCCAGAGCCCGAGATAGCGGTCGATATCAATGCTCGCGACGGGCAAGGGCGTTTCGACTTGCCGGTAGACGGGTTGGCCGCATGCGCCGAGCCCGAGGGCTGTTAGGGCGATCAGAATCTTTTTCATGGCGCGGGATACGCACGGCTTGCCGCTTTGGTTCCCCGCGGCGACAATGCGCCCAGGGTGAGCGGGATGGACCGTAGAGCTTTTATCGGCGGCGCGGCGGCGTGCAGCGTGCTTACGGGCTCCGCGCAGGCGCAAGAGCCGCCGCCCCCGGGTCCCCGCTTCGCCCATGCCGCCGCCTACAGCGCCCAGCATGGCGGCGCGTCCTTCATGGTGGTGCGCAATGGCGTGGTCTGGGCCGAGGACTATCCCGGCGGCGATCCCCGCGCACGCATCGCCATCGGCGCGGGGACGCGGGCGTTCGCCAGCCTGCTGGCCGGCTCGCTGGTGAAGGATCGCCTACTCAGCCTCGACGAGCCGGTGGCGATGACATTCGGCGAATGGGCGCTGCATCCCCTGAAGAGCCAAGTCTCCGTGCGCTCGCTCCTGAACGGCACGTCCGGCGTCGCGTTCGCCCCAGCGGGCGGGCGCGATCTCACGGCGGCGCTCACGGTGGAACCAATCGCTGCGCCCGGCGAGCGCTTTATCGACGACGCCGCCTCCTACGTGCTGCTGGCGGAGATTGCGCGGCGCAAGCTCGCTGGCGCCGGCCGCGCCGACGATCCCGCAACATATCTCACGCTCAGGACGCTATTGCCGATCGGCTGCAGCGGAATCGATTTCGCGCGCGACGCCGCGGGCGCGCCGCGCCTCTATGACGGCGCGGCCATCACTACGCGCGGCTGGGCGCAGACAGGCGAGCTGATCCGCCGCGAAGGCGTTTGGCGCGGCGAGCAATTGGTCGACGAGAACGCCACGCGCGAAGCGCTGCGCGGCACGTTCGCCGAGGCGCGCGCCGGCATCGGGCTCTGGCTGGCGGCGCCGCCGCGCGCGGCTGCGCCTGAACTCGCCATCGGCAGCGATCTCTGGCGCGGCGCTGCCGGCGCACCGTACGATCTGGCCATGGCCGCCGGCGAAGGTGGCCAACGCCTCTTCATTCTGCCATCGGCTGCGCTGGTGGCCGTACGCCAGGCGCGCGCACAGAGCGACGCCTGGTCGGACGCCGAATTCATCGCTCTGCTGCTGCGCGATCTTTAGGCGCGCGGGCGGATCAATAAGCCTGAGATGAGGCCGAGCACACCGCCGCCGGCGCCGCCGACAATGGCGTTGCCCAGGTGCTGTCCGTTCTCGCCATCGATAAGCGCATAAATCGTGTCGAGCAGATCGGCGGGCAACGCCATGGGCGCGGCATAGCCCGCACCGACCCCGCCAATTGCGCCGATGATGGTCCTGCCGACCACGCCGCCCCCGCCGCGAGTGAGCGCGCCGAGGATGTTGCCGCCGACAGCGCCGCCTATGGCTTGCACGATGTACGGCATCAATTCCGCCAATTCCATGTGACGCTCCCCTTCCGGTGGCCGGCTTCGAGGCCTGCCCGCCACGGACACCCTAGCGGAACTTCAGCGCCCGCCATAGGCGGAGATTGCCTGAGTGTAATCTTTGCGACAGGCTGCGTGCGGCGCCGGCGCCACAAAGGCGGTGTTCCGTCACCCTTCTCCCATTGTTCATGAGCTTTCGGTCAGACGCGACGTCAGAGTGACGCCGAGGCGCGGCGACGACCGGCGGCGCCCCACGC
This sequence comes from Hyphomonadaceae bacterium, assembly GCA_050185805.1. Lineage (GTDB taxonomy): Bacteria > Pseudomonadota > Alphaproteobacteria > Caulobacterales > Aquidulcibacteraceae > Vitreimonas. The sequence continues at coordinate 58,752 of JBFWZB010000008.1, forward strand.
GTCTGTGAATAAGCATCGTTCCCGGGGTGCTGCTTCCTGGCGCGTTCGTCCGGCCGTGATAAAAACGAAACGAACGGCTGCCCCCCATGCTGAACATTCGCATCGTCTGTACTTATGACGCCCTCAAGACGGCGCAGACGCTCATGCGCGTGTTGGCGGCGGAAGGTCATGTCGTCGACATCACCTACGGACGCGCGGCTCTGGCGCAGGCGGATTCCGTAGTGTCCGGCGAAGCCATTATTCTGATCTGGTCGCTCGATGCGCCGTTCGCACATTACATGCTGCATTGGCGCCAGACCGCCGATCCCGAACGCCTGATCGAGATCGCGCGCGCCCCCGGCTATCCGGACTTCGGCAAGCGTCGCGCGCCAGTGATCGATTTCAGCACCTGGGGCGGCGAGCGCGCCGGCGGATCTTGGCGCGCCCTGCAAGAGCGTCTGCGAATTATTGCGCGCGCCAACGAACCGCCGCGGCCCGTTCCGATACGCGCCACTGTGGCGCTCGGCGCCGTGAGCGCGCTCGCGGTTGGCGGCGCCTTGATGCTGCGCGTCGATGATGTCGGCTCCGTCCCTACCGCGCCGACCGAAGATTTCGTCGCCGCGTCCGATCTTCAGCACGGTCTAGGCGGGCCGATGACGCTGGAGGAGCCGGCGAGCGCCGACGATGTTGATCTCACCTTCCGGCGTCTGCGCACGGCGCAGCCGATCGAGGCCGATCCGACCGGCGTTCTGCTGACCAGCCGCGCCATCGCCGAGCCGCTCGAATTGCGCGAGCCGCAATTGCTCGATCGCCTCTATGACCTGACCGCGGCGCTCACTAACGAAGATACGTCGCGCTAGGCGCGCTTGCGCGCACGCAGCCAGTGCAAGATCGCCCATGCGTGCGCTTCATGGCGCACCTTGCCCATCGCCTCGGCGGCATTCATCCAAACCAGCGCGTGGTCCGGCTCGGAAGGATCGGCGTCTATCGCCGAGAGTTCGACCTCATAGAACGTGGAGAGTGAATTCCGCGGTTCGCCTTTGTTCACCCAGAATTGGCCGGCGCGGCCGATCACGCGGTTGGGCCACACCGTGACGCCTGTTTCCTCGATGAACTCGCGCATCAGGGCTGCCGCCTCGTCTTCCTCGGCCTCGACACCGCCGCCCGGCAAATCGTACTCCACGCTGCCTTCTCGCCCGATCTGGACGATCGCCAGCGTGCTCTCGCCGCGCGGACAAATCCCATAGACGCTGATGCGCTCGACATAGGTTAGGCCGGGCTGCGTTTGGCCGAATTGCAGCGCGAAACGGGTCATGCGCCGCGATATAGCGCACGCGGGCTGCGAAGGCGACACTAGGCGGCTTGGCGCTGACGCGCCGCAGCGTTAGGGCTCACGCATGAATTTGGGCGAAACCCTCAACCCGGTGGGGCTCATCACGGGCGCAGCGGGCGCGCAAGGCGCGGCCTGCGCGCGCGCATTGGCGGCGCGCTGCAGCGGAGGCCTGATCCTGGTCGACGCCAACGAAGCCGCCCTCGCCGCCACAGCCGACGCGCTGCCCGATGCGCCGGAACGCGTCTCCACCCTGACCTTCGACGCCGCCGATCCGCCAAGCTGGTGGCTGCGCGCATCCGACTTCATCAAGGCGCAATACGGCCGCCTGGACTGGGCCGTCGTGAGCGCCGCCGCAGCGCAGTCGGCGTTGGAGGGAACGCCGAGCCCGGCCGACATAGCCCGCGCCATCGACAGCGACCTCGACGCCGCGTTCGCGACGATGCGCCCGCTGATGGCGATGATGCGGAACAACAGTGAAGGCGGCGCCCTCGTCTTGCTCACCACAACCACTGCGCTGAAGGGCGATGCAGCCCTGGGACAGAACGGTGATCTCGGGCTGGCGCAATTGATGCGGGTTGCGGCCAAAGAGGGCGCCGCGGATTCCATTCGCATCAATGCGGTGACCTCTGCCGGCGCGCTGACCGCCGGCCTGCGCGGCACGCCGCTTTATCAGGACCTGCTGCGGGAATTGGGCGGCGCGCGCGCCGCCTTGGAAGCGATCGCCAAGCGAAACCCGCCCATCGCCCGCTACGCCGCCGCCGAAAGCGCGACGCGCCTGGTGGCGCTGTTGCTGGCGGAGCGCACTGCGCTCACGGGCGCGACGCTGGTGGTGGATGGCGGCTACACGATCTGATGCAATTGCCGGCGATTCGGAGACCCCCTTATGCCCGCCATCCTGCAGCGTTTCCTGAGCTTCGAGCGTTTGATCGGCCCTTCGCTGGTGAAGCTGATCTATTACGTCGCGGCCGCAGCGATCGTGCTCATGGTGCTCGGGGGCATCATGCTTGGGCTGATGGCGATCGCCGGCGGTTTCGTGGGCCGCGGCCTCATGCAGATCATCGCCGCGCCAGCCGTCGGGGCCGTGGCGCTGCTCTATTGGCGCTTTCTGTGCGAACTCTTCCTCATCGCCTTCATGAGCTTTGAGCGGTTGGGCGAGATGCGGGATTCGCTGCGCATCGCCACCGGCCAGGCGGCGGCGCCGGATCCGAACCATCCGCAATTCTAACGCGGTCAAGTAAAGCGCGAGACGATCTCCGGCGGCACGCGTTTGACGCGCCGCGTCGCCGCGTCCAGCAGCACCCAATCCGACGCCACTTCGACACAAGGGCTGGACGCGCCCTCTTTCCAGATCTCGACGAACCTGCGCCACAACGCGCCTTGCGCGCCAGGCGCCACCCGCGTGCGCGCCTCGGCTTCATCGCCCAATTGCAGCGCGGCGCGATAATCGACTTCGTGCCGCCGCACGACCCAAACGAATTGCGTCAGCATCTCCGCGCTCGCGCGCGCCTGCCAATGAGCGATGGCGATCTCCTGCGCCCAGCGCAGATAGACGATGTTGTTGACGTGGCCGAGCTCGTCGATGTCGCCGGGGTCGATCGCGATGCGCTGCGTGAAGGGTTCGGCCATGCCCGCACTGGCAGGGCTCGTGGCGCTCGGGTCAATGCGGCGCTTGGTCCGCCAAGGCCGCCAGCGCGGCCTCCAGCGCGTCGCGCACGCGCGTCAGCGCCGCGACGATGTCGTCCTCGCCGCCCTGCACGCCTTCGGCCGCCTCGCAGGCTTCGGCCAAGGGCCAGAGGCCGATGCCGCGCGCCGAGCCCTTCATGGTGTGAGCCGCGCCGCGCCAATCCTGGTCCGGCGTCAGGACCTGGGCCCAGGCCGCCACCTGAGCGCGAAACAGACGGACGATCTCGGCCTGCAAGTCGGCGTCGCCGCCGGTCATGTGGTCGAAATGAGCGCGGTCGAGCAGCTGGGCCATGGCGCAAGCCTGGCGCCGATGCGCTTAAGGCCCGGTTTAGAAGGCCGCCGCCCCGAACAGCTGGCGATGGAAAAAGCCGAGCAAAAGAAAAACGGCGAGGCCCGCGGCGAGGCCCGGCGCCCATTCGCCGAGCGCCAGCCGGTTGCGGCCCTGTGCGATGGCCGCGAACGGCACGTTGGATGTCACGGCCGCAAAGCGCGCCCAGGCTTCGGGATCGCGCGCCGCCGTTTTCCGGTCGATCGAGCGCGTGCCGTAGAGCGCCATGAAGCCCAGCGCGCCGAACAGCATCGGCGCAAAGCGCTCGCCATTGGCCAGCAGGTGTCCGGCCGCCCAAAACGCCACGCCCCACAGGAAGGGGTGCCGCGTCACCCTGATGACGCCGCGCGCCGGCTCTTCGCGCGCGAGCGCGCCCTCCATGCCGACCGTCGTGGGGTTGCGTGTGGCGAAGCCTGAAACCGCCAACAGCAACCCGATCAGAACTAAGCCGTGGCCGATGGAACGCGCCCAAGCCGGCGGGGACCAATAGAACTCGTTGAGTGGATCGAAGGGATCGTTCCGCAGCGCGCCGAACGCGAAGATCATCCACGCCAGCAGAGCCAGCGAGGCCAGCGCAAAGCCGGCGCGGTAGGCCCCCACGCCTACCGTGGCGATCAATCTGTCGCGCATCCCCGTGGCTGATACGCCCACGTGCAGCGCCACGAACGCCGCCACCGCCCAGCCAAAGCCGCCCATACTCCGCCTCTCCGCCCTCGGTCCCGAGCCGCCGCGCCGCACTGGACGCCCCGGCCCAATCGCCTTAAATGCACCGCTTCCGTGAGTCTCGGGTGATTAGCTCAGTTGGTAGAGCAGCTGACTCTTAATCAGCGGGTCACAGGTTCGAATCCTGTATCACCCACCACGTTCTTGTCGCAAAGCCGCGCGACGACGCAGCGATGAGCGCCGCCGCTTCCCCCGGCCCCAATGCAACATTGCTGCTGGCCGATGTGGGCGGCACCAATTGCCGGCTCGCCATCGCTGACGCTGCAAGCGGCGTTTTCCTGCACCGGCTTACGGTCTCGACCGACGAAGCGCCGTCGCCGCAGGATGCGATTGCGCGTTTCGTAAGCGGGGCCGGCGCAGCGATGCCGAAGCGCGCGGCGCTCGCGCTCGCGGGACCGGCGGCGGACGACACGGTGAAGCTCACCAATTCGGATTGGGTGTTTGATCGCGCGGCGATCCGCGCCGCGCTCGGCTTCGACACGCTTCTCTTCGCCAACGACCTCGAAGCGCAGGCGCGCGCCGTGCTCGACCTGGACGCCGGCGCGTTCCATCGCATCGGCGCGCCCGCCGCGCCGCCACTGCCGGAAGTGGTGTCAGTCGTGGGCCCAGGCACGGGGCTTGGGGTCGCCGTGCTTGAGCCAAGCGACCGCGTGCGCGTGCGCGCCACCGAGGGGGGCCATGTCGGCTTCGCGCCGTACGACGATCTGGACCGCGCGCTGCTCGATTGGCTGCGCGGTAGATTCGGCGCCGCGTCGAACGAGCACGTGGTCTCCGGCCCCGGCTTCGCGCGGCTTTATACGTTTATGGCCGAACGCGCCGGCGCCGAGGCCGGCGATATCGACGGACCGGAGATCACTAAGCGCGCGCTCAGCGGCGACGCGCTGGCGCGACAAACAGTGGAGCGTTACGCCGCCCTGCTCGGCGGCGTCTGCGGCGACATTGTACTGGCGCAGGGCGGGCGCGCGCTCGTACTGGTCGGCGGCATCGCCAACGCTTTGGCGCCGATACTTACGGAAGGCGGCTTTCGCGCGCGCTTCGACCAGCGCGGCCCGCACCCTGGCTTTCTCGATCGCACGCCATGTCTCGTCGCTACCGCTGACGATCTTGGTCTCAAGGGCGCCCGCCTTCTGCTGCTTGACGCGGCGCGCTGACACGCGTCAGGCGCGCTTCCTCGACACTGCCCGCTCGCGGGATTAGGGTTCGCGCCGATGACCGATTTCGCTTCTTTCATCGCGCCGCTGCGGCCCGACGAATTCATGGCTGACTATTTCGGCAAGCGCCCGGTTCATATCCGGCGCGGCGATGCGCCTGCGCCCGACGTGCTGCCGTGGGGACGCTTCAACGACATCCTTTCGCTTACGCCCTATTGGTCCGACACGTTGCTGAAGGTGATTTTGCAAAATCGCCCGGCGATGACGCAGCATTATTGCGAAACGATCGAAACTCATGACGGCCCCGTGATGCGCGCCAATCCAGCAAAGGTGCGCGCCTTGCTTGGCATGGGCGCCAGCCTCGTCGCCAACAAGGTGCAGGTGGTTTGCCCATCCGTGCATGCTGTGGCGCGCGCGATCGAGCAGCAGCTGACCGCGCGCGTCGGCGCCAATGTCTATTGTTCGTTCAAGAACGTGCAGGCGTTTCGCACGCATTTCGACCTGCACGACGTGTTCGCCATTCAAACCGAGGGTGAAAAAGTCTGGCGGGTTTGGGAAGCGCGCGCCGACAACCCGACGCAGCCGGTCGCGCCCGGCGAAGAAGGCGAGAAATTCCTGGAAGCCACACGCGGCAAACTATTGTTCGAAGCGCACATGAAGCCCGGCGACGTAATCTATCTGCCGCGCGGCTGGTATCACGACGCTTTGGCGCAAACGCAGGCTTCGCTGCATGTTTCCTTCAATGTGTCGCCGATGAAGGGCTTGGGTCTGTTCAAGCTCTTGGAGCAGGCCGGCGAACGCGAGAGCCTGTTGCGCGCGTATTTGCCTGATCCTCGCGAAGACGGCGGACGCGCGCTGGCGGCCAGCCTCAGCGAAATCGGCGAGCGCGTCGCAGCGATCCTGAAATCCCCCGCCTTCGCCATGGACGTGATGAATGCGCAGCGCGGGGTCATCACCGATGCGCCCGGCTACGCCCTTCCCGATGCGCCGAAGCCTGCCTTCTACGCCAATTCCGGGCGCTCCTTTCAGATCGTGCATCGCGACGAGAACCACTTTCTCGCCAGCGGCGGCGCGGAGCTGCCGCTAGGGCCCGCCTATCCGGCGGTCGAGTGGCTGCTGAAGCAGCGCACGTTTTCGTTTGAAGATCTCGCCGCACGCTACGCGTTCATTCCGCGTGAAGCGCTACGCGACATCCTGCGCCGGCTGACGTCAGCCGGCTTTATCGCCGAGGCGCCGATGATTGGGCCGAAGACCGGCGCGGTGTGAGATCAGGCCGAGCGCGCCGTCAAGAACAGCATGCCGGAATAGCCTGAGCGAATTTCCTCCGCCATCGCGCCGATGCCGGCGACGCGGATATCGCGCGCCAAGCCTGAGAACGCCGCTTCGAGACTATCCGGCGAAACGGAAACGGCGGGATAATCCTCTTCGCCGACACGATAGCCCTTGGAACCGGCCAAGAACGCCGCCGCGATGACGCCGCCCGGGCGCACGCAGCGCGCGAAGGCTGCGCAGGCACGTTCGAATTCGTCCTGCCGTTCGGTGATCGATTCCGCGCAGAAGAACATCGTTGCGGCATCCCAATTGCGCTCGGGCAAATCGAAGATCGAGCCTTGCCGTATGTCGCACTTGGCGGCCAGATCAGCGATCGGATTGGCGATCTCGGCGGACTTGGCGCCATGCGCGGCCCTGGCGATGTCCCAGAAATGCGTCCAAGGCGCACGCAATTCGCCTTGCGCCAATTCGCGCCGCATCCAGTCGATGTTGCTCTCCGCGTATTCGCACACGCTCAGCCTGCGCGCGACCGGTAGCGCGGCGAACAGCGGAAACAGATTTGGACCGGTGCCGACGTCGATGGTTTCGAGATCGTTGCGTCCCGCCGCCGCCAACGCAGCGCATGTCTGACGCACGACCTCGTCATCGTCGGGATGTGGATCGCCGTAATAGTGCGCGACATAGGCGTCGGGATCGAATTTCGCCCAAGCAAAATCGTCGTTGCCGTGTTCGGACATGGCCGCGCCTCCGCGGCCCGTCCTAGACTGCTTCGCCGCGCGCGTGAATGCCTAGCGGCGTTGCGCCAACGTTTCCGGGAACGAGCTTGGCGCGGCGTTCTGCTTGGCGCCCGCGCCGGCGAAAGCCTCGACCAATCCCGCAACCTGATCGGCGGGCACGGCTTTGGAAAAATAGAACCCCTGCAGCTCGTTGACGCCGACGAGGCGCATGACAGAGGCTTCCGCTTCCGTTTCGACCCCTTCAGCGACGACATCCATGCCAAGGCCGCGGCCGAGCGTCACCACAGATTGGATGATGGTCAGCGCGCGCTTGCGCTCGTGCACGTCGGTGACGAAGGCGCGATCGATCTTGATTTTGTCGAAGCGGAAATCCGAGAGGTAGCGCAAGCTCGAATAGCCGGTGCCGAAATCGTCGAGCGCGATCTTGAAGCCCATGGCCCGCACTGCGTCGAGCGTGTGGCGATTGCGGTCGCTCGATTCCATCAACACGCCTTCGGTGACTTCGAGCACGATCCGGCCCGGGTCAACGTCGTGGCGCTTGATCAAGGCGGCCAGCAGCGCCGGCAGATCGACGTGCTTGAACTGCACCGGCGAGAGGTTGATCGAGACTTCAATCTCCGGCCAAAGCTTGGCTTCCTCGAACGCGCGCTCCAGCACGAACGCGCCGAGCGCCGGCATCAGGCCCGCCTCTTCCGCGATCGGCACGAACACGCCAGGCGAGATGTCGCCCTTCACCGGATGACGCCAACGCAGCAGCGCTTCCACGCCGATGACGGCGCCGCTGGCGCAGCTGACCACCGGCTGATAGTGCAAATTGAGGTCGTTGGCCTCGAGCGCTGCGTGCAATTCGAGCTCGACCTCGCGGCGTTGCTCCACTTCGGCGGCCATCTCGGCGCAGAAGAACATGGCGCGGTCACGGCCCTGGTTCTTGCCTTGATAGAGCGCGATGTCGGCGTGGCGCATCAGCTCTTCCGGCGTGACGCCGTGATCCGGCGCCATCGAGATGCCGATCGAGGCGGTCATGCGCACTGCCTGGCCGTGCACGTCGAAGCCTTCGTCGAAGGCGCGGCGCAGGCGCTCGGTCAGATCGGCGGATTCTTCGGGAGAATTGGCGCGGCGCATCACCGCGAATTCATCGCCGCCGAAGCGCGCGAGGAAATCATCGGGGCCGATAAAGCGGCCCAATCGCGCCGCCACCGCCATAATCAGCGCATCGCCGGCCTGGTGGCCTAACGTATCGTTGACGTCCTTGAAGCGGTCGACGTCGATATAGGCGACGATGACGCGCTGATTGTTCCGCGTTTTCACCAAGCCGTCGAGGTGCTCTTCGAGCCGTTCGACGAAATAGGCGCGGTTGGGCAAGCCGCAGAGGCTGTCGTGCAGCGCTTCATAGCGCGATTGCTCTTCCCGATCCGCCAGTTCGACGGAGGCGTTCTTGAGCCGGCGGATCATCACCGCCGTCGTCACGCCGGCGCCGAACACGCCGATCACGACCAGCGGCAGGATGAACATCAGCAGTGGCGCGCCGGGACGCTGCGTGGTCCAGGTCATGTAGCCCAACGCTGCGCCGTTGTCGGCGGCGAACGCTTCGGAGACCACGTCGGCGCCGCGCACCGGCGCATCCCGCAGGTTCAGGTCCGGCAGCAAGAGACCGGCGCCGATCTGCCCCATGAATTCAGGATCGATGCGGACGATGCTGATGAGAAGGTACGGCGAGCCGGACAGCAACGTCGCCGTGCTGTGCGGCACAATCGTAATCGCGGCGACAACCGCCGGCGCGCCGTCAACGTTCAGCACATGCGCCGACCACGCCGCGTTCGTGGCGCCCAGCAATTCACGATAATTGCCCTGCCCGCGTTCAAACGCCAACGCGCGCTGGCGCAGCGCCGGATTGTCGCCCACGCGCGCCTCGCGCGTCACCATTTCGATTATGTCGCTGTGGCGCGCGAAAGCCGCTTCCGGCTCGGTGCGCTCGCCTTCGATGTAGGCGTAAACCGGCTCGTTCTCGGCATTCAGGATGAAGATCTCATCGTGGCCGTAGGTTTCGTTGAAGAAGGCGCCCATTTCGATGTCGGCCCATTCCGCATCGAGCGGGCTCGCCATCAAATGCGTGACCGCGTCATCCCACCAGGCGATGGATTTCTGCTCGTTCAGCACACGGCTGACGCCGTCATCCAGGGCGTTCTCGATCTGCTGACGCTCGCGCTCGGTCGCAGCCTCGTTTGCCGACCAGCCGCTATAGGCCACCACGGCGACAAGGATCGCGCCGAAGAACGCCAGCGCACCGCCGATGAGCGCCGTGAGGCGGCTCAGATCGCTCTTGTAATGTGCAGTCGTAACGCTATCGGGCGACATATGACTAAGCCAAAGTAAATGGGGGCCTGAACAAGGCTTCAACCCCACAATACCTGTCGCAATCCCAATATTCGGTTACCCCAACTCACGATTGTTTCGTTGGTTACTGACCTGTTGAAATAATCATTTCCCTAAAGAAATCGCCATTCGCCACCTCTGGTCGTTAACAAAGGTAAATACACTTTTAACGCTTGCAATTTCTGTATTTACGCTTTATTAGGGAAATCGACCGCGCGAAGCATTGCTGGGGCTGCTCCGGGTATTCGGCGCTCGGTCCATAATAATGGTTAACAAGAAATGAGTGACCGTATGAGCCGGTACGCTGTGAAGACGCGCGCCGACAGTCCAGAGCTGCGGAAGGCCGCCATCGCCATAGAGGCTTCAGCGTGGAATTCGCTGGGCTTTCTCAACTTTACCCGTTCGCATTTCCAGCATTACGACGAATTGCTGGAGCGCTACGCCGATTACCAGATTTGTCTGGTCGATACGGAAACCGGTTACCCGGTCGCGGTCGGCGTCTGTGTCCCCTTCGCGTGTGCGGGACCGGATCAGCTGCGCCCTGAGGGCTGGGACTGGATCGTGGAATCTGCGAGCCGCCGCGACGTCGCGCCCAACATGCTGGGCGGCCTCGGCATTTCGGTGCCGCAGATCCATCGCTCGAAGGGTCTCGCACGCCAAGTGATAAAGGCGATGCATCAGATCGCCGAGGATCGGAAACTCAACGGCGTCGTCATCCCCGTGCGGCCGACGGCGAAGGCGAAACACCCGCACGTGCCGATGAGCGAATACATTGAATGGAAGGATGAGGCCGGACGCGCCTACGATCCATGGCTGCGCAGCCATCTCGCAGCCGGCGGCAAAGTGGTCGGCACAGCGCCGCGCTCGATGGTCGTGGAAGAGCCGGTCGCGTTCTGGGAAACGTGGTCGGGCAAGCAATTCCCGGATTCCGGCGAATACGCCCTGCCTGGCGCACTCACGCCAGTCTCGATCAAGCTAGAGGACGACGTCGGCCGGTACGAAGAGCCGAACGTCTGGTTCGCCTACGCCGCTTAAACCGCTTCGCGCAAAGGCGCGACGGCATAGCGCGGCGCCGGCGCGGCGGCGCCGAACAGGTACCCTTGCGCGAACTCGCAGCCCATGGCGGTGAGGGCTTCGCCGGTCGCGCCGTCCTCCACGCCCTCCGCCGTCACCTGCAAGCCGAGCGCGCGGCCAAGTCCGATCAGCGCGCCGACGATGGTGGCGTTTTCGCGATCGGTGGTGAGGCTGGCGACGAAGGAGCGGTCGATCTTGAGCTTGTCGATCGGCAGCGCCCGCAACAGGAACAGCGAAGAATAGCCCGTGCCGAAATCGTCGAGCGCGACTTTCACGCCCTGGTTCTTCAATGACATCAACGACGTCTTGGCGCGCTGAATGTCGCCGATCATCGCGCTTTCGGTCACTTCGATCTCAAGCCGCTGCGCCGGGAAGCCGGTTTCCTTCAGCGTGCGCAGCACTTTTTCCGGAAACCACTGATCGCGCACCTGGCTGGGCGAGATGTTGACGGCGAGGATGAAATCGCCCGGCTCATCGAGCGCCTTGCGGCACGCCTGGGCCAGCAACGCCCAGAACATTGAATCGACCAGCCCCGCCTCCTCGGCGACGGGAATGAATTCCGCCGGCGAGATCATACCCCGTTCTTTGTGCGGCCAACGCGCCAACACTTCGAAGCCTGCGAGTTCGCCAGTCTCCAGCCGCACGACGGGTTGGAAATACGGAACGATGTCGCCAGCCGGAATGGCGGCGCGCAATTCCGCTTCCAGCGAGGCCTTGGACTTCAGCTGTTCGTCGATGGTCGAATCGAAGAATTTGTAGGCGCCGCGATCTTCTTTCGCCCGCAGCATGGCGGCGTCGCCGCGCTGGAGGATTTCAGCGGCGTCGCGGCCGTCGTCCGGGCAGATGGCGATGCCGATCGAAGCGCCGACGGTGAGCTTCAGGCCATTGACCAGGATCGGCGCCGACAATTCGTTGAGGATGCGCCGGGCCGCCGCCGCGATGCCGTCGCGCTCGGCGGTGTCTTCGAGCAGCACCGCGAATTCGTCGCCGCCGAGGCGCGCGGCGAAGCTGTCTTCCCGCAGGCAACCCGAGAGCCGTGTGGCGATCACCTGCAGCAATTGATCGCCTATGGCGTGGCCGTGCACGTCATTGATCGGCTTGAAGCGGTCGAGATCGACGAACATTAGCGCGAAGCCGTCGTCCCGTTCGGCCACCAGCGCCAAACGGCGCTCAAGCTCTTCGAGAAAGTGGCGCCGATTGGCCAGCCCGGTCAGCGGGTCGTGCCGCGCCAGCGATTGCGCGCGCGCTTCGGCGGCCTCGCGCTCGCTGATCTCAGCGGAAAGCGTTTCGTTCGCGCTCCGCAGATCCTGCGTGCGCTCTTGTACCGTGCGCTCCAGATCGTTGCGAATGGCGTCGAGCGCCAGCACCGCTTGGCGCCGGTCCAATTGCGCCTTCACGCGCGCCGTCAGCACGCGCAGATCAATCGGTTTCGGAATGTAGTCGTTGGCCCCCGCCTCCAGCGCAGTGGAGACGACATCGCCGTCATCGAGCGCGGTGACCACGATCACCGGCACGTGCTCTGCGTCGTAGCGCGAGCGAATGCCCTTGAGCGCATCGAGCCCTGAGCGCTCGGGCATCATCCAATCGAGCAGCACCAGCTCGATATTTTCTTCGGTGATGGCTTCTTCGACGCCTACGGCGCTCTCGCGCAACACGACTTGATAGCCGCGACGCTCCAAGCGGCGGCCGAGCATGTCGCGGTTCTGCGCTTGATCATCGACCAGCAGAATGCGGCCGAGACAAATCGCCTCGCGTTCTTCGCCAGGAGCGGACGACATGTGTCCCACACACCCAAAAACCCAATAGTCAGCTTACTATAGGGAGGTTGCGGTCACCCTAATGCCGCGCATAATCGCGCACGCATTTCCGCATATACGCGCTCTTAAGCATGAACGCGCGTTAGCCGTATCAGGCTGCGTATTTCTCGATCAACGCCACGAGTCCGGCGAAATCGACGGGTTTGGTGGCGAAGTCGTCGCAACCTGCTTCCATGCATTCTTGCCGTGCGCTGTCCATCGCATGCGCCGTGAGCGCCACGATCTTCACGCTGCTCAGGTCACCTTCGGACTTACGCAATGCCCGCGTCGCTTCGATGCCCGACATTACCGGCATGGAGATGTCCATCAGGATCAGGTCGGGCGCGCAGCTCTTGGCCTTCTCGACCGCCTCCGCGCCGTTCTCGGCGACATGAACCTCGTAGCCGCGGCGCTGCAGGCGGCGCGTGAGCATTTCGCGGTTATCGGGATGATCTTCAGCAATCAGAATACGCATGATCGGATCTCACGCTGACTTGGCCAAAGGTGACGGCGCGGTATGAATTGCGGGAAGTGCGCCAGGGCGAACAAAGCGAAGCACGGCGGCGGCAAGGACGTCGCGGTCGGCGGGTTTCGTCAGCAAGCCGCACGCGCCAAGCGAAATCGCGCGCTGGCGGTCATCGTCGACGGAATGGACCAGCACCGGCGTTTGCGCGCACGCGCCCGCCTTCAGGCGCTGCAGCACATCCCATCCGCTTGCGTCAGGCAGATTGATGTCGAGCAAGATAAGGCTGGGCGCGAGTTCGGCCGCCAGCTTCATGCCGCGCTCGCCGGTGTTCGCCTCGCGCACGTCGAAGCCAAGGCGCGCCAGCGAACGCGCGGCCAGGTCGCGAGCGTTATCTTCGTCGTCGATGACGAGCACGATGCGGCCGTCGCCATTGGGATCAAGCGGTCCGACATGCGCCTCCAGCGCCTCGCCTTCCGGCAGCGCGGCAGGCACGCGTAGCGTAAACACGGAGCCACGGCCGATCTCGCTTTCCGCGGCGACGTCGCCACCCAGCATCTGCATCATTCGCCGCGTGATGGTGAGACCAAGCCCGGTGCCGCCGTAGCGCTGCGCGGTCTGCGCATCGGCTTGCGTGAACGGCGTGAACAGGCGCGCCAATTGCGCGTCGCTCATGCCGATGCCGCTGTCGCGTACGGAGATTTCGATCCAATCGCCGCCCTCGCCCGCGCAGCGGCGCGCGGCGACGACAATCTCGCCCGCCTCGGTGAATTTAGCCGCGTTGGACAAGAGGTTGAGCAAGCATTGGTTGAGCTTGAAGGGATCGCTGCGCACGACGCCCAGATCGCCACTCAAATCGATGCGCAACGTGTTGCCGTTCTTCACCAATGCCGGATGCGTGGTGTCGATCGCCTCTTCGATCATGGCGACGACTTCGAAATCGGAAGCTGAGACATCCATCTTGCCGGCTTCGATCTTCGAGAGGTCGAGGATGTCGTTGATCAGGCGCAGCAATTGCCGCGCCGACGTCAGCACGCGCTCGATGTCGCGCAGATCGTTCTCGCGCTGATCGGCCTCAGCCTCTTCCTGCAGAATTTCGCTGTAGCCGATGATGGCGTTGAGCGGCGTGCGCAATTCGTGGCTCATCGAGGCCAAGAAGCGCGACTTGGATAGGTTTGCGGCCTCGGCGGACTCACGCGCCGCGCGCAGCGAAACCATGGTCTCTTCGAGCATCCCGTCGCGTGCGTCGATCTCTTCAAGCAGACGGCTCAGTTCGTCGAACATCTCGCTGACGCCGACCGGCGCCCAATGCGGCGCGGCTGCCTCTTCGCTCTCCACCGGGGCGCCGTCGAACAAAGCGCGCTTGCGCTTCAGCGCCGCTTCCGCGCGGCGCATCGAGACGAGGAACGCCTCCTCCTGCCGCTTCCGCTCGGAGACGTCCTTGGTGAGAATAACCAGCTGACGCGCGACGCCGTTGCGGTTGAACAGCGCTTGCGCCGTGGTCATGACCCAAGCGATTTCGCCGCCCGGCTTGACGATGCGGTGTTCGATCATGCCGCCGCGGCCTTCGGCGACGCCGACAAAGAAATCGTGCAACTTCTGGCGATCTTCGCTGTCGACCACTTTCGCGGTGTTGTCGCGGAATTGCTCGAAGGTGATGGTGTCGCCGAACACGCTGATTGGGTCGCCGTGCCAGCGGATGATCTCGTGCTTGTAATCGACTTCCCAGACAACGCCGCGGCCGGAATGCAACGCAATCATCAGCCGCTTTTCGTTTTCGGCGGCAGCCGCGCGCGCGCGCACCAAAGCCGTGATCTCGCGGCCATGCGTGACGACGCCGCAAACCGCGCCGTCGATGTCGCGCCAAGGCCGCGCTTCCCATTCGAACCAGCGCGAACCTTCTGGGGTTTTCACCTCGTCTTCCTTATGGACGACGTGTTCGCCCTTGATCGCGCGTGCGTGCGCCTCGCGCCACCTCTCGGGCGACCAGGCGATGACTTCATCGAAGGGACGGCCGATCACCTCGCCAAGCTGCAAGCCATCGCGCACGCGCTGGCTCATGGTCAGCACGCGGCCTTGCGGATCGACGAGAAAACCTTGCAGCGCGCCGCAATCGAACAAAGCCTGCGCCAATGTGTGCTGCAGATTCTGTGCGGCGCCCAAGCGGCGCATCTGATCTTCCGCTTCGGCGGCGCGGAAGCGCGCGTAAGCGACGTAGACCATGAGCGAGGCGCCGCCGACGGCGGCGATTACGGCCAAATCCCAATCCGGCCGCAGCGTCGTCATCGCCATCAGCACGGGCGCGACGAGCACGGAGAGCGCTGAAGGCGCGGCGCCCGCCGCGGCGATCTCCCAGCGATTGACGCCATTGATGTGACGAACCACGCCGGCGATCCACAACACCATTGCGGCGGCAGCGCCCGCCGCTTCGCCGCTCAGCCAAAGCGCGAACGGCAGCGTCGCGTAGAAACTCGAGGAAGCCAACGACCAGCCCGCAAGTGCCGCCACGAGCCGCGGGCCCGGCTCGACTTCGGAGACATCGAGGCGGCGATAGAGTTCCGCGTCGGCAATCAGGATCAGCGCCATCGCCGCAGCCCAGACCACCGGCCCCGCCCCACCCAGGATGGCCGCTGCCAAGCCGCCGGTCAGCACCGCAACCGCCACCGAAGCCGGCAACTCCCGCCTGCGCGCATCCGCTGCGTTGGCGAGCGCCGTGGTCGGTGAAACAGCCATGGAAGCGCCTCGTCAGCCCTGGGGAAACAGGGGTCGACGCTGCCAGCAAGCGATGAATTTATGCTAAACTAGACCTTGCTCGCGCCGCCTCAGGCGGCGCGATGGGCGAGCACGATCAAGACGTTAAGAGCAAAGCAGGCGACAGAAAGCGCGAACAGCCAGGGGAAGGCGCGAACGGGGCCGTGGCGGCGCGCGCTGAGCTCCAAAAACCCGCCCAGGGCCACCAACGCCGCCGAGCTGCCCAATATCCACCCCTCGTAGGCGTGCAGCAGGAGGTGGAGGCGCTCGGTCGTCAGCGCAAACAGCGTTACCCCCGACGCCGCACCCGAGAACGCGACCGCCGCAAGCGCGATCGCCGGCAGGCCGCAGCACAGGGCATGCAGGCCCAGCACGGCGGCGTGCGCGATGTGCACGCGGCGGCCGGCGCCGGCCCGGATGTTACGTTGTAACATAACTGAGAACGTAGCGACGGCGCCCCGGAGGTCAAGCGCATGGGCGCGATTTAACCACAGCCTCGCGAAGCCGGGCGGGCGCGTCGACAGAGGCCGCCGCCCGCAACCGGCCTTGCGAGCGGTCGCGGATGAGCGCAAAAGGTCGGAGCGAGGTGCGAGGCCATGGCTTTCCTGTTTGCGATCCGCGACGCGTTAATCGTCCTGGCTCTGAGCTGGGTCGGGGTGACGCTTGAGCCGCGCGCAAGCGAAGCTGGTGAACGCGGCGCCTGCAATGCGAACATCTGCATCGACGCTGACTAGCGTTTAGCGCGCAAGCCGTCACACAAGCGCGTCATCCAGGGCGTTCGCCCTGGAAAGGTCAAACTTATTCAGTTTTCGTAAACACCTAACCTTGAGTTCGGGGACATAGCGTCATGTCGCGCGCGGATGAGGACGGCGCAGGCCGTCAGGCCAAGCCCGGCGCATTGATCGGCACGCTCTCGCTCGTATTGGCGGCGGGCTGGATGGTCGGCGCGCTGGCGGTGGTCTACGCGCTGCTTGGGCCGGCCGGTTTACAATCCTTAACCACGCCACAGATCGCCGCCGTTGCGGCTGGCGTTTTCCTGCCGGCGCTTATGGCGTATTTCGCCGGCGCCGCCGCACGCGAGGGCGCCCACGCCCGGGCCGAGGCGCAACGCCTCGCCGACGCCGCCGACCGGCTGCTTAATCCGGAACAAAGCGCCGAGGATGGCGCCCGCAAGCTCGCGCTGTCGGTCCGCGGCGAAATCACCACGCTCGACAACGCCCTCGAACAAACCATCGCCCGCCTGCGCGAGGTCGAAGGACTGATTGGCCGCCAAGCGGCTCAAGTTGATGAAATGGCGGGTGTGGCGAAGGAAAACGCCGGCCGCATGATCACCGGCATGGAGCGCGAACGCGAGGAATTGCTCAAGATCTCGCGGGAGCTGAACACGCAGGCGCAATCGATCGGCAGTTCGATCTCGCGCCACACCCACGCCATCTCCGAGGCCGCGCGCCAGGCCGAGCAGGAAGTTCGCGCCGCCGACCAGGCGCTCGACCATCGCTTAACCTCGTTCGGCGCCGCCGCCGCGCTCATCACCGACCGCACGCAGGCGCTTTCCGGCGCCGCCCAGGCCAGCGCGGACTCGGCGCTCCGCCTGGAGGGCGCCCTCTCCAACGCGCTCGATGTGCTGGCGAAAGCCACCAATCTCACCGACGCCGCCCGCCAATCCGCTGAAGCCGCGACCCTCGCCGCCAATTCCACCGCTGGCGCGGTGCGCGACACCACCGCCCGCGCCATCGAGGACGCCAAGCGCGCGGCCGACGTCATCCGCGGTGAAGCAGTTAACGTCGAACGCGAAGCCGCGATCGCGCTCGAGCGCTTGCGCGATGCAGCCGACGCCGCCCGCGCCGCAGCCATCGGCGCGCGTCACGCCGTTGAGGATGAACGCCCGCGCGGGCGCAATCGCCAACGTCAGATCGAGCCGCCGCGGCGCACCGCCGAGCCGCCAAAGCAAAGCGAGGTCGAGCCCTATTGGCGTGACGAAGACGAGCTGATCGAGCCCGATCCGCTGGAATCGGCGCCGCCGCCGCGTTACCGCGCCGAGCCAGAACCGCAAGCGCCGCAACAGCGTTACCGCGCCCCTGCGCCGGAACCTCAGCGTGAAGAGCCGATGTTCGGCGAGCGCGCCCGGCCGCCAGAACGCGAAGCCATGCCCAGCGAGGGCTGGACCTGGCGGCAATTGCTCTCCTCGATCGACGAGGACGCCGCCGAGCAGCCGAAGCGCCGCGAGCGCTCCGCCCCGCGCGAAGACGCCGTTTCGCGGTTAACGCACCAGATTTCAGAACCGCGTTCGCTCGCGCCCAATTCGCCGGCGGTCGAATTGATCAGCACCGCCGGACTGCGGCTCGACGAAGTATTCTCCGCTTCCGCACTCGAACGTATCGCCCAGCGTGCGCGCTCCGGCACGCAGGCGCGCCGCCGCGCCGTCCGCGACGCCGCAGAGGCTGCCGTGGAGCGCCTCTCCACGCATCTTTCGCGCGAGCCCCGCGCTAACCAAGAAGCGCTGCAATTCCTTCGCAGCGATGGCGCGCGCATCGCCGAATTGCTGGCGCGAGGGCGCGCGGCGATGGGCGCGGAAGCGACGCGTGCGTTCCTGCTGATCGATAGCGCCGCCGGTCAAGGTTAAACGCGCGCATCTCTGCGCGCGTATCCCGCGTGCTTAATTCTCCTGCACCAAAACGGCGCACGCTTGCGCGGAGAAACGCGCTCGCCTGATTGGCACAATGGTTGCAGCCGAGGCTTCCGCATCAGCGCCGCGTGACCCGCGGCAGGGAGCCCGCGTCATGAAATACGAAGACATCGAGCGCCAGCCGTTCGAAGAATTCGGTGAGATCGAGGCGTATGAAACGCCCGAGACCGCCGAGGCCGTCGAGGAAGTCGAAGACATCGACCTCGGCGAAACCGAAATCGCCTTCCGGGAGTCGGAAGCCGCGCCAAGCCTGGAACCGGTCGAAACCATCGAGCCGGCCGACAGCGCGCCGATCAAAACCGCCTTCTCATGGGCGGCGTTCGCCGGCGGCCTCGCCGCAATGGTCTGGATCGCCGGCGCCATCGGCGGCCCAATGTCTTATTATGGCTTCGACGCCGTGATGACGATGGACCCGGCCATGCAGGCTGGCCTCATCGCGCTCGCGTTCGGCCCCGCCATCCTGTTCTGGCTCGCCGCGGCCGCCGCCGGCGAAGCGCTGAAAGCGCGTAAGCTGGCCGTAGAACTGACCCGCATGGCGCAGGAAAAGCGCAATCCGGTCGAAGCGCACGAAGTGCAGGCGCAGAAGCTCAGCCTCACGGTGAAGCACGAGATCGAGGCGCTGAACGACGCCGTTCACGCAGCGCTCGGCCGTCTGGCCGAACTCGAAAGCGCCGCCCAGCGCAACACCGCGCTGTTCGACGGCGCAATCGCCGCCACCCGCGAAAACACCGAATACATGGCCGCCCGTCTCTCCAACGAACGCGATGCGCTGATGCAGCTCAATGGCGAGATGAAGAACCAGGCTGATTCGATGTCGAACTCGGTGGGCCGCCAAATCCGTCTGATGCGTGAAGCCTCCAAGCTGGTGAAGACCGAAATCTCCGCCGCCGAGGACGCGCTCGAGTCCCACCTCGCCTCGTTCACCGCGACGGCGACGGTGATGGCCGATCGGACCGCCTCGTTCCAGGACGTCGCCGACAGCGCCTCCGCCGCCACCTCTTCGCTCAACAACACGATGAGCCAGATGCTCGACGGCCTGAGCGAAGCCACCCGCATGACGGACGCAGCGCGCCAATCGACCGAGCAAGCTGTGCTCGCCGCCAACGAAACCGCCACGGCGGTTCGTGACACGACGCGCAACGCCGTGTTCGAGGCCAAGCGCGCCGCTCAGCTCATCCGCGCTGAATCGGCCGCCATGCAGGAAGCCGCGGTGGAGACGCTCGACAAGCTGCAGCAAGCCGCAGCCGCGGCCCGCGCCGCCTCGCAAGAGAGCGAAGCCGCCGCCGACCGCCACGCCGCCAAGATCGAACAGCGCCTCGCCGCGCTCGCTTCGACCGCCAGCGCCGCGCGTAAGCCCGCAGCCGCCGCTCAGCCTGCGCCGCAAGTGCGCCAAGCCCCCGCAGCGCCGCCGCAGCGCGAGCGTCAACCGGAGCGCAAGCCGATGGTTGAGGCGGAAGCCAGCACGCTGCAATCGGCCGCGAACGCCGCCGTCGCCCGCGGCCGCGCTCAGGCGCGCGCCGAAGCCCAACCGCAAGCCGAAACACGCCAAGCGCGCGGCGGCTTCTCCAACAGCTTCAAGGGCATCGGCGGCTGGGGCAATTTCCTGCCGCAGATGAAGAACGAAGAAATGCCGAAGCCGGCCAATTCTTCGGACGCGGAAACCTTCGCCTTCGTCGATTTCGGCGAGCCGAAGAATCCGGATGCCGAACTGAAGAACGACGCAATCGATCTGGTGTTCGCCGCCGGCGTGGATCTCGCGGACGTGCTGCAAGCCGCCGACCTCGAGCGCATCGCGATGCAATCGCGTCACGGCGCGATCGCCCGCCGCTGCGCCGTCGCCGACGCCGCACCGGCCGCCGTCAGCCGCATCGTCCGCCACGTGAAGCGCAACAGCGAAGCGCGCGCGGTGGCCAGTGCGTTCCGCGCCCGTCCGGACCTGGCCAAGAGCGACAAGAAGGGCGAAGGCCCGAACCTGGTTCGCGCCTATCTCCTGATCGACGCCGCTTTGGCCTAATCTACTCCGAGTGCAGTGCTAGCCTGAGGGGCGGGACTGAGAAATCAGTTCCGCCCTTCTTCTGCGCGCTGGGCCGCTGCACGGGCTTCTTCTTGCGATGCCGCGTCGGCCGCAAACAGCCCCATCCGCGCACTCGCTTCACGCGCCGCGCGCGTCAACGCCTGCGCTGCTACCGAGGAAGAACGATCCGACACCGGCGCTTCGGCGCTGATGCGCTCGGCGGCGATCACGCGGCGCCCAGGCGCGAGCAACATGGCGTCGACGACAAAGCGCGCCGTCATGTCGGCTTCGACCACTTCGAAATCGACGACGTCCCAGCGCAATGCGTAATCGTTGCGCGCATCGCCCACGCGCACAGCGGCGCGGAAGCGGCCTTGCGCCTGGATGGTTTGCACCACCATCGCCTGCAACGCTTCCTCGGCGCGGGTCGACCATTGCGACTCGGCCACGAACGCCAGCGTGTCGCCGGTGCGCCAGACCAGATCGCCGCCGAGCAGCGTGCGTTCGCCGCCCGGCTGCGAAACGCCGAGCACGGCGTCAACGGGCGCGCCTTCCGCCCGCGCCACCTCACCCGCCTCCATGGTGTAAAGGCGCGGCGGCGGCGGCGGTTCGGGCAGAAGCGAAATGCAGCCGCTCAGCGCCAACGCCGAAGCGGATAGAGCGATAACGCGGATCATGGCCGGAGCTCCACGGTGGGCCGCGGCGATTGCGGCGTCAGGACGGATGGGTTCTCTTCCAAATTGTTGGCGACGCGATTGATCGAGGCTGCGGCGCGGCGGATTTCCTCGGCCGCGCGCGACAATTCCGGCAGCGTCTCGCCGGAGGCTTCCGAGGCGGCGGCGCTGACATCGCTCATGACGCTGTCCAGTTCCGCCAGATCGCGCTGCGTCTGCTGCGCCAAAGCGGCGATCGAGCGCGAGGCGTCGTCAAAGGAAGCGGCGGCTTGGCCAGAGCGCGCGATGATGCCGCGTTCGTCCGCCAATTCGGCGCTGACACGCTCGAGATTCTCGACGATGCGGGTGACCCTGGCGATATTCTCGTCCGTCAGCAGATCGCGCACCGCCGCCATGGCTTCGCTGGCGCGCAGCGCGATGTCTTCCGAACGCTCGACCAGAATGTCGATCTGACTGCCGCGGCCTTCGATGCGCGGCGGCGGCCCGAAAGCTTCGCCGCGCAACAATTCGGCGTTCGGCGAGCCGGCTGAAAGCTGGATCAGCGTTACACCCGTCAGCCCGATCGGCTCCAATTGCGCACTGGAATCCACGCGCACCGGCACCTCCGAAGAGATACGCACGCGGGCGATGACGCTATCGGTGTCGTCCGGATCGATCCGCAGCGTGTCTACTTCGCCAACCTTGATGCCGTTGAAGCGCACTTCGCCGCCTTCCGCCAAACCCCGGACGGGATCGGTGAAGACGATATCGAACTCGCGATAGCCGCGCCGGAAATCTCCGCCCGCCAGCCACATGGCGAACAGCATGATGAGCACCGCGCCGATCACGGTGGCCGCGCCCAGCAGCACGAAATTGGCTTTCGTTTCCATCGGTCTTCTACCCTCCCGGCGCGCGCACGCTTTCCGCGCCGCGCTCCGCCGCGCGTCCGCGCGGTCCTGAAAAATATTCCTTCACCCAGCCTTCGGCGTTCGCTGTTATCTCGGCGATCGTGCCGATCGCCGCGACCTTGCCGCCATAGAGCACGGCGACGCGGTCACAGACCGCGTGCAGCGTGTCGAGATCGTGCGTCACCAGGAACACGGTGAGCCCCAGCGACTTGGCCAATTCTTCGACCATGCGATCGAAGCGTTCGGCTGAGATGGGGTCTAGGCCCGCTGTCGGCTCGTCGAGAAACAGCATCTCCGGATCGAGCGCCAGAGCGCGCGCGACGGCCGCGCGCTTGCGCATGCCGCCGGAAATTTGCGACGGGCGCTTGTTGTGCGCGTCGGGGCCGAGTCCGGCGAGTGCCAGCTTCATGGCCGCGATCTCGCGGCGCAAATCCGGCGGCAGCTCGGTATGCTCGCGCAACGGCGCTTCGACGTTCTCGAGCACGGTGAGCGTGGAGAAGAGCGCGCCGTCCTGGAACATGACGCCGAGGCGCTGCTCCTTGCCTTCTTCGGCGTCGACGAACTCGATTGCGCCTTCCGTCGGCTTGTCCAGCCCGACGATCTCGCGCAGCAGCACCGACTTGCCGCAGCCCGACGGACCGACGACGCCGAGAATTTCACCGCGCATGACATCGAGGTCGAGCCCGTCATGTACGGTCTGTGTCCCGAAACGCGTGACGACGCCGCGCACGCGGATGGCGACCTCGCCGCTCATAGGTCCATCTCCAGGAACCAGAGTGCGAACAGCGCGTCGAGCAGGATCACCATGAAGATCGCCTGCACCACGGATGTGGTGGTGCGCCGGCCAAGTGAGCCGACATCGCCGCCGACGGAGAGCCCCTGCTTGCAGGCGATGACCGCCAAGGCCAGCGCGAACACCGGGGCCTTCGACATGCCGACCCAAAAGTGCTGCTCCGGCACGGCGTCGGAAATACGGGTCCAGAACATGGCGGAGCTGACGTCGAGCTCGAACACCGTCACCAGCAATCCGCCGAACAGGCCCGCCATGATGGCGACGAAGGTGAGGATCGGCAGCATCACCAGCAGCGCGATCACGCGCGGCGCCACCAGCGCCTCCATCGGATCGATGCCGATGACGCGCATGGCGTCGATTTCCTGGCGCATCTTCATCGCGCCGATCTCGGCGGTGAAGGCGCTGTTGGTGCGGCCGGCCAGCAGCACCGCCGTGATGACCACGCCGAATTCGCGCATCATCGAGAACGCGACCAGTTCGACCGTGAACACAGATGCGCCGAAATCGCCCAGGATGCGCGCGCCGAGATAGGCGACCACCAGGCCGATGAAAAAGGAGAGCATCGCCACGATCGGCAACGCGTTCAAACCTGCGTGCTCCATCACGTGAACGACAGAGACCCAGCGGATGCGGCGCGGGTTGACGATCAGGCGCGCCAGCACCACCAGCGTTTCGCCGAAGAACGATACGGTCTGGATGATTTCCTCGCCCAGCGCGCCGACATTGCGGCCGACCTTCTCCAACAGATCGCTGAAGCGCCATGGCGGACGAACTTTGTCCTCCTCCGCCTTGGCGGCGCCCCGCGCCATTTCCAGCAGGCGCTTGGCGAACGGATGCTCACCGCGCACGGCGATGCGGGCCTTCGGCCCCGCTCCCGCGCGCAAGGTGCGGTCGATCAGGAATGCCCCGGCAGTGTCGATGCGGCCGAGCTTGCCGACGTCGACGACGGCGCCGGCCTGCAATTGCGGTTCGATGGCGCGCAGATCGGCGTCCAGCACAGCGATGGTGTCGACCGTCCAATCGCCGCGCAGCGCGAGCACGCGCGCGCGCTCGTCCCCTTGCAGATCGAAGGCGGCCTCAGCGGCCATCAGCCCTTGCTCCGTTGCGTACCGTCGGCCCCACGACTTTTAAGGGCTAACGGAAAACATAAGGCAAATAATGGTGAAGGCGCGTTTAGAGCGTGTCGGGTTCCGGCGTGCGCCGCGGTTCGCGCGTTAGGAGAAAGTTTACGATATCCGCCTTGCCGGCGTCCGCGCCAAAGCGAGCGCCACCAGCGCGCCCAGACCCGCCATCGCCGCCATCGCCCAATAG
Organism: Hyphomonadaceae bacterium; assembly: GCA_050185805.1. Lineage (GTDB taxonomy): Bacteria > Pseudomonadota > Alphaproteobacteria > Caulobacterales > Aquidulcibacteraceae > Vitreimonas. The sequence goes on from JBFWZB010000008.1 coordinate 82,780, forward strand.
CCGATCGCGCCGCCGAAATCGTAGAGCACGCCCGAGCCGAGCGTCGCGACGCCAAGCAGCAGCCCGCCGGAGAGCGCCGAGTAAAGCGTTTGCGCAGCGCCGGCGGCGTTGTCGGGCGTGTCGCGAAACAGGAGCCGCATGGCGCCCACATGGGTGGCCGCAAAGGTTAGCGCGTGGAGCGCCTGCAGCGGCCAAAGCACCCAACCCAGAGGCGCAAAGCCAAGTGCGGTCCAACGTACGACGCCGCCAATCGCGCCGACCAGGATGAGCGCTTCCGGCGTTGCGCGCCGCTCGAACCAAGGCAGGGTCCAAAGAAAGGCGACTTCCACCGCGACGCCAAACGCCCACAACACGCCGATGAGATCGGCGCCCACGCCCTGGCCTCGCCAGACCAAAACCGAGAAGCCGTAGAAGAAGGCGTGCGAAGCCTGAATCAGCCCACACGAAACGATAAGGAGCACAAAGCGCCGGTCGCGCAGCAAGGCCCCCACGGCGCCATAGCGCGCGGCGACAGTGCGATGCGCAGCGTCGCCCGGCGCTGGCTCAGGCGGCAAATGCGTCCATGCCGAAAGCGCGCACGCGATGTAAGCGCCCACCACCCACCAGGCGACAGCGCCAGCGCCGAAGCGCGCCATCAGCACGCCGCCCAAGACGTTGGCGACAATGAACGCGGCCGAACCGATGCCGCGCGCCACGCCGTACGACATGCGCCCCTCTGCGGTGGCGCGCAGGGTCGCTGCTTCGATCAACGGATTGAGCGCCTGCGTCAGCGTCAGCGCGATGAAGCCGAGCACCAGCAGCGACCAGAAATCGTGCGCGAGAAAAAAGAAGGCGGCGTAGGCGATGGCGGCGATCAGCGCCACAAGCCGCACCGGCATGCGCCGGTCAGCGGCGCCATCGCTCCAAAAGCCGATCGCAGGACCGATCACCACGCGCGTCAGTTGCGCAAGCGAAAGCACAGCGCCGATCTCGGCGCCGTTGAGGCCGCGCTCAACCTCGAGCCAGCGGCCAAGATACGGCAGCGCCACGCCCATGCCGGCGAACAAGGCCGACATCACAATCGTAACGCGCGCCGCGCGCGAGCCAATTATGCCGCCGTCGTGCGGCGGCGCATTGGGGGCTGACGGCGGGATCGGAGGCGGTCCGGATGGGTTCAGGCGGCGCGAGCATTGGCCGAGCGGAGGCCCCCGCACAAGGGCGGCGCCCGCGCCTCTTGCCGCCGGACGCAGAGCCCCCTAACCCTGCCGCTGCGCCATGACGTCTGAAAACAATTTCGCCCGCCCGCCGCAAGCGCCCGCTCATCCTGGCCGGCGCGACCTCTACCCGCCGGTCGAACCGTTTCAAGGCGAGATGCTGCGCGTCTCGCCACTGCACACGATCTATTACGAACAAGCTGGCGATCCCCGCGGCCGGCCCGCCATCGCGCTGCATGGCGGCCCAGGCGGCGGCACCTCGCCGGAAATGCGCCGCTTTTTCGATCCGGCGCGCTATCGCATTGTCATGATGGACCAGCGCGGCTGCGGCCGCTCGACGCCGCATGCCGAGCTGCGCGAAAACACCACCTGGGATCTCGTCGCCGACATCGAGCGCGTGCGCGAGAAACTCGGCATCGAGAAATGGCTGGTGTTCGGCGGCTCTTGGGGCTCGACGCTGGCGCTGGCTTACGCGGCCAAGCATCCCGAACGCGTCGCCGGGCTGGTGCTGCGCGGCATCTTCCTGCTGACCAAGCATGAGATTGCATGGTTCTACCAGCAAGGCGCCGGCAACATCTTTCCTGACGCATTCGAACGCTATGTCTCGGCCATTCCGGAAGCCGAGCGCGGCGACCTCGTGCGAGCGTTTCACCAGCGCCTCACCTCGGCCGACCGCGACGTCCGCATCCGCGCCGCGCGCGCCTGGGCGCGCTGGGAGGGCGAAACCATTTCCTTCGCAGGGCCCAGCGCGCTTCCGTCGCGCTTCAACGAAGACCGTTTCGTCGAAGCCTTCGCGCGTATCGAGTGTCACTATTTCGTCAATGGCGGCTTCTTCGACCGCGATGGCTGGTTGCTCGATCAGGCCGCGACCTACCGCGCCATTCCCGGCCGCATCGTGCACGGACGCTACGATGTGTGCACGCCGCTCTCGTCAGCATGGGCGTTGAAGCGCGTCTGGCCGGAAGCCCAGCTCGACATTATCTCCGACGCCGGCCATTCCTCGCTCGAGCCCGGCATTGTCGATGCGCTCGTGCGCGCGACCGACGCCATGCTCATGCGCGCCAACTGGTAGCTACCAGAGCCAACCGCGTGCGCCGTGCTGATCGCGGTGCAGATCGACCGAAAGCACGATGGCGAAGCCCGCCATCAAGGTCACCATCGCCGTGCCGCCGTAAGAAAGCATCGGCAACGGAATGCCGACCACCGGCGCGAGCCCGATCACCATCGCCGTGTTAATGAAGACGTAGCTCGCCAGAGTCGCCGCAATACCGGCGGCGGCGAGTTTGGAAAACAACGACCGCGCGCGCAGCGCCACCTGCATCGCCAGGCCCATCAGCCCGACATAAAGACCCAGCACCAAAAGGCCGCCGATCAAGCCGAATTCCTCGACGATCATGGTGAAGATGAAGTCGGTGTGTTTCTCCGGCAGGAAATCGAGCTGGCTTTGCGAGCCTTGCAAATAGCCGCGCCCGAACAAGCCGGCGGAGCCGATGGCGATTTTCGATTGCAGCACGTGATAGCCGGCGCCGAGCGGATCGTCGGTGATGCCGAGGAAGACGTTGACGCGATCGCGCTGATAATCGTGCAGCACGAAATTATAGGCCCAGATCGCACCGCCGATGCCGACCAGCGCGCCTGCAGCGATGATCCGCCACAGCAGCCCGCCCAGGAACATGATGGCGACGCCCGCAAACAGGATCAGCATGGCGGTGCCGAGATCGGGCTGGTGCATGACCAGGCCGACGGGCGCGGCGATCATGATGAAAGGTGGGATGGTCCACAGCACGGTGCCTGCGCGGCGCGGATCAAGCTGGTGATAGTAACGCGCCAGCGCCAGCACGATGGCGATCTTCATGATCTCCGACGGCTGCAAGGACATGAATCCGAGATCGAGCCAGCGGGTTGCGCCCATCCGCGTCTCGCCGACCAGTTCGACAGCCACCAGCAGCAAGAGCGTGCCCGCATAGAGCGGATAGGCGATCGCCAGCCAGAAGCGCGTGTCGAGCACCACCGCCGCGACCAGCGCCATCAGCAGCATGATCAGAAACCGCGTGCCGTGCGTCAGCGGCATGTCGGTCCATGCGCCAGAGGACACAGAGAAGTGCATCAACACGCCGACGAAGGCGAGCGCGCAGAGGAGCGTGATGATGCCCCAATTGAGCTTCGAGAAACGCTCGAACAGCGTGTTGGCGCCCTGCGCGGCGGCAATGGTCATGCTTGCCTCCGCAGATGCGATTCAAGCGACGCGAGCCGCGCCGGTTCACGCCGCGAAGGATCGCGCAGCAGCGTTTCACGCATGATCGCGCGCGCGATCGGTCCTGCGACGGCGGAGCCCGCGCCGCCGTGTTCGACGATGACTGCGCACGCATAGCGCGGCTCGTGCCAGGGCCCGAAGCAGCAGAAGAGCGCGTTATCGCGGAAACGCCATTCGATGGTGGAGTAGTGACGGCCGCGATTGGCGCCCAACGCGCGCACCTGGGCGGTGCCGGTCTTGCCGGCGATCTGCACCGGCGCCCAGCTTCTGTTCTCCGCCGTCATCGGCACGGCGGCGCCGGTTTCGGGATGACGCACGAGTTCGAGCGCACCCGCACGCATCGCCGTGCCGCCAGGCTCATTACAAACGCCGAACATGCCGTCGCGCACGCGCGCCAGATAATCCGCCTCGATGCCGGCCATGTGCGGCGGCGGCGGCGGATCGCGGACGTCGGCGCCCTCGCGGATGAGCCGCGGTTCCACGGCGTGGCCGTTGTTGCCGAGCCGGGCCGCCATCACCGCAAGCTGCAGCGGCGTCACGCCCATGGCGCCTTGGCCGATGCCGTAATTGACGGTGAGGCCGCCGGTCCAGCCTTCGTTGCGGTTTTCGCGCCACCACACCGGATCGGGGATCAAGCCGTCGCGTACATTGGGCACGTTGACGTCGAAATGCTGGCCAAGGCCGAACTGACGCGCGACAGCAGCGATGCGCTCGGGTCCCGCGCGCAACGCGGCCTGATAGAAATAGACGTCGCAAGAATGCTTGATGGCGTCGTGCAGGTTCATGCGGCCGTGGCCGCCGGGGCGCCAGCAATGGAAGGTGCGGCCGCCATAATAGAAGCCGCCGGAGCAGCCGACGGCCCAATCGTCTTCGACCCCGGCCTGCTTGGCGGCGATGCCCACCATCATCTTGAAGGTCGAGCCCGGGGCATACACGCCGGTGACGCATTTGTGGAACAGCGGCTTCTTCTCATCCTCGTTGAGGACGCGGAAATCCTCTTGGCCAATGCCGTTCACAAACAGGTTCGGATCGAAGCCGGGCGCCGAGGCCATCACCAGCAGATCGCCGGTGTGGATGTCCATCACTACAGCGCCGCCGGAATGTTCGCCGAAATTCTCCATCGCGACGCGCTGCAATTCGTGATCGAGCGTCAGCACGAGGCCCGAACCGCGCACAGGTTCGCGCCGCTCGCGTTCATCCTCGCCCATCTCGACGCCGCGCGCGTTGACGATCACTTTGCGCCAGCCGGCCTGGCCGTGCAGCGCTGTTTCCATGCTGGCTTCAAGCCCGGCCTTGCCGACGCGCACGTGCGGATTGCGCAGATAGACGGCGCGCGCGGCGCCCTCGGCGTCGCTTTCGAGCGCCGCGTCGATATCGCGCTGCGTCGGCTTCTGCACATAGCCGATCGGGTGGGCGTAGACGATGTCGTACGGATAAGCGCGCACATCGGCTGAATTGGCGACGACGCCGCGCAATTCCGGCAGCCGCACGTTGACGGCGTTGAACTCCTCCCAGGTCAGGCCCTCGGCGATCGGCTGGGCTTCGTAGCGCGAGGCGCCGCGTACGCGCACAACAGCGCGCCTGGCCCAGCTTTCGCCGTAGCCAAGGATGGCGCCGACCTGAGCAACGACCGTTTCGAGATCCTCGACGTCGTCGGCGACGACCGAGACTTGATAATCCTTGCTGGTCTGCGCCAGCACCGTGCCGAAGCGATCGTAGATGACGCCGCGCGGCGGCGCGACGATACGCGTGTCAAAGCGGTTTTCGTCGGCAGCGTCTTCATAATTGGTGGGATCGAGCCATTGCAGATAGGCCATGCGCGCCGAGATCGCGCCGCCCGCAATCACGCCGCTGGCGGAAAGCAGCGCCGCGCGGCGCGAAAACACCGCGTTGACGTCGCGCTTCGGCAGCGAAGACGAGATCGATTTCGGCCGCTTCATCGCCGCGCTCCCTGCGCCCGCGCCGCTGGACCGCCCGTCATATAAAGCGGCCGAACCAGGGGAAACAGCACGGCCGTAATGAGCGCGGCTTCCGCATAGGGCCGCACCGAGACGTTCGGCCCGAGCGCCCACGGCGCCAGCAGCCGCGCCACAACGATGCTCAGCACCGCCGTCACCGCGAAGCCGCCCCAAAGCGAGAGCAAGTTCGGCGCGCTCATCAGCACGGCGACGCCGCGCCCGATCAGATAAGCCGAAAGGTAGATCGCCATGAACAGCCCGAACGGGCCGCCGGCGAGAAGATCGTGCGTGAGCCCCAGCAGCGTGAGTGCGACCGGCGCGCGCCAGCCGCTTTCATCCTCCGCCGCCCAACCGTAAGCCGCCCACAAAACCGCAAGCGGCATCGGCGGCTGCGCGAACAGCATGCCGAACGGCAGCGCCGGCAGAATGACGCTGGCCACGGCCAAGGCTGCGCCCCATGCGCGCAACGATGCCGAGCTCGACGCGCGCAGGAAGGACGGGCTCATTGCGCCGGCGCCGCGTTGGCCTCCTGCGCCGGCGCCGGCTCTGCCGGCTCAGGCGCAGGTTCAGGCGCGGGTTGCGGCGGCGCTTGCGGCTCGGATTCTTGCTGCGCTGGCGCGGCGGCGGGCGCCACGCGCCGCGGCGGCGGCGCAGGCGGCGCAGGCGGCGGCGCGGCGATGGGCGGCGGCAGGGTTTCGCGACCGACCGCAGCTACCGACGAACGCAAGTCCGGCGGCGGGCCCGGATCTTCCACCGCTTCGTCTTCCGGACGCGGCGCGCCGGCGAAAGGAATGAGGCGGACGAAATCGATCGGCCGTTGGCTCGCGGCGAGCGCGATGCGCCATTGCCCATCGCCGCCGCGCGTGGCGCGGCCGACAGCGATGCCGCGCGGATAAATGCCGCCGTCGCCCGAGGTGACGACCATTTCGCCTTCGCGCAGACTTTCTGCGCCGACGATGAAATCGAGCCGCGGCGATTGCACTTCGAACGGACTGGTCAGCAGATCGGGCGGCTGGGTCGCCTGCCCCGCGAGTACGGCGCGCACGCGCGAAGCCTCGCCCATCACCGGGACGCGTGAATTGTAATCATCCAGCATCAGCACGCGCGCCGAGCGGCGCCCGACGGAAACGACGCGGCCGACCAATCCGTTCTCGTTGACAGCGATGAAGCCGACGCGAACGCCGTGATCGGCGCCGGCATTGGCGACCAGCGTGCGCGTAAACGGGCCGCCGGAATCCAGCACCAATTGCGCGGCGATGGCGCTCTCGACTTCGGCGCCCTCGCCATAAGCGTCGGCGGGCATGCGCAGCAGCGCTTCGTAGCGCGCGTTGCGCTCAGCCAGCCGCTCTGCCAGAGCGCGCCAGGCCTGCAATTCGCGATTCTCGGCTTCGAGTTCGGCGACGCGGCCCGAAGCGCCCCACATGCCGGCGAGGCGAGAGAGGAAACTGTCGCCGGCGCGCGCGGGTCCGGTGGCGGTGCGGCCCGCCGCAGCGGCGGCGTCGTCGCCGGCGCGCGCAACGCTTTGCCCGGCGCCCTGCACCCGGCCGAATTGCGTACCGATAAGAACGAGCGCGCCGATCAGCAGCGGCACGGCCAACAACAAGGCCGGCGTCAGCTTTCGCCCGGCGCCCGCGCGCCGCACAACGCTCCTGCGTCTGGCCACCTAGGTCCGCCTCTCTTCCGCGCCGGCGCCTGCTTAGACTTCTTCCGTGAGCAATCGGCGCGCTTCCGACGTGTTTAGCGTGTCGAGCGCGATTCCGCAGCCTTTCACCACACACCGCAGCGGATCGTCCGCGACAGAAACGCGGATCGAAATTCGTTCCTGCAGCACAACGTCGAGATTGCGCAGCAGCGCGCCGCCGCCGGTCAGCATCAGGCCATGATCGTAGATGTCCGCGGCCAGCTCCGGCGGCATTTGCTCGAACGCCTGACGCACGGCGTCGACGATGCGGGTAACCGGTTCGGACAACGCGTCGGCGACCATCGATTCCGTAACCGAAATCTCCTTCGGCACGCCGGAGAGATTGTCACGCCCCTTGATCAGCATCGCCATGCCAAGCCCATCATCAGGCGCGCGCGCGGTGCCGATTTCCTTCTTGATGCGCTCGGCGGTGGAATCGCCGATCAGCAGATTTTCGGTGCGGCGCAGATATTGGATGATGGCCTCGTCCATCTTGTCGCCGGCTTCGCGCAAGCTGCGCGACCAGACCAGACCTCCGAGCGAGAGCACGGCGATTTCCGTCGTTCCGCCGCCGATATCGACCACCATGCAGCCTGACGGATCGTCGATCTGGAGGCCCGCGCCGAGCGCGGCCGCGACCGGCTCTTCGATCAGCTTGACGCGGCGGGCGCCAGCGTTCTGCGCGCTTTCAAGAATGGTGCGGCGCTCGACCGGGGTGGCGCCCGTCGGCACGCAGATGACGATCTGCGGCGAAATCAGCGCAGGGCGCGGCAGCACCTTCTTGATGAATTGCTTGATCATCTCCTCGGCGACGTCGAAATCGGCGATGACGCCGTCGCGCAGCGGACGGATGACCTCCATCGAGCGATGGGTTTTACCGAGCATGGTTTTCGCTTCGGCGCCCACGGCGTAGACGACCTTGCGGCCGCCTTCGTTCACATACGCAACGACCGACGGTTCATCGAGCACGATGCCGCGGCCCTTTACGTGGATCAAAGTGTTCGCGGTGCCCAGATCGATGGCGAGATCCGGCGCGACCAGACCAAACAAATTGCCGAACATGCCCTTATGACCTCGCCGACCAGCAAACCGAACGAATCAGCCCACCCACGGGCTTAACGCGCCAAGTTTAACAATCTTGAGACGGCGCCGGCTTTGAGGCCGGAATTTGGGGCGATGGGGCGTGCGCTGGCGGACCGCAGTTTTCCGCTTCCTGCCGCCGACCGCCCCCGTCGCCGACCGGGAATGGCTTGCCGCGATGGCCCCGCGGATGCAAGGGCCAGGCCGCATTCCAACTGTTCCCAACATGCCGCACCTTCGCCTGGTTCGGGTGCGCCCATGGTTATCGCTGGCGCCGACGCTTGCCCCGTCTGCCCGCTCGGCCCAAATATTGGGCGGGGCGTAGCTCCGGTGGGGATCGGCGTGATCGCAAGGCTATTCCGAGCTTTGGCGGCGGCGTTTGCCGTGGCCGTCGCAGCGCCCGCTGCGGCGCAGGAATCCGGCGAGAATTCAATCGTTCGCATCGCCGTGATCCTGGAAAGTCCGCAGGGACGCCTGCTGGCGGAAGCGGGATCGGGCTTCGTGGTGGCGCCGAATTTGGTCGTCACCAGCGCCCATGTGGTGACGCAAGCCCGCCAACAGCCTGAATTTTCAGTGGTGATCGTGCCGCCCGGCAGCGACGCCGCGCTGCCGGCCCGGATTGTCGCCTATTCCGCGCTGACCGAATTGGCGCTGCTGGAATATCGCGGCGGACCGGAGCTCGATCCGCTCACCATTTCCACAGTCGAGCCTCAGCCGGGCGACGACGTCGTCGCGCTGGGGTATCCGGATGTGGATTTCCAAGGCGCGACCGGCGAGGAATTGCTGCGCGGCGCAACCGCTTCGCGCACCTCGGGCGAAATCGCTTCGCTGCGCGATGTCGCGCCGACGGGCGAAGCGATCCCGACCATCAACCACCAGGCGGTGATTTCCTCGGGTTCTTCCGGCGGACCGCTGCTGGATCAGTGCGGACGCGTCATCGGCGTCAACACCTGGCATGTGCGCGGCACCGAAACCCGCGAGACCCGGGGCGTCGCCAGCCGCGTGCCGCAATTGCTGGACTTCCTCCAGAACGCCGGAATCGAACCGCGCACGACCGACGAACGCTGCCTCAGCGAAGCCGAACGCATCGAGGCGGAGCGCGCCGCCACGGTGCAGGCGCTGCAATCGCAAAACGAGGCGCTGGCCGAGAAACTCGCCACCGCCGATCGGCTCACGCGCATCGCCATCATCGTGCTGATCGCAGGGACCGCCGCCCTCTTCATCGCCGTGCTGGTTCTCGGCGCGGTGCTGCTCGGCGGGCGGCGCCGCCGCAGCGATCCTGAGCCGTTCGATCCGCCGCGCCGACGCGGCGGCCTGGTCGGCATCATCGCCGGCGTGGCTTTCGCCAGCATCATCCTGGTCGCCGCCGTTCTGCTGCTGATGCGCGCGCAGGAAGAAACCCGCGGGGAAAACCTCTCCGCGATCGAGCAAAGCCGATTGATCTAGAAAACGC
>JBFWZB010000009.1:0-61279 GCA_050185805.1 Hyphomonadaceae bacterium
TCGATGTAGGTGTCGTAGATGCGGTCGATGTAGAGCGACCGCAGCGTGTTGTCGTCCGGGATTTCCTTGGCTTGGTAATGCTTGAAGCCGAGGGCTTCGAGGAAATCCATGTCGATGATCGAGGCGCCGGTGGCGACGATGGCGTCGGCCATGTTGTACTCGACCATGTCGCGCCAGACGTGGAGGCACCCGCCCGCGCCGGTGGAGCCGGCCATGATCAGCCAGGTCGAGCAATTCTGATCTTCGAGCGCCATGTTGAGAATGCCGGCGGCGCGCGCGGCGTCGCGGCTGGTGAAGCTCATCTTGCCCCACGCATCGATGATCGGGCGCGCGTCGAAGCTGGCGATGTCGATGTGTTCGACCGGGCTGGAGAGCAGTTCCGCCTTGCGGTTTGAGTCGATTTTGGCGTCAGCCATGGGAGAAGCTCCTCACGGGCGGCGTCAGGAAAAACCAATCGCGCGGACGCTCCGCCGACACGCGATCGCGGCTGCACTTAGGGCAATCCGCGCAGATTGCAAGATTTTTGCTGGCGCGCGGGCGCGCGCGCCTTAAGCCTGCTTTGGCTTCTTCGGCGCGCGCCTACGCTTCGGCATCGCCACCACCGGCGCTTCGACAGCGCCGAACAGGGACGGCCAGGGCGCATCCTTCGACTCGATCGTCACCGTCTCGCCGAAGCCATTGAAGCGCGAGCCCATGGCCGCGCCATAGGCGCCCAGGGCGCCGATCTCGATCAGGTCGCCTTCACGCACATCGACCGGCAATTGATAGGTTCCGGAAGAGACGTCGATGGAATCGCAAGTCGGGCCGTAGAACGTGAACGGCGCGAGCTTCGCCTTGCTCGGCTCCTGCCGCAGCAGCTTCACCGGATACGGCCAGTTCGAATGCGTGGCGTCGAACAGATTCCCGTAGGAGCCGTCGTTGATGTAAAGCGCGTCGTCCTTGCGCAGTTCGACGCGCACGACGACGGAGCCGGCTTCGGCGACGAGCGCCCGGCCGGGCTCGGCCCAGAGCTTGGCGTTCTGGGCGACGTACATTTGCTCGAAGCCATCGCGAATGGTGGCCATGTAATCTTCCATCGGCGGCGGGTTCATGCCGGGATAGATCGCCGGGAAGCCGCCGCCGACATCGACGACGTCCGCTACGACGCCCGCTTTCACGATGGCGCGGTTGGCGGTGTCCATGGCGGCGCGATAGGTGGCCGGCTGCATGCACTGGCTGCCGACATGGAAGCACACGCCCATCATTTCTTCAGTGGCGGCGCGGGCGCGGCGCAGCAGCGCCGGCGCTTCCTCAGGGCTTGCACCGAACTTGCGCGTGAGCGGGTAGGCGGCGCCATCGGCCGCGACCGCAAGACGCACCATCAGCGTCAAATCCTTCGCCCCGCCGGTTTCGGCCAAGATCTTTTCGAGTTCCGCTTCGCTGTCGAGGGCGAACGTCTTCACACCGAAATCGAAGAAGGCGCGCTGAATCGCCCGGCGGGATTTCACCGGGTGCATGAAGGCGAGTTCCGCCTCCGGAAAGCGCGTCGCCACCAATTCCGCCTCGGCCTCTGAGGCGACGTCGAACTTGCGCACGCCGGCCTGCCAGAGCGCATCCAGCACCCAAGGGCTCGGATTGGCCTTCACGGCGTAATAGATATCGCCCGGGAAATGGCGCTTGAACCATTCCGCGGCGGCGGTGACGCGATGCGGCCGCGCGATCGCAACCGGCCCTTCAGGGACGCCGCGAGTCACGAGGTCGAGTGGCGAGAGGACGAAGTCCATCCGGCGACTCCCAAACAATGGCGCCGCTCTCTTCGCGGCGTTTGTTAAACCCAGGCCGGCGTTAGTCGGACATGCTAAATGTCAGGTCCGCCCTTGGGAGCTTCCGCCGGGCGACCGCGAGGGAGCTTCCTGCTCCTCCGTTGATCGGTCGCCCATCGTGGCCTGGGCCGAGGGGGCGTTAGTGGACGCTGTTTCCAGGTCCGCCGGTGAAACGCCAGATAAGTTATGGATTCCCCGATGTAAAGATCGTTTCGTGGTTAATTCGCCACCGGGACAAATTTCGCCCCGGAGGCGTTGCGCGCAAGCGTCACGGCGCGCTGTCACAAAAGTGTTGCGGGCGGCGGGCAGAAGCGCGCCAACAGCAGCGGCCGACGTGTCGGACCGGGCCTGGACGGGCTGGCGAACCAACGGGCGAGAGGCGCGAAGTGCAGCGCGATTTCACACAACGGCGCGTCCGCTGGGGCGAGCAGGCGCTTGAAGCGCTGCTGTTCGCCGCCGCCGCGGCCGCGGTCGCCGTCGTCGTCGGCATCGTCTACATCGTGGTGTCGGAATCGGCGAAGTTCTTCGCCCAAGTCCCCGTGGTCGAGTTCCTGACCTCGACCGTCTGGACGCCCTTGTTCGACAATCCGCAGTACGGCATCGCGCCGCTGCTCACCGGCACCTTCATGTCGACGCTGGTGGCGCTGGCGGTCGCCGTACCGCTGGGTCTGCTGGTGGCGATCTACCTTTCGGAATTTGCCGACCACCGCACCCGGGAAACGGTGAAGCCCATCCTTGAATTGCTCGCCGCGGTGCCGACGGTCGTCTATGGCTATTTCGCGCTGCTGTTCGTGACCCCGCTGCTGCAGAACGCGTTGCGCCCATTCGGCATCGAGCTGCCCGCGTTCAACCTGCTTTCCGCCGGCATCGTCATGGGACTGATGATCGTGCCGTACATTGCATCGCTGTCGGAAGATGCGATGCGCGCGGTGCCGAAAGCGCTGCGCGAAGGCTCGCTGGCGATGGGCGCGACGCGGCTGGAGACCGCGTTTCGCGTCGTCGTTCCGGCGGCCGTCTCGGGCGTCGTCGGCGCTGTCATTCTCGGCATGTCGCGCGCGATCGGCGAGACCATGATCGTCGTCATCGCCGGCGGGCAATTGCCGCAGATCGTCACCAGTCCCACCCAGCAGGGGGCGACGGTCACAGCCTTTATCGCGCAAGTCGCGCTGGGCGATCTGCCATACGGGACGCTTGAATATAACAGCATCTTCGCCGCCGGCCTGGCGCTGCTGGTGCTGACACTGCTGTTCAACTTCATCGCGTTCGGCCTGCAGCGCCGCTTCCGGGAGGCGTATTGATGAGCGCTGTCGACGCCGCGCCGCCCGTCAACGACATCACCGCGCATCCGCGCGGCCTTAAAGCGCGCAAATTCAAAGACGCGAGCTTTGTCGTTTGGGGCGTGCTTGCGACCATGATCGGTCTCGGCACGCTGGTGGCGCTGGTGGTGCAATTGGCGGGCGATGGCGGCCATCGCCTGACGCTTGATTTCTTCACCAGCTTTCCGTCCGCCAATCCAGCCCAGGCGGGCGTGCTCTCGGCGTGGGTCGGTTCGCTGCTCGTTATTTTCACGACGGCGCTGATCGCCATCCCGCTCGGCATTCTCGCTGGCGTCTATCTCGAGGAATATGCGCCGAAGAATCCGATCACCAGCGCGATCGAGATCGCCGTCAACAATCTCGCCGGCGTGCCTTCGATTCTGTTCGGCCTGATGTCGGTCGGCATTTTTGTGCAGATGCTTGGCAATCCGGATCGCTATTTCCAATTCCTGCCGCAAGGCTTCCGGGAGGGCTCGGCGAGCCTGTTTGGTCAATCCATTCTCACCGCCGGCATCACGTTGGCGCTGCTGATCCTGCCTGTCGTAATCGTCGCTGCGCGTGAAGCCGTGCGCGGCGTGCCGCAGGAAATTCGCCACGCTGCGCTCGCCGTCGGCGCCACCAAATGGCAAACCACCCAGCACCACGTTCTGCCCTATGCGCTTCCGGGCGTCGTCACCGGCGTCATTATCGGCATTTCGCGCGCGCTGGGTGAGACTGCCCCGTTGATCATGATCGGCGGCCTGACTTTTGTCGCCTTCCTGCCGATCACCCGCCCCGGCGATGCAACCTTCGAAACCGTCGGCATCGTCGATCAATACGGCGCGGCCGTCGATCCGAGTGCGACCGAGAGCGTGCGCATTGAGCATGACGGGGTCGTGGTCATGCCTGATTTCAGCGAGGTCGAGGTGCAGACAGGGCAGGTGCTCGATCTGCCGCACGGCGCAACTGTGGAAACTCGCGCCACCGTGCTCGACGCCGTTGCATCGTGGTCGCCGCACCACTGGCTTGGCGAATCCTTCACCGTTATGCCGATCCAGATGTTCAATTGGACGTCGCGGCCGCAGGCGGAATTCCTGGAGCTCGCCGCGGCGGCCGGTCTCGTCTTGCTGGCCATCACGTTGCTGATGAACGGCACCGCGATCTGGTTGCGCTACCGGCTGCGCAAAAGCATCAAGTGGTAAGGCTCTAGCTCTTCATCGCTTTCTGCTGCTGGCGGCGCTCGCGGTTGAGTTGGCGGCGCGCGCGGGCGCGGGCTCTGGCTTCGGCCAAACGCTTCCAGAACCTCTTCTTTTCAGGCTTCGGCAGCGGCTCCAGGTTACGCCGAAACTCCTCGGCGCAGGCGCGCCAGGAATATCTTTCGGCCAGCGCGCGCGTAGCGCCGCGATCGCATTCAAGCGCGTCCAGCGCCGCGGCGCGCAGGTCGTTGCTGACGAAGCCGGCGCCCGTGCCCGGCAGAATGTCTTTCGGCCCGGGCGCGATGAAGCCCGCCACCGGTGTGCCGCAAGCGGCCGCCTCCAGGATCACCAGCCCAAACGTGTCGGTAAGGCTCGGAAACACAAACACATCGGCGTCGGCGTAATGCCGCGCCAGCTCCTCGCCGAATTTCGGTCCGGTGAAGGCGGCGGCCGGGTATTTCACCTTCAACTCGTCGAGCGCCGGCCCGCCGCCGACGACAACCTTCGATCCGGGCAGATCGAGACTTAGGAACGCCTCGATATTCTTCTCGACCGAGACCCGGCCGACATAAGCGAACACCGGCTTTGGCAAATCCTTGAACACACCGCCGTCGATGCCGCGCTTGGCCGGATGGAAAAGTTCAATGTCGACGCCGCGGCTCCAGAGCGCGGTATTGCGGAAGCCGTGCGCTTGCAGCCGCTCCTGCATGGTCGGCGTCGCCACCATCACCCGGCCGGACTTATCGTGGAACGCGTGCATGTAGCGATAGCCGGCCCAGAGCGGGATCCACCAGAACCGCGCCGTCACGTACTCGGGGAATTGCGTGTGGTAGCTCGTCGTGAACGGAAACTTGTGCTTCAGGCAGATGGCGCGTGCGTCCCAACCCAGCGTGCCCTCAGTGGCGATATGGACGGCGTCCGGCGCGAAGGCGAGGAAGCGGTCTTCGACATCCTCACGCGCGCCGAGCGCCAGCCGGATTTCGGAATAGGTGATCAGCGGCACGGTGTTCGGGTAATCGGACGGGCTCACAACCTCGATCTCGCAGCCCATCGCCTTTAGCTCGCGCATGGTGTTGGAGAGCGTGCGCACGACGCCATTGACCTGGGGCTCCCAGGCGTCGGTGACGAGCATGATCCGGCTCGCCAGCGGCGCGGGAGCGTCTGGCTGTGCGCCTTGGGCGGCTTCTGCGACTTCGGTGGTCACGGCGCCGGTTCTGACCATGCGCGGCGCGCTCGCGCAAGGGGCGTGGGCCCGCTTGCCCTCAGGGCCGGACACGCGCAAAGGAGCGGCATGCAACCCGCCCGCAAGACAGAACTCCCCGCCGCCCTCGATTGGGAGGCGCTGGACGCCCTGAAATACGCCGATGAGAACGCGGTTCTCGCCGACCTGATCGCCCAGCCGCCGCTCGACGCCGCGGCGCGCGCAAGCGTAGCCGCTGAGGCCCGGGCGCTGGTCACGCGCGCGCGCAAGCTCAAGCGCCGCAAGGGCGTGATGGAGAGCTTCCTGGAGGAATTCGGCCTCTCCAACGCCGAGGGCTTGGCGCTGATGTGCCTCGCCGAGGCGCTGCTGCGTGTGCCGGACGAGGAAACCGCAGATAAGCTGATCGCCGAAAAGATCAGCACCGGGCAATGGGGCGAGCATCTAGGCAAGTCAGACCATTGGCTGGTCAATGCGGGCACATTCGGGCTCATGCTGACCGGCCGCATCGTCAATCTACCGGACGAATTGAAAGGCGAAGCCAGCGAAGTGCTGGGCAAGCTGGTCAAGCGCGCCGGCGAGCCGGTGGTGCGCGCCGGGGCCATGCAGGCGATGCGGATCCTGGGCGAGCAATTCGTGCTGGGCCGCACAATCGAAGCCGCCTTGAAGCGCGGCGCGCATATGGCGCGTGCGGAAACGTCGCCAACGCGCTTTTCCTTCGACATGCTGGGCGAGGGCGCGCGCACCTACGCCGATGCCGAACGCTACGAGCAAAGCTACGCCGCCGCCATCGCCGCCGTCGGCCAACACGCCGAGGGCAAGGGGCCGATCGCGTCCAACGGCATTTCGGTGAAAATGTCGGCCCTACATCCACGCTATGAAGCGCGGCAGTCGGAGCGGGTGTTCGCCGAACTCTATCCGCGCGTATTGCGGTTAGCGGATTTGGCGAAGCGCTACGACATCGGCATGACCCTCGACGCCGAAGAGGCCGACCGCCTCGTCATATCGCTGCAAATTTTCGAGCGCCTGGCGCACGAGCCGTCGCTGGCTGGGTGGTCGGGCCTCGGCCTCGCCGTGCAGGCCTATCAGAAGCGCACGCGGGCGCTGATCGAACGTCTGGTCGCGCTTTCGCGCCGGCGTGGAACGCCTATCCAGGTGCGTCTGGTGAAGGGCGCCTACTGGGACGGCGAGGTGAAGCGGGCGCAGATTATGGGCCGGCCGGATTTTCCGGTGTTCACGACCAAGGCCGCGACAGACGTGCACTATCTTGCCTGCGCCCGCGAATTGCTCGCCGCGGGCGACGCGATCTTCCCGCAATTCGCCACGCACAACGCGCACACCGTCGCCGCTGTGCGGCGCATGGCCGAAGCAGCGGGACGCATCGACGGTTTCGAGTTCCAGCGTCTGCACGGCATGGGCGAGGCGCTCTACGCCGCCGTAGAGCATCCGTTGCCGGTGCGCGTCTATGCGCCGGTCGGCGGGCATGAGGATCTGCTGCCGTACCTAGTGCGGCGTCTGTTGGAGAACGGCGCCAACACGTCCTTCGTCCATTCCTTCCTCGACGATGACGTCTCGCCCGATGTGGTCGCCGCCGATCCGATGGCGACGCTTGAGGCCAACCCGCATCGTCACAAACGCTTGCCGCCGCCATCCATGCTCTACGGCGCAAGCCGCCGCAATTCGACCGGCCGTGACATCACGATCGAAAGCGAGCGCGAGGCGTTCGCCGCTGCGGTCGCCAATTTGCCGGCGCTGAACGCGCCGCCCGCTGCCAGCAAGGCTGAAGCAGACTCGGCATTGGCGACCGCATACGCCGCGCAGCACGACTGGAACGCCCGAGGCGGCGCCGAGCGTGGGCGCATCCTGCGCGCCATGGCCGATGCGCTTCAGGCCAATGAAGACAAGTTTGTCGCGCTGATCGCCAAGGAATCCGGGCGTGTCTGGCAGGACGGGGTCGATGAGGTGCGCGAGGCCGTCGATTTTTGCCGCTATTACGCCGCTGAAGCGGAGCGCTTGTTCGCGGGTCCGCGCCCGTTGCCGAGCCCCGCCGGCGAGACCGACCATCTTGAGATGCACGGGCGCGGCGTCTTCGTCTGCATCAGCCCCTGGAATTTCCCGCTTGCGATTTTCACCGGGCAGATCGCGGCGGCGCTGGCGGCCGGCAATGCCGTCGTGGCCAAGCCGGCGGAGCAGACGCCGCTGATCGCCATCGAGGCGGTCAAGCTATTCCGGCAAGCAGGCCTGCCTGGCGACGTGCTGCAGCTTGTTATCGGCGCCGGGGATGTCGGCGGCGCGCTTGTCGCTGACGCGCGGGTCGCCGGGGTGGCTTTCACCGGTTCGACAGAGGTCGCGCGGCTTATCAACCGTACGCTCGCCGCCAAGGACGGGCCGATCGCCACGCTGATCGCCGAGACCGGCGGCTTGAACGGGATGTTCGTCGACACCACTGCGTTGAAGGAGCAGGTGGTTGATGACGTCATCGTCTCAGCCTTCAATTCCGCCGGCCAGCGCTGCTCGAGCCTGCGCATCCTGTTCCTGCCGCACGACACCGCCGATGAAATCCTCGAGACGCTGATGGGCGCCATGGACACGCTCGTCATCGGCGATCCCGCCGACGGGCGCACCGACATCGGCCCCATCATCGACGCCGAGGCCAAGGCCAATCTCGACAAGCATATTGCGCGTATGTCGAAAGAAGCCAGGGTGCTGAAGCAGCTCGACGTGTCCAAATGCGGCGGCAATTTCTTCGGGCCGGCAATTATCGAGCTCAATTCGCTGGATCAGATCGACAAGGAAGTGTTCGGCCCGATCCTGCATGTCCTGCGCTACGATCCCGCAGACGTCGCTCAAGTCGGCGCTGAACTCGCGGCCAAGGGCTACGGCCTGACGCTCGGCGTTCACTCGCGGCTCGATAGCTTCGCCGACGCCGTGCGCGCCGCGGTGCCTGCCGGCAATGCGTATGTGAACCGCACCATTGTTGGCGCTGTCGTCGGGGTTCAGCCATTCGGCGGCTCCGGGCTCTCCGGCACTGGTCCAAAGGCAGGCGGTCCCAATTATCTGCCGCGCTTTGCGGAAGAGCAGGCCGTCAGCGTCAACATCGCCGCACAAGGCGGTGATCCGCATTTGCTGAACCTCTAGGTTATGGCGCGCATCGCAGCGCTGGCGTTCGTCTTCACCTGGTTTTTCGCTGGCGGTTTGGGGCACTTTCTTGCGACGGATTTCTTTGTCGCGATCGTGCCGCCTTACGTGCCGTTTCCGCGCGAGATCGTGCTGGCGACGGGCGCGTGCGAAATCGCCGGCGCGCTGGCGCTGTGGCCGCGGCGCCTGCGTAGGCTGGCGGGGCTGGCGTTGATCGCCTACGCAATCTGCGTCACGCCCGTCCACGTCGACATGTTGGTCCACGCCGCGCGCCATGATGCGAGCGAGATATTGCTATGGCTCCGCCTGGTGTTTCAGCCGGTCCTGATCTGGTTGATCTGGGCGGCGACGCAGTCGCGGCGACAATGAGTTCTCGGCTTCGTGGCTCGAGCTATTGCTGGGGCGCATTGTCCGACGCTTGTTGTGCAGGAAAACTGTGTCGACCGCAGCAAACATGCGTGCACAATGCACATCAGCCCCGTTAGCTTGTCGGCATGCTTGATCATGTCGAAATTCAAACCACGAACCTCGCCGGCGCCATTCGGTTCTATGACGCCGTGCTGGCCCCGCTGGGCTATTCCATGAGCGTTGACGGCAAAGCCAAGGGCTTTGGCGATGGCGCGCGCCTCGATTTCTTTCTCGTCGAAAGCGCAACGGCCAGTGACGTGCATTTTGCTTTCGAAGCCCCGGACCGCGAGGTGGTCGATCGCATCTATGCGCTTGGTCGCGAGGCTGGCCTCACGCTCGATCGCGCGCCAGCTCTGGCGCCGCACATTCACGCGAATTATTATGCGGGCTATCTCCGCGATCCCGACGGCAGGCTGGTCGAATTCGTCTGCCACAAGGGGGCGTGAGTGATCCGCTATCGGGACGACGTGCGCCTGGAGCCGGCGACGTTTGTCGAACTCTATCGCTCGTGTTCGCTTGGTGCGCGGCGCCCGCTCGATGACCCTGAAATCGTCACCGCCATGATTGCGCATGGCAATCTGACGATCACAGCCTGGGACGGCGAGAGGGTGGTCGGCATCGCTCGCTCGATGACGGATTTCCTGTACGTGGGCTATCTGGCTGACCTCGCCGTGCGGGAAACGCATCAGAGGCAGGGCGTCGGCGTTGAGCTTATTCGGCAAACCCGCGCCAGGATGGGCCCGCGCGCTTCTTTGGTTCTGTTGGCCGCGCCGGCGGCCAAGACATATTACCCGCGCATAGGATTCAACCACATGCCGGACGCGTGGGCGCTCTCGGCGCAGGAGGCATTCGCAAGCTAGCCGATCGCGCGCCCAAGGTTCCTGGGGCCGCTTACAGCGCCGCCATCCTTGCCGCCGGCGCCCGGTGCGCCTTAAATCGGCGCCATGCCCGACAACGTCACGCCCTTCCGGCCGCGCCGCCCGACGCCAAAGCCCGTGCAACGTAGCGGCGGCGTCTCGTCGCATCGCGGCAAGGCGGTGCTAGTGCAGGCGCTCACGCTGACCGCGTTCGTCATGAGCTTTTTCATGCCGGCGGCGCCGCTCTCCTATTTGGCGATGGCGGTAGGCATCGCCGCCGCGGCGATCGCCCTCTCGAACCGCGCCGACGCAATGCCCTGGGCGACGACACACCACGAGCATGCTTTGCGCACGCTGATCGGCGGCTATGCGATCTGGGTGCTGGCGACGCTATTGGGTTTCATCAACGGCAGCCTCGTCGTCGTCACGATCTATATCCACATCGCGGTGCTGATCTGGGTCGCAATTCGCGCCGGTATTGGGCTCGTGCTGGCTGTTCTGCGCAAGCCAATTTCGAACCCGCGCGGCCCGCTGCTGTAATCAGTCCGTAATGATCGCGCAGCCGAAGCCTTCCTCGTAACGCGCGCTGGCGCTGATGGCGCCAAACAGGGCCGAGGCGCGCACGTCGTCGCCCTCCGCCGAGACGGTGAGGCTTTGCGCGGCGTCCGCGGGGAAATCGCTGATGCAGCTGTCTAGCGCGCGCCCGCTGACATGTAGGCAGGAGCACGTCTGCTTGGCCGCGTAGGTGGTTGCGACGCGTGCGAACGCCAGCGAACCCTGCGCCGCAACGCCCACGCCGATGACGATGGCGAAAATTCCCGCGAGTAAGACGAGCCAGAGCACGCGTCTTCGCGACATGGCGAATTCCTCCCGTCCATAAGCTCCGCTAATGTAGCCGCAGCGGAGGGAAAGGGTATGCTGCGGGTCGCTTTTCTAGCGGTGAATTTGCTTGCCGCCGTTGCGGCGCCGGCATTTGCGCAACTCGCGCCGTTGCCGCCGCAACCAGCAGGCGTGGCCTGGCCGACGCAAGCTTGGCCTGAGGCGCCGCTGCCGCGCGACGTTGATCGCGCCACGATAGATCTTGCCCTCACGGAAGCGTTCGCCGGCCTGCATCCGCAGATGGGCGAGACACGCGCGGTGCTGGTGGCGCAAGGCGGGCAGATCGTGCTCGAACGTTATGGCGAGGGCTATGGGCGCGACACCCGGCTCGTTTCCTGGTCGATGGCGAAGTCTATCACGCAAGGGCTGGTCGGCGCGGCAGTGCTGCAGGAGAGGTTGAGCATTGATGTGCCGATGGGCTCGCCGCATTGGCGCGCCTCGGACCGGCGCGCAGCCATTTCGTGGCGGACGTGGCTGACCATGACCGACGGCCAGGATTACACCGAGATCGGCGCCCCGAGCGTCATGGAGAATGACGCGGCTTTGATGCTGTTCGGTGCGGGCAATGAGGATACGGCGCGTTGGGCGGCTGGCCTGCCGCTGATCCACGATCCTGGCACGCACTGGAATTACAATTCCGCGGGAAGCGTGCTGATTGCCGACGCGCTGACGCGTGTGATTGTAGCCAATGCTACTGACGCGCGCGATCGCCGACAGCGCATGCGCGCGTGGATGGATGAGGCGCTGTTCAATCCGATCGGCATGCAGCCGGTCGTTGAATTCGATCCGCAAGGCACGTTTTACGGCAGCTCCCTCGTTTGGGCGACGGCCCGCGATTTCGCCCGCTTCGGCTATCTCTATCTGCGCGATGGCGTGTGGGACGGCGTGCGCGTGCTGCCGGAAAATTGGGTCGATTTCGCCCGCACGCGCGGTCCCGATCCCAACGCCGATGTTTACGGCGCGCATTGGTGGCTGACGCCGCCGGAGGGGACCGGGCGTCCGATGCGGGCGACCATCGCCGACCCTGGCCTGTCCGATTCCTTTTCAGCGCAGGGTCACGAAGGCCAATTGATCGTCGTCGTGCCGTCGAAGGATTTGGTCATGGTGCGGTTGGGGTTGTTTCCAAGCGATGCGGATGGGAGCTGGGACGCCTTGGGCGATTGGTCGGCGCGTCTCATCAACGCTTTCGGTGATCGCCCGCAGCGATGACGCCAGCTGTTGACATCAATGCCGGCGCCGCGCAGCAGCAACAAGGAAGGAGGCGCGCATGACGATCGGAATCGAAGGCGGTGAGGTGAAGAAGGAATGCGCGCGCCTGCTGAGGGACGCGGGCTTCAAATATCTGGCCGCCGAACTGGAGCACGGGTCGCTCTCGGGCCTGGCCAAAGACGAGCCGTTCTTTCTGCTGTGCGGGCGAGACCGTCTCGCGCCGACCGCGATCAAAGCCTGGATCGAGGCGGCGCGCATCTCCAACGTGCCTGACCACAAGCTCGAAAGCGCACACGAAACGATCGAGGCCATCGAAGGCTGGCCAGGCGATCGGCACTATCCAGACTAGGCCGCCAGCACGGCCTGCGCGCTTTGCCGCCGCGGCACAATGATGCTGAAGCGCGATCCCTGACCCGGCGTGCTCTCGACCTCCACGCGCCCGCCCATGGCGTGCACGATCGCCTGCGTGATGACAAGCCCGAGCCCACTGCCGCCGTAGGCGCGCGTCATGGCGCTGTCGGCTTGCTCGAACGGCTTGAACAGGCGCGGCAACACGTCGGGGGCGATGCCGATGCCGGTGTCGATCGCCTCAAAGCGCAATGCAGCGGCGCCATCGAGGTCGTCGGCGATCAAGCGCAGCGTCACGCGGCCGCTTTTGGTGAATTTGACGGCGTTGGAAGCGAGGTTGAGCGCCGCTTGCTGGAAGCGCGCCGCGTCCAAATAGCCGAGGCCAATGTCCGGCGCGCATTCCAGCACCAGGGCGTCGCCATTGGTCTCGGCTTCGCCGCGAACCGCGTCTGCGATTTGAGCAAACACCGGCGCCAGCGGCGTCAAAGACGGCGAAAGGCGCAGAGAACCGGATTCGATGCGCGCGTGGTCGAGAATGTCATTGATGAGGCCGAGCAAATGACGCGCGGCGCGGTGCACGCGCTGAGCGTCAGCCACATTGCTCGCGTGCTCGGCGGCCTGACTCTCTTCCTCGATAATCTCGGCATAGCCGATGATGGCGTTGAGCGGCGTGCGCAATTCGTGGCTCATCGCGGCGAGGAAGCGCGACTTGGCTTCGTTTGCGTTGTCGGCGGCGAGGCGCGCGGCATGCTCGCGCGCGAACGATTGCAGCGCATGTTCGGCGCGGGCGTGCTGCCTCATCAGGAGGTATGTGCAGGCCGGCGCGACCAAAGCGGCGATCACCAGCGTGCCGAGCGGCGTGTAGGGGGTGTGGCCGGGCATCAGCACGACGTTTACGAGGTAATCGAGCAGCAGGACGACGACGACGATCCCCGCGGAGATGGCGGCGGTGCGGATATAATGTTTTCGCGTCATCATGGGCGGCGCCCCGGCTCCGGCCGGGTGCTTGCCCAGCGGTAAGATAGGGTGCCCCGATCTGGTTTATGATCGATTGACGTCCAGCCCCAACGTTGCGCGCACGTCGCGCGCCGTTTGGCCGCCCGCGCGCAGCGCGCGCAAGGTCGCGGCCTCATCGCGTTTGGCCAGACGTTTGCCGTCCGCGCCCAGAATGAGCCGATGGTGCCGATATGCCGGCGTCGGCAGATTCAGCAATTTCTGTAGCAGCACATGCAAGTGCGCCGCCGCGCGCAAATCGTCGCCGCGGATCACGTGCGTCACGCCTTGCGCCGCGTCGTCCCACACGCTGGCGAGGTGGTACGACGTGAGGAAATCCTTTCGCGCGAGCACGACATCGCCATGGCCCTCAGGCTCCGCGCGGACGAGCCCGGTTTCGTCCTCAAACACCATGGTGAAATAGGCGGGCCCCAAAGCGGCGCGCGCTTTCTTCAGCGAGAGCCGCCAGGCGAACGCCTCGCCTGCAGCCAGCCGTTCGTTCTCCTCTTCAGGTGGCAAAGCTTCGCCGCGAAAAACGTCACCGGATTCGCCGTGCGGCGCCGTTGCGATCGCTTCCGCAACCTCCTTGCGCGTGCGGAAGCAGCGATAGGCGAGGTTGCGATCGATCAGGCTTTTTAGCGCGGCCTGGTATTCATCCAGGTGCTCGGATTGGCGCCGCACAGGCTCTTCCCAATCGACGCCAAGCCAAGCGAGGTCTTCCAGCAGCGCCGCCTCGAACTCGCGCCGAACGCGGCCCTGATCGATGTCCTCGATGCGCAGCAGGAAGCGTCCGCCCGCCGCTTGCGCGGCGTCGAAAGCCGTCAGCGCCGAAAAGGCGTGGCCAAGATGCAGATAGCCGGTCGGCGAGGGCGCAAAGCGCGTGACGAAGCTCATGCCGCGCCGAGGCTATCGTCGGCGCGCGCGGCGCGCTACCAACCCCGCATGACGGTTTTCCTAGATGGCCCTCGCATGCCGCCCGCGCGCGGCGGCAAGCCCGATTCACTGGTGATTCTGCTGCACGGCTATGGCTCGAACGGCGCCGACCTCATCAGCTTAGCGCCGTATTGGGCAAAGGCCTTGCCGAACGCAGCCTTCGTTTCTCCCAACGCCGTCGAGCCGGTCCCGCAGACGCCGGGTGGCTACCAATGGTTTCCGCTGTCGCAGCTTGAGCCTCACATGATGGAGGCCGGCGCGCGCGCCGCTGCCCAATCCGTTGATCGCTTCGTCGATCGTGAATTGGAACGCTATGGGCTCGATGAAAGCCGCCTCGCGCTGGTGGGTTTCAGTCAAGGCACGATGATGGCGCTGCATGTCGGCCTGCGGCGTGAGCGGGGGCCAGCGGCCATTCTCGGTTATTCGGGCCTGTTGGTCGGCGCGCGCGGGATCAAGGAGCAGATGAAGTCGAAGCCGCCGATCTTGCTGGTTCACGGCGATCAGGACCCAGTCATTCCCGCCGCCGCCATGTTCGACACAGCCGAAGCGCTGGCCGCCGCCGGGCACGGCGCGCAATGGCACGTTTCCTACGGGGTGCCGCACTCGATCGGCCCCGACGGCTTGGATTTAGGCGGCGCCTTTCTCGCCACCTATCTGAAAGCAAAGGCTATTGTCTCGGCGCGCTGAGTTTTCGCCGCCGTTGCCCTGTTGTCACGAACCTGTCGCGGCAAATCAGATATAGCTGGTTCGCGCCCGGCTTTGGGCGTGCTATATTGCGGGTGCGAAAGGAGCCGGTCTTCAGTCCACCGAGCCTTACCCCTCTAGCGCGGCGCCGCCGCCAATGAACGTCTCAAGCGCCCCCCTGGCCGGCTGGCCCGCGTTGGTGCTGAACGCCGATTTCCGGCCGCTTTCTTATTATCCTTTATCGCTTTGGCCGTGGCAGGAAGCGGTGAAGGCCGTCTTCCTCGAACGCGTCGACGTGGTCGCGCAATACGATCAGGTGGTGCATTCGCCCTCGTTCGAGATGCGGCTGCCCTCGGTGATCTCGCTGCGGGATTATGTGGCGCAGGATCGTCCGCCGGCGTTCACGCGCTTCAATGTGTTTCTGCGCGACGGCTTTGCGTGCCAGTACTGCCACGCGACAGACGATCTGACCTTCGATCATTTGATCCCGCGCTCGAAGGGCGGGCGTACGACCTGGGACAACATCGTCACCGCTTGCGCGCCCTGCAATCTCAAGAAGGGCGGGCGTTACGCGCACCATTCCGGCATGCGCCCGTTCAAGCGGCCGCGGCGGCCGACTATGTACGAGCTGCAGCATGTCGGCCGGCGTTTCCCGCCGCACCATTTGCATGAAAGCTGGGTTGATTATCTCTACTGGGATGTCGAACTGGAAGCGTAGGCGTCAGCCCTTGGTGTAGGGCCGCCGCCGCGTCATCACCGTCATATTCCAGAGCAGCAGCGCAACCGTCAGCACCAACGCGCCTGCATTCATCAGCCAGACGAAATGGCGGTTGTCGTCGAGAAAGCGCGAAACTTCAGTGTCGAGCCCTTCGCGTTTGGCCGCGTCTAGCCCTTCACGCGCCTGTTCGCCCGCGAAGCCGAAATCGACCGAATCCGGCAAGCCGTATGTCGCCAGCGATAGCCCGCCAACGTTTGGCAGCTGATCGGGAGAGGTCCACAGATTGACGGCGAAGGCGACGGCGAAAGTCGCCAGCACCGCCATCAGGATGCGCGAGCCGATCAGCGCATCGAAAGAGCGCGTGACCTTCGCTTTTTCCTCGCGATAGATTTGCTTGGCCTCGTCCAAGCTTCTCGGCTGACGCACCATAGGGCTTCTCCCACCGCCGCCAGTTTAGCCGGTCCTGGGGCCCCGGCCAGCCCTGCTTTCGCTTTGACTTGCGGTAATTTGCGGCGCAGCGTCGATGACCTCTGGTGGATGGGAGAGACCCGTGTCCGTCACGCGTCGCCGCGCTGCTTTTGGGCTCGGGGCTGGAATTCTCGCCGCCGCTTGCGTGGGCCAGGCCGACGAAGCCGCGGCCGCCGACCTCACGCCGCCACAGACTGAAGGGCCGTTCTTTCCTCGCGATACGAACGTCGAGCGCGATCTCGATCTCACGCGCCTGGCAGGGCGGAGCGGGCGGGCGGCCGGGCAGATCATCGAGGTTCGCGGCCGCGTGCTCGACGCAGACGGACGCCCCATACAAGGCGCGCAGCTCGATATGTGGCAGGCCAATGCTGCGGGCCGTTACGATCATCCGGGCGACAATCAGAACGCGGCGCCGCTCGACCCGAACTTTCAAAGCTATGCGCGCTTAACCACCGGCGCCGATGGCGCATACCGGCTGATCAGCGTGCGGCCTGGCGGGTACGATTCGCCGATCGGCCATCGCACCCCGCACTTGCATTGGAAAGCGCGCGCCGGCGCGCGCGCACTGACCACGCAAATGTATTTTCCAGGGGAAGCGGCGAACGCTGAGGACGAATTGTATCGCGCGCTCGCCAATCCAATGCTGGCTGTCGCTCAGGCGGCGGACGCAACCGACGAAGGCGCGCTTGCGTTCGAATGGAATATCGTCCTGCCCGCCTGAGTGAGCGCAATCGCTTAGAGTCGGCGCGGGCGCCGGCCATCATCCTCGGCAAGCCGGAAATGAACGCGCAAATTCACCGCCGTGCCGGCTGCGGAGCTTCCGTCGGCGCGTGCGGGTGCGTGGCGGAACATGCGCGCGACGCGCAAGGCCGCGCGGCCGAAGGTGGGGTCGGATTCGGAGATGCGCGTGCAATCCATCGCACCGCCTTCCTGCACCGTGCATTGCACCCGCGCTTCGCCTTCCTGGCCGCGCTCGAGCGCCATGGCTGGATAGACGTCAGCGAGGCGGGTGGCGTTCGGCGTGCTCTGCCAAATCGGGGCGCGGCGGCCTTCGACGATAATGTCGTCCTCGTTCACGTAGGAGGCTTCGTAAGCGATGTTGGTCGGGCCGACGTCGATCACCGCTTCGGCGGGTTCGGCGCTGGCGCGCTGCGCGGCTGCTTGGCGCTGCTGCGGGCGGTTGCTGCGGTCCAAGGCTCGCGCGGGCTGTTCGCCCGAGGCGGCAGGCTGCGCCTCGGGCCGCTCTAGCTCTTCACGCTCCTCGTCGGTCAGCGGGCCGGCGCGGTCCATGTCGCTGTCATAGGCAGCGATTTCAGTACGGTTGGGATCGGTCTGGTTGGAATTTTGCCAAGCGAAATAGCCGCCTCCGAGGAGAACGGCGGCTGCGGCCGCCCCGGCAAGCCATTTCCACTTGTTGTCGTCGCCGGGCCCGTCGATCTTCGGGTGCTTTTCCGGCGCTGGGGCTTGCCGCGGTTCTTGGGCCATTATCCTCTCCTGGAAAATCCGGCATCGCCCGGCCGGGCACGGGTTATGTCGGCAAACGCCGGCTGGCGCAGCCGGGTTCCTCAGGGGCAGTCCGCACCGGCGATTGTATCCCCGTACGGCCCATGCTAGACGGCCCGCCTTCTGGGGGCCCGGCCAAATGGCATGCCGTGGCGCCCTTTTTGGCGCGGACTCGCTCCGCCCGATCCAAACCGAGGATGAAATGCCGAAACTGAAGACCAAGAGCGGCGTCAAAAAACGCTTCAAGCTCACTGCTACGGGCAAGGTCCTGGCCGGCGCCGCCGGCAAGCGCCACCGCCTGATCAGCCACAATGGCAAATATATCCGTCAGAACCGCGGCACCTCCGCGCTCGCCAAGCCCGACGCTGACCGCGTCAAATTGTGGATCCCGTACGGCCTGAAATAGGCCCAGGACCCAATTCAAGCATCTGATGGAGATTTGACATGGCACGCGTCAAAGGCGGCGTCACCGCTCACGCCCGGCACAAGAAAGTTCTGAAGAAGGCGAAGGGCTATTACGGCCGTCGCTCGAAAACCTTCCGCACCGCGAATGCCGCCGTGGAGAAGGCCGCGCTCTATTCCTACCGCGACCGCAAAGTGAAGAAGCGCGATTTCCGTGCGCTTTGGATCCAGCGCATCAACGCCGCGGTGCGCGAAGAGGGCATGACCTATTCGCGATTTATCAGCGGGCTCGCCAAGGCGGGCGTCACGCTGGACCGCAAGGTCATGGCCGACATCGCCATGAACGAGCCCGCGGCTTTTAAGGGTCTTGTCGCGCAAGCCCAGGCCGCACTGAAATAAGTCTCAACCGTGGTTTCCTCCCCCGCGCGCGGGGGAGGTGGCCGCGAAGCGGCCGGAGGGGGCGCACGCACGCTGCTCTCCTGGGTTCGCTTCGCGCATAGAGGCGGCTCAGAATGGACGCATTGACCAACGATCTCGACGCGCTCGAACGCACCTTGATGGGGCGCGTCGAGAGCGCGAACGACGAAGCCGCGCTGGAAGCGCTACGGATCGAAGCGCTTGGCAAGCAAGGCGCGATTTCGCAGCTGATGCGCACGCTCGGTCAGATGTCGCCGGAGCAGCGCCAAAGCGCCGGACCAAAGCTCAATGGACTGAAGGACCGCGTCACCGAGGCGATTCTGACTAAGAAGGCCGTCCTGGCCGAAGCCGCGCTCGATGCACAGCTTGCGCGCGAAGCGGTGGACGTGACGCTGCCTCCGGTAAGGCCTCGCATCGGCGCCATCCATCCGGTCAGCCGGGTGATGGAGGAGCTGGCGCACATTTTCGGCGAGATGGGCTTCACCGTCGAGGAAGGCCCGGACATCGAGACCGACTTCAACAATTTCACCGCGCTCAACTTCCCGCCCAAGCATCCGGCGCGGGAAATGCACGACACCTTCTTCATGAACGCGACCGACGAGCAGGGCCTACGCAAAGTGCTGCGCACGCACACCTCGCCGGTGCAGGTGCGCACCATGCTGCGGCAGAAGCCGCCGATCCGCATGATCTGCATGGGCCGCACGTATCGCTGCGACAGCGACGCCACGCACACGCCGATGTTTCATCAGATCGAAGGCCTTGTCATCGACGAGACCACCAGCATGGCCGATCTCAAAGGCACGCTGATGGCGGTGTTCAAGGCTTATTTCGAGGTCGATGAGCTCAAGGCGCGCTTCCGGCCGCACCATTTTCCGTTCACCGAACCGAGCGCGGAAATGGACATTGGCTGCGACCGCTCGGGCGGTCAGGTGAAGATCGGCGCCGGCGACGATTGGCTGGAGATTCTAGGCTCGGGCATGGTGCACCCGAACGTCCTCAGGAATTGCGGTATCGATCCGGAGCAATACCAGGGCTACGCCTTTGGCATGGGCGTCGATCGCCTCGCTATGCTCAAATACGGCATGCCGGACCTCCGCGATTTCTTCGCGGCCGACACACGCTGGCTCAAGCATTACGGTTTCAGCCCGTATCTGCTGCCAGGTCTGGCGCAGGGAATGGGCTGAGGAAAACCGTCATGCACACTTTTGGCGATGACTTCTTGCTTGGCGGCCCGCAAGCCGACGCGGACAAGGTTGGCTATCTCCGGCTGCTCTATGTACACGCATGTTCCGCGCACCAACTTCGCGCCGCCGATTGTACGAAGCTTGACCCGCCAACGGTGCACGAGTCGTTTGATCCAGAGAAGCTTCCAGCGCATCATCCTACGCACGCTGTTGTTCTGTCGCATCTTGATGGCAGCTTATCGCGCGTGACCGAGAAATCCGCCGGGTTGCTGCAAGTTACCGGCATTTTGATAGCGATCTCGGCCTTGGTTACTCAGCTTGAGACCCGCCCGGCTGTGGATTCTTCCGTCTGGGACAATGCGCGTATCGTTTTTGGAACGGCGTTCGTCGTAGCCTCCGCGATTTGTCTGGCGATGAATCTCGGTGTGCTTTGGCGAAAGAAGGAAGCGGAGTTCCTCGCAACCTATTCGTACAGTCGGTTTGTGCTGGATCTCTTGGCTGGCCGATGTGCGCGGTATGTGTTGGCGCGTTATCTCCTATATTGCGGGGGCGCGCTGATCGTTTGGAAGTTTTTTAGCATCATTGCGCCGGGCGCCATTCCATGAAGTTCACGCTCTCCTGGCTGAGGGATCACCTGGCTACCGATGCCGGCGTCGATGCGATCGTCGAGCGCATGACCATGACCGGCCTTGAGGTTGAGGACGTCGAAGATGCGAGCGCCAAGTTCGCACAATTCTCCGTGGCGCGCGTCATCAGCGCCGCCAAGCACCCGAACGCCGACAAGCTGCAGGTCTGCCAAGTCGAAACGCGTGACGGCCCGAAAGAGATCGTTTGCGGCGCGCCAAATGCCCGCGCGGGGCTCGTCACTGTGTACGCGCCGCTGGGCGCCACCATTCCCGGCAGCGGCATCACGCTGGAAGCCAAGCCGGTGCGCGGCGTTGTTTCCAACGGCATGCTCTGCTCCGGCGCAGAGCTTGAACTCGACACCGACGCCGATGGGATTATGGAGCTCGATCCAGAACTGGCGGTCGGCACGCCGCTAGCCGAGGCGCTCCATCTCGCCGATCCGGTGATTGATTTCGAAGTTACGCCGAACCGCCCCGATTGGCTGGGCGTACAGGGCATCGCCCGCGATCTCGGCGCCGCCGGCCTCGGCAAATTCGCGCTCAAGCCGATCTTGCCTGTGCCCGCGCGCATCGAATCCAGGCTTAAGGTCGCCAACGATGATCTGGAAGGCTGCCCACTCTACGGCGCGCGGCTCATTCGCGGCGTCAAGAACGGGCCGTCGCCAGCGTGGCTGCAGCAGCGTCTGCGCGCCATCGGCCTTAGGCCGCGCTCGATCCTCGTCGATATAACCAATTATCTCTCGTACGATCGCGCGCGGCCAATTCACGTGTTCGACGCCGACAAGGTGAAGGGGACATTGCGCGTACGCCGCGGCAAGCAAGGCGAAAGCTACAAAGCGCTCGACGGCGTGGTTTACGAAGTGACGCCGGAAATGTGCTGCAACGCCGATGATAGCGGCGTCATCGGCTTGGGCGGCGTCATGGGGGGCGAAAGCACCGGCGTGTCCGACGTGACAATCAACGTGATCGTCGAAAGCGCCTATTTCGATCCGCTGCGCAGCCACGCGACGGGGCGCGCTACCGGCATCGTCTCCGACGCGCAATATCGTTTTGCGCGCGGAGTCGATCCGGGCTTTGTCGTGCCGGGCCTTGAACTAGCCACGCGCATGATCCTCGATCTCTGCGGGGGCGAGCCCGCGGAGATCATTCTCAAGGGCGAGTTGCCGGCGCCGCCGAAGCCGGTGACGTTCGATCCCGATCGCGTGCGTCAACTCGCCGGCATCGATGTGAAGCCGACGCGCGTGCGCGCGATCCTGAAGGATTTGGGCTTCGAGACCAGCGCCGAAGGGCAAGGCTCGAAGAAGCTGATCGTGGAGCCGCCGTCCTGGCGGCGCGACATTGAAGGCGCCGCCGATCTGGTTGAAGAGGTCGCGCGCATCGAAGGCTTCGACAAAATGCCGGCCAACGAGCCGCCGCGCGCGTCGGGCTATCGCGCTCCGCCTGCAAGCGTGGGTGAGAGCCGCTTGCGCGTCGGCCGCCGCGCCGCGGCTTCGCTCGGCTATTTGGAAGCGGTGACCTGGAGTTTCTGCGCCCGGGCTGACGCGGAGACCTTCGGCGGCGGCGGCGAGCGTTTGCTTTTGGCCAATCCCATCGCCTCCGACCTCGATTGCATGCGGCCTTCGCCGCTGCCCAATCTGTTGCGCGCGGCGCAAGCGAACGCCAATCGCGGGTTCGACGATGCGCGCCTGTTCGAAGCCGGGCCGGTTTATCGCGACGATAGCGATGCAGGGCAGGAGCGAGTCATCGCCGCCATCTGGCGCGCGCGTCCGCCCCGGCATTGGCGCGCCGCTCATCAGCCTGACATTTTCGACGTCAAGCGCGACGTGCTGATGGTGCTCGAAGCGATTGGCGCGCCGGTGGCTTCCCTGCAAACAAGCGCCGAAACGCCGGCGCATTGGCGGCCGGGAAAGTCCGGCGCCTTGAAACTTGGCGCCAAGCTGGTTGCGTTGTTCGGCGAAATTCACCCGCGCGCGTTGAATGCGCTGGGGGTCGAGGCGCCTGCGCTTGGATTTGAGGTTTTCGTGGACTCGCTGCCTGCGCCGCGCGCGAAGGGTGGGCGCACAAAGCCGCAGCTGGAAAAGCTCGATCAGATGCCTCTGACGCGCGACTTCGCCTTTGTCGTTGACGATTCGACGGCGGCCGCCGATGTCGTGCGCGCCGCTTTTGGCGCAGAAAAGCAATTGATCGCGGACGTCTCGCTGTTCGATGTCTATCGCGGCGAGCGCATGGCCGCCGGCAAGAAGTCTCTCGCCATCGAGGTCACGCTGCAGCCGCGTGAGAGAACGCTGACCGATTCGGAAATCGAGGCCGTGAGCGCAAAGATCGTCACCGCGGTGGCGAAAGCGACGGGCGGAACGCTACGCAACTGATGTAGATTGGGCGGATTATGCATCCTTGGCTTATGCTCGTGCTGGCGGGTTTGCTCGAAATCGTTTGGGCCGTCGGCCTAAAATACACCGACGGCTTCACCAAAACCGTGCCCACCATCATCACCATCACCGCGATGGGGGCGTCGATTTGGCTTCTGGCGCAGGCGGCGCGCGATCTGCCGATCGGCACCGCCTACGCGGTTTGGACGGGCATCGGCGCCGTTGGCGCAGCGCTGCTCGGCATAATGCTCTTCTCCGAAAGCGCGAACATTGTGCGCCTTGGATGCATCGGCCTCATCGTTGCGGGGATTATCGGATTGAAGCTCACCTCAACCGCCTGAGTTCGCTTGCCCGACTCGGCGGCGCCGCTACAACTCGCGGTGAGCGGGGAGCGCACCGATGCCGCTGATCAGGCGCAAGCACGCAACGGCCAAGGCCTACGTCCACGATTGGCTCGAACCCGACGAGCCCGGCGGCGTCAATTTCTTCTCCGGCACGATCATCGTGCTGGTGGTGCTCTGTCTCATCTCGCTGGCGTTCGAAACAGAATTGCTGCGTTCGGATTCCGGACTTGATCCGCGTCTCTTGCCGATCGTGCAGGGCTTCAACGTCGCCGTGGTGTGGATCTTCGCCATCGAGTTCGCGCTGCGGTTCTGGTCGGAGGGGGAGAATCCGGCGCACGCGGGCGTAAAGGGCCGCCTGCGCTTTCTCATGCAGCCGGTCACGATTGCCGACGTTCTGGCGTTTCTGCCCGAGTTGATCGTAATGGTGTTCTTCCGCGACGCCACCGGGTGGTTGTTCCCTGCGTTCCGGGCGCTCAGGCTGTTTCGCTTGTTCAAACTGGCGCGCTACGTGCCGGCGTTCGCAATTGTCGGCGCCGCCGTGCGACGCGCGTGGGCCCCCTTGATGGCCGCGCTCGCTGTCGCCGCGGCGCAACTCTACGTCGCGGCGATGATGCTCTATTTCATCGAAGGCGATTCCAAACCCGAAGCGTTCGGTTCGATCACGCGCGCGATGTGGTGGGCTGTCGTCACGCTCACCACGGTCGGCTATGGCGACGTCTATCCGGAGACCGCGTGGGGCCGTGTCGCCGCCGCGCTCGTTGCGCTCGCTGGCGTCGGCATCGTTGCGCTGCCGACGGGCATACTCGCATCCTCGTTCGCGGAAGAATTCCGCGAGCGCCACGAAGCGGCGGAGCGCGCGCGCAAGGCTTCGCGCGACTAGCGGTCGATATCGCGCTTGCGCGTCTCCGGTAGGAACAGCAGCCCGATCACCACCGTCGCGCTGGCGACGATGATGGGATACCAGAGCCCCGAATAGATGTTTCCGGTCGCGGCTACGATCGCGAACGCGGTCGTCGGCAGGAAGCCTCCGAACCACCCATTGCCGATATGGTACGGCAGCGACATTGAGGTGTAGCGGATGCGGGCCGGGAAGAGCTCGACCAGCATCGCCGCGATCGGCCCATACACCATGGTCACATAGATCACCAGCAAAGCGAGGATGGCGATCACGAGCGGCTTGTTGATGCGCGCGGGATCGGCCGCGGCGGGGTAGCCTTCCGCGTGGAGCGCGGCGCGCAGCTCCGCCTGGAAGGCGCTGATTGCGCCGGCGCGTTCGTCCGGCGGCAGGCGCCGCGGCGTCGGCGCCGCCAGCACTTGATCGCCGATCCGCACCTCTGCGTCGGAGCCGACCGGCGCGTGATCGTGCGTATAGCTCACGCCCGCGCGGGCGAGATACGATTTGATGAGGTCGCAGCCTTCCTGGTCGTATGAATTGCGGCCGATCGGATCGAATTGCACCGAACACGTGTCCGCATGCGCCCACACCGTGACGGGCGCGTTGCGCTGCGCCTGCGCCAGCGCCGGATTGGCGGCTTCCGTCAGTGCGTTGAACAAGGGGAAGTAGGTGAGCGCCGCGAGCAGGCAGCCTGCGAGAATGATCGGCTTGCGGCCGATCTTGTCAGAGAGCCAGCCGAACACAATGAAGAAGGGCGTTCCGATCAAGAGCGCGATCGCGATCAGTCCGTTGGCGGTCAGGCCCTCGACCTTGAGCGTGCGCTCTAGGAAGAAAAGCGCGTAGAATTGCCCCGTGTACCAAACTACGGCTTGCCCGGCGACAGCGCCGAGTAAGGCGATCAGCACCAGTTTGGAATTGTCCCAGCGCCCGAACGCTTCGGCCAAGGGCGCCTTTGACGTTGCGCCTTCTTCTTTCATGCGCTGGAAGACCGGGCTTTCATTGAGCTTCAGTCTGATCCACAGCGACACCGCCAACAGCACGATCGAAAGCAGAAATGGAATGCGCCAACCCCATGCCGCGAAATCCTCCGCCGGTAGGATGGTGCGCGTCGCCATGATCACTAGCAGCGAGAGGAAAAGTCCCATCGTCGCCGTGGTCTGAATCCAGCTGGTGTAGAGCCCGCGCTTTTCGTTTGGCGCGTGTTCGGCGACGTAGGTGGCCGCACCGCCATATTCGCCGCCGAGGGCTAGGCCCTGCAGCAAGCGCAACACGACCAAGATGATCGGCGCAGCGACGCCGATCTGGTCATAGCCGGGCAGCAAGCCGACGACGAAGGTTGAGAGGCCCATGATCGCCATGGTGACGAGGAAAGTGTTCTTGCGCCCGACGACATCGCCAATGCGGCCGAACACGATGGCGCCGAAGGGGCGCACCGCAAATCCCGCTGCGAACGCCGCCAAGGCGAAGATAAAGGCCGTGGCTTCGTTTACGGCGCTGAAGAAATGCGTGGAGATGAAAACGGCCAGTGAGCCGTAAAGGTAGAAGTCATACCATTCGAAC
Organism: Hyphomonadaceae bacterium; assembly: GCA_050185805.1. Lineage (GTDB taxonomy): Bacteria > Pseudomonadota > Alphaproteobacteria > Caulobacterales > Aquidulcibacteraceae > Vitreimonas. The sequence goes on from JBFWZB010000009.1 coordinate 25,427, forward strand.
ACGGTGCCGAGCGAAGACGCGCCGATCACCATCTTCTCGCTCTGCGTCGCCTTGTGATGCTTTGGCGCCGCCGCCGCGCTTTCGCTCATGCCGCCCCTCCCGATCGAGGAGCACCTTAACACCAACGGGGAGGGGTCGCGCTATGGCCTGAACTCGAGGCCAAGCCTCAATTGTCCTTCGGCCTCCGCGTCGTCATAGCCGACGAGATAAGCTGCCGAGAAGCCGACGTGCCCGAAGCCGATTTCTGCACGCGGGCCGATATAGTGCGCGCCGGCTTCGGGCTCGCCGAACGCTTCGCCGCCCAAATCCCAGCGGTGATTGATCTCCCACATCGCCCGCGCTGCATAGACGTGCTCCCATTCGTCGGAAGCATCATCGCCAACGTCGCGCGATGCATTGAGATTAAGCCGCGCTGTCAGTGGCCCCTGACGCCGTTGCATCAGCAGCTTGAACTCGACTTCATCGGACGCATCGTTGAGGCCGAGCTTGTATTCCGCCAACAGCCCGACCTGCACCGGCCACTCAGCCGATGGCGTGAATTCGAACACGTTTTCGAAACCAAGCGAGCGAGCCTCGATGTCTTCGCCATCCGGCTGCGCCGTGCGCAGGATGGCGCTGAGGCGCCAGAAATCGGTGAACGAATATCCGCCCTGAACGCGGTGGGCGCGCTCGCCGTCCAGTGCGTCGCCGTTGAACACGCTGGTGCGGGCCTCGAAGCGGAGGTCCCCCGGGGTGACGACGGGGCTGGACACGCCCGACACACCGCCGGGATCTGCATGCGCCACGCCTGCCGCGCCAAGCGCGCAGGCCAAAACCCAGATATGCTTCAACTGAACTTCCTTGCGGCGTCAGAACGGATTGAGGCGCCGGCGGCGCGAATACGCGAGATAGCCCAGGTTAGCGCCGAGTCGGAAGCCCACGCCGGCGCGCATGGGCGCCAATGTGATGTTATCGGCGCGTTGGTAGTTCACGCCGACGCCACCGACGAAATACGCTGAGCCGTCCACGCCCGGGAACCTCCGGAAAATCTGATCCGGACGTTGCATGTTGTAAATGAGCGTGAACACTTTCGAGGCATTGCCACCAGTATCGAACCCGAGCGATGGGCCTTGCCAATAGACGCGCGTCGATCCGGCATGCGCGCGCAAACGCATATCGCCTTGGCCGTAGCGTAGCCCGATGCCGATCGCGCCGGAGCCTTCTTCGCCTTCGATATAGCCGTTGGGGCGCCCATGTTCTCCGAACACCCGGCGCACGATCGTGGCGACGCCCTCCGCGCCGGCGCCGAAGAAGCGCTCCGCGGCGCGGACAATCTCAGGTTCGGAATAGGTGTCTTCGTTGGCGGCGAAAGCCGGACTTGCGGCGCTTGCCGCCGTGGCGGCCAAGCCGAGCGCCACGTCGCGGCGCGAAAGGGGGTCGTTCATGCTGCATCCTCCGCACCCAATTTAGTGCGGGCGCGGCGCGCCGTCATCGGGTTCGTGGAGGAGCCTAGAAGACGCCAGCGAAGCTGTTCAGGATGTCGGTGAGCGAGCCGCCAATTGAGGTGAGCGCGCCGATAATGACGAACCCGATCAGGCTTGCGATGAGTGCGTACTCGATGGCGGTGGCGCCGTCGCTGTCGTGCAGGAAGCGTTTCATGAGCGAGCCTCGATCAGTCGTTCGATGAGGCCAATATCGGCCGGGGGCATGGCGTAAGAGCGCAAATCACGGATTGGCGTCCAGGCCATGGCCTGCGCCGCGTTTGGATCCAGCGTCGGCTCGCCGCTCCAGCGCTCGGCCACGTATAGCGGCATAAGCAGGTGGAAGTCGGGATAGGCGTGGGAAGCGAACGCGAACGGTTCGAGAGCGTCTGGTTCGACGGTCAAATCCAGCTCCTCTCTCAATTCCCGCGTCAGCGCCGCTTCTGGGGCCTCGCCGGGCTCGACCTTGCCGCCGGGAAATTCCCAGAGCCCGCCGAGCGACTTGTGTTGCGGCCGTTGTGTGATGAGCACGCGGCCGGACGGATCGATCAAAGCGGCCGCAGCCACCAAGAGCAGCTTCCGCGTCGAAGCCGGACCATCGCACATTTGCATGAATGAGCCGTGAGAAGGATTGGTTGAGCTGGCGTTAAGCGCCGAACCCTTCCACGCCCTTTACCATCCACGCAAGCGCGGATCAGCCGGCCGCATCGTAAGCGCGCTTGATGTAGCCGACGATCTTGTCGTCGATCTCGTCCGCGTTCATCAGCGGTATGATGTATTGGCACATGCCGCCCGGCGGCACCGGCTTCACCCTCGTGTCCTTGATGTCGTCCTTGAGGTTGAGGCCCAATTCGAAGCGTTCGTTGGTCTTGGGCCCAAGCATCGCAAACTGCTTTTTCCGCCGCAGGGAGACATAACCCTTCTTTGGCGCCACCTCATGCTCGCCGAACTTGTCGATGGCGCGCATCAGCCGATCGTGGATAGGGCGCAGATGCGCCTTCTTGCCGGTATAGATTTCGTCCAGCACGGCGCCGTTGGATTTGCCTTCCGCTTCACGCGCGCCGTCGCTCTTCAGCACGTAATGGGTGAGGGTGTTGGCGTCGCCGTGACCGAGCCCGTAGGTATCCACCAACCAGGCGCGAATTTCGCTGTGCTTGGCTTTGCCGGATTTCTTGATGGCGGCGCCGAGCTGGGCCAGCGATCTTCCGGACTTCTTTTCGATATTGGCCAGCTGGGTCGCGATCGCTTTCTCGGTATCCGCCATGGCGCCTCTCCTTCGCGCCAAATCATGACTTGTTTGAACGGTCAATCAAGTCATTTTCGACCGCTTGCGCTGCCGTCACGACCGGTGGCGAGAAGTGCAATGTGCTGAAACGCTGGCGCAGCAATAGGCCTGCATCGTTTGGCGGATGGAATCGCGATCAGGTGGCCGGACGATGCAGATTGGGCGCAGGAATTTCGTGTTAGGCGCGGCCGCGGCCGCGTGCGCCCCGCGGCCCGACGAGGGGCCGATGGATCTGGGCGCTTTGGTCGCCCGTCACGTCGAGGCGCGCGGCGGCGCGGTGACGCTGGACGCGGTGCGCGCAATGCGCAACGAGGCTGAGATTGTCGAGCCCAGCTTCACGGTGCGCGGGCCCTACATCGCCAGCGTCGAAGGCTTGATGCGGGTGGACATCTTCGCCGACGGCGCTTGCGTCTGGAGCGAGGGCATCGACCGCGCGGGCGCCTGGGATTGGCAGCAGGGGCGAGAGCCCCGCGCCGCATCCGAAGCCGGCGCTGCCGCGCTCGCGCACGGCGTCGAGTTCAATCTTTTCGGTCTGCATCGTTACGCTGAACGCGGCCACATCCTGAGTTACGAGGGCGTGGAGACCATCGATGGTGTCGACTATTACGTGCTTCGCATCGTCCTCGCCGATGGCTTCGAAACCTACCGCTACATCCATCCGGAAACCTACATGATCGCGCGGGCGCGGGATGTGCGGGCTCTGCATCCGGATGTCGACGCTACGGAGACGATGCTAGAGAGCGTCTATTCCGACTTTCGTTCGGTCAGCGGCGTGATTTCGCCGTTTGTCTGGCTTCAACGCGACATGCGCACAGGCGAGGTCGTCCAACGCGGCAGCGTGCTTTCGCTGGAATACAATCCACCGCTGACGGACGCGGACTTTGCCCGCGGCCGCCGCGCCTAGTGCAGCTTGAGCCGCGGCCGGATCACGTGATTGAGCTGGCTTATGGCGATCTGCACCAGCCCGCCGAGAGCCCCGTGCACGCCAAGCAGATGCTTACGGTAAAGCGAAACATAGACGAACCGCGCCAGCCGCCCCTCGAGGGCAAGTCTTCCGCCGATCAATCCGCCCATCAGGGAGCCGACGGTGGAATAAGTGCTGAGTGAGACCAGTGAGCCATAATCTCTGTAGCGAAACCCTTGCAGCGGTCGCCCGGCGATCATGCGCTTCAGATTGGCGAACACGGTTTCCGCCATCTGATTTGCCGCCTGCGCGCGTGGCGGCACGGGCCTCTCACTGCCCGGTTGGGGCGCCGCGCAGCAATCGCCGAGCGCGAAGATGCGGTGGTCGCGCGTGGTTTGCAGCGTTTCGCGCACGATGAGCTGATTGTTGGCGTTGGTTTCGAGCCCTGCGATGCCTTGCAGGAAATTCGGCGCCTTCACGCCAGCGGCCCAGACTTTGAGATCGGCGGCGATCACATCGCCTTCCTTGGTCTTGATCGCCTCCGCGGTCACCTCCGAGGCGTGGGCGCCGACCTTCACGTGCACGCCCAACGCCTCCAACTCCGCCTTTGCGGCCTCGGCCAATTTGTCGGGCAAAGCGGGCAGGATGCGCGGCCCGCCTTCGAGCAGCGTAATTTCGAGGCGGCTTTCGTCGAACACTTCCAGCCCGTAATGGCGCAGCGCCGCCGCTGCGTTGTAGAGTTCGGCGGCGAGTTCGACGCCCGTCGCGCCTCCGCCCACAATCGCCACGCGTACGTGCGCGTCGCTTTCGGGATCTTCGCTCATTTGCCGCGACACCCGCAGGCACTGGTTCAGCAGCTTGAGCCGGAATCGATCCGCTTCCGCGCGCGTATCCAGGAAGAAGCAATGCTGGTCGACGCCGGGAACGCCATAGGAATTCGTGATCGAGCCGATGGCGATGACGAGATAATCGTACCGGATACGTTGGCGGCCGATGATCTCGCCGCCATCCTCATCGAAGATCGGCGCAATGATGACGTGCCGCGTCTCACGGTCGATTCCCTCCATGCGGCCCATGAAGAAGCGGTAGCGCCAACGATGGGCGTGGCTGCGATACCCGACCTCGTCCAGATTGGCGTCGAGCGCGCCGGCGGCGACTTCGTGCAGCAGCGGCTTCCATATGTGCGCCGACTGCGGCTCAACCAGGATGATGTCATAGCGCTCGCGGCCGAAATGCGCGCCTAATCTGCGCACCAGTTCGAGCCCGCCCGCGCCGCCGCCAACCACCACGATCTGCGTTTTCTTCGTCACGGTGCGATGCTTTGCTGCTTCGTGCGTACGCGCAAGGGCCCGCCCGCGGTTTAAACGCTCAAGGCGGAAAGCGCGCGTGCGCCGGCATCGGCGTTCCAGATTGGCGTGCGCGGCGTTTCAGCCTCTATCCGCCAAGCGGCCATCTCGCCGCCGTCGCTGAAGGCGACCGCACGCGCCTCGAAGAGGTTGAAGCCGGCCGTATAGAACACCTCCGCCACGGCGCCGATGCGCTCGGAATCCATCGCCGCCTGCCGCATGGATTGCATGCGCTGCAGATAGAGGCTGAGGGCGTCGCCGGTGCGCGCAAACCATGCGCCGGCATCCGCCGGTTCGTAGGCGGATCGGCGCGCGGACATGTGCGAGACGTCATGCATAATCTGGGTGAGGAAGCGTTTTGCCGCCGAGTCCGGCGCCGCCAGCAATACGCCGATGAATTCCTGCACAGCGATACGAAATCTCTGCTCAACTTCGCCGCAGGCAAAACCTTTGCGATAGAAATCGCCGAAAGCGGCAGCACCGCTCGGCAGTAGATCGTAGTCGCGCATCAATGTCAGCAGCCGCGCGTTCTCAGCGCATTCCCGGTCGATGACGCCATCTTTGATATGGCAAATAGCGGAGAACACGCCGTCGCGCGCGAGGACGCGCGCTGCTTCCGCGAAAGCGCCGAGGCCGGCATATTCAATACCGAATTGGCTTACCACCAGCGACGCGGCGTCATCGGCAAGCGGCAAGCGGGCGGCGTCGGCGGCCAAGCCGAGGGCGCCGGGAACGTTGTTGACCGCCGAACGAACCGCTGCCGGCGCCGCATCGGATGTTAGCAGCCGCGCGCGCCGCCCGATCTGCTCGAGGCACTCTGCGGCGATGCTGAGCGCGGCGCCGTCGCCCGAGGCGATGTCGAGGATAAGCGCGCTTGAAGGGAGCAGGCGGGCAGAGAACGTCGCGCGCCAATGCGCGGCCAAGAATTTACGTTGCTCGAATGCGCCGATGGCGAGGTCGCCGCGACCGCCATTCGCCCAATAATCCTGCCAGTGCGCAGCCAGCATGCATTCGTTCCAGCAGCCCAATCTGACCTGTGGCCTAACCCAGCGAGCCGGAGAAACCAAATCCGCGCGTCCAGCGCGGAGCGCGCGGCGGCGCCATGCGCCGATCGCGGGCGCCAAAGTGTAATCTCCAATTCACAAGCTAGGGAGCGGTCACCAGCAGCAGGTCCAGCAGCGCATGGACGATAATGAGGATTTCCAACCGGCGTGATTTGAACATTAGGAACGCTGCGCTGAAGGCGACGCCGGAGACCAGATACAGCGCCAGAAGCTGCGGGGCGAACGCGCTTGGGCCGTGCATCAAGGCGAACGATGCGATCGACGCCAGCAAGGCGACGGGGAGCCCGGCGAGAGCGCGCAATCGGACAATGGCGAAGCCGCGATATATGATCTCTTCGGTGAAGCCGGCGGTCAGCGCCATCGCGATCCAGAACAGGCGCTGCTCAACGGTAACAGGGCCAAGCGGGTGCGAAAGCATCTGATCGGGCGGGTCGCTGCCATAATGGAAAGCGGGGGCGGCGTCGGCCGCCGCAGCAAACGCCACGAGGGCTAGAATAAAGAACGGCGCACGGCGCCGGAACAGGCCGAGGTCGAGGCCGATCGAGGTTAGCGTGCGTCCCTCGGCGGCGATTGCGCCCAACACCAACGCGACGCAGAGCCAATGGCCGGCGAATATGACTAGCCACAGCGTCCACCATTGCGCAGCGGCGCCTTCAGCAGGGAATAGATCGAGATATGAGACCGCCATCCGAAACGCCGGATAGCCGACCAGCGTCAGCCCCAGCACAAGCAGCGTTATAGGCGGCAGGCGCGTCATGGCTTGTCTCTCGCGCGCAGCGCGCCAGTGATCGCGGCCGATAGGAAGCGTGCGTAGGCCTCGTCGGTGCGCGGCGATGCGGCGGAGAAGAGCGCCTGCTCACGGCACCCCGCCATGATCAGGTTGAGCGCGTCCGTCGCTTGCCGCTTCGACGGGTTGCTCCCGCCGCCGCGCAGAAATCGTTCCAATGTCCGCGCTACGAGGGCGATGCGCGCGTGATAGGTGTCGGGAATCTGGCTGGGATCGTGCCGGTATTTCAGCAGCAATGACCTGACGATGCCGCGATGTGCCCTAAAGAGCGTCAGCACCAGCGCAACGATTGCGTCGACGCGCGTCTCAAGATCGCCGCGCGGCCGTTCCGCGAGCGCCAGCACGCGCGGCACGGCCTCTTCCAGATATCGCTCGTAGAGCGCCCACAGCAACGCATCCTTCGAAGGGAAGCGCTGATAGATCGAGCCCACCGAAACCCGGGCGCCCTTTGCAATCTCGGAAATAGCGATCTGATCGAACGGCGCGTCCTGCAGCAATCTATTGGTAGCGGCGTAGACACGCAGCATTGCCTCGCGACTGCGTCTCTGCGCCGGCGGGCGAACGCTGGTCGAGGTAAACTGGCTCATAATACGAATTAGAATATTGATTCATATTATGAGGTCAAGCCGGGCGCGATTTGGGTTCGCAGGCGTTAGTGCTGGGGGCCGGCCGGCTCTGGCGTGCACGCGGGCGCTCAGCTGCGATAATCGCCGTTGATCTCGATATAGCGCTTGGTGAGATCGCACGTGTACATGCGCGCGCGGCCAGAGCCTGGGCCGACATTGACGGAAATCTCCAACTCCGGCCGCTTCATGTAAGCGCTCATCGCCGCTTCGTCGTAGGTGGCTGAAACTGCGCCGTCGCGCGCGGCCCAAAGCTCACCGAACCGCACCGCGATCATCTCGCGCTTCACCGGCTGGTCGCTGCGGCCGATGGCGGCGACGATGCGGCCCCAATTGGCGTCCTCGCCGGCGATCGCTGTTTTCACCAGCGGGCTCTCGCAGATTGTGCGCGCGATAATCTTAGCGCTCGCATCGCTCGCTGCGCCTTCAACATGCACGGTCACCAATTTCGTGGCGCCTTCGCCGTCGCGCACGATCTGGATGGCGAGATCGGCCAGCACCCGCGAAAGCGCAGCGCGAAAGTCTGCAAGGCGCTCATCCTTGGCGTCGGCGATCGGCGATACCGGCGCTTGGCCAGTGGCGATCAGCAGAACGCAATCGTTGGTGCTGCGGTCGCCATCGACCGTGATGGCGTTGAAGCTGGTTTCCGTTTCCTGACGCAGCAGCGTCTTGAGCACCGGCGCCGAGAGGGCGGCGTCGGTAAAGACGAACGCGAGCATGGTCGCCATGTTCGGCGCGATCATGCCGGAGCCTTTGGCGATGCCAGCGATTTGAACGGCGACGCCGCCGATCTCGCAGCGCGCGCCTGCTCCTTTGGGGAAAGTATCGGTCGTCATGATCGCCGACGCCGCCGCGCGCCAATCCATGGGCGCCAACGTCATCGCTGGCAGCGCTGCTTCGATCTTGTCTGCGTCGAGCACCACGCCGATCACACCGGTTGAAGCCGCGAGCATTTCACCGGCGCGGACGCCTAGCTTGTGGCCGGCCGCCTCAAGTGCGCGCTTGCAGGCTGCATCGCCAGCCGCCCCGGTAAAGGAATTGGCGCAGCCCGCATTGATGAGCACGCCGCGGGTTTGCCCTCGCGTGGCTGCAAGCGCTTGTTTGCACCAATCGGTCGGTGCGGAGCCGACAGAATTGGTGGTGAAGACGCCGGCGGCGCGTGAACCGGGGGCGCAGCGCATTAGCAGCAGATCGGGCCGCACTTGCTTATAGAAGCCCGCGCGGCCCACGGCCGCCTCGATCCCGGCAATCTCGGGCAGGTCCGGAAAGCGCGCCGGCGCGAGCGGCGAAACCGGCCCGCCGCTCATTGCACGGGCTGGTCGCGCGCGGGCGCATCAGCGTCGGGCGCAGGCGCGGCAGGCGGCGGCGTTGGTGTTTGCGTGCTGACCTCGCCTGCCGGGGCGGGGCGTTGCTGCGACTGCGCGGCAGGCCGCTGCGGCTGCGGCGCGGGCTGCGGCGGCGCTTCCTCCGCGGTGACCGCGGCGGGCGGCGGCGTTTGCGGCCGCTCCTGTCCGGCCACCCCGCCCGGGCCCATCGGGAACGGGAAGGGCGGTGCGCCCGGTGCTTGTCCTGGCGCAGCGCTGGCGTCCGGCGCTGCGGGGGGCGGCGCTTGCTGCGCATCTTCCGGCACAGTGGCTTCGCCCCCTGGCTCCATCGCGATTTCCGGTTCGCGCAAACGTTCGATGCGGGCATCGGCGGCCAATCGCTCGTGCAATTGCTGGATTTCCTGGAAACGCAGCCACTGGATGATGCGCGGGCGGAGACTTTCCAGGCTGGGCGCGCCGCGTTCGCGCATGTCGTCGATGCGGATCAGATGCCAAGTGTCGCCGATCTGCACCGGTCCGATCACGTCGCCGACATGGGCGTCTTCCACCATCTGGCGCACCTGCGGCGTCAGATCGGAGACGGCGCGGAAGCCCAGATCGCCGCCGTCGCTGCGCGTCTGCTGGTCCAGCGACATCGTCAGCGCCAAAACTTCGAACCGTTCGCCGCCGTCGAGCCTTCTTTTGGCCGCGTCGGCGATCTCTCTTGTTTCGAGCTGAATGTGGCGCAGATGGATTTCCTGCCCTTGATCGAGACGCGGCACGTTGCGCCGGTAGAGTTGCTCGACCGCTTCGGGATTGGTCGCGCGGCTGTCGAGTTCATCGTAGATCGCCGAAGCCAGCACTTGCTCGCGCGCATTCTCCAATTGCCGGCGCACGTCTGGCTCGCGATCGAGCCCGCGCGCCTCCGCTTCCATGGCAAACAGGCGGATTTGGATCAGTTCTTCCAGCGTCAGATAGAAGGCGTCGGAATTGGCGCTCAGGTCCTCGCCTTCCTCCAGGCGGCTCATCTGCACCGCACGCGCGCGCACGTCTTCGACGTAAATCGGCCGTCCGTTGACGGTAGCGGCCACGATCGGATCGCTGAGGCTGCCGGAATCCGTGTCGGGGCTGCGTCCCAGCCCGCATCCTTGCAAGCCCGCCAGCAGCAGGAACGCGAAGACGCCGGCCAGGACGCCGGAAAGCGGCCACGCCGCGCGATGTTGGAGGGCCATGTGTCGTGCTCTCTCGCAAGGGCGGGGAATCGCCCCCGCCGGGAGGTCGCATTGACACCGCCTATGGCCGCACTTAAGTCACGCGGGCGTACGAGTCGAGAGTGTTTTCGCAGGCGCTCGCGCCCCGTGGAGCCACAAAAAGAACAACAAGCTCAACGCTATAGACGAAACGCTCTGCGCCGATACAACAAGGCGCATCAGGTTTAGACTGCGCCCCATGTTGAACCTCGCCAGACAGATTTTCGGCTCCGTCAACGAACGCAAGGTTCGCTACCTTCGCGGTCCGGTTCAGCGCATCAATGCGCTGGAGCCGAATTACGAGGCGCTCTCGGACGAGGCGCTCCGCAACAAGACCAGCGAGTACCGCCATCGCCTCGCACGCGGCGCCAAGATCGACGAGATTTTGCCGGAGGCGTTTGCGACCGTGCGCGAGGCCGCCAAGCGCACGCTCGGCATGCGGCATTTCGATGTGCAGCTCATGGGCGGGATGATCCTGCACCAGGGCAAGATTTCGGAAATGCGCACGGGCGAGGGCAAGACGCTCGTCGCCACGCTGCCTGTGTATCTGAACGCGCTCGAAAGCCGCGGCGTTCACGTCATTACCGTCAACGATTATCTGGCCAAGCGCGACGCCGAATGGATGGGCCAGATCTATCGCTTCCTTGGCCTCTCGGTCGGCACCATCGTGCACGGGCTCTACGATAACGAGCGCCGTCAAGCCTACGCCGCTGACGTCACCTACGGCACTAACAACGAGTTCGGCTTCGACTATCTGCGCGACAACATGAAGTATTCGCTGGGCGAGATGGTCCAGCGTGGGCACCGTTTCGCCATCGTCGACGAAGTGGACTCGATCCTGATCGACGAAGCGCGCACGCCGCTCATCATCTCCGGCCCGACGGAGGATCGCAGCGATTTCTACAAATCCGTCGACTCACTGATCCCGCTGTTGCGCGGGGAGCATTTCGAGCACGACGAAAAGCAGCGATCCGTCACCTACACCGAACTCGGCTCGGAGCGGATCGAGGAAATGCTGGTGGAGCGCGGCCTGTTGCAAGGCTCGCTCTACGAGCCCTCGAACGTAACCGTAGTGCACCACGTCAATCAGGCGCTACGCGCGCACAAGCTTTTCCATCGCGACAAGGATTACATCGTCAAAGACGGCGACGTGGTTCTGATCGATGAATTCACCGGCCGTATGATGCACGGCCGCCGGCTTTCGGAAGGCCTGCACCAAGCCATCGAGGCCAAGGAAGGCGTCAACGTCCAGCCGGAAAACCAGACGCTGGCTTCGATCACGTTCCAGAACTATTTCCGCCTTTACGACAAGCTCGCCGGCATGACCGGCACAGCCGCCACCGAGGCCGCGGAATTCGGCGACATCTACAAGCTCGACGTCGTCGAAGTGCCGACCAATCGCCCGGTGAAGCGGATCGACGATGACGACGAGGTCTACCGGACCGCGAAAGAGAAATACAAAGCCATCCTCGAAGACATCGAGGAAACCCATCGCCGCCGCCAACCGGTGCTCGTGGGTACAGTGTCGATCGAGAAGTCGGAATATTTGTCCACGCTTCTGAAGCAGCGCGGCATTCCCCACCAAGTGCTGAACGCGCGCTATCACGAGCAGGAAGCGCAAATCGTCGCGCAAGCGGGTGTGCCCGGCGCCGTTACGATCGCCACCAACATGGCCGGCCGCGGCACCGACATTCAGCTCGGCGGCAATATCGACATGCGGGTGAAAGGCGCACTCAAAGGCGAGGAGACGCCGGAGCAAATTCAGGCTCTGCGCAAAGAGATCGCCGCCGACATCGAGAGCAAGAAGAAAGATGCGCTCGCTGCTGGCGGGCTCTACGTGCTCGGCACCGAGCGTCACGAAAGCCGCCGCATCGACAACCAGCTGCGCGGCCGTACCGGCCGCCAGGGCGACCCTGGCAAATCGAAATTCTACATCTGTTTGGAAGACGATTTGCTGCGCATATTCGCGGCCGAGCGGCTCGACGCCATCATGCGCGGGCTCGGCATCCAGGAAGGCGAGGCCATCGTCCACCCGTGGATGAACAAGGCGCTTGAGACGTCACAGCGCCGGGTCGAACAGCGCAACTTCGAGATCCGCAAGAACCTGCTCAAATACGACGACGTCATCAACGATCAGCGCAAAGCCATCTTCGAGCAGCGCATCGAGTTCATGCGCACCGCCGATGTCGCGCCGATCGTGCGCGACATGCGCCATGATGTCGCCGAGAAGCTCGTGCACCGGCACATGCCGGAGAAAGCCTATCCCGAGCAATGGGACATCCAGGAGCTCACGGTTGAGGCCGAAGAAATCTTCGGACTCACGCTGCCGGTGGCGGCGTGGGCCGCCGAGGAAGGCATCGCGCAGCAGGAAATCATCGAGCGCCTGGTGCGTGAGATCGATCAGGCCTACGCGCAGAAAGCCGCCATGCTTGGCCCCGAGCGTTTACGCGCCGTCGAGAAGCAGGTGTTGCTCTCCGTCGTCGACATGCGCTGGCGCGAGCACCTTTCGCTGCTCGACCATTTGCGTTCCGTCATCCATTTGCGCGGCTACGCCCAGCGCGATCCGCTGAACGAGTTCAAGACCGAAGCGTTCAATCTGTTCGAGCGCATGCTGCTCGATCTGCGCACGACCGTAACGCGCATGTTGATGCGCCTCCAGATCGGCCAGGCGGGCGAGGATGCGCCGCGTCCGGTTGCGCCGGTCAAGACCTACGAGATCCACCAGAACCCGGATACGGGCGAAAACGAAATGGCGCCGCCGCCGCGCGATCCCTCGCTCGCGCCGGATGGGTTTGATCGTCACGATCCGAAAACCTGGGGCAAGGTCTCGCGCAATGCACCGTGCCCGTGCGGCTCAGGCAAGAAATACAAATATTGCCACGGGCAACAAGCAGCCAGCGCCTAAGCTCATGCTCAGTTGATATCGCGCCCGCGGGTTTCCGGCAGAAACACCAGGGCGACGGTCGCGCCGATCGTCGCGAACACGACCGGGTACCAGAGCCCGGCGTAAATATCGCCCGTCGCTGCGACGATGGCGAACGCAGTCGCCGGCAGGAAGCCTCCGATCCACCCCGTTGCGAAATGGTACGGCGCCGAGAGCGACGTGTAGCGAATGCGCGCCGGGAACAGCTCCACCATCAGCGCCGACACCGGCGCGTAAGTCATGGCGGCGATGAACGCCAGCAGCGCAACGATTGCGACAACCATCGGTGCGTTGAGTTCAGTGCGGTCCGCCGCGGCCGGGTAGCCAGCTGCGTCCAAGGCGGCGCGCGCGCGCTGCTGAAACGCCTGCGTCTCCGCGGCGCGTGCGGCTTCGCTGTGTCCGGCGAGATTTGGCGCCTGCACGATCTGGCCGCCAATGCGCACTTCGGCGATTGCGCTGCTTGTCTCCGCGCGCGTGTAGCTGACGCCGGCGCGCGCCAGGAACAAGCGCGCGAGGTCGCAGCCGTTTTCATCGAAGCGGCGCGCATTGAGCGGGTCGAATTGAACCGAGCAGAGCGCCGGATTGGCGGCGACGACGACAGGCGCTTCACGCTGCGCGCGCGCCAGCGCCGGGTTGGCGGCTTCCGTCAGCCAATGAAACGCCGGGAAAATGATGAGCGCCGCCACCGCGGAGCCGAGCGCCAGAATTGTCTTGCGGCCGATGCGGTCGCTCAGCCAGCCCAAGAACAGATAGCCCGGCATCGTCAGCACTAGAGCCGCGGCGACAAGCAAATTCGCCGTCAGCCCGTCCAGCTTGAGCATGCGCTCGAGAAAGAACAACGTGTAGAACAGCGCCGTGTAAAACACGCACGTACCGCCGGCGATGAAGCCGAACACGGCGAGCATGCGTTTGAGATTGAGCCATTGCCCGAACGTTTCAACGTAGGGCGCCTTCGAGATCGCGCCTTCGGCCTTCATCCGCGCGAACACGGGGCTCTCGCCCAGGCGCGAGCGCACCCACAGCGATATGGCCAACATCACGATGGAAAGCAGGAATGGCAGACGCCATCCCCATTCCGCAAACGCCTCCGGCGAAAGCGCGAGGCGGCAGGCGATGATGATCCCGAGCGCGAGGATTAGGCCGCCGCTGGCCATCGCCGCGATCCAACTCGTGTCGAGGCCGCGGCGGTCGGGATCGGCATGCTCGGCGACATAGATCGCGGCGCCGCCAAACTCGCCGCCCAGCGCCAGCCCCTGAACGATGCGCAGCGCGACGAGAAGAATTGGTGCGGCCACGCCGATGGCGTGGGCGTCCGGCAATAGCCCGATCAGGAATGTCGCGCCGCCCATCAACGCGATGGTCACGAGGAACGTGTTCTTGCGTCCCATTACATCGCCGAAGCGCCCGAACAGAAGCGCGCCGAGCGGACGTGCTGCGAAGCCCGCGCCAAAGGCGGCGAGGGCCAGCACGAACGCCGTGGTTTCATCGACGCCCGTGAAGAAGCGGCGCGCAATTTCGCCAGCGAGCGCGCCATAGAGGAAGAAATCGAACCACTCGAACAGCGTACCGAGCGAAGCGCCGGCGATGACGAGGCGGCGTTCGTTCTGCGTCTTGCCGGCGCTTTGGCTCATCACTCCCGTCCGGCGAGTTCGCCGATCAGGACGCGCCAATGCTCCAGGCCGTTATAGAAGCTCTGCACTGGATTGCGTTCGTTGAGCCCATGCGCGAACTCGTCGCTCTCGCGCATGAATTGTTCCCCTACGCCATAGGTCGGAATGCCGGCGGCGCGGAAAAAAAGGCCATCCGTTGCGCCGGCCGACATGGACGGCACGATGGGGACGTCGGGATAATTGGCATGCACCGCCGCGGTCAGAGCGTTCATCACGTCTTCGCGCAGCGGAGACGCATCGCTGAAGCGCGATTCCATCACCGGCGCGACGGTCACGCTGTCGCCGGCCAAGCGCTGCAATTGCGCTTGCACGTCCGCTGGGGCCACGCCGGGAAAGATGCGGCAATTGATCGTCGCCACTGCGCTTTGCGGCAACGCGTTTTCGGCATGCCCGGCATCGAGAAGCGTCGGAATACAGGTTGTGCGCACTTGACCAATGAGGCCCGGATTGGCCGAGAGAGTCGCCGCCGCGCGGCGATCGCCCGGGCGCTGTGCGAAGCGGCGCATGGCCGCGCCGGCTTCGCCTTCCACGACTTGGCCGCCGGCGCGGAAGCTGGCGATAGTGGTGTCGTTCCACATCACCGGGAATTCGTAGGCGCGTACGCGGTTGATCGCGTCGACCAGATCGAAAATCGCATTGTCGCGCCGCGGCAGCGAGGAATGCCCGCCGGGATTTGTCGCCGTCAGCGTGAAGCTGGCGTAGGTCTTTTCCGCTGTTTGCAGGAAATATGCTTCGGGCGCGCCGGTCTCGTTGTTCAGCGAGCCGCCGCCGCCGTCGGAATTGAGCGCGTATTCCGCATCCCCCAGCAAGGCGCGATGCTGGTCAAGCAACGCCATGGTCGATGCGCCCGATGTCTCCTCGTCGCCCGAGAACCAGATGATGAGGTCGCGCGTCGGCGTGAAGCCTTCCGAGCGCAGCTGGATAAAGGTGGCGGTCAGCAGCGCCAGGCCGGACTTGTTGTCGCTGGCGCCGCGGCCGAAGAAGTAGCCGTTCTCTTCGATCAACGTGAACGGGTCGCGCTCCCAATCGGCGCGCCGCGCGGGCACTACGTCCATGTGCGCGAGAAAGAGGATAGGCCGCCCGCCCGTGCCGTCGCCGCGATAGCGCACCACTAGGCCGCGCGTGCCGGCGACGTCGAGCAGGTGCACGTCTTCAGCGGCGAAGCCGCCTTGGCGAAAGCGCTCGGCGAGGTATTCGCCCATGCGGATGGTTGCGTCGCCGCCTTCCGGCGAAGAATTGAAGCTCACCACGCGCTCGTAAATTTCGCGCGCCTGCGCCCGTTCCGCTTCGCTTGCGTCCTGCGCCTGCGCGCCTCCGGCCAGCACGAACAACGCGGCTGCGGCGCCGGCGAGGCGCGCGAAACTTGGCTTGGTCATATGGTCCCCAACGCTTGTGAATTTCACCCATGCTGGCGGCGGGTTAGCGCTTTGGCAAGGGAATGCGGCCGACCTTCGCGGCGCCATGGCCTATGTAGGGACAGCCTCCGGTATCGGCGGCGCAACGAATGCGTCTGCACGCGCCGCGCCGCGGGTTTGGGAAATCGCCGGCGCCGCTTTGTGCCTAGTTCAATTCTCCGAGCCGCTGTTTGCTGCAATCGCACAAAGCCAAGGCTTGGCCGAGCCGCCCGGCTTCGCGCGCATCTTCTTCGCGCCCGTTTACGCCTTCCTCGCCTACGTCGCTTGGCGCGATCGCGCCTTGGCCTGGCGCGCCGCTCTTGCTGCGCCGCTCCTGCTCAGTCTGCTTGGGCTCGCCTTCGCCTCGACGCTCTGGTCGATCGACAGCGGCGCAACCCTGCGCCGCAGCGTTTGGCTTGGCGCCACGATGCTGTTCGCACTGTACCTCGCGTGGCGTTTTGCATGGCGCGATCTGGTGCAGGTGCTCGCCGCGGCGTTCCTCGTTCTGATCGCCGGTTCGTACCTCGTTGCGATCGTGGCGCCAGGTGTGGGAACGATGCCGGTCGAGCACCCGGGAGCCTGGTCGGGCTTGTGGACGCACAAAAACACGCTCGGCGGCCTGATGGCGCTGGCGGTCGCGCTGAACGTCGCCGCCGCGATCGCTGCGCCGCAACGGCGGCGGCTTTGGATCGGTGCGGCGTGCGCCGCGTTTGGATTGATCGTGCTGTCGACCTCGAAGACCGCGCTTGTCGCCGCTTTGCTTGGCGTCGCAATTATCGCTGCATGCGCGCTGATGCGGCGAGGCCCGATCGAGACGCTGTTGGTCAGCGCCGGACTCGCCATCGCTGCGTCGCTGGCCGCAACCGTTGTCATTCTTGCGCCGGATATTCTCGTCGCCATGCTTGGGCGCGACCTCACGCTCACCGGCCGCACTGATATCTGGGACGCCGCCGCGCCTGCTGTCGCGGCGCAGCCTTGGCTTGGCTACGGCTATTACGCATTCTGGCTGCCGGAGGCGGGCCCCGCCTATTACGTGCGCGAAGCGGTGCGCTGGCAGGTGGCTTCGGCGCATTCCGGCTGGCTCGAAACCGCGCTTGCTCTGGGCCGCGCGGGCGTGGCGCTGTTCGCCCTGCAATTCGCGGCCAGCATGCTGCGCGGCGCGCGCTCCATCTTCGATCCGGTAGCCGGCCTGTGGGCGCCGGCCTTTCTCGCTGCGTTCGCCATGTACACGCTGAGCGAAAGCCACGTGCTGCAAGCGAACAACCTGTTCTGGCTGATCTATGTGGCGGTGACGGCCCGACTCGCTTTGGATGCCGCTGAACGGAGAGCCCAGTGAGCGCCATTCTCATACTCGGCGTCGATCCCGGCCTCAATCGATGCGGCTGGGGCGTCATCGCCAGCGAAGGTTCGCGCCTTTCCTACGTCGCGCATGGAATCATCACGCCGGCGCAACAGCAGCAGCTCGCCTCGCGCCTGTCGCATCTGCATGATGCGCTGTGCACCGTGATCACGCAGCATGCGCCGCACGAAGCGGCGGTGGAGGAGACCTTCGTTAATTCCAACGCGCGCGCTGCCTTGGCGCTGGGGCAGGCCCGTGGCGTCGCGCTGGCCGCCGCTGCGCGCACCGGTCTCGCCGTTGCGGAATATTCGCCGGCGACGATCAAGAAAGCTGTCGTCGGCGCGGGTCACGCCGATAAAGGCCAAGTCGCCTTCATGGTGCGGCGGCTGCTGCCGACCGCGGGCGATGTCTCCGCCGACGCCGCCGATGCGCTTGGCGTCGCCCTCTGCCATGCCGCACATGCCGGCTTTCGCCGCCGCGCCGCCGGCTAAAAAGCTGCAAAAACAAGTCGCCGCGCGCCGTCATTTCGCGTGCGCGCGAATCCCGTCACCAGAAGCGCTGGGAGAAGCTTGAGCATGATCGGGTCGTTGAACGGCGTGGTCGCCGCCATTGGCGAGGAGAGCGCGCTGATCGAGGTCGGCGGCGTGGGTTATGTCGTCACCGCCGGCGCGCGCACGCTCGGCCGGCTTCGCGTCGGCGATAGCGCACGGCTCCTGATCGAAACACACGTTCGAGAAGACGCCATCCGCCTGTTCGGCTTCGAGGGCGAACAGGAGCGTGCTTGGTTCGCCCATCTGCAAACCATCCCCGGCGTTGGCGCCAAGGTCGCGCTCGGCATCCTCGACGCCATGCCGCCGGAAGCGCTGGCTGACGCCATCGCGCTGCAGGATAAAGCCGCCTTCGCGCGCGCCAACGGCGTGGGCCCCAAGCTCGCCGCACGCTTGGCGACGGAGCTCGCCGCCAAGCAGGGTCCGAAAGGGCTCGTGTCGCTCGGTAATGTCGGGCCATCGCGCGTGGCGCCCGCGCAAGGCGGCGCGCGCGCGGAGGCGGTGTCAGCGCTCGTCAACCTCGGCATCGATCAATCCGCCGCCGCGCGCGCTGTCGCCGCCGCCGCCAAATCGTTCGACGGCGACGCTCCGGCGCCCGAACTGATCCGCGCCGCGTTGAAGGAGGTCAGCCGCTAAGCCTTCTCGTGCGCGAGCGAGCAATCGGGCTGGCCGTCCGCGCCCATCATCAGCTCGCGCAGCTCGCACACGCCCTCCCAGCCTTCGCCATATAGCCGGTGCAGCTCCATGAACTCGACCGCCGAGGCGAGCGCTTCTTCGCGTGAAGCGAAGTCGAAAATGGCGTAGCCGCCGATCACTTCCTTGGTTTCGGCGAAGGGCCCATCAGTCACCTTCACCTTGCCGCCTTTGAGCGCGATGCGCGCGCCGCCCATTGCAGGGGGGAACAGTCCGCCCGTGCCGATCATGCTGCCATCGGCCGTGCGCTTTTCAGTCAGCTTGGCCATCTCATCCATCAGCCGCTGCGGCGGCGGGCTCTCGACCTGCTCGGGCGCCATCAGCACCAGGAACATGTAACGCATGGAAGCAATCCTTTCGGTTGGCGCGAAATTGCGCGCTGGCCCCAGGACGCATGGCCCCCGGCAAACCCGACATTTAATTTTCAGCCCGTTTCCGGGCTCATTCCGGGGATAGAGCCATCTGAACGAATTGCGAACCCGAATCGGATAAGAGCGAGCCATGGCTGAGCCTGCAGAACGCCCGGACCGTCTGATCGCCGCCGACCGCATGCCCGGGGAGGGCGCAGACCGCGCGCTCCGGCCGCAAGGTTTCGACGAATTCGTCGGCCAGCCCGCGGCCAAGGCCAATCTCAAAGTGTTCGTCGAGGCCGCGCGCAATCGCGGCGAAGCGATGGATCACGTGCTGCTGTTTGGCCCGCCGGGCCTGGGCAAGACGACGCTCGCACAGATCGTGGCGCGCGAACTGGGCGTCGGCTTTCGCTCCACGTCGGGCCCGGTGATTGCGCGCGCCGGCGATCTCGCCGCACTGCTCACCAATCTTGAACCGCGCGACGTCTTGTTCATCGACGAAATACACCGCCTGGCGCCGCAAGTGGAGGAAATCCTCTATCCTGCGATGGAGGATTATCACCTCGACATCATCATCGGTGAAGGCCCGTCAGCGCGCAGCGTGCGCATAGATTTAGCGCCATTCACGCTCGTCGGCGCCACTACGCGCGCGGGTCTCCTGGGTACGCCGCTGCGGGACCGCTTCGGCATTCCGGTGCGGCTTGAGTTTTACGGGGCCGAGGATTTGCTCGGCATCGTCACGCGCGCCGCCGGCAAGCTTGGCGCGCCGATCACAAGCGAAGGCGCGCTGGAGATCGCCAAGCGCGCCCGCGGCACGCCGCGTGTCGCGGTGCGCCTGTTGCGGCGCGTGCGCGATTTCGCCGGCGAGGAGGCGATCGACGCACGCGTCGCCGATGCTGCGCTGAAGCGGCTCGATGTCGATGGCGATGGGCTCGACATGCTCGACCGCCGTTACCTGCATGCGCTGGTCGAGACGTATTCGGGCGGCCCGGTCGGCGTCGACACGCTCGCCGCCGCGCTCTCGGAAGCGCGCGACGCCATCGAGGACGTGATCGAGCCGTATCTGATGCAGCAAGGCTTCGTCATGCGCACGCCGCGCGGGCGGGTTGCGGCGCCGAAAGCCTATGAGCGGCTGGGCAAGAAAGCGCCAAGCGCGCCGCCGCAAACGGGGACGCTGTTCGAGGGGAAGTAGCTAGCTCGTTCAGCCGCTCCATCTCCGTCGCGTCTCACCGACAATCAGCCGCTGCATGTCGCGCTGCCGGAAATCGTCGCGCCATCGGCGGCGCCTTGAAACGTCACGGTGCTTCCCGCCAAGTCGGCCTGGACGTCGCCATTGTACAGGCCGGCGTCGCTGCTCCAGACCGCGCGAGATCCGGTGTCCGACCAATTCAATTCGAAACTGCCTTCGCCGGCGCGCACGACGCCGTTGCCGCCTTCGCTGACGATCATGCATTCGCTCGCCGCCATCTCGACTTCTGCGCCGCCATTGAGCGATGCGCGCACCGTGCCATCTCTGAAGGTCGGATCGGCTTGCAGGACTTCCGGCGCTTCGGCCTGCTTGCCGGCCGGCGGCGTGCACGCGGCAAGCGCGATGGCTATAGCGCCTGTTGCGAAGAGTTTGAACGATAGCGTCATGACCTTTCCTCCCAGGCGATGTCGCATGCAGGTGGTCCGCTGCGGGGAGACGAAGTCAACCAAAAAATGTTTCTCCCGCGCCGCCTACTTCCGCGCCCGCTTGCGCAAGTCCTCCACCACAAGCGTCACCGTGTGCGCAATGGCGTCCGGCACGCGCTCAAGCGGCAAGCCTTGATCGTGCAGCGTCCAAGAGGCGTCGCCGCCGGAGAGGCTGAGTAGAACGGCGGTCGCGTCTTCGGTCGCGCGTTTCGGCGCGCCGATAGCTTTCACTGCGCGCCGGATCGCCTCCAGGCGCGCGGCGCGGCGCGAGGCGCGCACCTCGCGCCAGATGCCTTTCGCCGAGGTCAGCGCTCGGCTGATCGGGTGCGCGATCGCCATGCGGTGAATGTCGCGGTAATAGCGCGGCAGATCGTCGGGCCCTTCGGCCAGACGCACGCCGTCGGGAAAAATCGCGCCCTCGAACCATTCGCCGAGTGCTGCGATTTGCGCTTCCTCATTCGGAAAGTGAAAATGCACTGTGCGCAGCGAAACGCCGGCGCGCGCAGCCGCCTCGCTCGGCGAGAGCTTGTCGCGCCCGGGCTCGGAAAGCTGTTCGGCGAACGCTTCGAGGATCGCCGTGCGCGTCGCTTGCGCCTGCGCTTCGCGTTTTGGGCTGACGTATTTGCGCGCCGCGCTCATTTCAGAAATGTTATCCCGTGCTTGGCGCCGACATTGATGATGCCGGGAATGTCGGGTGGGTTCATCTCGACGGTGGCGACTTCCTTGAAGAATTTCGCCGCATTGCCTTTACTCACGATGGTGAGGAAATGCGTGTCGTCGAGCGTGGTGTAGCCGTGCGGCGTATCGGCCGGAACGTGCGCGAATTCGCCGGGGCCCAGATGTAGTGTCTTGCCGTCGACGACAACGTCCATGCGGCCGGAGAGCACGACGTAAATCTCTTCCCATTTGTGCTTGTGCGGCGGCGGGCCGCCGCCGGGGATGCCGCGTGTGTCGAAAATCTCGATTGAAGAACCCATCGCGTTGGTGAGCATAGGCCGCAGCGTTTCGCCCAGAACGTAATGGCTCTCCGCGGCTGCGTTTCGCGTCGCACTCATGAGCGGCCTCCCCGCCGTAATTCACTGCACCTGCGTGTAGCGAACCTTGTCTAATATTCACTGCACCTAAGTGCAACAAATATTTTTCGCCGACGCGGTTCGGATTTGGGAACTTTTCCCTTGCGCTGGCGTTGCGCCAAACTAGACGCAAGCTGCGTCGAGGGCGGCTGACTGTGGCGAAGCGGAAGACGGGGACCGGCGGCGGCCCATCAGACCCCAAAAATGAAAGCGACGAGACAAGCGCGCTTCGGGCCAGTGAAGCCCGCCTGCGCGAAAGCGAGCTGCGCTACCGGACCCTTTTCAACGCCATCGACGAGGGCTTCTGCATCATCGAATTCATCGACGGCCCGCATGGGCCGCTGAGCGACTACGTCCATGTCGAAGCCAACGACGCCTACACAGCGAACGCTGGCATTCCGGATGTCGTCGGCCAGAAAGTGCGGGCCATGGTCGGCGAGGAGGCGCAGGGCTGGATTGACCTCTACGGCGAGGTGCTTCGCACCGGAACGCCGATCCGCTTCGAGCGGGAGCTTGTCGCCACCGGCCGCTGGCTCGAGCTCGCGGCGTTTCGGGTTGAGCCGCCCAGCCGCAACCAGGTCGCCGTGCTCTTCCGGGATCAAACCGCGCGCCGCCGCGCCGAAGAGGCGCTGCGCGCCAGCGAGGCCGATTTCCGCACCCTCGCCAGCGTCATGCCAAACCAGGCTTGGACCGCCAAGCCGAACGGCATGCTCGATTGGTTCAATGAGCGCGTCTATGCGTTCAGCGGCGCCAGCCTGGGCAGCCTCGACGGGGCGGATTGGGCGAGCATCGTCCATCCCGACGATATCGGCGCCTCCAGCGCACGCTGGATGCAGGCGCTGAGCTCCGGCGAAATCTACGAGACGGAATTTCGCCTGCGCCGCGCCGATGGGGTCTATCGCTGGCACATCGCGCGCGCCGTGCCGGTCAAAGCTGGAACCGGCGAGATCATTCGCTGGATCGGCACCAACACCGACATCCACGATCAGAAGGAAATCGCCGAAACGCTCGAACAGCGCGTCGCTGAACGCACCAGCCAGTTGATGGAGGCGGAGGAGGCGCTCCGCCAATCGCAGAAGATGGAGGCGGTTGGCCAGCTCACGGGCGGCATCGCCCACGATTTCAATAATCTGCTCGCGGCCATCGGCGGCAGCATGACGCTGATCGAGCGGCGCCTGAGCGACGGCAAGCCCGGCGTTGAGCGCTATATCTCCGCCGCACAGGATGCGGTGAAGCGCGCGGCAGCGCTGACACAGCGTCTGCTCGCCTTCTCGCGCCGGCAGACGCTCGATCCGCGGCCCACCGACATCAACCGGCTGGTCAGCGGCATGGAGGAGCTTATACGCCGCAGCGTCGGGCCCAACGTCGAGGTCGAGGTTGTCGGCGCCGCCGGCTTGTGGGCCACCAAGATCGACGCATCGCAATTGGAAAGCGCGCTGCTTAATCTTTGCATCAACGCCCGCGACGCGATGGCCCCCGATGGCGGGCGGCTCACCATCGAAACCGCCAACCGCTGGCTCGACGATCGCGCCGCGAAGGAGCGCGATCTGGTTCCGGGCCAGTATGTGTCGCTCTGCGTCACCGACACCGGGACCGGGATGACGCCGGACGTAATTGAGCGGGCCTTCGATCCGTTCTTCACCACCAAGCCGATCGGTCAGGGCACTGGCCTCGGCCTTTCCATGGTCTATGGTTTTGTCCGCCAATCGGGCGGCCAAGTGCGCATCTATTCCGAGCTCGGCAAGGGTGCGATGGTGTGCCTCTACGTGCCGCGCTACGCTGGCGGCATTGAGGATGCGCCAGCGGCGACCGATACGTCCGCGCTAAAGGCCGGCGGCGGTGAAACCATTCTCGTCATCGATGACGAGCCGACGCTGCGCATGCTGATCAACGACGTGCTGAGCGAAGCAGGCTACGTGGTCTGGCATGCGCCCAACGGCCCCGACGGCCTGCGCTATCTTGAAGGCGATGCGCGCGTCGATCTGCTCATAACCGATGTTGGCTTGCCGGGCGGGCTGAACGGCCGCCAAGTCGCGGAGTCCGCGCGCATGCTGCGGCCCGGGCTGAAGGTACTCTTCATCACCGGCTATGCCGAGAACGCGGTCATCGGCAACGGTCATCTCGAGGTCGGCATGGAAATCGTCACCAAGCCGTTTGCGATCAATGACTTCGCCGCAAAAGTGCGCGATATCCTCGACCGCTGATCTCAATGCTTCTCGGCGACACGGATCGTCCCGGCGCTGCGCCGGCGCATCGAGCGCACCATTTTCACGGTGTCGGCGGTCGCGTCCGTCACAAACGTCAGCGCGACGGCGGATACGGCGACGATGGCGGCGAGTTCAAGCATGCAGCGGCTCCGAAGCGACGTTAAGCATGCAAATCCGCGCCGCGCCATCGGGTTCCAACGCATGACGCCGCGTCACGCAATCGTTCCGTTCGCGTTCTAACGGAGAGCAAAAATCACGGTTACATCGGACTGCGCGTCGAGCTCGCCCGGCCGCACTTGATTGCTGGCCGCCGCGCCGCTTTCCTGACGCGTCGCATACGCGCTCAATTCGTAGGGCAGCGGCGGCGGTTCGCCGCCGGGCTCGGTGATGGAGAGAGTGCGCGCAACGCGCATTCCAGCCGCTTCTGCATAAGCCTCCGCCCGCCTCTGCGCTGCCTCCAGCGCTTGGGCGCGCGCGGCGTCTCGCGATGCTTCCTCATCCTGGAAGCTGAACTGGATGCCTTGCAGCTCGTTCGCGCCCTCGGCCACGGTGGCGTCGATGAGGCCGCTGACAGCGCTTAGGTCGCGCATGCGAATGGTCACCACGTTGCGGCTGATATAGCCGCTCACGCGCGGCGCCGCGTTGCGCGGATAGGTGTATTGCGGCTCCAGCGAAAACCCGACGGTTTGCACAGCGGCCTCTTCGACGCCTGCCGCGGCAGCGGCCGCGAGCACAGCCTCCATGCGCGTGCTTTGCGCCTGCTGCGCCGCGCGCGCCGTGTCGCCGCGCGCCATGACGCCGAGCGTGACGATGGCGAGGTCAGGTGCGGCGCGCGTCGTGGCGCTGGCGTGCACCGTGAGGATGGTTTCATTCTGTCCGCATGCAGCCACAAGGCCTAACGCCAGACACGCCGCAGCCGTACGCAATCCCGAAAAAGTCACGCAAGCTCTCCTGAATTCAACGCGCGCATCTAACGCCGGCGCCTGTATGCTGGCGAGAGGCAGGCGCAGAGCGGCTCGGCCCGCTCTACGTGAAGCGCTTGCTCGTGCGCTGTTCGCCGATGTCGGGCGCCTCCTTCGCTGCGCCGCCATAGCCGGTGAGGCGATCCGCGACGAAGGGATTAGCTTTGCGCTCGCGCCCGAAAGTCGACGTGGGGCCATGGCCTGGTACGAACGTCATGTCATCGCCGAGCGGCCAGAGTTTCCCGGTGATCGAGTCGATCAATTGCTGATGATCGCCGCGCGGAAAGTCCGTGCGTCCGATGGAGCCGGCGAACAATACGTCGCCCACGAACGCCACCTTCATTTCGCGATTGTAGATGACGACATGCCCCGGCGTATGGCCCGGCGTGTGCGCCACGCCGAAGCGCACGCCTTCAAATTCGAGCGTCTCGCCGTCCTCGAAATAGCGGTCGGGCGTCACGTTGCGGAGCCCGGCGATGTTGTATTTGCGCGCGCCGTCCTCGATTTGATCGAGCCAGAATTGATCCTCGCGATGCGGGCCTTCCACTGCCACGCCAGTGCGTTCTCGCAGCTCCGCCGCCGCGCCGGCGTGATCGAGGTGGCCGTGCGTGAGCCAGATGCGCGTCAGCGTCAGCCCGAAATGGTCAAGCGCGCCCATGAGTTTGTCGGCTTCGCCGCCGGGGTCGACGAACGCCGCGTGCTTGGTCGCTTCGTTCCAGATAAGCGAACAATTCTGCTGCAGCGGCGTCACCGGCACGAGGCGTACCTGCAAGCGCGGGGCGGGGGCGGCGGCGTCTGTCATCGGCGGCTTATAGAAAGCCCCTCCCCGCGCGGGGAGGGGCTTTGCCGGGTCAGGTTGTGTTTCAGAGCCGCGAGCGCGGGTCGCGGGCCGGCCGCGTGCGGCGGCGCGGCGATTCCTCTTCCACTTCGGGTAGAGGCGGCAGCGTATCGAATACCTCGACCGTGAGCGTGGTGGTGAAGCTCTGCACCTGCGCCGCCGCGCCGGCTGGCGCGTTCCCACGATGGCGGATGGCGATCACATATTGTCCGGCGCCGGGAAACCGCACCAACGCGCGGCCGTCCGCGCCGGTCACGAACGTCGTCTCGATGTCCGTGTCGGGATCGTTGGCGGCGTAGAGAACGAGCGGCATGTTCGGAAACGCCGCGCCATCGAAATTGAGCTGCACGTTGAATCCATCCGCAACGCTGATGCGGTTGGGGTGCGTGATCGGTTGCAAATTGAGTCGCCCGGTGCGGTCGTCGAGCACATCGTCATTCGGGCGGCCATTGGTGACGAACGATTCCGCCAGCGTCACAGTCTGCAGTGTAGAGACAGGCGCGCCTTCGGGGGGCGTTTCGCCAGCGCCGAGCGCGCGCCAGCTGCCATCGACTCCCACCATCTGCGTCGGCTGGCCAAGCACTTCGCCGGAGGAGATGCGGAACGTGCCGCGCGAATACATCGGGAACTCGACGACGGCCGCGTTTCCCTCGATGCGCGCGCCCGCGTAAGGCGCGCGTGAGCCGTCCGGCGCGAGCGCGAAGAATCCGCTCGGCTCCAGCCCCACGCTCGGCGTGAAGAATGTCGACGCATAGCCCGCTTGAACGGCAACCGGACCTTCATCTGGCGTGAAATCCTGAGGCAGCACGAACGCCGTCAAGGCATGCGCAGGTGATGTAAAAGCGATGAGCGCGGCTGCGGCCAGCGCCGAGCGTGTGAAGTTCCGCATCGATTTTCCCGTACTTCGCGCGCATCCGCGCGCGGCCCAACATGACGCGATGGTTAGGCGCCGGGCGCGCAAATGCAAGGCCGCGCGCCATGGTTGGCGCGCGGCCCGCTTCACAGGATAGTGAGCGGCGTCCGCCGCTCTCGTGGGTCAGCTCGCGTTTTCGAGCGATTGCGCTTGCGTCAGCTGCTGCTGCAGCTTCGGCAGCGCCGCCTGCGCCCAATCACGCAACGGCCCTGGTGCGCCGTTCTGCGCATAATCCTCAAACGTGCGCACGGTGTTCTCGTGCGTTTCGACCTGTTGATCGAGATACGCGTCGTCGAATTCGGCGCCGTTGAGCGATTGCAGTTGAGCCAGATCTTGCTGGTGCTCGCTGTCGAGCGCCGGCGCTGGCGCCTGCATGCCGAGCGTCGGCGCAAGCTGCGTCAGTTCTTGCGATGCGGTTTGATGCTCGCGCTGCATTTGCTCGGCGAACGCCTTGACGTCGGCTGTCGCGCGCTCGGCCGCGAGTTCAGCCGCTTCAACTTCGAACGCGCTCAGATTAGCCGCTACTTGCACGAATTGCGCTTCACTCATGGAAGCTTGGTTCATAACCGGCGCTTCGGCCATCGGCGGCGGCGTGGTTTCGGCTTGTTGCGCTTGCTGTCCGCACGCCGCAACGAGCGCCAGCGTCGCCGCGGCGGCGAAAAACTTGGTCCGGACCATGTCAGAAATCTCCGATTTTCGTCGCCCACTTTTGGGGCATGACCCTCGGCAACGTGGGATTGTCTGGTGCGTTCCTGCGCGCGCTGCGGTTCCTCTTGGGGAAACGGCAGTGGCGCCATTACCGCGCGCGCAAAACGGCGTCTTCGCGCGCTTGCCTATGCCGTTCGAAATATTCGTATTTCGCGCGCCGCGCGGAGACAATTGCGGCCGTATCCGCGTCGTGCTTCTGATAACGGCCGGGTTGATGGAGTGACGGTGGACGCGGATCCGACAATGCATGTGCCTGACGCCGGTTCGCGTCGGGCGCCGTCCGCGCTCAGCGTCGGGCGGGGTTTCGCCATCGTCATGGTCATGTACGGGCATGCGCTCGCGCCTTGGGTGATCCTGGCTGGGGATCGCTTCAGCGAAGAGGCGTTTTTCCAATGGAAATTGGGCGCCGCCTTCCTGATGCCGTTCTTCTTTTTCGCGTCGGGCCTAGCGTGGCGCGAGGACGGCTCGATGCGTTCGGCGGTGCGCCAGGCGCTCGCGCTGATCTTCATCGCCTGGTCCGCAGCATCGTTGGTGGCGCTGTCGCGCTTCGCGTTGAGCAATCTTGGCGCGGGCGCCGTTTACGATCTCGGCGACATCAGCCTGCTGCGCTTGGTGAAGGATGTCGTGAGGATGGCGGTCTATGGCGACCATTACCTCATGGCGACGATGTGGTTCCTGACCGCCATCGGCCTCGTGCGGCTGATCGCGGCGGCGTCGCATCGCATCGCGCCGTGGGCGATTTGGGCCGCGGCGCTCGCGCTGTTCGCCATCGGGTTGGTTGTCGTCGCCAATGGCTGGCGCAACATTTACCAGGTCGCGGTGCTCGGCGCTGGCGTCGCGGCGTTCGCTTCAGGCCACGCCGTGCGCCACGTGTTTAGCCGCTTGGAAGCAGCGCCGCGCACGGCGGTTCTCGTCAGCGCGATCAGCGCTGTTGCCCTGTTTGCGACGTTCTGGCTCAACCGGGGCTGCCCGATCGATGTCGCCGCGCGCTGCGATCTGCCCATCATCCCTGGCCAATTCAGCGTAACCATGAGCTACGGCGTTTACGGCAATCTGCCGCTCTTCTTCGTGAGCGCAGCGGCCGGCGCGGCGTTTCTCGCTTCCTTCGCCATCGTTGTGGCGGCCTACGCCCGCGGCGCGCGTTGGCTGGTCGCCGCCTGGGGCCGCAACACGGTGGCGCTGCTGATCGTCAACGGCTTCTACCTGGAATGGGTGCATCCGCTGGTGCTGCGCTGGATCGCGCCCAACGTCCAAGCGCACGGGCCGTTGTTCTTCGTGACGCTTTTCGCGGGCGCGCTCGCGCTCAATCTGGCGGCCGCAGCCCTGTTTCACCGGCCGTTGCGCGCCTGGATCGCCAGCGCCTCGAAGCTCTCCGCTTGGGCTGTGGACGCGCCGGGCCGCTTGTCGTCTTCGCACATGCGGCGCGCTCGTGTATCCGAAGCGGGTGAGTGACGACGCCCCCTCAGCCGGCCGCATTGAAGGCCGGGTCCATCTCCTGCCGGTTCGGATTTATTACGAGGACACGGACTTCACCGGCCTCGTCTATCACGCCAATTATTTGCGCTATTTCGAGCGGGGCAGGAGCGACTTTCTCCGCCTGGCCGGCATTCACCATAGCGAATTGCTGGCGGGAGCGGAGCCACTGGGATTCGCCGTAAACCGCATTGTTTTGGACTTCCTCAAGCCGGCCCGGATCGATGATGCGCTGGTGGTCCGTACCGCCTACGAATCGATGCGCGGACCGCGGATCTTCATCGCTCAGGCGCTGGAGCGCGGCGGTGAAACGCTGGTGCGGGCCGAGGTCGAGGTTTGTTGCATCAGCCTCACAGGCCGTCCCCGGAAGCCGCCAGCCCTGCTGTCAGAACGGCTTAAACCATTTCTAGAGCCTCCCCGGTCCAGCTTTTGACAAACTCATCCGGCTCTAAACCCCGCTGGGGCGCGGCGGGAACTGGAAGCCGCGGATGCGGGAGCGAGCATGGAATCCGGCGCAGAGCAAATCACGGTCTGGACCCTGTTTCTCCAGGCCGACCCGGTGGTCAAAGGGGTCATGCTGATCCTGGCCCTGATGTCGATCTGGTCATGGGCCATCGCTGTCGACAAATGGCTGCAGTTTGGCGAACTCGAATCTAACGCGCGGAAGTTTGAGCGCCAGTTTTGGTCCGGGCGTTCGCTTGACGATATCGACGAAGGTTCTGGCGATCGTCCGCGCGACGCGCTGAGCCGCGTCTTCGCGGCCGCCAACCGTGAATGGCGCGACGCGCGGCGCAACGGCGGGATGGGCGCCGATGGCGCGCAGATGATGCTTGAACGCGTCGATCGCCTGATGCAGGCGCAGGTCGCGCGGGAGATGGCCAAGGCCTCGCGCTCGCTGGGCGTGCTCGCCACTGTCGGCGCCTCTGCGCCGTTCATCGGCCTGTTCGGCACCGTGTGGGGCATCATGAACGCCTTCACCAACATCGCCGCGCAGCAGCAAACCAATCTCGCCGTCGTCGCGCCCGGCATCGCCGAAGCATTGTTCGCCACCGCGCTCGGCCTTGTCGCCGCAATCCCGGCGGTGATCTTCTACAACAAGTTCACCGGTGACCTCGACCGCTTCGGCGATCGCCTCGATACGTTCAGCGATGAAGTCGCCGCGCGCCTATCGCGCCGCTTAAGCGAGCGCGGCTGATGGCCGGCGGTCTCGCAGCCTCCGCAGGACGGGGCCGCCGCGGCAGACGCTCCGCCCGCCGCGGCCGGCTTTCCGAAATCAACGTCACGCCGTTTGTCGACGTGATGCTGGTGCTGCTGATCGTGTTCATGGTTACCGCGCCGTTGCTCACGGTCGGCGTGCCTGTGGAATTGCCGCGCACACAGGCCAAACAGCTCGAAAGCGAAACTGAGCCGCTGACCATTTCCATTCGCGAGGACGGCACGGTCTTCGTGCAGGAAACCGTGATCGACCGCGAGGAATTGGTGGCGCAAATGCGCGCGATTTCGCGCGAAGGCTACGACCGCCGGGTCTTCATCCGCGCCGACGCCACCGCCGATTACGGGCTTGTCGCCGACATCATGGCGCGCCTGTCGAGCTCGGGCTTCACCAATCTCGGCCTCGTCACCGATACGGCCAACGCGCCGCAGCGTTCGGCGCCGCGCAGCGAGGAATAATGCGCGCCGGTTGGCTCGTCTCCGCTGTCGGCCATGTCGGCTTCGTGCTGATGACGCTGCTGGCCTGGGAAGCGCGCTCCACTATCGAGCCCGCCGCCGGGGCCGTGGTGCCGGTTGAGATCGTCGACGTCGCGCTGGAATCCAACGTGCGCGCATTGGCCGAGGAAATTCCCGAGGAGGAAGTGGCGCCGGAGGCCGCCGAGGAAACGGTCGAGGAAGTGCCGGAAGAGGCGCCCGCGCCAACGCCCGAGCCGCCGCCGGAGCGCCGCCAGCAGCGTGAGGACGAGTTCGACCTCGCCGCCATCGCCCGCTTGGTCGACAAGCAGCGTGAGCCTGGGCGTGAGCGCAACGACGGCGCGCGCGCCGATCGCAATCAGCGCGCCGCAGGCCCGGGCACCGCAGACGCAGTCGCGCTTGAGGACCGCGCCCGCGCCCTGGCGCGCGCGCATCTGCGCCGATGCTGGCGCATGCCGGTGGATTTGCCTGATCCCGATCGCCTCGTCGTCACGGTGGAATTCAGCCTCAACCGCAACGGCACGCTCAACGGCCAGCCGCGCGTCACCAGCCCGCGCAATTACACCTTCGATCCCGCCATGCGCACCGCCGCCGAGGCGGCCCTGCGCGCTGTGCGCCAGTGCGATCCGTATCCGTTCCCTGACGATCCTGTCGTCGGCGAGCATTTCGATATCTGGCGTGAAACCGAGTTCACCTTCCGCCCGAGCCTTTGAGGTCTGGCGGACTATAATAAGGGGCCGGACCCGGTCGGGTCCGCGAGAAAGAGAGAAGACGATGCGTTTGATCCGGACGATTTTCGCCGCCTTCGCCGCCATCTTCGCGTTGGCCTTGGCTGCGCCCGCAAGCGCGCAGCTGCGCGTCGACATCGAGGAGGGCCACCTCAACCCGATGCCGATCGCTATCCCGGATTTTCTGGCCGCCGATCCCAACACCGCCGCCGTCGGCCGCGATGTCGCCGGCGTCATTCGCGCCAATCTCGAGCGCTCCGCCTTGTTTCGCTCGATTGCGCCGCAAGCCTTCATCGAGCGCATTCAGGCGCTCGACGTGCCGCCGCGGTTTCCTGATTGGCGCATCGTCGACGCGCAAGCGCTCGTCGTCGGCCAAGTCTCGCAATTGCCGGATGGCCGCGTGCGCATCGAATTCCGCTTGTGGGACGTGCTGGGCGAAACCTCGCTCACCGGATTTCAATACGCGACAACGCCCGACAATTGGCGCCGCATCGCTCACCGCATTTCCGATCAGATCTATGAGCAGCTTACCGGCGAGCGCGGCTATTTCGACACCCGCATCGTGTTCGTGTCGGAAAGCGGCCCACGCACGCGCCGCGTGAAGCGGCTGATGATCATGGATCAGGACGGCGCCAATCCGTTTTTCCTCACCGGTCCGGATTCGCAAGTGCTGACACCGCGTTTCTCGCCCTCGACGCAAATGATCACTTATATGAGTTTCGAGACCGGCGCGCCGCGCGTGTTCCTGTACAATCTCGAAACCAATCGTCGCGAAGTGCTGGGCGATTTCCCCGGCATGACGTTCGCGCCGCGCTTCACGCCGGATGGATCCGGCGTCGCGCTCACGCTGGACATGAACGGCAATTCCGAAATCTTCACGATGAACCTGCGTTCGCGGCAGCGCTCGCGGCTCACCAACCATCCCGCGATCGACACGTCACCCTCGTATTCCCCCGACGGCGCGCAGATCGTGTTCAATTCCGATCGCGGCGGCTCGCCCCAGCTTTACGTGATGGGCGCCGACGGCTCGGGCTTGCGCCGTATCTCGTTTGGGGAGGGGCGTTATTCGACGCCGGTCTGGTCGCCGCGGGGCGATCTGATCGCCTTCACACGCCAGTCCGGCGGCCGCTTCGCCATCGGCGTCATGCGCCCTGACGGCTCCGGTGAACGCATCTTAACCGAAAGCTATCTGGACGAAGCGCCGACTTGGTCGCCCAATGGGCGGGTGATCATGTTCTTCCGCGAAGGCCGCGGGGAGGGCCCGCGGCTGTGGTCGGTCGACCTTACGGGGCGAAATCTACGTCCCGTGCCTACCCAAACCGAAGCATCCGACCCAGCTTGGTCACCGTTGCTGCCGTGAAGGGAACAAATTTGAAGTCTAGGAACCTCGGCGGTAGTTTAGCATTCACTGCCGGGGGAACGCACGGCGCCGAAGGCGCCGTGGACAAGGGGAGAATTGAGCCAATGCGTAGAACTTTTGTCGCCGTCGCCGCTGTCGCCGCGCTCGCCGCTTGCGCCAGCCGTCCCGCCGAAACCACGCCGCCGCCGGCTGCTCCGAGCACCCCCGCGCCATCGCAGCCGAGCGGCCCAGTGCCTGGCTCGGTCGAAGATTTCCGAGTCTCCGTCGGTGATCGCATCTTCTATGGATATGACCGTTTCGATCTTTCCGCAGAAGCCCGCTCGGTGCTTGAGCGCCAAGCGGCTTGGCTGCGCCAGTATCCGAACGTGAACGTGCTAGTCGCCGGCAATTGCGACGAGCGCGGCACGCGCGAATACAACCTCGCCCTGGGCGCCCGCCGCGCCGCCGCTGCGCGCGATTACCTGGTGTCGCTGGGCGTTCCAGCCAACCGCATCGAGACCGTCTCCTACGGCAAGGAACGCCCGCTCGATCCGCGCGCCAACGAAGAGGCCTGGTCGGTGAACCGCAACGCCCACACCCAGATCGTCTCGGGCGCGGTGTCCTAAACAACGCCTTAAGGCGGCGCGCCCCAATTTCGCCGGGGCGCGCTGCTAGGTCTGTGCACATGAACGAACGTCCCGTTTCCTCCGGGCGCAGCCGGCTCGCGGTGATCATCGCCGCGGCCGGTTTTGCTTTCGCCCTTCCCGCCGCCGCGCAAACCCAATTGCCGCCGCCTGCCGCGTACGCGCCGGCCGACGCGCGTCAGGACCGCATCGAAGAATTGGAAGCGCAATTGCGCGACGCGACCGCCGAGAACGAGCGCGTCCAATATCAATTGATGCAGGCCAACCGCGAGATCACGCGGCTGCGCGCCATGGTCGGCGAGCTCTCCGCCGTGAACGACAGCGCGGTGCAAAGCCTGCAGAATCCTGATGCCCAGCCGGGCGAGGAAGTGGTGCGTCCGCAGGGCGATCAGCGTAGCAGCGTGGCGCCGTCGCCATCGGGCGCGCCGGCGCCGAGCGGCCTCAATGCAGCGCAGCAGCGCGCCACCGGCACGCTGGGTTCGATCTCCGAAACCGCGCTGCCGGCGCCGCCGCAGCCCGTACGCGACGCAGCCGACGATTACAGCCGCGCGCGTGAATTGCTGAACAATGGCGAACTGGCCGAAGCTGAGGTCGCATTCGCCGATTTCCTGCAGCGTTATCCGGATGAATCGACCAGCGCCGACGCTCGCTATTGGTACGCGTTCACGCTGTTGGCGCGGAATAACCACGCCGACGCCGCGGCGAATTTCGTGACGTATCTTCAGGGCAATGCACAAGGCCCGCGCGCGCCCGAGGCGCAGGTGCGTCTTGGCATGGCGCTCGCCGGCATGGGCCAGCAGCGGCAGGCCTGCGGCGCCTTCGGCCAGCTGACGCGCCGCTATCCGAACGCGTCGCGCTCGGTGCGCGATCTTGCGGCTCGCGAAGCGCGCGCCGCCAATTGCGCCGCCTGACGCGCGCATGCTCGATCGTCTGACGATCGAGCGCATCGGCGGCGAAGCAGGGCCGATCCTGATCGGCTTGTCCGGCGGCGGCGATTCCGCCGCGTTGCTGCATCTTTTGATCGGTGAATTTGGCGCCGCGCGTTTGCACGCTGCGATTGTCGATCATTGCATGCGCGAAGGCTCGCCCGCGCGCGCGGAGGCTGCGCTGCAAATCGCACGCGACGCGGGGGTGAGCGCCGCACTTCTTCGGCCTGAGGGCTCGCCCCCCAGCGCCAGTCAAGAGCATGCCCGCCGCCTGCGGTACACGCTGCTCTGCGCGCATGCGCGCACGCGCGGTGCGCGCGTCATCGCGTTGGCGCATACCGCGGACGACCAAGCCGAAACCGTCTTTATGCGCGCCGCTTCTGGCTCCGGGTGGCGCGGTCTCGCCGGCATGGCCGCGCTCGATGCCGCGCCGCTTTGGCCGGAAGGAAGAGGGCTGCTGCTCGCGCGCCCGTTGCTGAGTGGGCGCCGGGCCGCGCTCCGCGCTTGGTTGCGCGAGCGCGGCGCGCATTGGATCGAGGATCCGGCCAATGAGGACGCGCACTATGAGCGCGTTCGCGTGCGCGCGCGCTTGGCCGCGCTTGAAGCGGAGGGCCTTGATCCGATGCGCTTGGCTCGAGCGGCGCCCAAACTGCGCGCGTTGGCGGAAACGGTCGATGCGGCGGCCCGCGCCTTGATTGCTTCCGCCGTGTCGTTCGCCGAGCAGGAGATTGTGCTCGATTGCGCTGCGTGGCGCGGCGGCGGGAGCGCGCGGCGGCGGGCGCTCTCGGTTCTAATCGCCGCCGCGGCGGGGGCGGCGCAGACGCCGGAAGTCGAAGCGGCCGCTCGCCTCGAGGTTCAAATTGGCACAGCCGCGTTTCGTGGCGCATCGCTTGGCGGCGCGACGCTCACGCCGCGTCGCGGCAAAATCCACATCGGCCGCGACGCCGGCGCCGTCACAGGGCGCGCGGGCGTGCCGCCGCTCGAGCCTCTGGCCCTGGCCGAACGCGTGGAGATTGTCTGGGACGGCCGCCTTGCACTTACCGCCACAGCGCCCGATTGTGTGTTGATGCCCGGCGCCGCTCCTCAGGTCGCGCAGGCAGGGCGGGTGGTGGCGCTGGCGGAAGCCGCCGCTACAGGCTTGGTGCGCGCGCGCTGGCTCATGGAACAGCACGTCAAACACCGGCTCGGCCCGGTTTAGACCACAAAGACAGGCTTAATGCGGTGAAAATCAGCCGCGCATAAACCGCGCTTTGACCGCACTCGTGCAACGATCGGGGGTGTTCAGGGCCGGGCGCGGTCCCTATCTTGCTGAAGAAATCGTTTCCGCCGCCGGCGCCCGCCCGCGGCAGGAGACCAGAAGGTCGGTCCATGCCCATCCGCTCATTGCTTATCTGGGGCGTCATCGCCCTCGTTCTCGTGGTCTTGTTCGCGGCGCTGTCTGGCCCGAACACTATGCGCGGCGCACAGGAAGTGCCGTATTCGCGTCTGATCGACCGCGTTGAGGCGGGCGAGATTCTGAGCGTCACCACCCAGGGCGACGCCCTCTATGGCCGCACCAAGGGCAATCAGGAGTTCGTCACCTATCTGCCCGCCGGCACGATGAACACGATCGTGCAGCGTCTCGACGAAGCCAATGTCGAAGTGAAGACGGAGCGCCCGCGTCAAGGCCCGGGTTTGGGCGATATCCTGCTCGGCATCTTGCCGATGCTGCTGCTGATCGGCGCCTGGTTCTTCTTTATGCG
>JBFWZB010000009.1:61379-64723 GCA_050185805.1 Hyphomonadaceae bacterium
GCCGCCACCAACCGTCCGGACGTGCTGGATCCCGCGCTGCTGCGCCCGGGCCGGTTCGACCGCCAAGTGGTGGTGCCGAACCCGGACGTCGCCGGCCGCGAAAAAATCCTCCGCGTGCATACCCGCAATGTGCCGGTGGCGCAGGGTGTCGACCTCAAAGTCATCGCACGCGGTACGCCAGGCTTCTCCGGCGCCGATCTCGCCAATCTCGTGAACGAAGCGGCGCTGCTGGCGGCGCGTCGCGGCAAGCGTGTCGTGACTTCGCGCGAATTCGAGGACGCTAAGGACAAAGTCATGATGGGCGCCGAGCGGCGCTCCATGGTGATGAGCGAGGACGAGAAGAAGCTCACCGCCTGGCACGAAGGCGGCCACGCCATCGTCGCGCTCAACGTGCCGGAGAGCGATCCGGTGCACAAAGCCACCATCATCCCGCGCGGCCGCGCGCTGGGCATGGTGATGCAGCTGCCCGAGGGCGACAAATACTCGATGAACTACACTCAGATGACATCGCGTCTCGCGGTCATGATGGGCGGCCGCGTCGCCGAAGAACTCGTTTTCGGCAAGGACAAGGTCACCTCGGGCGCATCATCGGATATCTCCGCCGCCACGCGCTTGGCGCGCATGATGGTCACGCGCTGGGGCTATTCGGACGAGCTCGGCTTCGTTGCCTACGGCGACAACAATGACGAGGTTTTCCTCGGCATGCAGGTCAACCGCACGCAAAACGTCGCCGAAGCCACCGCGCAGAAGATCGATGCCGAAGTGAAGCGCCTGGTTGATGAGGGCTATCAGAAGGCCAAGCAAATCCTCACCGAGAAGGCCGAGGAGCATAAGCGTTTGTCGGAAGCGCTGCTTGAATACGAAACGCTGTCCGGCGAAGAGATCGCCGCCGTAATTCGTGGCGAAAAGCTCGATCGCCCGGACGATCAGCCGGCTGCGCCGACGCCGCCGACGCCGGCGCTCCCGGTGACGGACGAAGACGACGCGCCCGCGCCGCATCCCGGCGGCTGGGGCGGTGCGCAGCCGCAGGGCGCATAACGCTTTCAATGGGCCGCCCTCGGGGCGGCCCTTTTCGTTTGGCGCATAGGCCTCGCGTGTTATCGCTGTCGCGGAGGAGGCCGCTCATGCTCGCATCATCGCAGCTCACCGTGCTCGTCGGCACCGTGAAGCCGGAAGTGGCGAAGGCCTTTTATGGCGAAACGCTTGGCCTAAAGCTCAACGGCGAAGACCAGTTCGCTACGGTGTTCGAGACCGCCAACGCCAAGATCCGGGTCTCGAAAACGCCGACGGTTGTGCCCGCGCCCTATGCGGTGATCGCCTTCGACGTCGCCAATATCGACCAGGCCGTGGACGGCCTCGCCGCCAAGGGCGTCATGTTCGCCCGTTTTGGCTTCCTGCCGCAGGACGCGAAGGGCGTTTGGGCGGCGCCTGATGGGACCAAAGTCGCCTGGTTCCACGATCCCGATCTGAATTTGCTTTCGCTTGTGCAACACGCCTGATTGCGACCCTCCGCCGCTGGCGCGGCGCGGGCGAATAGGCTAGGTCGGCCCCGCGCGACAAATTCTAGGGACGGCGATGGACATTTTCCTCAACCCCGCGGTGCTCGCTATCCTGGCCTTCCTGGCCGCTATTGTCCTGCTCAATTGGATCGAGTTCGGCCGCCCCGATTGAGCCGTCGGCGGCGAACCCGCCGAGCAGCAGCGCCATCGTTTCAATCAGCGCCCCCGGCGCCGATGGGTCGGCAAAAGCGTCCACGCCCGCATCCGCGGCCTCCTCGCGCCAGTCGGGATTGTCCCAGCGTCCAGCCGCCAAAAGCGCGCCAGCGCCGCGCAGCCCAGGCAAAGCCCGCACCCGCCGCGCCCAATGCGCCGTCTCCGGCCCGGCGCTCAAGACGATGAGGTCGAACGTCCGTCCCGCCGCGCTTGCGGCTGCTTCGGCGTTGTCTCCGGCTTCGTGAAGCCTGAAACCGAAGGCCGCGAGCGCGCGCCGCATCAGCGAACGGCCCGCCGCATCCGGGATGGCAATCAGCGCCGCGCGCGGCTTTGGCTTGGCGCGCAGGCGTTCGGAGACGGCGGCCACGGCGTCGGTCAACGCCGTGAGCGCCCGTTCGTCTTCGGGCTCGAATTCGTACATCCCACCTCGCAGCGAACGGGAGGCTATTCAACCTAGAGTAAAGGAACCGTCCAACACACGTAGAAAATGCAGCGTTTCCAATAGCTAAGCCGGCTGGAGCACGGTCCGGACGTAGGCCGCGCCACTGATCACCGCCAAACCCGCCCCGGCCCAAAGCAAGCCGTGCGCAGCCCAGTCCAATCCGAGGATCAGCCGCGGCGCGGCGGAGAGCAGGGCCGCCGCCTGGTAGGCCAGGAACGTGGCCACGCCCGCCATCTCCGCCGCCGCCTTCCATTTTCCAAGGGCGCTGACCGGCAAGGTGCGGCCCGCGTTCGCCAGGCCCTCGCGCAAGCCCGCGATTAGCACGTCGCGGCCAAGGATGATGATCGCCGCAACGACCAGTTCCATCGGCAGCGACGCGTAAGCCAGCGCCACCAGCGCGCAGACGATCAGCACCTTGTCCGCGCAATGATCGAGCGCCGCGCCCAACGCCGTTACAGCGTCCAGCTTGCGGGCGAGCCAGCCATCGACCCAATCGGTCAGCGCCGCCAAGACGAACAGAATGCACGCGAGAGCGTAGATGAAGCCCGAAAGCAGGCGGTCAGTGTAGAGCGAAGCCGCCGCCCAAAGGACGAGCCCCGCAATCACGGGGCCCAGGCACAGGCGCACAATAGTTAGGATCGTCGGCAGCGCTTTCATGCGCGCTTCTTAGTGTGCGCCGGTGCGCCTGGAAACCGGGCTCACCCAAGCGCGGCGGCGAGATCGCCCACGATCTTGGTCCAGCCCGCCTGCGTTCGCTCGGCGTATTGAGCCCAATCCGGATGCAGATGATGCGTCAGCGTCAGCCTGGCGCCGTCGCCGTCCGCCACGATCTCGATCGTCACCACGCTCAGATCGCCCTGTTCCGCATCGACGCCCCAGGTGAATACAAGCCGGCCCGGCCGTTCGATTATGCGATACGTGCCGGTGTGGTCGATCTCCGCGTCGCCGCGCTTGACCCTGTAGTGAAACTCGCCGCCGACGCGCGGATCGTTCTCCAAGCTCACCACTGTCTCGTCGCGCAAGTGCGGACCGAACATGAAGCGCGCGATCCAGGCCGGATCAAGCCAGGCGTCGAACACGCGTTCCGGCGCCGCCTCGAAGCGGCGCTCGATCCTGATCGCCGGCGTCTCGGCCATCAGATCGACTTATCGTAGACGGCGTGCGCCGCCAGCACGTCGGCCCAGAAGCGG
>JBFWZB010000009.1:64823-67984 GCA_050185805.1 Hyphomonadaceae bacterium
GCGAATGTGCTTCGAGACCGAATTGAGCGACATCGCGAACGGCGCCGCCAATTCGGTTACGCGCGCTTCGCCGCCGGTCAGCCGCTGCAGGATTGCGCGCCGGGTCGGATCGGCGAGCGCCATCATGGTGTTGTCGAGGGCGAGGGCCGCGCTCACTTATATTCAACCATATGGATGAATATGTGCGCGCCGCGCGCCGATGTCAACCGAGGCCTCAGCGTTTGTCGTGGAAGTAATTGTAGATGCGCTGCGCCAGGTCGCGGCTCACGCCTTCGACCTCTTCAAGTTCGGCCAGCGCTGCGCGCGCAACGCCGCGTGCCGAGCCGAAGCGGTTGAGCAATGCGCGCTTGCGCGTGGGGCCGACGCCGTCGATGTCGTCGAGCGGGCTTTGCGTGATGCCGGCTTTGCGCTTGCCGCGATGCGCGCCGATGGCGAAGCGGTGGGCCTCGTCTCGCAGCCGCTGCAAATAATAAAGCACCGGGCTTTTCTCTTCGAGCCTGAACGCGGGCTTACCGGGTACGAAGAAGCGTTCGCGGCCGGCGTCGCGGTCAACGCCCTTGGCGATGCCTACGATAGCGACGCGCCCTTTCAAGCCAAGGTCTTCGAGCGCGTCGAGCGCGGCCGCCAATTGTCCTTCGCCGCCATCGATCAGCACCAGATCGGGCCAGGCGCCGAATTTTGACTCGCGCTCCGGTTCGTCGCGTTCCTTCGAGAAATCGATGCCGCCATCGGTGACGGCGCCACCGGCCTTTGCTCGCGCGCTTGCAGGGGTATCGCCATCGTCTAATGCCTGCGCGTCTTGTGCGCCCTTCGCCTGTTGCGGCAACGCCTCCGCCGTAAACGAGGGAGGAAGGGCGCTGCCTTCCGCTACTTCCCGTTCCGTCAGCATGCGCGCGAAGCGGCGCCGGATCATCGCTTTCATCATGGCGAAGTCGTCGCCGCCGAACTCCTCCGTCTTCATGTTGAACTTGCGGTACTGGTTTTTCACGAACCCGTCCGGACCGGCCACGATCATCGCGCCGAGCGCATTGGCGCCCTGGATGTGGCTATTGTCGTACACCTCGATGCGGTCGGGGCGCTGCGCCAGGCCGAATGTCTCCGCCACGCCGTCGAGCAATTTCGCCACGCTGCCGGCTTCGGCCATGCGCCGGCCAAGCGCTTCGCGCGCGTTGAGCAGCGCTGCATCGACGATGTCTTTCTTCTCGCCGCGTTCGGGCGCGCGGATTTCCACCTTGCAGGCGGCGCGCACGCACAGGGCTTCCTCCAGCAATGCGCGATCCGACGGCTCGATATTGGCGAGGATCAACTTTGGCGGTTCGCGCTCGTCGTAGAATTGCGCCAGGAACGCCGAAAGGATGTCGGCCGGCTGATCCTCTGCGCCATGGCGTGGAAAGTACGCACGGTTGCCCCAATTCTGCCCGGCGCGGAAAAAGAACACCTGCACGCAGCTTTGTCCGCCCTCGCAATACAGCGCGAACACGTCGGCTTCCTTGAAGGTCGAGGGGTTGATGCCTTGCGCGGCGCGCACCGCCGCCAGCGCGCGGATGCGGTTGCGCAGCCGCGCGGCGTGCTCGAACTCGAGCGCATCGGAGGCCGCGCGCATTTCCTGCGCCAAGCGATCCTGCAGCTCGACTGAGCGGCCTTCGAGAAAGTCGACGCTGTCTTTCACCAGCGCCGCATACTCGCCGGGCTCGACCAGATCGACGCACGGCCCGGCACAGCGTTTGATTTGGTAGAGCATGCACGGCCGGGTGCGCCCGGCGAACACGCTGTCGGAGCACGAGCGCAGCAGGAACGCTTTCTGTAGGGTGTTGAGCGTGCGGTTGACGGCGCCGGCCGATGCGAATGGGCCATAGAATTTGCCCTTGAAGCTTTTGGCGCCCCTATGCTTCTGCAAAGCCGGCGTCGGGTGATCGGTGCGGATAGCGATGTAGGGAAAGCTTTTGTCGTCGCGCATCAGCACGTTGAAGCGCGGCTTCAGGCGCTTGATCAGATTGGTCTCGAGCAGCAGCGCCTCGGTTTCCGTCGCCGTGACGATCACCTCCAGCGCGCGGGTCTGCTGGATCATGCGGTAGATGGCGTTGGCGTGGCCGCGGCCCTGCGCGTATTGGCCCACACGCGCCTTCAGGCTCTTGGCCTTGCCGACATAAAGCACCTCGCCGTTCTCGCCGAGCATGCGGTAGACGCCCGGCCGCGCCGGCAGCCGCTTCCAGGCGTCGCGGATCGCCTCCACGCCCTTAAGCTGGGCGGCGGGGGCGTCCTCGGTCGGCAGCGTGTCGAGCGCGGGCAGGGCGGGTTTGTCGGCGCCGGTCATGGATTCCGTCAATTTAGCCCAGGTCGCCCGATTTGGGGGTGATTGTCCTCGCGCAATGCCGCGCCTACGCCTCTTTCATATGGGACGCCCGGGCGGCGAAGGAGGAGAGCATGCGCACATGGATCAAAGCGGCGGCCGCCGCGGCGGTGCTAACCCTGGCCGGCGGCGGACCCGCCCTGGCGCAGGAGAACGAGTATGAGGGCCAGGTCCGCGCCTATCTCGACGGCGGCATGGCCGTGCATGAGGCGCTGGGCTATGGCGCGCAACGCAACGTCCCTGATCTCGTCGTGCCGCTAATGCTCGAAGCAGGCCACCTCTGGGCGGTCAATCTGCGCCGCGGCGTGAACTATCGCATCTACGGCGCTTGCGACGACGATTGCACCGATCTCGACATGGAGATTTACGGCAATGACGGCGTGCTGGTCGATCGCGACATCGCCCTCGACGACACGCCCTATGTGCAGATCACGCCGGTGCGCAGCGGTCCGCATTATGTGCGGCTTTGGGTGTATTCTTGCGCCGCCGAACCTTGCTATTCCGGGGCGCGCGTCGTGTCCGGCGGGACGCCGGTGGAGCGCGCGGTCTCCGAACCTATCGCCGCGCCCGGCACGGGCGCGCCGGACGATTTCATCTCCGTCGTAAGGGCTGAACTCGCCGACGCCGGCGCCGCGCACCAGGCCGCCGGCTACACGCCCTTTGGCCAGGAGGCGATCACCGCGGTGACGCTGGACAGCCAAGGCCACGCCGAGCGCTTCACCCTGGAAGCCGGCCGCTCGTACCTTTTCCAAGGCGCTTGCGACCAGGATTGCACCGACGTCGATATGGAGATCCGCGATTCCAGCGGCGC
>JBFWZB010000009.1:68084-79973 GCA_050185805.1 Hyphomonadaceae bacterium
CTCCGCATCGTCAAAGAATGGTCGCCTTATTACGCGCTCGATCCCGACGCTGATTATTCCTATTCCGGCGCGCCCGGCGAAGGCCAGCGCATGCGCTGGGTCAGCGACGTCCGCCGTGTCGGCGAAGGCACGATGTCGATCGTGCGCTCGGAGGAGAACCGCTTCGTCGAAACCATTCTCGAATTCCGCGATCGCGCGACGCTGAACACCCGCATCGACCTCGCCCGCGCCGCTAACGGGTCGCGCGCCGTGTGGTCGGTCTCGGCCCGCTGCGGCGAGGGTTATGTGAACATTCCCTGTCGCTACATGAATTTGATCCTGCGCCGGATGATCGAGCAGGACCTCGACAGCGGTTTGTCGCGCCTGAAGACGTTGGCCGAGCAATTGCCCAACGTCGATTTTGAGGGCATGCGGCCCGACATCAGCGACGTGCCGGAACAGGCTTATGTCTATACGCCCGTCACCACATCGACGCGCAATCCGGCCGAGGTCGAGCAGGCGCTCAATGTCGGCGTGGCGCAAGTCGATAGCTTTATGACGCAGCACGCGCTGACCCGCGCCGGGCCGCAATTGCGCGTCACCACCGAATGGGATCAGGCGCAGAATCGCATGAGCTTCCGCGTCGGTTATCCCTATTCCGGTGCGACGCCGCTGACTGTCGTCGGCGTACAGATCGGGCAGACGCCGTCCGGTCGCGCCATGCACGTGACGCATGAGGCGCCGCGCAATCAGATGCCGATGACCTATGCCCGGGTTTACGCGTACTTGCAGGCGCACCGCATTCCGATGCGCGAAGACGGCCTGCCGTGGGAGGTCGTGCACGACGAGGGCGCAGCCGATGGTTCGCGCGCGCCGCGGATCGAAATCTTTGTGCCTTTGGCCGAACGCAGCGAATAGGGAAGAAGCGCTCAAAAAAAAGGCCCGCAGCATTGCTGCGGGCCTTCGCATTTCTGAACGCTCGTCGCGCGGTTTAGTCGACCGCTTTGAGGTTCACGGCCTTGGGGCCTTTGCCTTTGCTGTCCGGCAGCGTCTGGAAGTTGACGCGCTGACCTTCGGTTAGGGAAGGCATGCCGGCGCGTTCGACCGCGCTCACGTGCACGAACACGTCGGCGCCGCCGTCATCCGGCGTGATGAAGCCGAAGCCGCGCGCGCCGTTGAAGAATTTGACGGTCCCGTTTTGCGGTTCGCCGAGCGGTTGACGCGGCGGGCGATCGCCGCCGCCGCCGAAACCGCCCTCGCGCGGGCCGCGGAACCCACCGCCGCCGCCACCGCCGCCGCGATAGCCGCCGCCGCCGCCGCCATAGCCGCCGCGATCACCGCCGCCGCCGCCGCGATAGCCGCCACCACCACCGCCGTAGCCGCCGCGATCGCCGCCGCCGCCGCCGCCGCGGTATCCACCGCCGCCGCCGCCGCCGCGATAGCCGCCGCCACCGCCGCCGCCATAGCCGCCACCGCCGCCGCCGCGATCACCACCGAAGCCGCCGCCGCCGCCGCGATAGCCGCCGCCACCGCCGCCGCCGCGGAAGCCGCCGCCACCGCCGCCGCCGCCGCCAAAATCGCCGCCGCCGCTAAATTCGGGCGGGGTTGGCTCGGCATCGCCGCGTTCGCGGCCGCGCTTTTTGTCCTTCTTGCGATCGTCGAAATCGTCGTCGCCGCCAAACTCGTCGTCGAAACTCATTTCCTCTGTTCCTCAATTGGCCGGAGCTCAAACGCCACGGCTGTGCGCGCGCTACAGCGCCGCACGACTTCGCGATCCTCAGCATGATTGGGGAAAATTACTTGCCGCACGCTGCGGGACTTCGCACCACCGCCGGCGGTTCGCCGGCTTCTTCACAATCCGCTTATGAGCGCGGGGGTTCCGCGACGCAAGGGCATATCGCG
This sequence comes from Hyphomonadaceae bacterium, assembly GCA_050185805.1. Taxonomy (GTDB): domain Bacteria; phylum Pseudomonadota; class Alphaproteobacteria; order Caulobacterales; family Aquidulcibacteraceae; genus Vitreimonas. Next base: position 69,966 of record JBFWZB010000009.1, read on the forward strand.
TCGTTTACGCGGGTTTCATCTCGTTTTGTCGTTCACGGACGGCCACCAACCGGGAGACCACCCAGGCGCCGAGCAGTTTGGAGGCGATGCCGGTAACGATGGTGCCCCAGGCGAAGATGCCGGGAACGACCAGAGACGCGAGCCCGATAAATACGATCTGGTCCAACGGCGCCGAAGCCAGGCTGGAGAGCATGATGCGCTGCGAGAGCGGCTTCTTGCTGAAGGTGTAAACCGCCCAGTCGATGGTTTCGCTGATCAGGAACGCGAGCCCGCTCGCCACCACGATGGTGATCCACGAGGTCAGCGTCGAGAGCAGCAATCCGGTGATCATGGCGCCCCAGATCCAGTGGCGCATTTCGCGCTGGGCGAAATCCCGGAACACCAGCACGAGGCCGGTGACGATCGCCAGCGGTTGGAATTCGCCCCCGCCCAGGGATGGCGGGATCGTGTAGGTGTCGACCGCCGCGAACGACCAATTAATGAAGGGCATTAGTCCGACATAAAGCGCGGTCCACCGCTTCCCGGCGATGAAGAACGCGCCCATCGTCGCCAGCACGATCGGCAGCGCGATCTGCCATTGCTGCAGGAAGAGGAAGATTTCGCCGAAAGTCATGGCGAGACTCTGTGGCCCGTCTTCAGGTCAAAGCCAAGCGCCATCCGGCCCTTCCCATCGCGAGCCGTTCGGCCAGCGCGGGCAGGGCGTCGCGTAGTGCGTCTTCCAGCCCATAGGGCGGGTGAACGATGGCGAGACTTGACCCGACCAGTTTGCTCGTTGCGGCGGGATCGTCGAGCCAGAGATCGGTGCGCAGCAGCGGCGCGCCTATTTCGGAATCGGCGCGGTCAAGCGCGTGCGCATCTTTCAGCGGCCGCCACCAGATGAAGGCGCCGTGGCCGAACCGCTTCAGCCCCAGCTTCAGCGCCGCAACCGCGCGCGCCATTTCGTCGGCGGCTTCGTAAGGCGGATCGATCAGGACCAGGCCCCGCCGTTCCGGCGGTGGCAGCAGCGCGCCAATCGCTTCATAGCCGTCGCGCTCGTGCACCTGCACATTTGCGCGCTCCGAAAAACGCCGTCGCAGCGTGCCGGCGTCTTCGGGATGTAGTTCGCATGCGATCAGCCGGTCCTGTGCGCGCAGCGCCTTTGCGATCAGCGCCGGCGAGCCTGGATAGGTCCGCAAACCGCCTTCGCAGTTGAACGTCATCACTGCCTCGCGATACGCGGCGATCAGCGCCGGCGCATCACGCCAGCCGAGCAGCTTGCCGACGCCGCCGCGCCATTCCGGGCTGCGCTGGGCTGCGTCACTCTCCAGATCGTAGCGGCCGGCGCCGGCATGGGTGTCCATCACCGCGAACGGCGTTTCCTTGAACAAAAGCCGCTCGAGGCAAAACCACAGCACGGCGTGCTTCAGCACGTCCGCATGGTTGCCGGCGTGAAAGGCGTGGCGGTAATTCATCGCCCTCGGCTTAGCTCTTGTCCGCGCCCGCCGAAACCGCCAGATAGGCGCGGAAGGGGATGCCCATGTTTCAGGACAACAGAACCTTGTCGCGCTACGAGCTGGACGAAGGCCTTGGCGTCGCCTTTGCCGAATACCGCGATAGCGGCAAGGAGCGTGCGCTGACGCATTGGGAGGTGCCGCTTTCGGCGCGCGGGCGCGGCACGGCGGGACGGCTCATGGAGCAGGTGCTGGCTGATGCGCGCCAGAACAAGCGGCAGCTGCGGGCGCTTTGCCCTTACGCCGTGGCGTGGTTGCAGGTGCATCCCGAGGCCGGAGATGTGTTGCGTTAGGCGCCGATCGGCGCCGTCGCGCGTTCTATCGACATGACGCAGCTCAAAGACAACCAGACCGACAGCCGCTTCGAATGGGAGGAGGACGGCATCGTCTCCTTCGCCGATTACGCAGAGCGCGGCGGCGTGCGCGCCCTTCTGCATGTGGAGACGCCGCAGGCCGCGCGCGGGCGCGGCGCGGCGGGGCGGCTGATGAAAGCGATCGTCGATGAGGCGCGCGCGAAGGGCTACAAACTCACGCCGGTTTGCGGTTACGCCGCGGCGCACTTCCGCCGCTATCCGGAAACGCGTGACGTGCTGGCTTAGGCCGCCGGCCCGGTTTCGACTGGGAAATTCTGTTCGGCCCACGCTTTCATGCCGCCGTCGAGCGCGACAGTGCGCGTAAAGCCCATGCGCCGCAGTTTCTCCGCCGCCAGCGTGGAGATTTTGCCGAAATCGCAATAAGTGACGATGCGCACGGTGGGATCGGGAAACGCCTCGTTCACGCGCAATTCCAACTGCCCGCGCGGGAGGTGCCGCGCGCCCGGAATGTGGCCGGCCTCATAGGAATCGCGTTCGCGCACGTCGAGCACGACGAGTTCACCGCTGCGGGTTTCGACCTGCTCCTTCACCGATTGCATCGAGACGAACGGCACTTGCGCAGCCGCATCGGCCAGCAATTGCGCGACGCTGACGCCGCCGGACATGTTCACGCGCAGCGCCTCGGTGAGGTGCGTCGGCATCTGCAGATTGAGCGTCTGCATCATGCGGACGAACTCGTCTTTCTCGCGCTTCTGCAGGCGGGGATTGGACTCGATCTCCTCGCGCAGAGTCGAGCACGAATAGCCGCGATAATCGTGTGCAGGATAGACCTTCAGATCCGGGTCGAGCTTTAGGATCTTGTTGAACAAGCTGTCGTAGAGCGACTCGGGATCGCCGGTCGGCAGATCGGTGCGGCCGGTGCCGCCGATCAACAGCGCGTCGCCGGTGAAGACGCGATCCTCCGCCACAAGCGACATAGAATCGCGCGTATGGCCGGGCGTGTGCAGCACTTTGAGCCGGATGTCGCCGACCTTGATCACATCGCCTTCATCGACGCGCATGTCGGCGAACGGCGCCGGCGAGAGCCGGTGCATGATCACCGGCACGTTCAGCGCTTCGGCCAGCTTCTTGGCGCCGGTGAAGTGGTCGGCGTGGGTGTGAGTGTCGATGATGTATTTGATGCGGAGGCCATGCTTGGCGGCCAGCGCCTGATAGCGGTCGAACTTGCTGAACTCGGGATCGATCAGCGCCGCTGCGCAGGCGTTGGCGCATCCGATCAGATAGGATTGGCAGCCGCCGGCGGCGACCTGCTCGAAAATCATGGCGCGCTTCTCCGGGCGAACCGTACCTATAGAAACGGCGGGGATGCAAGCGAGCGGCCCTGTGGTGATAGCCTCACGGCGTGGGGCCGGCGCTCATCAATTCGAAGCTCGCCAGGCGCAGGAAATTCTGCACCTCTTGTGCGCTCATCGCGTGTGGGTCGAACGGACGCTCGGCGCCTGTCTTCCACCACATCGCTGCTATTTTGGCGACGTCGGCGATTTGGCTCATGCCCCAGGCCGGATAGGATTGGCTGCGGATGTCTTCGACGCTGACGAGCGTGACGCGGCTATGCCGCGGATCGCGTGCGATGGTCTGGAACAGAGCTGCCAATGTCGCGCGCTCGCCTTCGAGCACCTGCAGGAACGACCTTGCGTCGGCAATCAGCAGGCCGGTGACGCCGCGCCCCTTGTTCCGGTGCGCGGCCGTCGCCAGCAGCGCCGCGAGATCGCCGCCGTCTTCACGATCGCTGCAATAGATCAAGCGCTGGAGCATGCTGGCATTCGTGCATGCGCTCGCGTTAAAGTGGCGCTAACGAAGCGGCGCCGGATTACCCTTTGGGTTGCGGCACGACGCGAAGGTAGGGCTTCACCGTGGTCCAGCCGTTCGGGAACGCCGCTTTCGCGTCCTCGTCCGAAACCGCAGGCACGATGATGCAATCTTCGCCGTTCTTCCAATTCACCGGCGTCGCGACCTTGTGCTTGGCGGTGAGTTGGATGGAATCCACCAGGCGGAGCACCTCGTCGAAATTGCGGCCGGAGGACATCGGGTAAATCAGCATCGCCTTGATCAATTTATCCGGGCCGATGATGTAGACGGTCCGCACTGTCGCGTTGGTGGCGGCGGTGCGGCCTTCGGACGTCCCGGCAGTCTCTGCGGGAAGCATGTCATAGAGCTTGGCGACGTTGAGATCGTGATCGCCGATCATCGGATATTGCACGTCGCCGCCGGTGACCTCGCGGATGTCGTCGCGCCAGCGCTCATGGTTCTCGACCGGGTCGACCGAGAGCCCGACAATCTTCACGTTGCGCTTCTCGAATTCGGGCGCGAGCTTGGCCAGATAGCCCAATTCCGTGGTGCAGACGGGGGTGAAATCCTTCGGGTGCGAAAACAGGATGCCGTAACTATTCCCCAGCCAGTCATGGAATTTCAGGCGGCCCTTGGTGGTGTCGGCTTCGAAGTCGGGGGCTTTGTCGCCAATGCGCAGCGCCATCGGGGCGTCTCCTTGAAATGTCGGGACACTGGAGGTGGGGCTGGCTTATCATGATGCAACCCCGCCGTTAAGGCGGCGGCTTAACGGATTGGCGCAAATAGGCTGATATGCGGGGCTCGGCAGGCGGAGCGGGCGGTCGTGATCGAGGCGGCGATGAAATGGGTTTCGGCGCATCCGTTGCGCACCGCCGTGATGGGCGCTCTGGCGATCGCTCTGGTCGGATGCGCGACGTCCGCTCCCAGCAACGAGCGCAATTGGTATCCTTATCTCGCGCGCACCGCCGACGTCTCGCTCGCGGATGATCGCTTCACGGTCGCTCCGGTCAGCGATTGGACCTACGCCGCGCAAGGTCCGTTGACGGAATCCTACACTGAGGCGTCTTTCGCGGTCAGCGACGTGCGCAATGTCTGGTTCGTTCTGGAGCCGCAGCCCGGGTCGCGTCTGGCTGCGCATACGCTGCTGCTGTTCGAGTTCCAGGACGACCGCATGCTCGGGCTCACCATCGAGGCGCGGCGCGAGGCGAACGAGGATTATTCGGCGCTGCGCGGCGCCTTCAATACGTTCGAGCTTGCCTACGTGTGGGCCGAGGCGCGCGACCTGCTGACGCGGCGCGCTGTGATGCTCGACCATGAGGTGTTCGTCTATCCGGTCTCGATCACCGACGAGCAGGAGCGCGTATTGCTGCGCCGCGTGCTGGAGCGCACCGAGGAGCTGGAAACGCGCCCGCGCTTCTACAACACGCTGTTTTCGAACTGCACCAACGAGTTGGCCAAGGCGGCGGGCTTCCATTGGGGGCCCGCCTTCATCCTGACCGGCACATCGGACGAATACCTGTTCGACCGTGGCATCATTCCCGGCGAGAGCTTTGAGGCTGCGCACGCCGCCTCCGACCTCACCGACTTCATCGCCGCCCATGCTGGGCTTTCCGCGGCCGAATTCGACGCCGCAATCCTCGCCGAATTGCGCCGCCGCGCCGGGTGAGCCGGGGGGAGGCTGCTCGCCTCCCGCGCTTGCCCAATTTCCGCAACGTCGCCCGAATGTTAAACCTGCTGTCATGAACAAGACCGACCTCGAAGCGGTGATTGAGCGGCGTGCAATGCTTGTGCGGGAAGTCGCCGAGTTGGAGAAATTGCGCACCGAACTCGAAGAGGAAGACCGGGAATTGCAGGTTGCCGAGCGTGTGCTGCGGCGGCTTGCGGAAGGCGGCCGCATCGGCCGTCCCCGTCCACCTGCGGATGTCAACGCCGCCGCCCGCGCCGCCAACAACAGCTGAGCGTCACGGCGCAAGCCGGCCGCCGATCGTGAACGCCACGGTGAGCGACACGATCGAAATGACGAATCCCGCCACCGACAAGCCGAAGCTCCACCAGAACGTGGAAAGGCGCAGCCGCATCAGCGTGAGGCGCGTTTCCTCCAGTTCCGGATTGCGGCCACGCCCGCCGCCGCCGCCCGCGGGCTCTTCCTTCAAGAAGCCGAGATAGCCGCCATGCAGGGCCCAATACCGGCCGGCATTGGTGAGGGCGATTTCGGTGCGGCCTTCATCTGCAAACTTGGCCAGCTTGGCGCTCACCAGCAAATCGGCCCCCGCCTTCGAGGTTTCGAGATCGGCGCCGTCCGGGAACACTGGCGCTGCACCTTCGCGCGCGGCTTCAAGCAGGGATTGGGCGGCTTCGTCAGGATTCATGCTTGCTTTCTCGAATGAGCGCGTCCCGCTCGCCGGCGCTCAACGCGCGCCACTTTCCTTCGGGTAGATCGCCGAGCGGCAACGGGCCAATGCGAACGCGCTTCAGATCCGCCACACCGAGTTCCACGGCTTCGCACATGCGCCTGATCTGGCGATTGCGGCCTTCGCGCAAAACGAAACGCAGCAAGTTCGGTTCGATCTGCTCGATAATGGCTGGCTTGAGTTGGCGATTGTCGAGGCTGAGGCCGTGACGCAGCAGCTTGAGCTTGCCCTCGTCGACGCGGCCGATCACGCGAACGCGGTATTCCTTGTCGAGCGCGCTGTCCGGACCGATCAGCGCCTTGGCCAGCACGCCGTCCTCCGAAAGCAACAGCAGACCGCGCGAATCCTGATCGAGCCGGCCGAGCGGCGCGAGCCGGGTGCGTTTGTTCGGCATGTTTGCAGGCGCGCCGATCAGATTGGCGCGCGTCAGCAAGCGCGCGGCCGGGATTTGATCGCCCTCGGGCTGCGCCGAAACCACGCCAACCGGCTTGTTGAGCACGATGGAAATGGCGGCGCGGCGGTTGCCGTCTGCCAGTTCCAGCGTCTGGCCGGGTTCGATCTTGCGCCCGACGTCCTCGACGCGCGCGCCGTCAATGGCGACGAGGCCCGCGGCGATGCGCTCTTCCGCCTCGCGTCGCGAGCACACGCCTTCGGCGGCGAGCCATTTGTTGACGCGTACCGGTTCCGCACCGTCATAGGTTTTCGTCCAGCCCATCGGCGCAGTCTAACCCGTCCGGGCAGGGGGCTGATAAATTTCTGCGGCTTTGTCGGCAGGGCTGGTATCCGTGCGTCTTCTTACACGGAGGCCCCATGCTCTACGCGCTGCTTTGCTACAATCACGAGGACACGGTGTTCGCCTGGAGCGAAGCCGAGGACGCCGCCGTCATGGGCCGGCTGGCGAAGGTCCATGACCAATGGGACGGCAAGCTGAAGCAGGGCATCCGGCTGATGCCGACGAGCGCCGCCACCACGTTGCGCAAGAGCGATGACGTTGTGCTGGATGGCCCGTATGCCGAGACCAAGGAGCAGCTGCTCGGCTTCTACATCATCGAATGCGAAAACCTCGACGAGGCGCTGCGCTTCGCGCGCGACCTCACCGCCGCCAATCCCGGCGGCGCTTACGAGGTGCGCCCGGTCATGCTCACCAACGATGATTTGAAGGCTTGATGTGGCCGCGGCGGGCTGGATCGAAGCGGCGCTGCTTTCTGCGCGTCCACAAGCGGTGGCGGCGCTGCTGCGCAATTTCCGCGATCTCGATCTCGCCGAGGAAGCATATCAGGACGCGTGCCTGCGGGCGCTGAAGGCGTGGCCGAAGAACGGCCCGCCGCGCGACCCCGCGGCGTGGCTGATCATGGTCGGCCGCAACGCTGCGATCGATACGGTGCGCAAGCAAAGCCGGCTGACGGCGTTGCCCGAGGATGATCTGCTCTCCGACCTCGACGATGCGGAGGCCCGCGCCGCCGAGCGCGTCGACAATGCCGATTATCGCGACGACGTGCTGCGGCTCCTGTTCGTGTGCTGTCATCCGGAGCTGCCGCCGGCGCAGCAGATCGCGCTGGCGCTGCGTATCGTCTCGGGGCTGAGCGTGGCGCAGATCGCGCGCGCTTTCCTGGTCAGCGAAGCGGCTATGGAGCAGCGCATCACCCGCGCCAAGGCGAAGATCGCCAAGGCCGAATTGGCGTTCGAGGCGCCGGGGGCGATCGAGCGCAACGAGCGCTTCGCGGCGGTGGCGGCGATGATTTACCTCGTCTTCAACGAAGGCTATTCCGCCGGGCCCGATCCTGATCGCATGGCGCTGTGCGATGAAGCCATCCGGTTGGCGCGGCTGATGCTGCGTATGTTTCCTGCCGAGCCGGAGATGATGGGCCTGCTGGCTTTGATGCTGCTGCAGCATGCGCGCGCGCCGGCGCGGTTCGATGCCGGCGGCGAGATCGTGCTGCTGGAAAACCAGGACCGCAGCGCGTGGAAACGCGAGCCGATCGCCGAGGCGCTGGCGCTGATCGACAAAGCGATGCGGCACGCGCGGCCGGGGCCGTACCAGATCCAGGCGGCGATCGCGGCGCTGCACGCGCGCGCGGCTACGCCGGCCGACACCGATTGGGCCGGCATCGATGCGCTTTACAGCGCGCTGGAGCGGCACAATCCGTCACCCGTGGTGACGCTCAACCGCGCGGTGGCGGTGTCGAAAGTGCAGGGGCCCGAACCCGCGCTGGAGATGATCGAACCGTTGCGCGAGCGGCTCGACAAATATTTCTATTTCCACGGTCTCTCGGGCGCGCTGCTGCAGCAGCTTGGCCGCAACAAGGAAGCGCGAGAGGCCTTCAACCGCGCCATCGCCTTGGCCAGCAATCCCGCCGAAGCGGCGCACATCCGCGCCCATCTCGATATGCTGAGCGCGCAAAATTAAACGGCGGGGCTGTCGGTTTCCGCGCGCCCGCTTCGTCCTAGATGCAGACACGACGGAGGTTTCACATGTCGCACGAACTCGCCATCGAACTCATTCTCGACGCGCCGGCCGAAAAGCTGTTCCGCTGCTACAGCGATCCGAACCTGCTCAAGCAATGGTTCGCGCCGAAGCCCTGGACGATCAAAAGCGTGGACAACGATTTCCGGCCCGGCGGACGCAGCAGCTTCGTCATGGCCTCGCCCGAGGGGCAGGAATTTCCCAACGCCGGCCTCTATCTGGAGATCGTGCCGAACAAGAAAATCGTGACCACCGATGCGGTGACGCCGGACTTCAAGCCATCCGGCCCGTTCATGATCGCCGAGATCACGTTCGAGGATCTGGGCGACGGCAAGACCAGATATCGCGCGGTGGCGCGGCACTGGTCGGAAGAGACCATGAAGCAGCACGCCGAAATGGGATTCGAGCCCGGCTGGACGCAAACGGCGAAGCAGATGGAAGCGCTGGCGAAAACGCTTTGACGCATAGACGCGCGGACGCGCGCGCAGCGAAGCGCGTGAAGCGGGAGGCGGGACGCGAGCATCGCGCCAGGCAAGGCCGCTTCGGGTGAAGCGGCGGGTAAGACGCAAGGCTCGCGTCCCGGTTTCGGCCGTTTGTCCCGGACGCGGCTGCAGGAGTTGCTGAATCGGACATCGTCCGCGACCAAGCCGTCAGGTTTGGACCCCTGGTGTCGAAGTATCCAAGACCCGCGGGTGTCTTAGCTCCACGCCGCGCCGCCGGTTGTGTGCGCAAGGCTCCGAGCCTTGGACTTCGCGGTTTGCATCCCCGCGAACAGATTTTCAGAGTGGGCTTGCCTTCGCGCCTTCGCGCTTTGGCCTCTTCACTCGCCGCACCGGCCGCGTCCTGCACATCTCAAAGCTTCGGAGCTCTTCGAAACCCTCCCATGCGTAGGACGGAAGCAGTGTACGCGCGCCGCAAGCGGGTCGGATTGAGCGCGCGCATCCGCGCATTTTTGTGTGAAGCGCTTGGGGTTTTGTGGGTTGGGGTGTGGGATAGGGCGCGGACGTTTCCACGTTTTCTCTTCTCCCCCTCGCGGAGGCGAAGGGGCGGATGTAGCGTGCTTGTGTGCGCAATGATCGATCGATTGAGCGGGCGCGACAGATGCGCAAGGAGCCGACGAGCGCTTATGGCGCGTGCTGCGATCACGGCGTTACGCGGCGCTCAAGTTTCGCAGACAGCATGCAATCGGGCCGTACGTGGTCGATTTCGCGTGTGTCGCCGCGCGCTTGGTGATCGAGGTCGATGGTCCTTCGCATAATGAATCCGAGCAGGCCGCGTTCGATGCGGCGCGCACGGCGTTCCTAGAACGCGCAGGCTGGCGCGTGGCGCGCGCGCCGAACGAATGGGTGCTCGCGGGCGGCGACGGGCTTTATCTGTTTTTGGACGCGCTATTTCGGGACTAACTTTTTCCTTCTCCCGCATGGGCGGGCGGTTCGTGCGCAGGTTCTCAGGCTGAATCGTTCCTTCTCCCGCATGGGCGG
>JBFWZB010000009.1:80073-81891 GCA_050185805.1 Hyphomonadaceae bacterium
GGGCGGCGACGGGCTTTATCTGTTTTTGGACGCGCTATTTCGGGACTAACTTTTTCCTTCTCCCGCATGGGCGGGCGGTTCGTGCGCAGGTTCTCAGGCTGAATCGTTCCTTCTCCCGCATGGGCGGGAGAAGGTGGCCGAAGGCCGGATGAGGGTGGGCATTCGAGGATGCGCACTGCATCGACGCTTGCGCTTCGTTCTGCGCGCCGCCCCCTCATCCGTCAGCTTCGCTGACACCTTCTCCCCCTCGCGGGGGCGAAGGGGCGCGCGTACTCTCAGGATGTGGCATTCCTTCTCCCGCATGGGCGGGAGAAGGTGGCCGAAGGCCGGATGAGGGTGGGCGTTTGAGGCCGAGCGCGGCGCTACGTTCTGCGCGCCGCCCCCTCATCCGTCAGCTACGCGGACACCTTCTCCCCCTCGCGGGGGCGAAGGAAGCGCGCGTACTCTCAGGCTGAATCGTTCCTTCTCCCGCATGGGCGGGAGAAGGTGGCCCGAAGGGCCGGATGAGGGTGGGCATTCGAGATCGCGCGCTGCGCTTCGTTCTGCGCGCCGCCCCCTCATCCGTCAGCTTCGCTGACACCTTCTCCCCCTCGCGGGGGCGAAGGGGCGGTTCGCGCGCAAGGTCTCAGACGAGAGAGAACGGCGAAGTGTTTGTCACCCTTCCTATGCGGGAGAAGTGCGGGCTGTGCGTACTTTGCGACGTGCTATCTCTTTTCGAACCAGCGATAGATTGTCCCCCTGTCGATTTGCGGTGGCAACGGCGGCTTTGCGACCGGGGCAAGTGTTTCGCTGCCGACGCGAGCTTCGCCCGCAGAGTTGAATGCAAGGGAAACGTAGCGGATATAATCCTGACCAAGCTCGCACCACTGCACCACTTCGATCAGATCGCGCTCCGTGAAGTGGCGTATCTCGCTTTTCACCGTCGAGCCTTGAACGCGGATTGTGTTTATGAGCCCCGACGCGTTTTCCGGATCTTGCGGGTTCGCGGGATCCATTACTCCCCAAACCCCGTGGCAGAAGTGATTGCGGTGAACCCGCAGGCGGTCGAAATATTCAGCGACGTGCTCCAAATGGTCGCGGTATTCGCCAGCGGGCGTCGTCTGGGCTAGAATGCGCAACATGTTCGCGAGTTGAACACCGCCTAGCGCCGCCGTAAGAGCAAATGTGTAGTGTGTTTCACCCGCGGCGCAATTCGCAACTTTGCGCGCCCAATCCTCGCAACGGTTCCACTCGACAATCATGCCGCCGAACCGCGCCAACAACCGTCGGCCGTGTTCGCCGAGAATCGGCTCCTCCATCAAGGCCCCTTCCGCCGCCGCCCACGATACGGCGGTTTCTTTGCGCGCACGGTCGCGCCGGTGAGGGTGGCGCGGTCGCTGTTGCGTGAGGAATGCACGGCGGCGTCGGCGGCGGCGTTGACCGCGCTTTGCCGCGCGAGGGGATCGTCGGCGATGAAGAGTTCGGTTTCTTGCAGGCGCTTGATCTCGTCGCGCAGGCGCGCGGCGGTTTCGAATTCGAGATCGGCGGCGGCGTCTTTCATCTGCCGTTCGAGATCGGCGATGTAGCTCTTGATGTTGTGGCCGATGAAGGGGGCGCCGTCCTCGCGCACGCCGCGGCCCTTGTCCTTGCCGCCGGCGCCGCGCTTGAACGCCATCGGGTCGCGCGGATCGATGGTGAGGCTGTCTTTCTCGTAGACGCTGTCGAGGATGTCTTTGATCTGCGACTTGATCGATTGCGGCGTGATGCCGTGCGCCAAATTATAGGCGGCCTGCTTTTCGCGCCGGCGCTCGGTCTCGGCCATGGCGCGCTGCATCGAGC
>JBFWZB010000010.1:0-32746 GCA_050185805.1 Hyphomonadaceae bacterium
CGCCCGATCAGGAAGCGCCGCACTTCGTTGGTGCCTGCGCCGATGTCGTAGAGCTTAGCGTCGCGGAGGAAGCGCTCAACCGGGAAGTCCTTCGTATAGCCCGCGCCGCCGAGCGCCTGGATCGCTTCGAGCGACACGCGCACCGCGTTTTCCGAGGCGAACATGATGGCGCCAGCGGCGTCGTGGCGCGTTGTCTTGCCGGCGTCGCAAGCCTTGGCGACGGCATAGACGTAAGCCCGCGCGGCCGAGAGCGCGACGACCATGTCGGCCACCTTGGCCTGGATCAGCTGGAACGAGCCGATCGGCTTGCCGAATTGTTTGCGCTCACGCACGTAGGGCAACACGACGTCGAGGCACGCCTGCATGATGCCAAGCGGGCCGGCCGCGAGCACCGCGCGCTCATAATCCAAGCCGCTCATCAAAACGGCGACGCCGCGATTGAGGCCGCCCATGACGCTCTCTTCCGACACTTCGCAATCCTCAAACACCAATTCGCCGGTGTCCGAGCCGCGCATGCCCATTTTGTCGAGCTTTTGCGAGGTCGAAAACCCGCGCATGCCGCGCTCGATGATGAAGGCGGTGATGCCGCCTGAGCCGGCGCCCGGTTCGGTCTTGGCGTACACAACCAGAGTGTCGGCTTCGGGCGCGTTGGTGATCCAGAACTTCGTGCCGTTCAGCACGTAGCGATCGCCTCGTTTCTCCGCGCGCAATTTCATGCCCACGACATCCGATCCCGCGCCTGCTTCGCTCATGGCGAGCGAACCGACGTGTTCGCCGCTGATCAGCTTGGGCAGGTATTTCTGCTTCTGCTCGGGCGTCGCCCAGCGGCGGAGCTGGTTGATGCAGAGGTTCGAGTGCGCGCCGTAGCTGAGGCCGATCGAGGCGCTGGCGCGGCTCACTTCCTCCATCGCCACGACGTGTTCGAGATAGCCGAGGCCCAGACCGCCATCTTCTTCGGCGACAGTGATGCCGTGCAGGCCAAGCGCGCCCATCTCGGGCCAGAGTTTGCGCGGAAATTTGTTGTTGGCGTCGATCTCGACCGCCATGGGCGCGATGCGATCGGCGGCATAGCGGGCGGTGGTCTCGCGTATGGCGTCCGCGGTCTCGCCCAAGGCGAAATCCAGCCCAGCAAATGCGTCGCTCATCGCCCAAACTCCCAGATTCGTGGCGGCGGAGCTTACCCAGGGGCAGGCATAGCGAAAAATTGAAGTTTCCCGGCGAACAGTATAAAAAAAACCTATGATTGACCGCCGCCAGCTGCGCTATTTTCTGGCCGTCGTCGAGGCGGGCAATTTTTCCCGCGCCGCCAAGCGCATGAATGTCACGCAGGCGACGCTGTCGATCGGCGTCGGCAAGCTGGAAGAGAGCCTGGGCGCCACCCTCTTCTTCCGCAATTCGCAGCGTGTGAACCTGACCGACGCCGGAGCGCGCTTCCTCGACCACGCGCGGACCATCGAGCACGAATTCAACCGCGCCGAACAGGCCGTCGGCGCCGACGCCGAACGCGGCCTCGTGCGCCTGGGCGTGCTATCGACCATCCCAACTGCGGTGCTCGAACTGCTGGTCCGCCAGCACCAAAGCACGCCCTACGCACCGCGGCTCGAGATCGTCGAGGGCGTGGCGCGCGATCTAATGGCCCGGCTTGACCGCGGCCGCATCGACCTAGCGCTGACAGTCTTGTCGAAGGAAGGAAAGTTCGCCAGCGACTGGCTCTATCGCGAAGGCTACGCGCTCGCGGTGCCAGCCGGACATCATTGCGCCGCGGCCGATGTCGTCGACGTGGCGCAGATCGCCGGCGACGTAATGATCGTACGCCGGCATTGCGAAGCGCTCTCGGCGACCAGCCAATTCTTCACTGCGCGCGGGGTGCGCCCCGAGTTCAGCTTTCGCAGCGACAACGACGATCGAGTGCTGGCGCTCGTCCGCGCCGGACTGGGCATAACGGTGATGCCGGAGAGCTACGCCGACCCCAGCGTCAAGCGGCCGAAGCTCAGAGGCTTCGACCTGCAGCGCGATATCGGCCTGCTTTACGCGGAACGCGCGCAGGATAACGCCGCCTGCGGCGCGCTTGTCGCCGCCGTCCGCCGCGCCGCCGCCGATATTCAGCCACGTTAGCGGTGGAGCGTGGCAGCGTTCCGAGGCTACAAGGGAGCGTGCAGGAGGATCGGCATTGGCTGCTCGGCGCTTATTCATAACCCTGGCGTTGACCTTGGCTGCGTGCGGCGACGCCATCGAGCGGGCGCCCCTGCCGGAGGCGGTCGCGGCCGCGGCGCCGGTCTGGTTCATTTGCGATAGCGTCGACGCACCGGCGATCGTCGTGCTTGCGGATAGCCCCGAGGATGGCCGGGCGCGGCTGATTCAGTACGACAAGGCGGCCGGCGCCCCGACGTTCGAAGGCGAAGTTGCGCTGGGCCAGCCAGAGGGTGCGGCAGGAAGCGTCTTTACACCGATCCAAATCGACGGCGTCGAGGCCGGCGCAATCCGGCAGATCAATCCCGGCATGCTGGAGAATCCAGGCAGCGCCTACACGCCGCCCGTCACCAGCGTCCGCTTCCGTGAGATGGAATTGAATTGCCGCTGGATGCCCCGTACGCGCCTCCTCGCCTTCACCGAGCGGCGCAGCTTGCTCGTGTACGAAGGCAGCGACGGCGACCTCATCTACACCACGTTCGATTTCGCCGCGCCGCTGACGCCGATCGATCTGACGGAGAACGGGCGCAGCACCACCTTTTCGGTCGAGACGCGCGACGGCAGTGAAGAGCTGACGCCGGACGGGGTCGCCTTCGTGTTTTCAGCGCGCGAAGGCTTCAGCTATCGCGTGGCCGCGCGCCGCGACGGAACGGGCGCGCTCGAGGTGGCGCAAAACGGAGCAATGCTGCAGAGCGAGCCCCTGCTGGCTTTCCAATTGGGCGGGGCCGAAGAGTGAGTTGTCGGGCGCCGGCCGATCGTTTAAGCCCGCGCCCATGACCTTCGCCGCTTATGAGGCCTCGGGCCGCGTCGCCACCATCACGCTGAACCGGCCTGAAAGCCGCAACGCGATCGCCACCGTGGAGGATTGCGACGACATCGCCGCCGCAGTCGCCCGGGCCGAGGCCGATCCCGCTATCACCGTCGCCATCATCACCGGTGCAGGCAAAGCCTTCTCGTCCGGCGGCGACCTCAAATCGATCCGCGAGAGAACTGGCATCGGCCCCAGCAAAGTGACGCCGGAAGGAACGCGCCGCAATTATCGGCGTGGCGTGCACACCGCCATCAAGGCGTTGGCGACGACCGAAGTGGTGACCATCGGCGCCATCAACGGCTCAGCCATCGGCCTCGGGCTCGACATCGCCGCCGTGTGCGACATGCGCGTCATGGCCGCTTCGGCAAAGGTCGCTTCAAGCTTCGTCAAAGTCGGCATCATTCCGGGCGATGGCGGCGCGCACGTCCTGACGTCGCTGCTCGGCCGCGCGCTCGCTTCCGAACTGGTGCTCACGGGCGATACCATCGACGCCGAAACGGCGCTGAAGATCGGCCTCATCAACAAAATCGCCGACGACGACAAATTGATGGACGAAGCGCGGGCGCTGGCCGAGCGCGTCGCCGTCAATCCGCCGCGCGCCGTGCGCATGGCCAAGAGGCTCTTGCTCGAAGCGCAGCACAGCCGCTTGCACGACGTGCTGGAATTGTCGGCGGCGTTTCAAGCGCTCGCCCATGAAACAGCGGACCATAAGGAAGCGGTGGACGCGTTCGCCGAAAAGCGGAACCCGCGTTTCTCTGGCGAGTGAGCAAGGCGAAGCCGCCGCTCGCGGTCGATCTCGACGGCACACTGATCCGCACCGATTTGTTCACGCGCGCCATGGCTGCGTTGCTGGCGCGGAGGCCGTGGCGCGCGCCGCAACTGCTTCTCTGGCTGCTCCGCGGGCGCGCGCACGCGAAGCAGAAACTAACGGCGCTGTTTCCAATCGACGCAGCGGCCCTGCCTTACAACGAAGCGCTCCTCTCCTATCTGCGCGCCGAGCGCGCCGCCGGACGCGCGCTTGCACTCGCCACCGCGTTCGACCAGGCCGGCGCCGACGCCGTAGCGCGGCACCTCGCCCTGTTCGATCGGGTGTTTGCTTCAGACGGACAAATCAATCTGAAGGCGCATCGCAAGGCGGCGGCGCTGGCGGAGGCGTATCCGGACGGCTTCGCCTATGCCGGCAATGAGCGCGCCGACCTCGCCGTTTGGAGCGGCGCGCAGGCGGCGGTGGTCGTCAATGCATCAGCCGCGCTTGAGCGGCGCGCAGCACGGCTCTGTCCGATCGAGCGCGTGTTTCCGCGTCAATCGCGAAACACGACGTAACGCGCGCCAGCGAAATTCCATATCAGCACCAAAGCTGTGGCGCCGACCTGAGCGGCCAGATAATGCGCGCCCGTTGCGATCAAGCCGGCCATGACAGCGCCGTTGAGAGCAGCGCCGATCGCGTAGAGCAGCACAAACTTGGCCAGCGTTGCGCCCACGGCCCCGCGCGCGCCAAAGGTGAAGCGCCGATTGAGCGTATAGCTGGTAGCGATGCCGAAAGCGTAGCCGCACGTCGTGGCCAGAAGCGGCGCCACGCCTGCCCCTTCCACGAGCGCTACCAGCACGGCGTAATGCACGCCGGTGGCGATCGCGCCGACAATTGCGAAGCGAAGGAATTGCGTTGCGAGCGTACGCCCGGGCCCGGCCTGCATGGGCCTGAGGGTTAGCGCGCCGCGAGCGCCGCTTCCAGGGCCGCCTTCAAATCGGAGAGTTCGTAGGGCTTGGCCGCGACCGGATGACCGGACCAACGCTGCGGCAAACCGCCCGCCCCGTAGCCGGTGGCGAACACGATAGGCAGGTTCCGCGCCGCCAGCGTCTCGGCCAAGGGATAGACTTGCTTGCCGCCGACATTGACGTCGAGAATGGCGGCGTCGAAGCCGCCGGCGTCGGCCAGACGGGCGGCGTCGTCCATGTTCGGCGCCGAGGCAGCCAGCACGCAGCCTAGTTCACCAAGCAATTCCTCAAGAAGAAGAGCGATGAGGAGTTCGTCCTCAACCACCAGGATACGCTTGCCCGCCAACACGCCCGCCGCTCCATGCCTCGCCCAATACCCCTACACCAAAGACCGGCTGGCCGGATGTGTCGTATGACATAGTTCGTTCGGTTGGCGCGCTGCCGTTGCACGCGCGCGCATGCTAGACACCACGCGCACTGAGCGGAGGGATTGTTGGACTCGCCCCGAATACAACAAAGTCAAGCCGATCGGGCGGCGTCTCCAGATGCGCGCGTGCCGGCCGAACTAGCCGTGATCGTGCCGACCCTGAACGAAAGCGGCAACGTGCTACGCCTGATCGCGCGGCTTGAACGCGCGCTCGCGGGCATGGAATGGGAGGTTGTATTCGTCGACGACGATTCGATCGATGGCACGATCGCGCTGCTCGAACAGGCTGCAGCGCAAGATTCGCGCATTCGGCTTGTTCGCCGGATTGGGCGGCGCGGCCTGTCTTCCGCAGTGGTGGAAGGCGCCCTCTCGACCAACGCGCCGCTCATTGCGGTGATGGACGCCGACCTGCAGCATGACGATACGCAGCTGCCCTTGATGAAGGCGCACTTCGCCGATCCCGCGCTCGATCTGGTCATTGGCTCACGTTACGCGCGCGGCGGCGATCTCGGCGCTTGGTCGCATGAGCGGCGGCGCATGAGCCGCTTCGCGACGATACTTTCCCGCCTGGTGATCAAGGCCAATCTCACCGATCCAATGAGCGGCTTTTTCATGATCCGGCGCGAGGCCTTTGATCGCTCGGTGCGGCGGCTTTCAAGCCAGGGTTACAAGATCCTGCTCGACATCATCGCCTCCGCGCCCAGGCCGCTCGCGATCAAGGAAATCCCCTACAGCTTTGGCCAGCGCGACAGCGGCGAGAGTAAGCTCGATGCACACGTCACGTTCGACTACGCCGCCCTGCTTCTGGACAAGACGATCGGCCGTGTCGTGCCGGCGCGCTTCGTGATGTTTTCGCTGGTCGGCGCCGTCGGCGTGTTGGTGCATATGAGCGTGCTCTCTGCGTTGCATCAAGGCGCCGGCGCCGCATTCACACGCAGCCAAGCCTTGGCGACGATCACCGCTATGACGTTCAATTTCTTCCTCAACAACTGGCTCACATACCGCGATCAGCGTCTGCGTGGGCTGGGCGCGCTCACGCGCGGCCTGCTCAGCTTTTACGCCATCGGCGCTATCGGCGCGGTCGCCAATGTGGGGGTGGCCAGCGTACTGTTTGGGCAAAACCAGCCCTGGTTTATCGCCGGCATCGCCGGGATCCTGGTCGGTGCGGTCTGGAATTATGGCGTGAGCGCCGTCTTCACCTGGCGGCGACGCTAGAAACCGAACGCGCGCTCGCGCGTTGTTCCCGCGCCATGAATGAAACGGTTCCCGAGCGCCGCGAGGCGCAGCACAAAGAACAAAAGATGCGCGATAAGCGCGACCGCGAAACGCAGGAACGCACGCCTGGGCGTGGTGAGCCGCGATTCCGGGAGGGCGCCAAGACAGAAGATCTCGATCGGCAGGGCTGGAATGAAGTCGAGGGCCACGACAAAAGCGAAACGCCCTGATTCCAGCTTTACAGAGCAATCAGCCCTCCGCTAAAGGCCTCCTCACTTCGGGGAGTAGCCGTTCGCATCCCAGCGAAGCGCGACGTCAACACACTTGAGCCCCGGCTCATGGCGCGCGCGGCGGAGCTGTCGCAGCTCCGGATTGGCGAGACCGACGATGCTGACCTTCGGCCAGGGCCGCGAAGGTCGCGCATCGTCGTGCTCACGCCGCGCCCCGGAGCCGTCTCACTATGCTAGAAATCTTCGGCGTCTCGACGCTCGCTGTCGCCATCGCTGAGATCGGCGACAAAACGCAATTGCTGGCCATTCTGCTCGCGGCGCGCTTTCGCCGTCCGTTCACGATTCTCGGCGGCATCCTTGTGGCGACGCTGCTCAATCACGCCGCCGCCGCCGCGCTCGGTTACGTCCTCGCGCAATGGTTGGAAAGCGCTGCGTTTCAAATCGCCGTCGGCGGAAGCTTCATCATGATGGCCCTCTGGACGCTCGTGCCTGACAAGCCGTGCGAGCTTGGCGCCGGGCGCTCACCCCGGAGCGTGTTTCTGACCACGCTCATCCTCTTCTTTCTGGTTGAGATTGGTGACAAAACGCAGGTCGCCACGTCCCTGTTGGCCGCCCGCTTCAGCAACATCTGGATCGTTACGCTAGGCACGACATTCGGGATGTTGCTCACGAATGCGCCAGCGGTGTGGCTCGGCGAAGCCGCGACTCGCGCGCTGCCAATCCGCTCAATGCGCCTCGCCGCGGCGGCGCTTTTCGCCGCACTCGGCGTTTGGATCGTTGTAACGGCGCTGTCGCGCTGAGTGGCGCCGCGACGCGTGGGGCAATGGCGCTTCTGTGCAGCCATTGCTTGCGTCAACTCAGCGCCAAATCATCGGAAGGTGCGTATGATGTTTATCGCAGTCACGAAGATGCAGTTCCCCGTCGAGATCGAAGCCAAAGTGCGAGAGATCGCGGCCGCCTCCGACCCAATTTTCCGCCGCCAAGCGGGCTTTGTCAGCATGCGCGCCTTCCGCGCTGAAGACGGCGCAAGCCGCATGACCATGATCGAATGGCGCTCCAAGGCTGATCATGAGCGTTGCATGACCAGCCCGGACTTTGCGGGACTTAACCAGAGTTGGGGCGCGCTCTTCGCACAGGGTGCGACGTTCGAGATGTGGACCGGCGAATCCGAAAGCTGAGCTTTAGCGCGGCTCCAACAGGGGCGCGTTGTCGAGCTCGGCGCTGACATATTCGAAGCGCCAACCGCCATCGGTGGATGCGCCCCAGCGCGGGAGATTGACGTCGCCCATATCGTCCATGGGCCCGTAATAATGTTCGTTGATGCGGCCGTTGTAAAAATTGCCCCAGTTGCGCAGGCGTCCGTTCGGCGCGAGCACAAACCAACACAGCACGCGCTCTGCCTCGTCATAGATCATAAGCCGGCGGCCGCTATCTGCTAGCGACACGCGAAGACGCTGATCCTGATTGGCGAGGCGATGATAGATCGCGTACGGCTCCTGCTGGATGCCCTGCCATTCGATCGCGTGCTCTTCGCGGCTCATTGCGCGGCGTTCGCCGTTCTCCTGCGCCCAACCACCTTCGGGCGTCACCCATTCCAGAACGCGCTGCGTTTCGGTGGTGAGCTGGAAACGGCGCGACTGCGTGGCGAAGTCGCGAACGATGTGAACCTCCGCCACCTCGCCGTTCGCCAGGTAGCCGCGCTCAAGCGCTTCGAAGCGCGTGGCGCGCCATGCTTCGGCGCCGCCGGCCTGTTCGAGCAGGCGCGCCGCCGCAGCAAGCGCGTCCGGCTCACCGCGCACCTGCGCCGCGGCGGGCGCGGCAGCGCAGGCAAGGCAAGCGAAAGCCGCAGCGAACCAAGCCGTGCGCAATTGTCTCCTACGCATCGAATCTCCTCAGTCCGCAACGCGCCTGTACGTGAAATCATAGCGATCGCTCCAGGTCGCGCCGCGATCCGTCGACGCCTCACCGTGCTGGCGCACCGAGCCGTCGGCGTTCACTGTGAAGGTCATACGGCTGAAAATCGGCTCGGGCCGTTGCGGGCCGACATCATCCTCGGCCGTGAGCTGCATGTTCGCGTCCGCCGTCGGAGCGCCGATGAAGTGGGTGATGTCGCCGCTGCTGTCGACCCAGAATTGCTCCCAATGGCCTTTCTGAGCGCTGTAGATGTTCAGGCTGCGCCCGGAAAACGGCGCGCCTTCGCTGCGCCAATGCTCCGTGATCACGCAACCGCCATCCTCTACCCGGATGGTGCTGCGCCCGGCTAGAGTGTCCGTGCCGCTGACATAGGCTTGCCATTCCCCGATCCAGAAATCGAAGGCGCGGTGCGCGGCGTCCTGACACGCAGGCGGCGGCGCTTGTTGCGCGCTGGCGCCTGAGATCGCCAAGGCCACAGCTAGAGCCGACAGCGCAAGCAATCGCCGCATCATCCAATCTCCCAAGGTTTGCGCTGGTTCAGTGCAGGACGCGCGGCGGCGGCAGCGCCATTGACACATAGCGGGCGCGCCAGCGTGCGCCTGCGCATACCAACGCGACGAAGCCGCCTTCCCCGGTGCGCTGCTGTGACTCTATTTCGGTCCATGGCCCTGAATCATCCGTCACGCCGCGGGGACCCGCGTAGAAATCGACGACGAGACTAGCATCGACGAGGCGGGCGGCGATCGAGATTTCGACGTCGCCGCTTTGCGCTGCGACGAACTTCACCGCATCACGCGCAAGCTGCGGCAACAGATGCGCGGGCGCATCCATAGTGCGCACGCGTGCTTCGATCTGGAAGAACGTGGCGAGACCACGCACGCGGCGCGCACCGCGATCAAGCACAGCGGCGACCTTCGCCAATTCGGCGCCGACGCACGCATGCTGCGGCAACGGCGAGGCCTGCAAAGAATGATCGAGCATCGTTTCACGCTCTCAAAAAAGACGGGAGGACGGCAGCGTGCGAGGCATGCCGTCCTCCCTCTTCGCGGGCGTAGGGGTTCCAAGCCGTCCGCCTCGAAGATGTACCCGAACCTAGAAGTCGACGGTCACGCCGGCGAAGAAGTACCGGCCGTTCGCGTCATAGGTCTGCGGGAAGGTGTTGCCGTTGCCGAGCGTGCCTGCGAGCGGCGACAGCGGCGGGTCTTGATCCAAGATGTTGTTGACGCCGAAGCGGATCACCGCGTTCTCACGAAGCTGCCACGTACCCGAAAGGTCGAGGTAGCTGCGCGCGTCGAACGTGGAGTCCAGACGGCCCGGCGAAGGCGAGGTCGGCGAGGTTTGCGATAGATCGACCGACCCGTAGTAGCGCCACGTCGCGGACAGATCCACGTCCCACGGCGTTTCCCACGTGGTGCGGAGGCGGTGACGCCATTCCGGCTGCGGCTGGCCGCAGACGGGGCCGTACCAGCCGGCGCACTCGTAATAGCCGAGGCCGGGGCCGTTGTTGGTCTTCGACGTTTGCAGCCACGAACCGACAAGGCTGAAGCTCAACGCGCCCGCATCGCCGCCGCCCAGGCCCATGTCGGCCAGATCCATGCGATAGTTCGCATTCACATCGTAGCCCGACGTGAGCAGGTAGCCGATGTTGGTGTTGGTGCCGAGCACGTTGCCCGAACCGACCCACAAGCGGCCGTTGCCCGGCGTCCGTGTGATCAGGCTGCAGAGCGCCTGAACGCCGCGATTGAAGCACCCATCCATGCTGGTGGCCGGCAACACGAGCGCCACCGTTTGATCGACAAAGATTTCGTACCAGTCGACCGAGAGGTTGAAGCCCGGCAGGAAGGTTGGCGTGAAGACGAAGCCCACCGTGTAGGTATCGGCGACTTCGGGCTCCAGGGCCGGGTTGCCGCCCTGCAGGAACACGTACTGGCCCGCGGGGCTGCTCAGCGTGCCACTGTTGGCGGCGGCGGCAGACAATTGCCACGGATTGGTGCCAATGCAATTCGCCGCTGAGCCCGTTCCATCACCGTTGGGATCGGTGAAGTCGCATGGGTCGTCGCCGAGGTTGAACAAGTTCGCGCCGACCGAGCGGAACAGTTCGATGATGTTCGCCGCACGCACGGCGCGCTGATAGCTTGCGCGCAGGCGGATATCCGGCGACGGGGCCCAATCGCCGCCGATCTTATAGGCGTCCGTCTCGACCCCCGAGCTGTAGCTTGAGCGGCGATAGGCCAGGTCGAGCGACAACAGATCGGCCAGCGGCGCCCCTTCGATGAGCGGGACGCGCATTTCGCCGTAAAGGTCGAACACGTCTAGTTCGCCCGAGAGCGGAAGCGTCGGACCGCCCTGGCCGGCGCCGTCGCCGGTCTGGAACGCGACGTCGGAAATCGCCGACAGCGCATCTCGCCGGTACTCTACGCCGAACGAAGTTTGCAGATTGGTTTCCGCAAGCGGCGAGCCGAATCCCAAATCGCCCGTGACGTTCGCCGTCACGACTTGCTGCGTCATCGACGCCTGTTGCGACAGCGGGATCTGCAGGTAGTTCAGGGCAGCCGGCGTAACGCCGCCGATTTGGAAGATATTGTACGGCACGCAGTTCGCATCGGTGCCATCGGTCACCGAGCGACAGATCGGCGCGTCGTCGGCGGTGCCGTCGACACCGTCGGGTCCGGTGTTGATGACGTCGAACGCACGCAGCAAGCGCGTGACGCTGAAGTCGTTGTAATAGACGCGGGCCAATTCGTTGCGCGAATATTGCGCCGCGACATCGTACGACCAGCTGTCATTAATGGCGCCGCGAACGCCGAGCACGCCGCGATAATTTCCGTAATGCAGGTGATCGTTGCGGCCGCCAGCCTCAACGTTTCGGCGGCCGATATAGAGCACGCAGCTGGTCGAGTCGCCATAGAGATCGGTCACGTTGAAGGCGCTGGCCGACCCGACTGCATCCAGCGGATTGGTCGGATCGTCGCCGAGGCAGGACTGAGTGCCGAGCGTACGATCCACCAGGAAGGCAGCCTGGGCAGGCGTGATTCCAAGCGGATTATCTGCCGCGGCATCCGCATCGAGGATATCATCGATCGCTTCCTGCCGCTCGTCCTCCGGCGTGGTCAGATCGTCCTCGATATCGACGACATAATCTTGCTCGCAGATATCCTCACGCTGACTGGCCGAAAGCAGTGGGTTGTCGCAATTGATGCGCGTCGTGTTGAAAAAGGCGCCTGACGGGGCGATTTGCGCGTCAGACGTGTAGTCGTTGAACATCAATTGCGCGAACACTTCGGCGTGCTCATTGACCTCGTAACGCGCAAAGGCGCCGAGCGCGTAGCGTTCGTCCGGACGCTGATAGAAATTCGTCGGGCCGAAATTGTAGGAATCGTTTGCCGTGGAATACGGACGGAATTCGTTGCTCCCCGGACCTTGATCGTCGAGCGTGTAATTCGCTCGTGGGGTGCCGAAGAACCCTGGATAGCTCGTGGCGGAACCGCTGCACGTCCACGGACCCGGACCCGAGCCGCCGGCCGGGGTCGTGCCGCCGCCGAGGGCGCAAGCCGAAAAGTCGCGGTCACGCTGCAGAACCTGGTCGTTATGGCGATAGGTTGCGTACGCCATCACGTTGCCGCGGCCATCTTCGGTGGTCGCGCCGAAGATCACCGATGCTTCCTGGCTCCAGCCGTCGTTCTGGTCGTCGGCCGGCACCTGGTATTGCGCCGGATTGAGGGCTTGGCGGCCAGCCAGCACATCGCGCAGCGACGGCGAGCCGTCGGTCTCTTCGTTGTAGTCGTTGTTGTGCTGGAAGAAGCCGTATTGGGCGTCGAGGCGGAGGCCTTCGAAATCGGACTTCATGATGAAGTTGATGACGCCGGCGACGGCGTCAGAACCGTAAACGGCAGACGCGCCGCCGGTCAGGATTTCAACCCGATCGATCAGCGGGCCCGGGATGGCGTTGATGTCCGCCGCCGAGCCGCCTGGGCCAGGGTTCGAATACGGCATACGGCGGCCGTCAACGAGCACCAGGGTGCGCGAAGGGCCAAGGGCGCGCAGGTTCACTGTGGCTGTGCCGGTCGCGCCGTTGGAAACCGTCGCGTTCTGCGCCGCAAAGGCTTGCGGCAGCTGGTTGACCATGTCCTCGACGCGGGTCGCGCCCTGACCGGTGATATCTTCGCTGGTCACCTGCGTGACCGGGCTCGTTGTGTAGAGGTTCGGCTGCGGAATCCGCGTGCCGGTGACGACGATGTCTTCATCCGCATCCTGCGCCTGCGCCGCATTGGGCGCCAACGCAGCAGCAAATGCGCCCGCAATAACTGAGGCGCCGGCGAGAAGCGATTTGCGCTGCTTATCGGCCGAGGTTTGATTCCGTTTCATTAAGCGACCCCCGCTGTCTCGCTGGCCCTCCCCGGCCGTCGAGAACTCTTGTTGCGTGCCGGAAGACCATCATCCGACAGATGCGCGGATCGGCGCCGGCAGCTGCTGCGCTGCCGAAACCTTCACGCGGCGGGATTTTGGTAACTTCGTGGCGCGATCGCGGTCTTGACGATCCTCCGCACGAGCGGCGCGGATAACGGCACAATCAGTTCAAACAGTTTTGAATGGTGCGCAAATACATCACGACGCCGAAAGGGGCGCCCCGCAAATACAGTCCGAAGGCTGATGAATTAGCGCGCGCGGCCTGACGCAGACGCCGCCGCGCCCTTGCGATACACAGTCGGCGAAACGCCCATCGCGCTGCGGAATCGCCGCGTAAACGCGCTTTGGTCGGCGTAGCCGCAGGCATGCGCTACATCGGCGATGGAAATACCTGTCTCAAGCAGATCAAGCGCCATTTCGAAGCGCGCCATGCTAATGTAGCGCGCCGGAGAGATGCCGAGCACGTTGGTGAAATCGCGCTCGAGCTGCGACATCGAAACGCCGACGCTATCCGCGAGCGTCTCGACCTGTATGCGCGCGACGAGATCGGCGGAGACTTGCTCAATCGCCTTCGCCACGCGCTCACAAGCGACGCTAGCGCGCCCGCACTCGGTTATGCGCCGAGCGAAGAAGGCGGCGCCCAATATGATTCCGCCCGCCCTGATGGGCCGGCAATCGACAATGAACCAGGCCGACGCTCCGTCGGGCGCCTCGATCGCTTCGAGGCAATTGCGCATCGGTTTGCCGCGTGTTTGCGTTTTCAGCGCAAGCGCATCCAGACGCTGCGCTGACGCGCGCGACAGGACTCTGGAAAGCGGGGACCCGATCATGCTGCCGCGGTCCGCGCCGCCGCATAGCGCGGCCATGTCGTGATTGATGCTACGAACGGCGAGAGAGCGATCGACGGTCCAGAATGACAAGCCGGGCGTGGAATCGAGCAGCTCGCCCAGCCATTCCGGCAGCGCGAACTCTTCGGCGCCCAGCCTTGCGGCGGCGCGCGCGACGGACCCGTGGCCGTAATACGAAGCGCGGTCAGTGCCGTACACACTATGGCGATATCCCCGCCGCCTTAGGGGTCAAACGGACTTAGCAATGCTCCGTGCAACCCTGCATACGCATTGCGCGCTGTGGCCCCGGGACCCCTCGTGAAGTGGCGCCATGGCGCCAGGGCCAATTCTGGTGTGGCGCTGGCGGCCCAGTGAGCACCCCCTAAACATGAGCCGAACTGCACAGGAGTTAGCGATGCGCCTTCGTGCGCAAATTATCATCGACATCGACGCGGCCGACTTTGCCGCCGCCGCCGCCCACCAGGAACGCGTCGAAGACATCATGGGCAGCGTTAAGCGAGCCTACCCCGAAGCGCTGCTCCAATTCAGGCAGCGGCGCGAGCGCACCCGCCGCGCGGCGGACCTGACCCGGCCGCAGCATTACACAGGCCGGATGGCGGCTTACGAGGAGTGATCGGCGCGGCCAAGGCGCGGAAGCGCAACGCTTGCCTGGCCGCGATCGAGGCCATGCGCCGGCTCTCCGATCGGCTTACCTTGAACGACGCAGCCGTGTTTCTCTACGTGTGCGAGAATGAAGGCGTGAATCTGCGCGAGCTTTCGCAGCTGACCGGCATCAGCGCCAGCGCCGCCTCGCGGCTTTCACGGCGCCTGGCGGAAGCCAACATCCGCTATGCCTTGGCGCCGAGCGTCGGGCTCATCGAGATTCGCGACGCCGACAATGACCGGCGCAGCCGCACGCTTTTCCTCACCGAACAGGGCCGCGGCTTACGCGACCATGTTGCGGCCCTTATCGCCGACGCGCACCCTATCCTGCTTCCTGCCCGTAATACGGGGTCGCGCGCTGAACCGCACGCGCCATCCGATCCACGGCCGACGTGATGGTTTTGCAGGAATAGCCGGAAAAGCCCGCATAAAGCCCCGGACGGGCGCCGGGCCTCTCATCAACAATCGGATGCACAATCACGCCTTCGGCTGAAATGGCGCGGTGCACAGCTTGCTCATCAACAGGCTCGCGAAACCAGCCCGCGACATGCAGGCCCACCGGCTGCGGCGCAAGTTCCAGGTTTATCCGTTCGGCCAACAATGAACGCAGCAGTGCGCGGCGTTCTGCATATGCTTCCCGGCAGCGGCGCAAATGCGCCGCGAGATGGCCGCCCTCCATGAAATCGTGCGCCACCATCTGCATCGGGCCGTTCAGCGCGAGGTTGAGTTCGTTCGCCGCCCGCGCGAAAGCATCAACCAGACCGTCCGGGGCGACGACGCACGCCAATTGCAGGGCCGGGAAAAACACGTTGTTGTGGCTCGCGACGTAGATCACGCGGCCGCCCGTGGCCTCGCTCGCCAATGCCGGAGGCGCTACGCCCTCGAAGACGAAGTCCGCATCGTAATCGTCTTCGACGATCCAGCCGCCGGCGGCCTGCGCCCAGTTCAGCAAGGCTTGGCGGCGCGGCCACGCCATGGGCGCGCCGGTTGGAAATTGCGCCGCCGGCGTCACGTACGCGAACACCGCATCGCGCGCCGTGCGGACGCCTTCGCTCACGACGACACCGCTGGAATCCACCGGCACGCGCGCCGGCGTGACGCCGTTTTCCTGCAGGATCTCGCGCACGCGCGGATAGGTCGGATCTTCGACCCAAGCGCTCTTTCCGCGCGCGCCCAGAGCCCGGCAGACAAGGCGAATGCCGTGCATTGCGCTCGGCACAATGAAGACCTGCTCAGCCGTGCAGCTTAGCCCACGCGTCGCCGCCAAACGTTGCGCCATGATGTGGCGCAGGCCCGACCAACCCGCAGCATCGCCATAGCCAAGCGACGTCACCGAGAGTTCGCGCCAGCGCCGATCCTGCAAGCGCCGCCATATTTCGCGCGGGAACAACGACAGATCGGGAACGCCCTGATGCAGAGGCAGTTCCGGCACAGGGTCCTTTGGCGGCGTCACGCGGCGTTGAGCCGCCACACGAAACGGCTGCTTGACCACGAACGTGCCCGAGCCGTGGCGCGTTTCGAGCAAGCCTTCGCTGATCAGCGTTTCATAAACGATGGTGACCGTGTTGCGCGAGAGACCCGTGTCGCGCGCGAGGATGCGTTGCGCCGGCATCCGCGCGCCGGCGCCGATCCCGCCCGTCAGAATGAGCTGGCGCAAATGACCTTTGAGCTGGTCCTGCGCCGAGCGCCCTTTCTCCAATTTGGGCAGGCGAATGACCCGCGCTTTCCCTTTACGCACGCTGTCGCCTCGCAAAACCTAGTGTGTTGATCTTACAGCCTTAGCAGACGCCCGCGCCTAGCCCTTTTCAAGGCACGTTGGCGTGAGCGCCGGCGACGAACAGGTCCAGATCGTCCGCCGCCGCTACCGGGCCATCATAGCCGAAGCCGCGCATTTCCCCAACCAGTTCGGCGGCGGGCATGCCCCAGGTGAGGGTGTGCGTAAGCACGACGAGGCCTGGGCGCGCGGATGCGGCGAGCGCCGCCAATTGCTGTGTCGATGTGTGGAACGCGGAATGATAACGCCGCCATTCGGGCGGGCGCGTCTCCAATCGCGGCGTAGAATACACTTCGTGCACCAGGATGTCGGCCCCGCGCGCGGCCTCGAGCAATGTCGGGCTGAACGTAGCGTCGCCGGAAATGACTATCTTCGTTCGCCCGTCGGTAATGCTGTAACCGTAGGCGTTGGCCCAGCTGCCGTGCACGACAGGGATTGCATCGATACGCACTGTCCCGTCTTCGAAAACCCGCCCACCGGCGGCGAATTCCGTGACCTCGTTGCGCCAGCCTGTCGTGTTGGCGGGCTCAAGCCCGTGCAAGCGCATCTCGATGTCTTGCGTGTACGCGTCCGTAAGGCGCGCCGCCATGGCGGCGGTGCCCGCGGGACCAACGATATGCAGTGGCGCCGTACGCTCGAGCACCCAAGGCGAAAACATGAGATCAGGCAGGCCCAGCGTGTGGTCCGAATGCAGGTGCGTCAGAAACACATGGGTGAGATTGTTGGCTTCGAGCTGTGCGAGATCGTGCGTGCGCGCCGCCGCCGCCGCGCGGCGCACGACGCCCGGGCCCGCATCGAAAACGTAAGCCCGTTCGCCGACAACCACTGCGAGCGACGGTCCCCAGCGATCAGGATCAGCATTGGGCGTACCGGTTCCGAGCATCACCAAACGCATCGGTTGCGATTGCTCTGCGGACGTATCCTGCGCGCCAGCGGTAGAAGGCGCGGCGACCAGGAGCACGACCGCGCCCGCCAAGCACATGCGCCAAATGCAGCGCAGAAGCCCTGAACTCATCCCTTCCCCCAAACCCGCTTGCCGCCAACGCTATCACTTTTGTTCGCATTCGCGATTCGCCACTGATGTGAACACGCGACGTTCCGTTCATAGCAAGTGGGTGGCGCAATCCCGGCGCCACATAGGGGAAACTGATGGCGCCAATGCGTGGCCGCACATGGCGCCATGGGCGGCCCGCGCATCAACCGATTCGATGCGCGCATCCTCTCGACCGGGCATGGCAGCCTGCCGCTACTTCGCATGCTCAGCACAATGACCTGCGGATAAGCTTGTACGCTTGGAACCCGACGAGCGCACGGCAGGGGTGCGGAGCGCGAGGCTCTGGAGAGAATGATGCTCAGGACGCTGTTGACACTTGCGTCGCTTGCACTTTGCGCTTGCGCGTCGTCGCCGCAAATCGCCCCAGGACAGCCCGCGTGCACGCTGAGCACTAATGACAAGGCTTGGGTCGATCGCGCGGTCGACGCGTGGCGTGTCAGTGTGCGTCAAATCACACACATCACCCCATCCGGATCGCTAAGCGTCGTGCTGTTCGACAACGCGTGCGCTCTTGTCAGTGCCAACGCGCTGACGACGGCAAGTTCGCAACCGGCGAGCTGGATGGCGGCGCCCCACGACGGCAATGTCCCGCTGCCAAACGGCGACACCATCCCAGCGGGCGTCACTTCATTCTCAACCGGTGACGACGGCAGCGCCTATTTTGTGATGTCCACGCCAAGCATCTGGAGCGCCGCTGGCGTACGCGGCGATCCCTTGGATCTCGAAACGCTTATGATATTCGTCGCGCTTCACGAGGGGTCACACGTCGCCCAAGCTGCGACCTACGGCCGGCGAATGGAGGCGTTGTCAACGCAGCATCAGCTCGATGTGTCGTTCAACGACGATTCGATGCAGCGGCAATTCGAAGCAAACGACACGTTCGCGGCATCGATAGCACAGGAAGTCGATCTCTTCTTGCGAGCCGCAAGCGCAGCGGACAACGCCACAGCGCGCGCGCTAGCGCGCGAAGCGCGCGCCCTGATGCGTCTGCGCGCAGAGCGCTATTTCGTTGGTGAGCTGACGTACTACACCGAGGCCGAGGACATCTGGCTCACAATGGAGGGATCGGGACAATGGGCCGGCTACCAATGGCTGATCCATCAGCAAGGAATGGCGCTGCCGCCGGAGCGCGCGCTTGAGGCAGGCATGCGCACGCGGTGGTGGTCGCAGGATGAGGGGCTAGCGATCGCGCTCGTACTCGACCGGCTTGGCCCCACCGACTGGCATCGCATCGCCTTCGGCGCCGGCTCGATGACGCTGCTCGAACTGCTCGATGAAGCGCTGGCGTAATGCTGATGGTGGGCGCGACAGGGATCGAACCTGTGACCCCTACGATGTCAACGTAGTGCTCTCCCGCTGAGCTACGCGCCCGAGCCGCTCGAGGCGGCCCCGCTATGGGGTGCGCCCGTATAACCAAGCGCCGGGGCGCGAGCAAGGCGGCCGCTAATCCGGCGCAGCGCCCGGCGCCTGCATGAACTCAAGCAAGGCCCCGCTAACCTTGTCGATGCGCACCGCCGCCCCGGTGCGAACAATGGGGCCCGTGCCGGCGAGGAAATCGTTGACCTGCAGGCCCTTGGATACGAGCCATGTGGCGCCTTCGTCGGTGATGAAGACGTCGCCTGGGTGCGGCGGCGGGTCAAGCCGCGCGGCCAATTCGCCGAAGCCGATGCGCAGCGCGTCTTGTCTGGTGATGGCCAATGCCCTCTACGCCGCGGCGATGACGCGCTCGACCTCGGCGACCAAATCCTTGAGGTGGAAGGGCTTGGAAAGCACCTTGGCGTCTTTCGGCGCTTGGCTTTGGGCTGAAAGCGCCACAGCCGCGAAGCCGGTGATGAAAACGATCTTCATGCCCGGATCGGCTTCTGCGCCGCGGCGCGCGAGCTCGATGCCGTCGAGCCCCGGCATGACGATGTCGGTAAGCAGCAGGTCGTAAGCGCCCTGCTCGAGCGCCTCCCACGCGGAATCGCCGTCGCCAAACGCCGCCACGTCGTGCCCGGCGCGCGACAAATTAGTGACCAGAAACGCTCTCAGCGAGTCGTCGTCTTCGGCCAGCAGGATACGCGCCATGCGCCGCTCCGGAATCGGCCCCTAAACCAGCGGTAGCCTCTAGCAAGGGGAAGGTAAAGATCGGCTTGAAGTACGCGAATTCCATGAAAGGTTGTTGTGAGATTGACGATACGGCCGCCCCAGCGAACAATGCCGGGCATGGATTTATCGGCCGATCATGGGCTTACGCAAAGCGCGCTTGGCGCGGAGGCCGAGCGCGCGCCAGAGCCTCAAGAAGCCGCCTACGTGCTGATCGAGCCACTGCACCGCACCGCACCGCTGATCTTCTCCTCGCCGCACAGCGGACGCCGCTACCCCGCCGAATTGCTGGCGATGGCGCGCACCGGTTTACTAAGCCTGCGCCGGTCCGAAGACGCCTTCGTGGATGAATTGTTCGCCGGCGCCGCCGCGCACGGCGCTACCGTGATTTCCGCCACTGTGGCGCGCGCTTATGTTGATCTGAATCGCGATCCGGGCGAACTCGACCCCGACATGTTCGACGAGCGCCTACCGGCCGCCCCGGCCACGGCGACGCCGCGCGTGCAGGCGGGGCTCGGCGCGATCCCGCGCATAACCGGCGACGGTCAATTGATTTACCGGCGCAAGCTTTCTTTGGCGGAAGCCGAGCGCCGCATCGGCTCCGTGCACCGGCCTTACCACGCGAAATTGCAGCAATTGATGGGCGAAACGCGCGGCGCGTTCGGCTGCGCCGTGCTGGTTGATTGCCATTCCATGCCCTCCTGCGCGCGCGGCGCGCACGCACCGGATATCGTGCTTGGCGACCGCTTCGGCGCTTCGTGCCACCCTTCGGTGACGGCGCTGGCGGAGGCGACGCTGCGGCGGCTGGGCTATCGGGTGGCGCGCAATGCGCCCTTCGCCGGCGGCCATACCACCCAGACGTACGGGCGGCCGGCAAACCTCAGCCACGCGCTGCAAATCGAGATCAACCGGGCGCTCTATCTCGACGAACGCACCCTTGAGCGCACCAGCGGCTTCGCCCGCATCCGCGCCGACATGAGCCGGCTGGCGGAAGCGCTTTCCGCAGCAGCGCTGCACAAAAGCTTGGCCTAAAACAAAAGCCCCGGGCCGAAGCCCGGGGCTGAAAAGGTATTAGGGAGGAAACGCCCGAAAAAGGGCGGTTGGGGCGTCGCGAAACGCCGCAACGCAGCAAAGCTAGTGCTGCACCGCACAAAGCGCAAGCGGCAAAGGCCGGGTAATCCTAAATACAAGAACCTATCACTCTGATTTTACTTATATAAAGCGCTAAGCCGCCCGTTTTTGCATGTGCTAATTGCAGGTTTGGGCATCAGTGTGCAGCTTTTCCAGGCTGCAGGCGGTTGAACCCGGGCCCGGCCAGGGGCAGAAGCAGGCGCCCCCTACTCACCCCCGCGAAAGCCCGATCAAATGGCCGAAAGGCTGCGCAACCTCGCCATCATCGCCCACGTCGATCATGGCAAGACCACCCTCGTCGACCAAATGTTGGCCCAAGGCGGCGCCTTCCGGGAGAACGAAGCGCGCGCCGAGCGCGCCATGGATTCCAACGACCAGGAGCGCGAGCGCGGCATCACCATCCTGGCCAAGTGCACGTCGATCCTGCGCAAGGGCGCGGACGGCGGCGATATTCGCGTCAATGTCGTCGATACGCCGGGCCACGCCGATTTCGGCGGCGAAGTCGAGCGCGTGCTCGGCATGGTCGATGGCTGTTTGTTGCTGGTGGACGCGGCCGAAGGGCCGATGCCGCAGACGAAGTTCGTATTGGCGAAGGCGTTGACGCGCGGCTTGAGGCCGATCGTTGTGCTTAACAAGGTCGATCGTCCCAACGCCGACCCGGATCAAGCGCTATCGGACATTTTCGACATGTTCATCGCGCTGGGCGCGAGCGATGAGCAAGCCGATTTCCCGATCCTCTACGCTTCCGGCAAAGAGGGCTGGGCCGTGAAAAGCCTCAGCGACGCCCGCGCCAATCTCGATCCGTTGTTCGACTTGATCATCGCGCACGTACCGGAGCCGGCGCCGGTGCAGCGGCGCGGCGAGCCCTTCGCGCTGCTGGCGACGATGCTGGACGCCGACCATTTCCTCGGCCGCGTGCTGACGGGCCGCATTGAATCCGGACGCGTCACTGTCGGCGATCAGGTGAAGTCGATCACGCGCGAAGGCGTTGAGATCGAGCGCGGCCGCCTCACCAAGCTGCTCGCCTATCGCGGCTTGAAGCGGATTCCGGTCGAGACCGCGGAAGCCGGCGACATTGTCGCCATTGCCGGCCTGGTGGAAACCAACGTCGCCGACACGATCGGTAATCCTGATTTGCGCGAAGCGATTGCTGCGCCGCCGATCGATCCGCCGACGCTCGCCATCACCGTCTCGATCAACGACAGCCCGCTGGCCGGACGCGCCGGAGACAAGGTGCAAAGCCGCGTCATCCGCGAGCGCCTGCTGCGCGAGCAGGAAAGCAA
The DNA here is from genome assembly GCA_050185805.1 of Hyphomonadaceae bacterium. GTDB lineage: Bacteria > Pseudomonadota > Alphaproteobacteria > Caulobacterales > Aquidulcibacteraceae > Vitreimonas. The sequence continues at coordinate 21,728 of JBFWZB010000010.1, forward strand.
TGTCGCCATCCGGGTGCGCGAAACCGAGAACAAGGACGCGTTCGAAGTCGCCGGTCGCGGTGAATTGCAATTGGGCGTGCTGGTTGAAACCATGCGTCGCGAGGGCTTTGAGCTATCGATCTCGCGCCCCAAGGTGCTGACGCGCCAAGCCGACGGCCATGCGCTGGAGCCGATCGAAGAAGTGGTGATCGACGTCGACGACGAATTCTCCGGCGTTGTCATCGAAAAGATGTCGCTGCGAAAAGCCGAGTTGCAGGACATGCGCCCCTCCGGCGGCGGCAAGACGCGCATCATCTTCTATGCGCCTTCGCGCGGCCTTCTTGGCTACCATGGCGAATTCCTGACCGACACGCGTGGGTCAGGCGTGATGAATCGTCTCTTCCATGGCTGGAGCGCCTGGAAAGGCGACATTCCCGGACGCCGCAACGGCGCGCTGATCTCGAACGATAAGGGCCAGTCCACGGCGTATGCGCTTTGGAATCTGGAAGAGCGCGGCACGATGTTCATCGCCGACGGCGAAGACGTTTATGAAGGCATGATTATCGGCCAGAACAGCCGCGGCGAAGATCTTGACGTCAACCCGCTCAAAGGCAAGAAGCTCACCAACGTGCGCGCCTCCGGCAAGGATGAATCGATCCGCCTGACGCCCCCGCGCCGGCTCACTTTGGAGCAGGCGATCGCCTGGATCGAGGATGACGAATTGGTCGAGGTTACGCCGGCGGCGATCCGCCTGCGCAAGGCTCATCTCGATCCGAACGAGCGCAAGAAAGCGCAGCGGGCGAAAGAAGCAGTGAGCTGACGACAGGCTTGCCGGGCCAGCACAGCGCAGACATGATGCGCAGCATGCGTATCGCAATCTTGCTTGCAGTCCTCCTCATGCTTGCAGCCGGCGGCGTCGCCTATGCGTGCTCCTGCGCGCCGATCGCCGATGTGGACGCTCACGTCGCGAACTCCGACGCCATATTCCGCGGCCGCGTCATTGAGACGGCGCCCGATCCCGCGGGCCCGGAACACTTCTCCATTACTCGCTTTGCGCTCGTTTCACCGCTGAAGATGCCGGCGCAATGGGGCGCGCCGCCCGATGAGATCGTTGTGCGCCACGCTTCGACCCGCAACGGGCCGCAATGCTCGATATGGTTCGAACCCGGCCAAGAGGTGCTGGTGATCGCGCGCATGGGCCAGGATCGCAACCTGCACACATCATCCTGCGACGCGCCGCGCTGGGAAGAAGCCGAGTACCGCCGGGTTCTGCACCTGGCGCCCTAGAACGATGGCTGGCTTTGCCGCTGGGTCGGATCGTCGACGCGGACGCCCTGGCGCCATTGCTGGCGATATTGGCCAACGGCCGCCATGACGTTAACCCCCTGCATGCAGCTGTACGTGATTTCCCTGATCTGATCGGCCCCGGTGATTTCGGTGGTCTGACAGCCGATCGGCTGCAGCACTGCATCAGCGGCTGCGCGCCACACGACGCTCGGTTCCGACGCATCGTTAGAGTAAACGGTCCAGTTCTGCACCAGCGCGCGGCCAAGCGAATGCGGCGCGCCACGCTGAAGCAGCAGCGTCGGATCGCTCGGATGAAACCACGCCGCGTACCGATAACCGCCGACATAGATATCCGCGTCGGGCTGGTCATTGGTGTATGAGAGCTGGCGCTGCACGCTGGCGCACGCGCTCAGCATGAAGACGGCGGCAAGCATAGCGGCAGCGATGCGCATGGCGTTTCTCCTTACGCTCGCGCTTTAAAGCCGAAATTCGGCGCCGGTTCTGGCGCGCTGGCGCCGAAACTAAGGCCGCATCGCGTTTAACCATGCGGAACGGCGTGCCGTTTCCGGGCAAAACTCGCGCATGAGGCTTGCAGCGGCCGGCGGCGAGCCGGTTGCGCGTCAAAAACACCCTGATCGGCGCGGCGCCCGTCTTGCTGTTCCCCCTACGCAGAACAAGCCGGCCCATGTGGGAACGGCTGCGAACATAAGGGCGCTAACCACATGGCCAATGCCATTGACCTCCATGTCGGCAAGCGGCTTCGCCGCCGTCGCCGGCTTCTGGGTCTCACCCAGCAGCAGCTGGCTGAGTCCATCGGAATCCGCTTTCAGCAGATCCAAAAGTATGAATGCGGCGCGAACCGCGTGACTGCGAGCCGTCTTTACGAACTCGCCGTCGCTCTGAACGTACCGGTCAACTACTTCTTCGAAGGCCTGCAACAGGTCGCGACTCCGGCCGCCCCTGGCGCGCCAGCCAATGACCGCGATCTCATCGCGGCCGACGTGCTCTCGCAAAAGGAAACGCTCGAACTCATCCGCGCTTATTACAAGCTCGGCGAGCGTCCGCGCCGCCGCCTGCTCGACCTGGCGAAGGCTCTGCAAGACGAATCCACCGACGCGGCCTGAGGGCCAAGCGTTCGCGGGGTGGGGGGAACGGGCCCAGCGCCGCCGCTGGGCCCGTTTCATTTTGCGCATTCAGTAGGCGCAGGCATCGCTCCATTCCATGCCGTCGCTGCGCAATTGCGCGAGCGTGGGCACCCGGCCGTCTGCATACACGGATGCGCTGTAGGAGGATTCCGCATTGGCTGTGGGCGCGCTGCGTTCGTAAACGGAGAGATGGAACGGCGCACCGTTCGCCGGCGTCACCGCATAGGATTTGTTGAACTCACCCGTGCCGAGCTGCGAACAACCGATCATCGCCGTTGACGCGCCGCGTTGTTCAAGGGCGCCGATGGCATCGTAAGGAATGAGGCCGCCGGTTTCGGCCCAGCGCCAAGACGCGGTGCGGGCATTCACATCGACGCTAACCTCGAGATCGGCGCCGAGGCGATTGCCTGCCGGCATCGTGCCGGCGCCGGCGGAAAGGATGGCTTCCGCCAGTGCGCCGGAGGCCACCACACGCTGCCAGTCCTGCGCGCATTGATCCGGCGCCCATTGGCTTGCCTGAGCGCTCTGCGCCACATAGCGCGCGACGCAGGCCTCGACATAAGCCGCCTCCCCGCCGCCAGATGCGCCGGCGCTCTGCGCCGCGGCTTCAGCACTGGGCGCGGCCGGCTGGCCACAGGCGGCGATAACTGACGCAAACACAACGAACGCAAACCGGCGCATGAACATCTCTCCGGGCACAAAGCGGCATTCTGCTTGGGTTGGCGACAGGCGCGCAAATCACACTTCGCGCTCGCGAGCCCTTCTGCGATAAGCGGCCATGAGCGGCCATGATCTCCCAAGCCTGCTGGACTTCGCCGACCGTCTGGCCGACGCCGCGCGTGCGGCGATCCTGCCGTTCTTCCGCGCCAGTCATAGCGTGAGCAATAAAGGCGGCGCGCGCTTCGATCCCGTCACCGACGCGGACGAAGCAGCCGAACGCGCCATGCGCGCGCTGATTGCGGACGCGCACCCTTCGCACAGCGTGCTGGGCGAGGAATATGGCGGCGAGCTCGCCGAGCACGGCTATCAGTGGATTATCGATCCGATCGACGGCACGCGGGCCTTCATTTCCGGGCTGCCAAGCTGGGGCGTGCTGATCGGGCTCTATGTCGATGGCCGCCCGCTCATAGGCGTTATGGACCAACCTTATCTGGACGAGCGCTATCGCGGCTGGATGCATGGCGCCAATGTCAGCGTGGGCGGCGCCACGCGCCCGCTGCACACGCGCGACTGCGCCACTGTAAGCGCGGCGACGCTCTCGACCACCGACCCCTACCTCTTCACCCAGCCCAGTGAAGCAGCCGCCTTCTCGCGCATGCGCACCACAGCCAAGCTCACGCGCTATGGCTACGATTGTTACGCCTATTGCATGCTGGCGGCGGGCCATATCGACGGCGTCATCGAGAACGGCTTGAAGCCGTTCGACATCGCTGCGTTGATACCGATTGTCACCGGGGCAGGCGGCGGCGTCTGCGGATGGGACGGCGGCGATGCGAGCGGCGGCGGCCGCGTGCTGGCCTGGGGCGACAGGCGCATGCGCGATGAAGCGCTTCGACAACTCGTGGACGCGTGACAGCGCGCGCGCCGCGCTATAGCGTCGGCGTGGGGAAACGACCCGATGCGCGCTTTGCTCGCGGCAGCACTGGCTTGGGCTTTGGGCGCGGCCGCGTGGGCGCAGCCTATTCCGGACAGTTTCCGCAGCGCCGGCGTCACCACGGCGCAGTGGGAAGCGCTGCAGCAGGAAATTGCGCGCGTCAGCGCCGAGCGCGGCGCCTCACAGCTTGCCCTCCGGGCGATCGCCGAACGCCTCACCGGCTCGCTCTCGCAGGACGGGCGCATCGATCTCGATCGCCTTACCGCGCTGATCGACGAACGCGCTGTGCAGCTTCAGGACTTGCAGCAGCGCTTGGCGGCGTTCGAAAGCGCTGACGATCCGCAAGTCGCCGCTCTCGTCACGCGGGCGCGCGAAAGCATTGAGCGCGGCGATCTTCAGGGCGGCGACGACTTCCTTGCCCAGGCCGCCGACGCAGACCTCGCCGCTGCCGCGCGCGCGGAAGCCAGCGCGGGCCAACGGCGCGAGCGCGCCGCGCGCACACACATGCAGCGCGCCCAGCTGGCGAGCGTCAGTGGCGACTTTGCCGCCGCACGGGCGCTTTACGATCAAGCCGCCGCCGCTGCGCCACAAGAAGGCGCGCTGCAAACGGAAATCTTGATCGATCGCGCCGACGTCAGTGTTCAAGAGGGCTATGTCGTCGGCGATGCGGCCGCCATAAGGAACGCTATCGTCGGTCTGCGAGCCGCCGCAGAGCGGCTCGACCGGGCAAGCAACCCCGCACAATGGACGCGAACGCAGGCCGCGATAGCGCACGCACTGACTTCCGTGGGCGATTTGGCCGGGGACCGAAGCGCCTACACAGACGCCGCCGCGGTCGCGGAAGGCCTTGTTCAATCGCTCGCCCCGGAGACCTCGGATTGGTTTGATGCGCAGCTCGCGCTCGGTACGGCGCTGACGGGACTAGGCGTCCTTGGCGACACAGATGCCCTGCAGCGCGGCATTGAAGCCTTACGCATTGCGCGGCGCACGGACGATTGGGAAACCCGCATGGGCGCGGGGCAGTATCTCGTCAACGCGCTCACCTACTTCGGAGCATATGGCTACACCAACATCCTTGAAGAGGCTGTCAGCACAGCCGATGAGATTCTCGCCGAGTTCGGAGACGGATATCCACTCGTCAGAGCTTCGGCCTTGAACAACCGCGGCACAGCGTTGCTGCGCGCCGCGGAGTTGAACTACAGCCTCAACGGTACGCATAGCGAACTCGAGCCGGCGATCGCATCTTTCGAGCAAGCGCTGGCCCTCGCCCACCGAGACATTGCGCCAAACCTGTGGGCGCGCGGTATGAATAATCTTGGCCTGGCGTACGAGCGGCGCGGCGAGTTCACGGGCGATTCCGAGAATTTTCACCGGGCCATTGAAGCGTTCGAGGCGGCCCAGACAATCATAACCAGTACGGACGCACCCGTGTCCTGGGCATTGACGCAAAACAACATCGGCTTAGCGCTGATGTTTCTCAACACGCCCGCGTCACTCACCCGCGCGATAAGCGTCCTTCAGGCGGCGCTCGACGCGATCTCCCTGGACCTAACGCCCGCGGGATGGGGCATGTCGCAACAAAACCTGGCCAACGTGCATTATCGGCGCTTTCTGCTGGGAGAGCGCAACGCGCTGCAGGCCGCGCATCGCGCAGCGTTAGAGGCGGAAAGGGCTTACGGTTTGGCTGGAAATGAAAGCGCGGTTTGGCAGACGCAGCAAATTCGCGCCAGAATTGAGCAGGCGATGAGCGAAACGCGATGAGAACGAGGGCGAACTAGCCCGCCTTCGCCGCGCCGCTGACGATGTCGCGTATGGCCTGCGCGAACGTCTCCGGCGGCTGACCGCCCTGGACCAGCCAGCGCTGATTGAAGATGATCGACGGCACGGCGTTCACGCCGCGATTGCGCCAAAGCGATTCTTCCGCCCGCACCTCGGCGGCGAATTCTTCCGAGATCAGAATGGCGCGGGCGCGCTCCGCATCAAGCCCCGCTTCGCGAACGGCGTCCAAGAGCGCGGCATGATCGCTGGTTGAGCGGCGATCGGCAAAATTGAGTTTGAAGAGCGCCTGTTTCAGCGCCAATTGTTGGCCCTCGCCCGCCGCCCAAGCCAGCAACCGGTGCGCATCGAACGTATTCCAGATGCGGCTCTCGTCGTCATAATTGAAGGTGAAGCCGAGCGCCGCGCCGCGATCGATAAGCACTTGACGCACCGCTTGCGATTGCTCGCGCGTCGAGCGGTACTTCTTGGCGACGTGTTCGGCGGTGTTCTCGCCCTCCGGGCCCATGTCGGGATTGAGCTCGAACGGATGAAAGTGAATGTCCGCCGCGACGCCTGTCTCTTCGATCGCCTGCAGCAGGCCGCGCAGGCCGATCACGCACCACGGGCAGGCTATGTCGGAGATGAAGTCGACGCGCAGCGGTGCGTTCATCAGCGATAAAACTCCGTGCGCCGGTCGCGGAAAAATCCCCACGCGGCGCGGTGGCGATCGAGGAAATTCAAATCGAACGTGTGCACAAGCACGCCCTCATCGGTGCGCTCAAAACTTTCGACCAAATCGCCGCGATGATCGGCGATGAAACTCGAGCCGTAGAATTTCTGTCCGCTGGCCTCGACGCCAATACGGTTGGACGCGACCACAGGGATGACGTTGGAAACGGCGTGGCCTTGCATCGCGCGCCGCCACGGGTCACGCGTGTCGAGCGACGAATCGTGCGGCTCGCTGCCGATGGCGGTTGGATAGAATAGCACTTGCGCCCCCTGGATCGCCATGGCGCGCGCAGCTTCGGGAAACCATTGGTCCCAACAAATGCCCACGCCGATGCGGCCGTGCGCGGTGTCCCAGACTTTGAAGCCGGTATCGCCGGGGCGAAAATAATATTTCTCCTGATAACCGGGGCCGTCAGGGATGTGGCTCTTGCGGTAAACGCCCAGCTGTTTGCCATCGGCGTCGACTATGACGACGGAGTTGAAATACAGCGGCCCGTCGCGCTCAAAGATCGACACTGGGATGACGATGCCGAGCTCTTTCGCCAACGGCGCCATTGCTGCAACACATGGGTGGGATTTCGCTTCATGCGCTGTGGCGAACCATTTCTCTTCCTGCGCCGTGCAAAAGTACGGTCCCTGAAACAGCTCGGACGGCAGAACGACCTGCGCGCCGCGCCCCGCCGCCTCGCGAACGAAGCGCTCGGTCTTGTCGAGGTTGGCTTTCAGGTCCTCGCCGTACGATGTCTGGATCGCGGCGACGCAAATCGACTTGGCCATTAGCTGCGGTCCTTTGCGGTCCAGGCGAGCGCCGCCTCCAAACGATCATTGCCCCAGAACAACTCGCCGTCCGCGGTGGTGAAGCTTGGCGCGCCGAATACGCCGGCTTGCTTCGCCTCCTCAGTGGCCGCGCGCAGCGCATCTTTCACGTCCTGCGTCTGCGCCTTCTCCACCAGCGCGGCGTCGAGCCCAGCGCGGCGCAGCGCTTCGGCTACAAGCAACGGATCGGATATGTCCCTGCCTTCGCCGAATTCAAGCGCGTAGATCGCACGCGCGAAGATCGCACGCGGCGCTCCTTCCAGCGCCGTGGCGACGCGCGCCGCGAGGAGCGAATTCTGCGGAAACGGGTTCGGCAACACGAACGGCAGATCAAGTTCGGCGCAGACGCGCTGAAGATCGCGGAACATGTATTGTCCCTTCACCGGGAAAAGGTTGAAGGGCGAGTCCTTCCAGCCTTGCGCGGCGAAGATGGGTCCGAGCAGGAGCGGCCGCCATTCGACGGCGACGCCCGCTGCTTTCGCCAGCGGCTCGATGCGCATCGCCGCCGGGTAAGAATAGGTCGATGCGAGATCGAACCAGAAGTGCAGCACCGGCGCGCCCATCAAGCGGGCTCCTGCTGCGTGATGCAATGAAAGGAGCCGCCCCCGGTCAGGATGGCGCTGGACGATAGCCCAATCACTTTGCGATCTGGAAACAGCGGCGCCAGCGCATTGACCGCATCATCGCCGCTGTCCGAATAGATCGGAACGACGACAACGGCATTGCCGATCACGAAATTCATATGACTGGCGGGTATGGCGTCGCCATCCTCGTCGGCCACAAGCCCGGGCGATGGGATCTTTACAATTTCCAGCTTTCGCCCCGCGGCGTCTGTCATGGCCGCGAGCGACAGCGCAAGCTCATCCAGAACATCGGCGTTTGGGTCGCCATCACCGCACGGCGCTTGCACGACAACACGCCCCGGCGCGACGAATCGCGCCAGATTGTCGATATGGCCGTCAGTGTGATCGTTGGCGAGGCCTTCATCCAGCCACAGCACCTTTTCGACCTTGAGCGCGCGCTGCAGCGCGTGTGTTGCTTCCGCTTCGTTCCAATGCGCGTTGCGGTTGGGATTGAGCAAGCATTGCCGCGTGGTGATGAGCGTGCCTTCGCCGTCCATCTCAATCGCGCCGCCTTCGAGGATGAAGGGAAAGCGCTCAAGCTTGGCGCCCGCCGCGTTGGCGACAAACGCCGACACCTCTTCGTCGAACGGCAATTGGTACTTGCCACCCCAGCCATTGAACTTGAACGCGTACGCGCGCCCGTCGGCGGTGAAAATCGGCCCGGTGTCGCGCAGCCAGATATCGCCAAAGCGCGCAGGCACAACATCCGCCGCGCCCGCCAGAGCAAGCTTGGCGGAAGCCTCCGCCTCCCGCCCGTTGGCCAAGACGCGCATGCGGTCGCCACGGCCGTCGCCGGCAAGGGCGCGGATCATCGCCGCGACCTCCACGCGCGCCGGCGCCAAATCGTCGCCCCACAGGTCGGCAGCGGAGGGCCAAGCGGTCCAAATCGCCCTGTGCGGCGCCCATTCGGCCGGAATCAGATGTCCCATCGGCTCGCTCTAACCCAATGCAGGCCGCCGAGATAGGCGCTCGCATCCCCAGCACAAGCGGCAAGCTTCATGGCGTTCGCGCCGGAGTTCCGCTATGACCGCCCGGGGACGCCGCAGAGACTTCGCCAATGACCGCCCGACCGGCCGTATTCGACCGCGCGACGCTCATTTTCCTGGTTCTTCTTATTGCAATGACCTGGGCGCGCATTGCCGGGCTGCAACTCTCGACGCTCGATCTGCATTTCGACGAAGCGCAATATTGGGCTTGGTCGCGCACATTCGAATGGGGCTATTTCTCCAAGCCGCCGCTGGTGGCCTGGGCGATCGCGGCGACGACAGCGCTGTTCGGCGACGCCGAATGGGGCGTGCGGCTGGCGGCGCCTTTGGCGCAAGCGCTCGCGGGGATCGTCATCTTCGCGCTCGGGCGCAGCATGTACGGCGTATGGGCCGGCGTTTGGGCCGGGCTCGCTTGGCTCACCATCCCAGGCGTGTGGCTATCCAGCGGCATCATCTCCACCGATGCTCTGCTGCTGCCGCTTTGGGCGCTGGCGCTACTGGCGCTTTGGCGGTTAACGGCCACGCGCGCTTGGCTGTGGGCCATCGTGCTGGGGGCGGCGATCGGCTTCGGCGCGCTGGCGAAATACGCCATGCTCTATTTCTTCCTGTGCGCCGCACTGGCGGCGTGGTGGTCGAAGCCGGCGCGCGCCGTCATTCTGGACGGCCGCGCCGCATTGGCGACGGCGATCGCCTTGGCGGTCCTCGCGCCGAACCTTTATTGGAACGTCACGCACAGCTTCGCGACAGTCGAGCACACAGCCGCGAATGCGCGCCTGACGGAAGACTTCATCAATCCGGACGAATGGCTGGAATTCACGCTTGGACAAGCCGGTGTCATTGGACCGCTCTTGTTTGGCGCGCTGGCGGTTTTGCTGTGGCGCGCGGCGAGGCGCGCATCGGGCATGGGCGATGAAGACAAATTCCTTCTCGCTTTCGTGCTGCCGCCGCTGCTGGTGGTGATGGGGCTTGCGTTCATCAGCAGGGCCAATGCGAATTGGGCGGTCGCCGCCTATCCCGCCGCGATCGTTTGGATGATGGGCAGCTTCACCATCGGCAAACGCGGACGCCGTTTCATGGCCGCCGCCATTGCCGTGAACGTGCTGATCGGCGGCGTCATGACAGGCGCGTCGCTATCGCCTTCCTTCGCCGACAGCATCGGCGCGGCCAACGCGCTGAAGCGCGCGCGCGGCTGGGAAGAAACTGCGCGCGAGATCGCCGTGCGCGCCGTAGCGCAGCCCGGCGAAGCGCCGTTCACCGCCGTTCTGGTCGATCATCGCGCCACCTATTTTGAACTCGCTTATTATTGGCGCCATGCGCGGCGCGCCGGCGCGCCGCTGCCGCCGGTGCGGATGTGGCTGCTGCATGGCGAAGCGCGCAATTCAGCCGAAGAGCTCGATCCGATGCGGACCGAGGAAGGCGGACGCGTCTTGGTAGTGCACGCCAACGCCCAATACCTCCCCGTGGTGGCCGGCGATTTCACCTCGTTCCGCACGGTCGAGCACCTCACCGTGCCGCTCGGCGGCGGCATCACGCGCGAGTTGGAGATTTCCGTGGGCGAAGGATTCGCGCCGGCGCCCCGCGACGCCGCGTTCGAAGCGCGGCTTCCGGACTAAATCGGATCGTAATCCGGAAACGCGGACGCACCTTGCTCCGCCGACGCCGCGTGCTCCCGAAACAAAGCGAACAACTCGCGCCCGTGCGCGCGCGACACCCGCGAAAGGTCAAGCTGCGCCGGCGCGCGCTCGCGCCAATCCGATGGCGCAATCACCTCCAGCACACCCGCCTCAGCATCCACACGGATAACGTCTCCGCTGTGCACGCGCGCCAAAGCGCCGCCGTCGGCGGCCTCCGGCGTAACGTGGATCGCCGCCAGCACCTTGCCCGAAGCACCCGACATCCGGCCATCCGTGACCAACGCCACCTTGAAGCCGCGATCCTGCAGCGCGCCGAGCAGCGGCATGAGTTTGTGCAATTCCGGCATGCCATTGGCGCGCGGCCCCTGCCCGCGCACGACGATGACGCAATCCTGGTCCAGATCGCCGGCGCGAAACGCAGCGATGACCTCGGCCTGATCGTCGTACACCAAAGCCGGCGCCTCGACG
>JBFWZB010000010.1:32846-75479 GCA_050185805.1 Hyphomonadaceae bacterium
GCGCGGCTGATCTTGCCTTCAGCGAACAATTGCCGGCGTGCGGCCTTCTCCTTGTTCGGCAAGCCTGACGGCATCGGCCCGCCCGGCACGAAGATCGCCGGCAGATAAGGAAAGCGCAGCGCGCCGATAAGCAGGCCAGGCACGATCTTGTCGCAAATGCCCAACAATAAGGCCGCATCGAACGTCGCGTGCGAGAGCGCCACAGCCGTCGACAGCGCGATGACATCACGCGAGAAGAGCGACAGCTCCATCCCCTCGAAGCCCTGCGTGACGCCGTCGCACATCGCCGGCACGCCACCCGCGACTTGCGCCACGGCCCCAGCCTTGCGCGCCGCTTCTTTGATCAGACGCGGGAAATCCTCGTACGGCTGATGCGCTGAAAGCATGTCGTTGTAAGCGGTGACGATACCGATAGCGGGCCAACCAGCGCCGCCGAGCAACATGGTCTTGTCATGCGCCGGGCACGCGGCCGAATTGTGCGCCTGGTTCGGCTCTGAAAGCCGCGTGCGCGCCGGTTTCGTCGCATCGTAGGCGTCGATCAGATCGAGATAGCGGCGGCGGCGCTGCGCCGAGCGCTTGGCGATGCGGTCAGTGACGGATGCGACGGTGCTGTTGAGGGTCATTCAGGATCCCACCAGGCGCGGCCATCCCGATCGAGCATCAGCGCCGATTGGGTCGGGCCGTTTGAACCGGCGGCGTAGCCATAAGGCTCGGCGCCGATCGCATCCCACGCGGCGAGCAAATCGTCGGCCCAGCCCCACGCCGCATGCACTTCGTCACGGCGCATGAACAAGGCCAGATTGCCGCGCACCACATCCATCAGCAGACGCTCATAGGCGTCGGGATAGCGGGCGCCGCCGAACTCCTCAGCGAAGGAAAGGTCCAGCGGCGCCGTCTTGATGCGCAACCCGCCCGGCCCCGGCTCTTTCATGTTGAGCCACAGGCGCACGCCTTCATCCGGTTGCAGGCGCAGCACCAAGCGGTTCGGCGCGCCGCCGCCGGGACCGAACAGGTGCACCGGCGTATCCTTGAACTGCACTACAATTTCAGAACGGCGGGCGCCCATGCGCTTGCCGGTGCGCAGATAGAACGGCACCCCCGCCCAGCGCCAATTATCAACCTCGGCCTTGATGGCGACGAAGGTTTCCGTCCTCGACCCCCGGCCAATTTCTTCAGCGTAACCCGGCGCAGCTTTGCCGCCGACAAGCCCCGCCTTGTATTGCCCACGCACGGTTTTGGCCGCGGCGTCATCGGGGCCGATGCGGCGCAACGCCGACAGCACCTTGAGTTTCTCTGTGCGGATGGCGTCGGCGTCGAACGAATTGGGAGATTCGAGCGCGACCAGACAAAGCAATTGCAGGATATGGTTTTGCACCATGTCGCGCAGCGCGCCGGACTTATCGTAATACTCGCCACGGCCTTCAACGCCGATCTCTTCCGCCACCGTGATCTGCACATGATCGATCGTTTCACGCGACCATACCGGTTCGATCATCATGTTGGCGAAGCGCAGCACCAAAAGGTTCTGCACCGTCTCCTTGCCGAGATAGTGATCGATACGGAATGTGCGGCCTTCGTCGAACACGGCGCCGACGCCGTCATTGATAGCGCGTGACGACGCGAGATCCCGGCCGATCGGCTTCTCGAGCACGATGCGCGATTCCGGCGTAGCGATGCCAGCTTCGTGCAAACGCTGTGCAATGGTGACGAACAGCGACGGCGCAGTCGCCAAGTAGAAGATGCGAACGTTGCCGGCGCCATTGCTCAGCGCTTGATTGAGTGGTCCCCACTCGCTCGCCGGCGCACCGCCGTCGACGCGCACATACTCGACATGCTTTAGGAACGCCGCGCATCGGGCCTCATCGACGCATGCGCCTGGCGCAAACTTGCCGCGGCTCTCATGCACCATCGCCCGGAAGGCCTCGGTGTCGAGGCCACTGCGCGCAACGCCGATGATGCGCGACTGCTCCGGAATTTGGCCGTCGAGGAAGCGATGCAGCAACGACGGAAACAGCTTGCGAAGCGAAAGGTCGCCCGTGGCGCCGAACACGACGAGATCAAAGGGCGGGACGGGAATGAATTCGGCCATGTGCCCAGCAAAGTAGAATTCGCGGCTCAGGGCAAAAGCCCCTTGTGCGCAAACCCCTCCAGGACGCGCGCCAAACCATTCGTCGCGCAATTGGCGTCTTTTGCTTGTCAAAGCGACAACCGCTGGTATCCTCCACTGACACCGGTATCACACCCACATATGACACCGGTGTCAGAAGAATTCCAGGCGGCGGTCGACAGGCCGGGCGCACCGGGGTCAAGTCGGGGAGGAAAATGATGATCGAAAAGGGACATTCTCGTCCGAAGGCGGCGCTCGCGCTTAGCGCGTCCTTGGCGGCGATGATGGTCGGCTGGGCCGGCGCGGCGGCGGCGCAGGACGCCGCCGAGGAAGAAATCGTGGTCACCGGCTTCCGGGCCAGTTTGTCCCAAGCCATCGACGTCAAACGCGAAGAAGTCGGCGCAGTCGACGCCATTGTCGCGGAGGACATCGCCGACTTCCCGGACCTGAACCTGTCGGAATCGATCCAGCGCATCCCGGGCGTCGCCATCACCCGCAGCAATGGCGAAGGGCGCAACATTTCCGTGCGCGGCCTGGGCCCCCAATTCACGCGCGTCCGCCTCAACGGCATGGAAGCGATGTCGGCACTGGGCGCGACAGACGCCGAAAACGGCACCAATCGCGCGCGCAATTTCGACTTCAATATCTTCGCCTCGGAGCTGTTCAACAGCATAACCGTGCGCAAAACAGCCTCCGCCGACGTCGAAGAAGGCTCGCTGGGCGCTACCGTCGATCTGCGCACCGCGCGGCCGTTCGACTATGACGGCTTCGAACTCGCGACCTCGATGCAATGGGGCTATAGCGACCTCGCCGACGAATACGATCCGCGCATCGCCTTCCTGGCCAGCAATACGTGGGGCGATTTCGGCGCGCTGTTCTCGTTCGCTTACAGCGACCGCACCTCGCTCGAAGAAGGCGCAAGCACCGTTCGTTGGCAAAATGGCGGCTCAGCCTCGACCTGCGTCACTGGCGCGGGCCCGAATTTCGGCCTTGGCAGCGGCTGCTTCGGCAACGTTCTGGGCCAGACCGAGGACACGCCGGCGGCCGATCGCACCGATTTTGACGCCGTGAACGCAGCGTTTCGTCCGCGCATTCCGCGCTACGATGTCTACGCTCACACTCAGGATCGTCTCGGCGCGACACTAGCGCTGCAATGGCGGCCGACCGACCGCACCGACATTACGCTCGACGTGCTCTACGCCGACCACCAGGCGACGCGCTCGGAATCATTCCTGGAATCCGCCGTGTTCAGCAGCACGGGCGGCAGCGCCATCAACGCCGTCGATGTCTTGGACTACGAGATCGAAGGCGACACGCTGGTTTATGGCCGCTTCAACGACGTCGACATCCGGTCGGAATATCGCGCCGACGAATTACAATCGATCCTGCGCCAGTACTCGCTCACCGTAGAACATGAGTTCAGCGATCGAGTGCGGGGGAACGCGTTCATCGGCCGCTCCGAGGCAGAGCACAGCAACCCGGTGCAGACAACGCTGCTGTGGGATCGCAACGATGTCGATGGCTACGTCTACGATTACCGCGAGAACAATCGGCTTCCGCTGATTACTTATGGTGCGGTCGATGTGGAAGACCCATCGGTTTGGACGCTGACCCAAATCCGTCTCCGTCCGCAATATGTCGATAATTCCTTCGACACGATCTATGGCGACTTGGAATTCGACGCGACCAATTGGCTGACCTTCCGCGCTGGGCTCAATTGGAAGCAATACGAATTCGAGTCGCAGGAATATCGGCGCTCCAACGGCACCAACGCCAACATCGAAGGCAGCCTGCCCTCATTCGTCACCGCCACCGACAATTCCCTGTATTCGCAGGTGATCAGCCTCGACGGCGGCGGGCTTGATCTGCCGGCGGGGTTGGTTTCCAGCTGGGCAACGCCGGACATCGACGCCGCCGCGAGGCTCTGGAACCTCTATGACACGAGCATCTTCCAACTCGGCATTCAGCCTTCGCTCGGCAACAATTTCGCGATCGAGGAAGAAGACACCGGCGGCTACGTGATGGCGCAATGGGACGCGCAGATCGGCGGCATGCCGCTGCGCGGCAATTTCGGCATCCGGCAGGTTGAAACCCGGCAAACGTCTTCGGGCTACACCTACTCGGGCGGCGTGCCGGTGCTCTCAACGGTCGAACGCAGCTACGAAGACACGCTGCCGGCGTTGAACGTCGTGCTCGAGCCGATCCCCGACGTGCTGATCCGCTTCGGCGCCGCTGACGTTCTGACGCGGCCCAATCTCGGCCAGCTCAATCCGGGCGCTTCAGTTTCGGTATCGGGCTCGAACCGCACCGTGACGGCGGGAAACCCCGAACTCGATCCCTTCCGTGCGCGCACCTACGACCTCTCGCTCGAATGGTACTTCCGTCCCGAAGCGTTGTTCTCGGTGGCATATTTCTTCAAGGACATCGACACGTTCGTGCAAAACGTCCGGCAAAGCGGCGCATTCAGCGACAATCCGCTCGGCCTTCCCGACAGCGTCGCCATCGCCGCCTGCGGTTCGGCCTTCCCAGCGACCTGCAGCCCAGACGACACCAATTGGCAATTCACGCTGCCGCGCAACACGCCCGGTGGCGAGTTGCAAGGCTACGAAGTTAGCCTCCAGACGCCGTTCTTCTTCCTGCCTGGAATTCTCTCGAATTTCGGCGTCGCCGCGAACTATACGCACGTCGAATCCGAGATCGATTATGTCAACGCGACCGGGGCTGTCGCAGTTACCGCGGATCTCGCCGGACTTTCCGGGGAATCTTGGAACGCGACGCTCTATTATGAAGACGAGCGCTTCTCGGCGCGCGTCTCAGGCGCTTACAGAAGCGATTATCTGACCACTATCCCGGGCCGTAACGGCAACACGTCGGAGAGCACGGCTTCGACGCTCAATGTCGATTTCGCAGCATCGTACGCGCTGAACGATCGGCTCCGGTTCACGCTCGAAGGCTTGAACCTCACCGATGAAGTCAGCGACCAATATTTGAGCCCCGACGATCGGACCTCCTTCTATCACCACTACGGCAGGCAAATTCTCGCAGGCGTGCGGTTCACCTACTAGGTCCCCCTACGCCCTCTCCAACGGGGCGGCGCAAGCCGCCCCGTTTTCTTTTGCCGGCATGCGGCTGGCGCTTGACGCGTGTTTGGCGCATAACGAAACGGGAATAGCAAAAGAGACGGCCCGGAACGTGAGCTCTTCTACTTCTCGGCGCAGCGCTGCGGATCCGCGCAACGAGCCGAAGCGCCGGCCCACCATAAACGACATCGCGCGATTGGCCGGCGTCTCGAAGAAAACCGTGTCCCGCGTGCTGAACAATTCGCCTTTCGTGCGCGAGGAAACGCGGCTGCGCGTCAACGAATTGATGCGCGAACACGATTACACGCCCGATCCGCAGGCCAGGGGCCTCGCCTTCCGGCGCTCGTTCCTGATCGGCATGGTGTTTGACAATCCGAACGCGCAAATGGTCGTGACCATGCAGGAAGGCGTGCTCGACGGCCTGAAAGGGAGCGGCTTCGAACTGGTGGTGCACGCCTGCGATCGCACGGCGCCCAATTTTCTTCCGGAGGTGGCTGCCTTCGTCGAACGGCAAAAATTGTTCGGCGTCATCTTGCTGCCGCCGGTGTCGGAGAACGACGCGCTGGTCGCGATTCTGAAAGAGCGCAATTGCCACTATGTGCGCATGGCGTCGGCCGTCATCGATGAGCCCGGCAACCTCGTCGCCTCCAATGACAGCCTCGCAACGGCCGAGGCGGCCAAGCATCTCGCCAAGCTCGGCCACACGCGCATCGGCTTCATCGCCGGCCCGCCAGGCTTCCGCTCGCGCGAGGAACGGCGCGTCGGCTTCCTCTCGGGGCTGGCGCAGCACGGCATTGCCTTGCCCGCGCATTATTGTGTGGACGGCGCCTACACCTACGAATCCGGCATCGCTGCGGCCGAGCAATTGCTGGCGCAGACGCCGCGCCCCACCGCGATCTTCGCAAGCAACGACGAAATGGCGGCCGGCATCTACCAAGCGGCGCGCCAACTCGGGCTCTCCATCCCGGACGAGCTTTCAGTGGTCGGCTTCGACGACACGCCCGTCTCACGCCGCTTGTGGCCGCCGCTGACAACCGTGCGCTGGCCTATCCACGATATGGGCCGCGCCGCTGCGCAACATCTGTTGCGCGCAGCGGGGCAACAACAGCCCCCGCGCGAATCCGCGGTGTTTCCCGCGTTCCTTGTGGAGCGTGAGTCGACCGCCATCGCGCCGGACTAGGTTGCCGCGGCGACTGACACCGGTTACCATGCGACGAAAGTGGAGCAAGCAATCCGTGTTCAACAAGGTCTTCCACGCCACCCATCCCGACATGATGGACAGCGCCAGCAATGACGACCTGCGCGCGCGCTATCTGGTGGAGGGATTGTTCAAGCCCGGCGAGATCAATCTCTGCTACTCGCACAATGAGCGCTTCGTGCTCGGCGGCGCGGCGCCGGTTTCGGCCGCGCTGACGCTACCGGAACAAACCGAACCGGCGTCGTCGCGAGGGAAGCCGTTTCTGGAGCGGCGCGAGCTTGGCGTCGTCAACGTCGCCGATGGCCCCGGCCTGGTGAGCGTCGATGGAAAACGCATCGAGCTGGCGCCGCGTGACGGCCTCTACGTGCCGATGGGCGCGGGCGAGGTGCGCTTTGAGTCGCTCGATGCGGACAACCCTGCGCGCTTCTACCTCGTCAGCACGCCCGCGCATGCAGCTTTCGAGCTGAAGAAGATTTCGATAGCCGACGCCACGCCGCTCGAGCGCGGCGCGCTCGAAACCTCCAATGAGCGCACCATCTACCAATACATCATCCCAGGGGTTTGCCGGTCCGCGCAATTGTTGCTGGGGCTCACCATCCTGAAGCCCGGAAGCGTCTGGAACACGATGCCGCCGCACCTGCACGACCGCCGCTCGGAAGTGTATTTCTATTTTGGACTGGCGCCCGATCAGCGCGTCTTCCACTTCATGGGCGAACCAAATAGTGCGCGCCATATCGTCATGGAGAACGAGCAAGCGGTGATCTCTCCACCGTGGTCGATCCACATGGGTTCGGGCACCTCGAACTACACATTCATCTGGGCGATGGGCGGTGAAAATCTCGACTACACCGACATGAACGTGCTGGATATCTGCCAGCTAAAATGAGGCTGATGCGGTGAGCAGCAATGCATTTGATCTGAGCGGCAAAGTCGCACTCGTCACCGGCGCAAATGTCGGCCTTGGTCAAGCTATCGCGCTCGCGCTCGCTGAAGCCGGCGCCGATATCGCCAGCGTCAGCCGCCGCCCGGCCACCGAAACGCGCGCTCTTGTCGAAGCGCGTGGCCGGCGCTTGCTCGGCATCGAAGCGGATCTAGGCTCGATAAAGCCGATCGCCGGAATCGTTGAGCGGACGGTGGCGGAGCTGGGCGCGCTCGACATTCTCGTCAACAATGCAGGCATCATTCGCCGAGCCGACTCAATCGATTTCAGCGAGGCTGATTGGGATGCGGTGATCGATACGAATTTGAAGTCTGTCTTCTTCCTGGCCCAAGCTGCCGGCCGCCACATGATCAATCGGGGCCGCGGCAAGATCATCAATATCGCGTCGATGCTGTCATTCCAGGGCGGCATCCGCGTGCCCTCTTACACCGCAGCCAAGAGCGGGCTTGCAGGATTGACGCGCCTGCTCGCCAATGAATGGGCCGGCAAAGGCGTCAATGTGAACGCGATCGCGCCAGGCTACATGGTGACCGACAACACCGCGCAATTGCGCGACGACGCCAAGCGCAATGCTGAAATCCTTGCCCGGATTCCGGCCGGACGCTGGGGCGAGGCAAGCGATCTTGGCGGCTCCGCTGTGTTCTTGGCCTCACGCGCGTCCGATTATGTGCATGGCGCTATCATCCCCGTTGATGGCGGCTGGCTGGCGCGATGAATCGGCTGCGCACAGACGGCGGCGTCCTCTGCTTCGGCGAAACCATGGTGCGCCTTAGCGCCCCGGGCGCCGAGCTGCTGCTGCAGACCCCACGGCTCGACGTTTGCTTTGGCGGTGCGGAGGCGAACGTGGCCGTCTCGCTCGCACATTTGGGTCACGCCGCCGGCGTAATCACAACTTTCCCAGACAATGCACTCGGCTACGCGGCGCGCAACGAACTGCGCCGCTTCGGCGTCGACACCAGGCATGTCCGCTTCGGACCGGGCCGCATGGGGCTTTATTTCCTCAGCCCTGGCGCGGGCGGGCGCGCCGGCGAGATCATTTATGACCGCGCGGGCTCGGCTTTCGCGATGGCCGAATATGCGCACGATGACTGGCGCAGCCTACTGAACGGCGCTGGCTGGCTGCATCTTTCAGGCGTCACCGCGGCGCTTGGCGCGCATGTCGCGGAAGCCGCGATCGCCGCCGCTTCCACGGCACGCCAACGCGGCCTTACCGTGTCCTTCGACTGCAATTATCGCGCAAAGCTTTGGCAAGCGTGGGACGGCGACGCGCCTGCGATCCTGCGGCGGATCATTGACCACACCGATGTACTGTTCGGCGGCGCGCGCGACATCGCCCTTGTGCTTAGCGACGCGCCCTCGCCTGCGCAGGAAGCCGCGGCGCAAGCCTTCGCCGCCTTCCCAAGCCTGCAACTCATATCCGCCACCGCGCGGGCGCAGCACAGTGTCAACCATCACACCCTAAGCGCATCGCTTCATACGCGCGACGGTTCTTGCGAAACGCCGGCGTGCGACATGACCGATATCGTGGACCGCATCGGCGCTGGCGACGCTTTCGCCGCCGGCTTGATCCATGCCCTGCGCTCGGGGATGCCGCATGATGCGGCGCTTCGTTTCGCACTCGGCGCGGCCTGCCTGAAGCACACCATCCCTGGCGACTTCAACCTCGCCGGCGCCGGGGATGTGGAGGCGTTTCTCGCCGCCGATCTCAACGTTCGGCGCTAGCTCACCAGATCGCCGGCAGTGTGAGCGAGAACGCCGGCACGAACGTCACCAGCATCAGGACGCTAAGCGCCGCGAGATAGAACGGCCAGATTGACTTCATGGCCTCGGCCACGCTGATCCTGCCGATCGCGCTACCCACGAAGAGAACCGAACCAACCGGCGGCGTGATCAGGCCAATGCCGGCAGCCAGCACCAGAACGACGCCGAAATGCAGCGGATCGACGCCATAGGCGCGCGCCACGGGGAGAAAGATCGGCGTGCAGATGATGATCATCGGGGCGAGATCCATGAACGTCCCGAGCACCAGCAGCAAGGCGAGCATGAGCAACAACGCAACGTGCTTTTCGTTGGTGAGAGCTTGCAGCGTTTCGGCGGCGGCGGCCGGTATCTGCAAATAAGCCATAAGCCAGCCGAACGCGCCGGCGGCGCCGATGACGAACAGCACGGCTCCGGAGGCGCGCGCCGCGTGGCCCACGGCCTCGGCGAACCGCCTCCAGCTCATGCCGCGGTACACCAGCCCGGTGACAAGCAACGCATAGATCACAGCAACGGCAGCGCTCTCGACCGCGGTGAAGATGCCGGCGCGAATACCGCCGAAGATCACAAGCACGAGCAAAAGCCCGGGTATCGCCGCCACAAGACGCACGCCGATCTGACCGAACCCCGGGAATGCTTCTGTGGGATAGCCACGCGCGCGCGCCAAGAAGTATGCGGCGAGCATAACGCCGAGGGCGAGCATGAGCGCTGGCACGATGCCCGCGGCGAACAAATCGGCGATTGATACGCCACCGCCGGCGATGGCCGAGAACAGGATGAGATTGTGCGATGGCGGCAGCAGCAGCGCGACAAGCGCCGCGGAAATGGTGACATCGACGGCGTAATCTTTGCTGAATCCGCGCTGCTGCATTTGCGGAATCATGGTGGAGCCGATGGCCGAGACATCCGCCAACGCCGAGCCAGAAACGCCGCCGAAGAGCGTAGAGGCGAGCACGCTCACCTGCCCTAAGCCCCCGCGCAAATGGCCGACGAGCGAGGACGCCAGCGCGATGAGGCGCTCCGAAATTCCACCGCGCAGCATCAGCTCGCCGGCGAAGATGAAAAGCGGAATAGCCAGCAGAGAAATCTTGTTGAAACCCGCCGCCACTTGCTGAACCACGACGACCGGCGGCAAGCCAAGATAAACGACAGTGACGAAGGTCGCTGTGGCGATGGCGAAAGCAACGGGCACACCGACGATGAGCAGGAGCGCGAATACGCCGAATAGAATTGCGATTTCCATCATTCGGCCTTTGCGGCGGCAGGCGGCGCGCCGGTGAACAACCGTTCGAGCGCAAAGATCGCGATCAGCGCGCCTCCAAACGCGATGCCGGCGAAGGCGACGCCCTCCGGCGCGGCGGCTCCCGCCATCGGCGTGTCCCATTCGCTGGCCATCAGGAAAAAACCAAAGCCGGAGAGCGCCAAGCCGAATGCGAAGGCGATGAATCGCGCCAGCGCCCGCAGTGCGGTTCGCACGGCCGGCGGCGCCGTTTCCACCAAGGTTGGGAAGCTGAAATGGCTTTCGGACCGAACGGCGAGCGCCGCACCGAACAATGCCGCGATGCCCATCAGGGTTAGAGCGACTGGTTCTGTCCAACTCGGCGATGCGTTGAGCACGTAGCGTCCGATAACCTGCCATGCCAGCACAAGCACCAGTGCGCCGAGAGCGCCGGATGCGACGGCCGCAGTGACGCCCGCGATCGCATCCACCGCGCCACGCAAAGGGATAGACTTGGCCGGCATTGCTCCTCCCCCGCCTGACTGGCTCAGGCTTCGCGCTCTATTCGTTGCAGCAGATCACCCACGACGCTGTCCTCGGCGTACCGACGGCGAACGGGTTCGACGGCGGCGCGAAACGCCTCGCGGTCAACATCGTTGTTTTCTACGCCTGCCGCGAGCACGGTCGCGCGGGCATTAGCTTGTTTCTCATCCCAGAGCGCGCGCATGATCGCAACGGAGTCGCGCGCCTTGCTGCGCAACAAATCCCGGTCCTGAGGCGACATCGCATCGTAGCGGCGCTTCGAGAGCAGCAAGACGTCCGGCGAATGGCAATGCTGAGTTTCCGACCAATAGCGCGCGACTTCGTATTGGCGCGTCGACTGGAAGGTCGACCAATTGTTTTCCGCGGCGTCGATCAGGTGCGTTTGCAATCCGGTGAACACTTCGCCGAACGGAATTGGGGTCGCGTTCGCGCCCATCGCGTTCAGCATGTCAAGAAAGATATCCGAACGCGGCACGCGAACCTTAAGGCCGCGCATGTCCTCGGGTGAAACGATCGGATGGCGCGCATTGTACGTCGAGCGCGCACCGCCGTCATAAAGGGCAAGCCCGATCAGGTCGTGCGTTGCAAAGCTGTCGAGTATCTCCTGACCTATGGCGCTGTCCGCGACCCGGCGCATGTGCGCCTCGTCGTGGAACGTGTAAGGGAGCACCAGCGCGCAACTCAGTGGGAATGCGTTGTTGAGGGCCGCCGCCGTGACACGGCAAATGTCGAGCACATTGAAGCGCGCCAACGCGACGGTGTCGGTCTCAGCGCCAAGCTGTCCGCCCGGATACGTGCGGATGCTGAGCCGGCCGCCGGTTTCGCGCTCCAATTCGTCGCTCAGCCATCGAACCGCCGCGACAGTCGGGTAGTCCGAGGCATGAACGTCGACAGCCGTCAGGAGACCGGGTTCGCGCGGGCCCCGAACGCATGCGCCGAGCCCGAGTGCGGCGCTGCCTGCGATCAGATGGCGACGCGCGATCATCACCTGCTCCCAATCAGCCTGCCGCAGCGGCGCTGGGCGGACGCGCGCCGGACGCGACGGCGCGACAACGCAGCATTCCCAAGCCGCCGAAATCAAGCTCCGCCTCTTCGCCCGGTGCGATGCGGTGAACCCCCGTAACGGCGCCGGAGGAAATCCACTGCCCTTTGCGCAACGGCCGGCCCCGCTCCGCGCACAGATTGAGCACAAACGCGAGCGCCGCAAGCGGACCACCCGGCAGCGCTTCGGCCGTTCCGGCCCCCACGCGCTCGCCGGCGATGGTCGCCTTCACGGGCGCAGAGACCCAATCATAAGAAGCCCAGTTTGGAATCGGCGCACCGACGACAAGGCCGGCATTGTTGCCGAAATCGGATGCCGTAACAGCCGGACCGAGGTCATTGATCCCGGCGAAGGGACTACCCGCGAGTTCGACGCCAATATGCACCGCGCCGATCATTTTCGCTGCCGCAGCATCATCGTAGCGCTTTGCCGCGGCCGCTTGGTTCTTGCCGATGCGGATCAGGTATTCCGCCTCCACGGCCGCGAAGCCGCCTTCGATCACCGGAAGCTCCGCAAATGCGCCGCTGGCGGCCTCGATCACCTGGCGCGAAAAGATCGGACCGGCTATGCGATCGGCGCCGAAGGCTGCCCGGAACTCGGGCGCGATCATGCCGATCTTCCAGCCGGAGATTTCGTCGGGCCACATGCCTATGGCGACATCCTGGATCGCATACGCCTCCGCGAGGTCGCCCGGGACACGGCCCGGATAGCCGCCAAGCGCGACAGCCTGCAGGCGCGCCTCTACAAAACTGCGGGCGATATTGGCCGCGGAAGCAGCGATTTGCGGCACCGACATTCCCCGCCTAAAATCTTCTTTGTTCCCAGCCGGTTATCTGGCCCACGCGCGATGCAGGCCGGTCTGCTGGGTGCGTTTCTGCGCTCAAGATTGCACCGTTAGGAAACCGGTGTCAATTTGCTTCCGAAGGGTGTCCAAACTTGCGATAAGCGCCCGCGGGAGGAGAAAAGAAATGATGCGGGCATTAATTGCAGCTTTGGCGTTGTTGATCTCCGGCGCCTCTCCCCAGGCCACGGCGCAGCCAGAGCAGACCGCCACGCGCCAATTGGCTTTTCCCGGCGCGCTAGGCTGGGCGGCAGACACGCCAGGCGGCCGCGGCGGGCAAATTGTTCGCGTCACCAATCTCAACGGCGAAGGCGAAGGTTCGCTGCGCGCAGCGATCGAAACGCAAGGGCCGCGCATCATCGTTTTCGAGGTCGGCGGGGTGATCGATCTCGATCGGCGCACGCTGACAATCCGTGAGCCCTTCCTCACCATCGCCGGACAAACCGCCCCCTCGCCTGGCATCACGATCATTCGCGGCGGCATCGATGTCGCCTCGCACGACGTGATCATCCAGCATCTCCGTATCCGCCCTGGCTCCGCGGAACAGCCCATAAGCAGCGGATGGGATGAAGACGCGCTGTCAACGCAAAGTGCGTACAACCTGATCGTCGATCATTGCACGCTGAGTTGGGGCACGGACGAGAACCTCTCCGCCTCCGGCCCACGCTTCACAGGCGAAACCCCCGAGCAATGGCGCGCGGGGACGTCGCACCGCATCACCTATTCCAACAACATCATCGCCGAAGGCCTAGCTCACTCGACGCACTCGAAGTTCGAGCATTCCAAGGGTTCGCTCATCCACGACAACATCACCGACATCCTGATCTACGGCAATCTCTACGCCCACAACGTCGAACGCAGCCCGCTGTTCAAAGGCGGCGTCCGCGGCGCCATCGTCAACAATTTGATCTACAACCCGGGTCCGCGCGCCATTCACTACAATCTGATGGCGGAGGAATGGGGCGCGCAGCCGTTTCAGAACGGGCAAATGTCGGTCGTCGGCAATGTGCTGCGAGCCGGCCCGTCAACGCCGCAAGATCTCGCTTTCATGATGATCGGCGGCCATGGCGACGTCGACTATTTTGGCCGCGACAATATCGCGGTCGATCGCCTGGGGCGCCCGCTTCCGATGTTCGGCCGCTACACCACATCGCGTGCGCGCATCATCGAGGCGCGGCGGGCGCCGGTTTGGCCGGAAGGGCTGGGCGCGCTGCCAGCAGCCGACGTCGAACGACACGTGCTCCGCAACGCGGGCGCGCGCCCATGGGATCGCGATTCGCACGACATCCGCGTGGTCGCCGACACCGCCGAAGGGCGCGGCCGCATCATCGACAGCGAAGAAGAAGTCGGCGGCTATCCGCGGCACGAGCCAACGCATCGGCCGTTTAATCCAAGCGACTGGAACTTGGAGAACATGACTCCCGTACGCGCCGGCGTTCTCGATTCCGGCGCGCGCGCGCGGGGGACGTGAGGCCGCGTCTGGCGCTTGCCTATTCTACCGCGACGGACCAAGAGAGGCGTCATGCAAAAGCCGTTTGACGGCGCCGCTGCGCTGGCGCTTTCGCCCGTCATACCCATCGTCACGATCGAGGATGCCTCGACCGCCCCGGCGTTGGCGCGCGCGCTACTTTCCGGCGGGATCACGACCTTCGAAATCACCCTGAGGACGCCGGCCGCGCTCGATGCAATCCGCGCCGTCGCCCAATCGACGCCGGAAATCGTCATCGGCGCCGGGACCGTATTGACCAGCGACGATCTCGACGCCGCCGCACGCGCAGGTGCGCGATACGCGCTTTCGCCAGGCGCGACGCCGGATTTGCTCGAGGCCGCACGCAAGGTGCCTATCCCGTTCATCCCCGGCGTGGCGACGGCGAGTGAAATCATGGCCGCGCTTGAGCGCGGCTATCGCGCGATGAAATTTTTCCCCGCCGAACAATTGGGCGGCGCGGCGGCGCTCAAAGCACTCGGCGCGCCGCTGCCGCAAGTTCAGTTCTGTGCAACGGGCGGCATCACCTTAGGCTCGGCGCCGAGCTACCTCGCTTTGCGCAACGTACCGTGCGTCGGCGGGTCCTGGGTGACGCCATCGGATTTGATCGCGCGCGGCGATTGGACCGGCATCGAAGCGCGGGCGCGCCAAGCGGCGCAGCTTCGCCGCTAGAGCCGATCGCGCAGCGCATAATAGAGCATGCCCAGCACATAGAGCGGCCCACGCAAGGCTGCGCCGCCCGGAAAAGGCGGCGGCGCCAGCGCGGCAAGCACATCGAAGCGTGCCGCGGTCCCGCGCATCGCCTCGGCCAGAACCTTGCCCGCGAACGCCGCCAACAGCACGCCCTGCCCGGAATAGCCGTGCGCATAGAACAGCGAGCCACGGCGCCCGACGTGCGGCATGCGCGACATGGTGATGGAAACCAGCCCACCCCAAGCATAATCGATGCGGACGTCACCCAGGCTGGGAAAGATACGCGCTAAATGCGGACGCACGAACGCCTCGATGCTTTCGGGCGCGCGCGCCGTGTAACGCTCGCCGCCGCTGAACAGGAGGCGGCCATCGGCCGTATGGCGGAAATAATTCACGACGAAGCGGCTGTCGCTTACAGCCAGATCACCAGCGATTAGCGCGGCGGCATCCGTCAACGGCTCGGTAGCGACGACGTAGTTCGCCACCGGCATGATGCGCGCCGCCAATTGCGTGTCGAGCGCGCCCAGCAACGCATCACAGGCAAGCACGCCGTAGGTAGCGCTCACATTCCCACGAGCCGTGCGAACGCGAACGCCTGCGGCGCTCTCCTCGATCGCCAGCGCTTCGGTTTCCTCGCACAGGCGCACGCCGGCGCCCCGCGCCGCCTGCGCGAGGCCGAGCGCATAATTCAGGGGATGCAGATGCCCGCCGCCTGGATCAAGGAAGCCGCCATGAAACGCTGAAGACTGAACAAGCCCCTCCGTCTCGGCGCGCGACAGCACACGCGTCTCGTAACCCATCACCCGCGCCAGCGTCTCGGCTTCCTCGCGCATCCAGGCGATGTCGCTGGGTTTCGCCGCCGCCGTGAGGTGTCCGCCCTGACGCAGATCACAGGCGATGGCATTCTCTTCGATCAGCGACAAGGCAAGGGCGCGCGCCTCCAAGGAAAGCGCAAACAAGTCTCTGGCCCGCGTCTCGCCATAGCGAGCGACCAATTCCGTCGCACCTTTGCGCCAGCCGGGGATCATCTGGCCGCCATTGCGGCCCGAAGCGCCCCAAGCTATGCGGCCCGCGTCCAGCAAGATAACGGAGAAGCCGGCCTTGGCTGCGTGCAGAGCCGCGCTCAACCCGGTGAAGCCGCCGCCCACCACAACGACATCGGCGCGCGCGTCTTCGTCCAATGGCGGCGCCGCTGCGAAAGGGTTCGCGGTGGCGACGTAATAGGAATCCGCCATGCCGTAAGCGGCGTTGAACGCGGCCGCCATTACACTTTCAGAAGTAAGTGATCGCGCTCCCACGACGAGATCACCTGCTCGAAGGCGGCCAGCTCGTGCGCTTTGATACGCTGGAACGCGAGACAGAAATGCTCGCCGAGCAATTCGCGGACCGGTTTGCAATCGCGAAAGCGATCGAGCGCCTCTGTCAGCGTGCGTGGCAATGTGCGCGCCCATTTGTAGGCGCTGCCCTGGACCATGTCGCTCGGCTCGATCTTGTCGCGGATGCCGATGTATCCGCACACAAGCGCGGCCGCCATGGCGAGGTATGGGTTTGCGTCGGCGCCGGAGAGCCGATTTTCGATGCGCCGGTTCTGCGCGTCGGAGATGGGCACACGCAAGCCGCAGGAGCGATTATCGTAGCCCCATTGTAGATTAATCGGGGCGGACCAATCCGGCAGCATGCGCCGGAACGAATTGACGTTTGGCGCGAATAGCGGCGCGCAATGGCCAAGGTATTTCTGCAGGCCGCCAACGAAATGGCGGAACATCTCGGTGTTGCCGTCGGAACCCGGGCCATCCTTGCCGAAAAGATTGTCGCCCTTCTTGTCCACGAGCGAGATGTGCAGGTGCATGGCGCTGCCCGGCTGGTTCTCCATCGGCTTCGCCATGAAGGTGGCGTACACGCCGTGCTTCAGCGCCACCTGACGCACGATGCGCTTGAACACAAGCACCTGATCCGAAACGTGCACCGGCTCGCCGTGGTTGAAGTTGATTTCGAGCTGGGCTGCGCCGCTTTCATGGATCATCGTATCGAGATGCAGCGACGCGGCCTCCGCGTGTTCGTAGATGGTCTCGATCAGGTCTTCGTACTCGGTGATTGCCTCAAGGCCATAAGGCTGCGGCGACGTTTCCGAGCGGCCGGAGCGTCCCGCCGGCGGCGCGAGCGGCAAGTCGGGGTCGGTGTTGATCTGCGTCAAATAGAATTCGAGCTCGGGCGCCACGACAGGCTTGATGCCTTCTTTTTCATAGAGATCGACCACGCGGCGCAACACGTAGCGCGGCGCGATGTCATACGGGTCGCCATTGGTGTGGTAGGAATCGGCGAAGACGAACGCGGTCGGGGTCTTGTAGCCCGGCGCCACGCAGAGTGTTTCATAGTCGGGTCGTAGCACGACGTCCGGATCCTGCATGGCAATGGATTCATCGGCGTCGTCGGCATATTCGCCCGTCACCGTGAGCGAATAAATGCTCGACGGAATGCGCAGTGAATTGTCACGCTCGCTGCGCAGGAATTTCTGCGCCGGCACGACCTTGCCGCGCACAACGCCGTTCAAATCCGGGATGAGACACTCGATCTCCGCGGTTCCACGTTCCTTGATCCAACTCGCAAAGCTCTTTTCGGCCATGACACGCTCAATATGCAGCAAATATGCGCGCGCCCACCCGCGCCGCGCCTAGGAGGACGCAGGGCAAACGTGGCGCATGATTCAAACGACAGCGTTGCGGCGCATCAAAACAGCCGCCCCGCGCATCGCCCCTCTTGTGAGGGAAGCGGGTGCGCATAAATCACCTGATACGTGCAAGTATGGTTTGGCGGCGCGGGGCAAGTCAAGCGAGCACGCCCCGCATCGGAGCGGCCGCGGTGCGTTAATCGGCTTTCAACGCGCGCAATGCCGGCTCAGCTTCGCGCAATGATTGATCGATGATGGCGATGGCGCGATCGATCTCGTCATGCGTGAAGATAAGCGGCGGCGACATCACGATCGTATCTCGGATGCCGCGAACCATCAGCCCGTTGCGAATGCAAATGTCCCGCACAATCGGCCCGGCCTTGCCTTCTGTCCCGGTAAAGCGCTTATTCGTCCCCTTCTCTGCGACGATCTCCACAGCGCCCAGAAGCCCCAATGAACGGGCTTCGCCAACCAACGGATTCTCATCGAGCCGGCGCATGGCCTTGGCGAGATAAGGCCCGGCGTCATCGCGAACGCGCTCGACGAGACGTTCGCGTTCGATGATCTCGATGTTCTTAAGAGCGACAGCGGCGCAAGTGGGATGCCCGGAATAGGTGTAGCCATGCACGAACTCGCTACCCGAGGCGCGCAGCGTTTCGACGATTCTGTGCGATACGGCCGTCGCCGAAATCGGCAAATAGCCCGAAGACAAGCCCTTGGCCATCGGCACGACGTCCGGCTTCACGCCAAAATGCTGGAAACCGAACCAGGACCCCAGGCGGCCAAAGCCGGTGATGACTTCATCGATCACCAGTAGAATGCCGTACTTCTTGGTGATGGCCTCGACACGCTGCCAATAGCCCTTCGGCGGGAAAATCACGCCGCCCGCGCCCTGCACGGTCTCGCCAATGAACGCCGCCACATTTTCCGGGCCGACTTGGATGATGCGATCCTCGATCGCCTGCGCCGCGCGCGCCGCGAACGTCTCTTCGTCCTCTTCAAAGCCCTCCATGAATTTGTAGGGCTGCATTACGTGTTCGACGCCGGGAATAGGCAGGCCGCCGATGGGATGCATATGCTTCATGCCGCCGAGACTGGCGCCGGCCATGGTCGAGCCGTGATAAGCGTTCCAACGGCTGATGAAGATCGTGCGCTGCGGCTGACCGGCGACATTCCAATAGTGCCGGACAAGGCGCATCACTGTGTCGTTGGCTTCAGAGCCGGACGAGTTGAAAAAGATGTGCTGCAAATCGCCGCCCAGCTTCTCCGCCAGCTTGGCGGCAAGCTGAATGGTCGGCGGCGTCGCGGTCTTGAAGAAGGTGTTGTAGAACGGCAGTTCGAGCATTTGCTCGTAGGCGGTGCGCGCTAATTCATCGCGCCCATAGCCGACGTTGACGCACCAAAGCCCGGCCATGCCGTCGAGAAGCGCGTTGCCGTCGCCATCATAGATGGTCGATCCCTCGGCGCGTGTGATGATGCGGCTGCCGCCTAATCCCTGGATTTCGGCATAGTTCGCCTGAGCGGGCAAATGATGCTCGACATCAAGCCGGCGAAGCTCAGGAATATCGTAATTGCGTCGCGGCTGAGACACGGAAGGCTCCTAAGCGATGGGCTCGCGGCGCAGCGCGCGGCCGAGCATTTTGAAGAACACTTGCGATTGTGGATTCTCGTGCGCTTTCCATTCCGGGTGCCACTGCACCGCCAGAACCGGCGCGCCGTTCACTTCCGCGGATACGGCCTCGATCACGCCGTCGGGCGCGACAGCTTCGACCTTTAGGCCCGAGCCCAGGCGATCGACGCCCTGATAGTGCACGCTGACGACGTCGAGCTCTTCTTGTTTGTAAGCGCGCTTGAGCAATCCGCCGTCAGTCAGCGTCACCGGGTGCAGATGGCTGAAATAATCGGTGAACGACCATTCCGTCGGCGCGTGATGCGCAATGAGTTCGGGATGCTCGGCCATGTCGCGCCGCAGCGTGCCGCCGAAAGCGACATTCAGCTCTTGGAAGCCGCGGCAAATGCCGAACACCGGCTTGCCTAACTCGAGCATGGCGTCAATCAGATGCGCGGTCATTTCGTCACGCGCCGGATCGAAAGGGCCAGGCGCATCATCGACCAATTCGCCATAGCGCTTCGGATCGAGATTGGAGGGCGTGCCGGTGAGCAACAAGCCGTCGAGGCGCGGCGCCACTTCTTTGGCATGCATCTGCTCAGGCATCGCCGGCACTAACAGCCCCGCGGCGTCGGCGAAGGTAAGCGCCGACAGCGCATAACGCGTCATCACCGCTTGCGCCGACTGATTGTCGATAACTCGGTTGCAGGCGATGATGCCCAGGACAGGACGCGGCTTCGTGTTCATGCAACGCGCGTTCTAGCACCGCTTCGCGACGCCGCGAAGGCGCCCTGCGTGCGCGTCTCAGGCGAGCAACACCGCCGGCGAGCACGCGTGCCAGGCCAACCAGACCGGCTCGTCCCAGGTGAAGTCTTCCTGATCGTAACGCGTCAGATTGGAGCGGAACGTCTTCACCCGCCGGCCGCCACCGATCTCGACCTCGTAAATGGTCTCGCTGCCCAGATAGACGATATCGCGGATCACGCCGGGAACGACATTGGCGCCCTGCGGCGCATCCTCCATCTTGATCGGCGCAGCCCCCTCCGTCCGCTTGTGCATCTCGATCTTCTCGGGCCGCAGCGCCAGCCAGACCGTCGTTCCCTTGGCCCCGGATACGCCGTGGTCAAGATAAACAGGCGCTTCAAGCTCGCCGGCGCGAACAACCGCGTGATCCGGCTCGTCCTTCTCGAGCACACCCTCAAACATGTTCACAGAGCCGACGAAGTCGGCGACGAACCGCGAATTGGGGAATTCGTAGAGATCGGCAGGCGTCGCCACTTGCTGCAGCAAGCCGCGATTCATCACCGCGCAGCGGGTGGCGATGGCGAGCGCCTCATCCTGATCGTGCGTAACCATGATGAAGGTGATGCCGACCTTCTCCTGCAGCGAGGTCAATTCCGAACGCATCTGGTCGCGCAACTTCGCATCGAGCGCCGAGAGCGGCTCATCCAGGAGCAGCACGCGCGGCCGCTTCACCAGCGCACGCGCAAGCGCAACCCGCTGACGTTGGCCGCCGGAGAGTTGATCGGGCTTTCGCGCGCCGTAGCCGCCGAGCTTCACCAGCTCCAGCGCTTCTTCGGCACGGTGTTTGCGCTCCGGGTCCGGCACGCCGTCCATCTTGAGCCCGTAGCCCACATTGTCGGCGACGCTCATATGCGGAAACACCGCATACGACTGAAACACCATGTTCACTGGCCGCTTGTTGGGCGGCAAATGCGCGATGTCGTTTCCATCAATCAGGATGCGCCCTTCGCTCGGCGTCTCGAAGCCCGCCAGCATGCGCAGGAGAGTGGTCTTGCCGCAGCCTGAGGGCCCTAGCAGCGCGAAGAATTCGCCCTCTTGAATCTGCAGATTGACGTTATCGACCGCGACCACCTTGCCGAAGCGCTTGGTGACGTTCTCGAACTGAATGATCGCGTTCGGCTTGACCGCTGAGCTCGGCCGCTCGGCCGCGCTGTGGATTGGCGTGACGTCGGTCATGCCGATTTCTCTTTCTTCTCTGCGCTGGCCTGCAATTGCAGGCCGACCGCCGTCAACAGTACGGTGATGACGATAAGGACGGTTGAGGCCGCGTTGACCTCGGGCGTGACCGAGAAGCGCAGCATGGAATACACCTTCACCGGGAACGTGATCGTATCGGGGCCTGCGGTGAAGAAGGTGATGACGAAATCGTCCAGCGAGAGCGTGAACGCCAACAGCGCGCCCGCGATCAATCCCGGCTGCATGTGCGGCACCAGCACGTCGATGAAAGTGCGCCATTCGCTGGCCCCAAGGTCCTTGGCCGCCTCCTCGAGCTCGCGATTGAACGACGCCAAACGGGCGCGCACCACCGTGGCCACGAACGGGAAGGCGAACGAGACGTGCGCGATGATGATGGCGCCCAGATTGAGCGGCCACGGCAATCCCTGTGGCCACGGCATGACGCGCGCAAAAAACACCAGCATCGCCACGCCCATGCAGATTTCAGGCACGACGATCGGCAGCGCCAGCGCCCCTTCGGCGGCGGTGCGCCCCGGGAAGCGAAAGCGCCATAGCATGACGGCCGCCAGCGCGCCGAGGACGACGGAGAGGATGGTGCAAAAGAAGGCGATGGTCAGCGAATTGACGAACGCCTGCAGCAGAGAATCGTTGTTGAACGCCTTTTCATAATAATCGAGCGTGAAACCCTGCCAGACGATGTTACGGCGGCTGTCGTTGAAGCTGAACGCCATCAAGATCAGCAGCGGGAAATACAGAAAGAACAGCGTCGCGCCGACAATCACCCGAAGCGGCCAATGCCGCATATATTCGAGCGGGCCTGGTTTTTCCTTGGCTTCGCGCGCCATCATACCCTCCCCGGCGTACGGCGCGAAAGCATCGCCTGCACGAAGATCGCGATGATGGTGAGGTACATGAGCAAGAACGAGAGCGCGGCGCCGAAAGGCCAATCGTTGGCGCGCTTGAACTGGCGTTCGATGACATTGGCGATCATCTGGCTGTCAGTGCCGCCCAGAAGGTCAGGCGTCAGATAAGAGCCCAGCGCCGGGATGAAGGTGATCAGGACGCCCGATGCGATCCCCGGCGCCGCCAGCGGCACGACCACCGAAAAGATCGTACGCAGATGCCCGGCCCCCAGATCGAGGCTCGCCTCCATCAAGGAACGGTCCATGCGGTCGAGCGCCGAATAAAGCGGCAGCACCATGAACGGCAAATGCACATAGACGAGGCCGATGATGACCGCAGTGTTGTTGTAGAGCAGCGTCAGCGGCTCGTAAGCCGGCAGCGGCTCAAGCCCGAGTAATTGCAGAAAGCCGGAGCCTCCGTTCCAGAACCATTCGAGCGTGAAATTCACATAGCCCTGCTCGCGCAACACAGCGATCAGCGCATAGGTGCGGATCAGCAAATTGGTCCAGAACGGCAGCATGATGAGGAGAAGCAGCCACGCCTTCATACGCGGCGATGCGAACGCGATCGCCAGCGCTACGGGAAAGCCGACGACGAGACAGATCAGCGTCGTAATGGTGGCGACGATGATGCTCTTCCAGAAAATGCCGAGATACAGCGGCTCGAGCGCGCGGGCGTAATTGGCGAACGTGCCGGTCAGATCGATGGTGACGGGCCCGGTGTTTTCGCCGAAGGAATAGGCCCAGATCACGGCCAACGGCGCGAGGAAGAACAAGAGCAGCCAAAACAGCGGCGGCGCCGCGATCGCCGCGAACGCGCCTTTCGCTTGCCGCCAGGATTGCTCCACCTCTCCCTCCGCCGGGCCGCGCCCTTGAGCCGCCGCTTACGCCGCGCTGATGCGTGTGAAGATTTCCTCGTAGAGCCGCGCCCGCTCGTCGCCCTCGAACGCGCCATATTCGCTGCGCGCCATCACGTCGGCAGGCGGGAAGATGACCGGATTGCTGCGATAGGATTCGCCCATGAGGTCCGCCACTGCCGCGTTCGGCGTCGGATACTGGATTTCTTCGGTGATTTTCTGACCCGCCTCGGCGTCGAGCAGATAATTGATGAAGGCGTGCGCGTCGTCCGGATTTGGCGCGCCGGTCGGGATGCAGAGGCAATCCGAATTGATCAGCGTGCCTTCCTGCGGCACGACAAAATCGAAATCCTCGCCGCCTTCGGCCGACATCAACTGAGCGATATCGCCATTGTATTCGAGCACAAGGTCGACTTCGCCGGAGGCCAGCATGTCCTGGCCGTCGTCCTCGTGGAAAGCTTTCACCCGCGGCTTTTGCCGGATCAGCATCTGCTCGATCTGGGTGAGATTGGCGTCCGGAATGTTGTTGAGCGAAATGCCCTGATACTTGGCGCAAAGCCGAATCAGATCCGCCGATTCAGAGAGCAGTGCGATACGCTGATTGAATTGATCGGAATCGAACAAATAGCGCCATGAATTCGGAATGAAGCCGGGCGGCATGGCGCTCTTGCGATAGCCGATGCCGAGCACCAGCCAGGTATACGGCATCGAATAGCGGCGGCCCGGATCGAACGATGCGTCCTGAAAGTCCGGAAGAAGATTAGTCATGTTCGGGATCTTGGAATGATCCAGCTCCATCAGCATCTGCGCCTGGCTCATGCGCGTCACGAACTCGTTCGAAGGCACGATTACGTCGAAGCCCGGATTGCCGGCGCGCAACCGCGCGAACAATTCGTCATTGGTGGCGAACAGGCTCATCTCCACCGGCACGCCAGTCGCCGTCTCGAAATCGGCCAGAGTCGTTGGGCCGATATAGGTGTCCCAATTGTAGAAATTGACTACGCGGCGATCGCCGCCGCCGCCGCCACAGCTCGCGGCCGAACCGGCAAAAGTGATGCCGACGGCGGCAGCGCCAAATTGCTGGAGGATGGAGCGGCGCGAGGCGCCCCGACGGATGATGTTGCTGGCCATGGCGTCGCCTCTCCTGGTTCGCCTCGCGGCGGTCCGCTTAGAGAAGCCCAAACGCGCAATTTTTCAATACGCTTTCAGAACCCGGGGCCGCATTTTGGGCCGCGCGCTCTAGCGCGCGCCTTTGGCTTCGCTGTTGTGCTCGCCGTGAAGCCATTCGGCGATGCGGTTTTGAGCGTCGAGCAACACGACTTTCGCCTCTAGCGGACCCTCCGCCAGCTCGAACCCCATGATGATCACCTGCTCGTCCACCCCGATCAGCTTTGCGGCGGCGCCGTTCATCGAGATGACCCCGCTGCCGCGGCGGCCGGCAATGACGTACGTCTCCAGGCGCGCGCCAGAGGTGTTGGACACAACCAGCACTTTCTCGCCGGCGCACAGGCCAACGGCGTCGACCAAGTCCTCGTCGATCTCGATTGACCCCACGTAATTGACGTTCGCATCCGTGGTTCGGCCGTTGTGCAGCTTCGACCGCAGCACCCATCTCATCGTGTCTTGTCCGCCATCATGCCGTGCGCAGGTACCAGTCGAAATCGATGTTCGGTATCGCGCTCTGATAGCGCTCCTGCTCCACACGTTTGACGGTGGCGTACGTGCGAACGAAGCGTTCGCCAAGATAATCCTGCAGCAATTTGGACTGCGCGAAGCGATCCACGGTCGAGAACCAGTTGAGCGCCAGCTTGCCGTCGCTGTCGGCCGTCTGCGCGTAGCCGTCGCCGACGATGGCGGGCCCAGGATCGAGCTTCTGCGTAAGCCCATGGTGCACGGCCGCGAGCAGCGCCGCGATCGCGAGCGCCGGATGCGCGTCGGCGCCGGCTACGCGGTGCTCGATATGGCGCGTGTTCGGCGCGCCAGCCGGGACACGGAACGAGACCGTGCGGTTGTTGACGCCCCAGGCCGCCGCTGTCGGCGCATAGGAATTGGCCTTGAAACGGCGGTAGGAATTGGCGTTCGGCGCGAAGATCGCCATCGAATCCTCGAGCAGCGCCTTCATGCCGCCGACGGCGTGGCGCAGCGCCGGACTGCCCTCGGGGGCCTCGGCGGCGAAGATGTTCTTGCCCGCCTTGTCGTTGACGCTGACATGCAAGTGCATGCCGGAACCCGCGCGCTCGGCGAATGGCTTGGCCATGAACGTGGCTTCCATGCCGTGCTTCAGCGCCACGCCCTTGGCCGCGCGCTTGTACAGCACGGCGTCATCGGCGGCGCGCAAGGCGTCTGCATGGTGCTTCAGCGTCAACTCGATCTGGCCCGGCGCGTATTCGCTGATGGCGCCTTCGAGCGGAACGCCCATGGCGTCTGCGGTCGCCCACAAATCGCGCAGGAACGGCGAGGCTTCTTCAACCTCGGAAAGGCCGTAGACCTGATGCTGGCTTGCGCGTTCGCCGGTCAAAGCCGAGCGCGGCAATTGCAGCCCGCCACCGGCGTCGCGCAGAACATCGACCAAATAATATTCCAGCTCGCAGGCTACCACCGGCACGAGTCCATCGGCGGCGAAGCGATCGATCACGCGCTGCAGCACGTGGCGCGGATCAATATCGTTGGGCGCGCCGTCGAGTTCGTAAATCGACATCGCCACTTGCGCGACATCGGGCCCAAGCCACGGCGCTGGCGTGAGCCGCCCAGCGATCGGCTTGGCGATGCGATCGGCGTCGCCGTCCTCCCAAACCAGACCGGTGGCTTCGACATCCTGACCGGTGATGTCATTGACGAGAATAGAGCCTGGCAGGAAGCGGCCCTGTTCGTAGACCGCCGCGATCTCATGGCGGCGCAGACGCTTCCCCCGGGGCACGCCAGCCATGTTGGTGAACACGATCTCGAAGAATTGCATTTCGGGATGGGCGTCGAGGAAGCTTTTGACCTCCTTCGGTTCGGCGATGCTCATGAAGCGCTTTCCAGATATTCGGCGGCGAAGCTATCGACCTCGGCGGCGAGCCGGTCAATCTGCTCCGGTGTCGTGGCCGGGCTGACCAGCATCATCATGTGAAATGGCGCGATCAGAACGGCGCGATTGATCAGATAGAGGTGCAGCGCGTGGTTCAGGTCGGATTGAGCCAGTGCAGCGCGCATGGCCGCGGCGTCGCGCGGCGGTTCGGGTGCGAACACGATTTCGGCGCGGGCGCCGAGCTGGACCACGCACCAAGGCAGAGCGCGCCGGGCGATCACCGCGCGCAGCACAGCGACCAGACGCGCGCCGCCGCCGAGCATCCGTTCATACGCCTCCTTTGTGGCCGCCTCACGCAAAGTCGCGCCGAGGGCGGCGATCCCCATCGCATTCCCCGCGAGCGTCGTGCCGATGCCGGAGCGTCCCTGCCCGCGCGGAATCTCTCCCATCCGCGCGGCGAGGTCGGCGCTCACACCCCAGACTGCGGCCGGAAATCCGCCAGCAATGGCCTTGCCGATCACCAGCGCATCCGGCTCAAGGCCCCATGCGCCTGTGGCCCCGCCTGGACCGGTGGAAAGGGTATGCGTCTCGTCCACGATCAGCAGCGCGCCGGCCTTGCGCGTCAACGCGCGCAGGCGTGGGTGAAAGCCTTCGTCCGGCAGGATCATGCCGCAATTGGTCATCGCCGGCTCACACAAAACAGCCGCCACATCGCCAACCGAAAGCGCCGCCTCGAGCGCCGCGAGATTGTTGAATGGCACAGCACGCGTCGTGCGTGTGACATCAAGCGCCTGGCCGATCAGGCCAGCATCCGGACGCGTGCGGCCGTGACGCAACTCGACAAAGCAATCCTCGACCATGCCGTGATAGCAACCGTCGAACACGACGATCACCGGCTTGCGGGTGACAGCTCTTGCCCACCGGATCAGCGCGCGATTTGCATCGCTGGCCGAGAGCGTCATCTGCCAGAACGGCAAGCCGAACCGCTCCGCCAACAGCACGCCAACAGAGGCCGCCTCCGCCGTGGGCAACATGAAGGTCGCGCCCTGGCGCGCCTGCGCTTCAACAGCATTCGCAAGAGACTTCAGCGCATGCCCGAACATGCCGGGCGTGTCGCCAAGGCAAAAATCGTCATAGGCGACGCCATCTATGTCCGTCAGCACCGCGCCGTCGCCGTGCGTTGCAACGATCGGAAACGGCGTCGCCCAATCGCGCATCCAATGCATCGGCGCGCCGTTGAGCCAGTGCGCGGCCAGCGCGTCAACCTCGGCGGCGCTTTTGGGATGCGTTTCCGTGAAGCGCGCCGTCTCGCGTTCGATCAGCGCGGCGAGGCTCATGGGCGATACGTGATCGAGATGCCTTTGAGCTCGGTGTATTTTTCCATCGCATGCAACGAACGATCGCGCCCGAAGCCGGATTGCTTGGCGCCGCCAAACGGCACGGTGATGTCGCACGCGTCCCAGCCATTGACCCAAACCAAGCCTGTGCGCAGGCGTCGCGCTACGCGATGCGCGCGTGAGACGTTGGCGGTCCACAAGCCCGAGGCGAGGCCGTACACGCTGTCGTTGGCGATGCGCACCGCCTCTTCTTCGTCTTTGAAGCCAATCACGCCCAGCACCGGGCCGAATACTTCCTCGCGCGCCAGCCTGTGCGTGTTGGCGACGCGGTCGAACACGGTCGGCTCGACGTAATATCCGCCACTCTCGGCGCGCACGCGCTTGCCGCCATGGGCGAGCACGGCGCCCTCCTGCGGCGCCTTTTCGATGTAGCCGAGCACGCGGCGCATCTGGCTTTCGCTGACGATGGCGCCGGCGGCGCTGGCGGGATCGAGCGGATCGCCCGGCGCGTAGGCCGCTGCGCGCGCGATCACCTTTTCGACGAAGGTGTCCCTGATCGAATCTTCCACCAGCAGACGCGACGCGGCGTTGCAGATTTCGCCCTGATTGAAGAAGATACCCCAAGCGGCGGCGTCCGCCGCCTCGTCCAGATTCTCTGCGTCGGCAAACACGATCTGCGGACTCTTGCCGCCGAGTTCGAGCGCCACGCGTTTGAGATTGCTCTCGCCCGCATAGGCCATCAGCTTGCGGCCGACCTCGCCCGACCCGGTGAAGGCGATCAGGTCCACATCCATGTGGCGCGCGAGCGCTTGACCCGCCGTCTCGCCAAATCCCGGGACGACATTCAGCACGCCGTCCGGCACGCCCGCTTCGAGCGCAAGCTGACCGAGCTTCAGTGCCGTCAGCGGCGATTGTTCGGCCGGCTTCAGGATAATCGAATTGCCGGTCGCCAAGGCGGGCGCGACCTTCCAGCAGGCCATATGCAGCGGGAAATTCCACGGCACGATGGCGCCGACGACGCCAAGCGGCTCGCGCACGACGAAGCTCAGACGCTCAGGCGGCGTCGTCGCAACTTCGCCGTACACTTTGTCGAGCGCTTCGGCGTACCAGCGGATCGAATTAATCGAAGTTGGAATGTCGACCGCCCGCGTATCGCGGATCGGCTTGCCCATATCGAGCGTTTCAAGCAGCGCCAATTCCTCTAGATCGCGCTCCATCAGCTCGGCGAGCTTGAACATGATCTTTTTCTTTTCGCGCGGGTGCTTGTTGCGCCAGCGGCCGTCCTCGAAGGCCGCGCGCGCCGCTGTCACCGCAGCATCCACGTCTGCCGCGTCGCAGGCCGCGACCTGGTTCAGAACCGCGCCGTCGCGCGGCGTCGTGTTATCGAAAGTCTTGCCCGATTGGGCCTGCGCCAGCTTGCCGCCGATGACGGCTTGGGCGGGAAGCGACAAAGAAGCGGCGCGGTCGAGATTTTTCTGCAGGCTCATGGCCGCTGCTTTAGCGCAAGGGCCGCGCTTCTAAAACACCCTTAGTGCCGCGGCGTCATGGCTTGAACCGTATGCGCCTGACGCTCACACTGGCGCCGAGGGGGGATCATGCGGGCTCTGGCCGCGTTTCTTACGGCGATGGCGCTCGTCTCGGCTTGCGGGCCGGCGGCGACGGCCCCGGCCATCGATTATCAACCGACGATTACGCGTGATGCGTACGGCGTTCCCAGCGTGCACGGCCGTACCGACGCCGAAGCCGCCTATGGTTTGGCGTTCGCGCATGCCGAGGACAATTTTCAAACCATCCAGATCACCGTCCTGCTCGGGCGCGGCAGATTGGGCGCGCATTTAGGCGAAGACGGCGCGCGCTCCGATTTCCTTTGGCACTTGCTCGGCGTCGAGCGTTCGGTTGAAGAGCGCTACGAGCGCGATCTTTCCCCAGAATTCCGCGCCATCGTTGAAGCCTATGCTGCAGGCCTCAACGCCTACGGCGCCGCACATCCCGCGGAGGTTCTCCCGGGCGCGCGCAACGTCACCGGCCGCGACGTCATCGCCGGCTCCGCGCTGACGGTGCCGCTGTTTTGGGGCTTCGAGCGTACGCTCGGCCAAGTCGTCGACGAAGACGCCCGTCCCTGCACGCCGCAACAAGCGACAGCGCCCTCCATCGACTGGGGCTCCAACGCGTTCGCGGTCAGCCCGCGCCGCAGCGACGATGGCCACACGCGCCTCATCGTCAATTCGCACCAGCCCTGGGCTGGTCCAGTCGCCTGGTACGAGGCCAGCATCTCCAGCGATGAGGGCTGGCGCATGCATGGCGGGCTCTTCCCCGGCTCGCCTTTCCCAGTGTTGGGCACGAACGGGCGCCTTGGCTTCGCTGCAACGGTCAACCTGCCCGACCTCGCCGACCTTTATCGCCTCACCACGGATGAGAACCGGCCGGGCCAATATTTCATCGACGGCGCATGGCGCCGGTTCGAGAAGCGGCAAATCTGGCTCTGGGTGAAGATGGGCTGGTTCACAGTCCCCGTGCCGCGCACCCTGCACTACAGCGTGCACGGACCCGCCTTTCCCACCGCCGACGGATGGATCGCGGTGCGCTACGCCGGCCAAGGCGAATTGCGCGCGCTCGAACAATTCTATCGGATGGGACGCGCCGGCACTTATGAAGAATGGCGCGCAGCGATGGCCATGGGCGCCATTCCTTCCTTCAACTTCATGTACGCCGACGAGACCGGCCGTATCGCCTATTTGTACAACGCCATCCTGCCGCGGCGCGCGGAGGGCCACGATTGGCGCGGCTGCGCCCAAGGCGACACCAGCGCCAACATCTGGCCGTTGGACCAGCGCATCGCCACGCCGGAACTGGTCGACCCCGCCTCCGGCTGGATCGCCAGCACGAACGGCGCGCCCTGGTACGTGACCGATGAAGACGCCAACATTGCAGCGGAGGATTTTCCCGAAGCCGCGCCCTTCATCGAGACTTACGTCACCAATCGCGGTTACCGCGCCGTCGAACTTCTCTCGCCGTTGCCAACTATCAGCGACGCGCAATTGCTTGCGGCCAAGTTCGATCTGACTGCAAGCGCACGCTCGCGGGAAGTGGCGATGGTGGAGGCCATCCTTGCCGCCCAGGACGCAAGCTTGGCCGACGTTCAGGCCCTGCTGCGCACATGGGATCGGCGCGCTGCAAACGACTCGCCGGCCGCGGCCCTGGTCAATCTGGCGTTTCTGCCGATCTACAACGCCCGCCGCGAGGGACGCCCGATCCCCGATCCGGTTGTCAGCGCCCGCGCGGCCGCGCACCATTTGCGGATGCACTTCGGCAGGCTCGATCCGCCGCTAGGGGACGTGCTTCGGCTCCGCCGCGGCGACGTCGATCTACCGCTGGAAGGCGGTCCTGACGTGCTGCGGGCGCTGCGCTGGGCGGAGGATGGGGACGGCCGGCTCAGCGCCGATTTCGGCGACGGCTTCATGATGGTGATGGATTGGGCGCCGGACGGCGCGCTATCGACGCGCGTCATTCACCAATGGGGCGCGAGCGAGCGTCCCGAAAGCACCCACTACAACGATCAATCGGAGATGTACGCGCGCCGTGAGTGGCGTACGATGG
The DNA here is from genome assembly GCA_050185805.1 of Hyphomonadaceae bacterium. Taxonomy (GTDB): domain Bacteria; phylum Pseudomonadota; class Alphaproteobacteria; order Caulobacterales; family Aquidulcibacteraceae; genus Vitreimonas. The sequence goes on from JBFWZB010000010.1 coordinate 63,714, forward strand.
CGCCGCGCCTCTTGCCCTAAGCGGCGGCCGCGCGCGTAAAGGAAACCGGACCAAGGCCTATGCCCGACACCCACAGACCCAACTCACTCGATGCGTTCTGGATGCCGTTTACGCCGAACAAGGCGTTCAAGGCCGATCCACGAATGGTCGTTCGGGCCGAAGGCATGTTCTATTACGCGCCGGACGGACGCGCGATCCTGGACGGCACCTCGGGCTTGTGGTGCTGCGCCGCCGGGCATGGCCGTACGCGCATCGTCGAAGCCATCCAGCGCGCCGCCGCAGAGCTTGACTACGCAACCACCTTCAACCTCGGCCACCCGAGCGCGTTTGAATTCGCCAATCGCCTCGGCGGCATTCTGCCTGAAGGGCTCGACCGCATCTTCTTCACCAATAGCGGCAGCGAAAGCGCCGACACCGCCCTCAAAATCGCCCTCGCCTATCAGCAGGCGCGCGGAAAACCCGGCAAGTATCGTTTGATCGGCCGCGAGAAGGGTTATCACGGCACCAATTTCGGTGGCATCAGCGTCGGCGGCATCGTGCGGAACCGCCGCACCTATGGGCCAATGGTGGCCGGCGTCGATCATTTGCCGCACACGCTCGACGTCGCACGCAATGCTTTCTCGCGCGGCCCGCCCGCGCACGGCGTTGAATTCGCTGACGCGCTTGAGCGGATCGTGCAATTGCACGATCCCAACACGATCGCCGCCGTTATCGTCGAGCCCGTCGCTGGTTCAGCAGGCGTCATCATCCCGCCGCAGGGCTATTTGCAGCGTTTGCGCGAGCTTTGCACCAAACACGACATCCTGCTCATCTTCGACGAGGTCATTACCGGCTTCGGCCGCGTCGGCGCGCCGTTCGCGTCGCAATTCTTCGGCGTGAAGCCCGACATCCTCACCATGGCGAAGGCCATCACCAACGCCGCTGTGCCGATGGGCGCTGTCGCCGCCTCTCGTGAAATCTACGACACCATTCTCGCCAACGTCGAAACCCCGATCGAACTCTTCCACGGCTACACCACCAGCGGCCACCCGTTGGCGTGCGCCGCCGGCATCGCCACGCTCGACACGTTCCGCGACGAGGGATTGTTCGAGCGCGCCGCAGAGCTCGCCCCCTATTGGGAAGACGCGCTCCATTCCCTCCGCGGCGAACCGCACGTTGTGGATATCCGCAATCTCGGTTTGATCGGCGGCATAGAATTGGCGCCGCGCGCCGATGGCGGCCGCGCCGGCGAGGTGTTCCGCAAATGCTTCGACGCCGGCGTCTTCATCCGCTTCACCGGCGACGTTCTGGCCTTCTCGCCGCCCTTCATCATTGAGAAGGCGCAGATCGAACAGATCGCCGATACACTCCGGACAACGCTGCGGGCCGTCGCCTAAGCGATGGATTTCCGGCAGGATCGGCAAGCGCTCGCACACGTGCGTGGCCGCGACATCGAACAGCTCACGCGCGCGGCAACGGAAGCGACGTTTTTCGGCGCGCCGCTGACTGAAGCGCAAATCGCCGCCAACCGGCGGATCAGCACAATAAGCGACGCCACCTGCCGCGCCGCGGCGGAGAGTGAGAGCCAAGCCTTCGTCGCCGCCTTCGACGGCGAACGGCTCGCGGGCTACGTGATCGCCACGATCCACGAGGACAAGGGCCATGAGCTCGATTGGCTGATGGTGCACCCGGACTATCATGGGCACGCGGTTTCGCGCGACCTGATGCAGCGCGGCCTCGACTGGCTTGGACCGGCCAAGCCAATCTGGCTGACGGTAATCCAGCACAATGAACGGGCGATCCGATTTTACGAAAAGTTCGGTTTCGCTATCGACCCTGACGCGCGCACGAACCATATCGTGCCACACCACATCATGCGCCGCGTCTGATCTCCACAGCTGCGCGCCTCGTACGAAACGCGATGACCGAAGCCGCCTTCCTTCTCCTCGCCAATTTCATTCTCTCGGCGCTGATCTTTCTGGCGCTATGGGGCGTGAGCATCGCCATCCGCGACGTCAGCTTCATCGATTCGTGGTGGGCGCTCGGCGTTATCGTGTTGGCTTGGAGCAGCTATCTGCAACCGGATGCGCCGACGCCACACGGGCTGCTGCTGGCGCTGCTCGCCACCTTGTGGGGTCTGCGGCTCGGCCTCTTCCTGTTTTGGCGCTGGCGCAAGCATGGGCGTGAACGCCGCTACGAGGCAATGCTCGCTGAAGCCAAGCGCAAGCGTGGTTGGGGCTTCGCTACCACGGCGCTGCTGTTCGTGTTCGCGCCGCAATGGCTGCTGCAGCTGATCATGGCGCTGCCGGTGCAGATCAGCCAGATCGGCGATGCGCCGCGCCCCTTCGGCCCGCTTGCGTACACGGGCGCCGCCCTCGCCGTGTTCGGCATCGTTTACGAGGCGATCGCCGATGCGCAGCTTGCGCGCTTCAAAGGCGATCCAGCCAACAGAGGCGCAGTGATGGATCGCGGGCTCTGGCGCTATTCGCGGCATCCCAATTATTTCGGCGAATTGTGTTGTTGGTGGGGGCTCTATTTCATCGCCTGTGAAACACCCTATGGCGCCTGGAGCCTGCCCGGACCCATTCTGCTTACGTTTCTGCTGACCAGAGTCAGCGGCGCGCCGACCACCGAACCGCATCTGCAAAAGAGCCGCGCCGGCTACGCGGCGTACAAGGCGCGCACATCCGCCTTCATTCCTCTGCCGCCGAAGGCTCAGCCCCAGCGCTGACGCGCACGCGCGGCAAGATCGACATGCGGCAGCGGGCCGGATGCATGCGCGCCGGCGTCGCGCTCCAGCGGCGGCGCCCAGCCGATCTCATCGAAGTGGCGCATGATCGCTTGCGGCAGAAAGCGCGAGCGCTGCGCGAATACCGCGCGGTCGCCGTTTTTCTGTTGCTGCGTATGATAGAAACGCTGCGGCGCGATCAGGTGCAGCGCGTCCTTCGCCCGCGTCATCGCCACGTAGAGCAGACGGCGCTCCTCCTCGATCTCCGCCGTCGAACCCGCGCCAAGGTCGGACGGCATGCAGCCTTCGACGCAATTTAGCACGAACACGTTCTTCCATTCTTGGCCCTTGGCCGAATGAATGGTGGAGAGGACCAGATAATCGTCGTCCTTCAAGGCAACGCCGGATTCATCGCCCGTAGAGCTCGGCGGATCGAGCGTAAGATCGGTCAAGAAGCTCCGGCGCGCAGGAGACGTCGCGCCGATGCGCTTCAACTGATCGATATCGCCGCGCCGCACCCGCGCATCCTCGTATGTCGCCTCCATCACCGGCTCGTACCATAGCGCCACGCGATCCAGTTCACCCGGCCATGCGGAAGCGCCACGCAGCTCGGCAAGCAGTGCGCGCAGCCCGTCCCAAATCTCGCCCCCGCCTGGCGGCGCCTGGGCTTCATCGAGCGGCGCATCGAGGATGCGTGCGGCGCGCGCAGGTCCCACGCCGGGCACGAGCTGCAGCACGCGGAAGCCTGCGAGGCGATCGCCTGGATTCTGCGCCCAACGCAACAGCGCCAGAAAATCCTTTACGTGCGCAGCCTCAAGAAACTTGAGCCCGCCGAATTTCACGAAAGGAATGTCGCGCCGCTGCAGCTCCAATTCCACCTGGGCGGAGAAGTCTGCGGCGCGGAAAAGAACGGCCTGGCTCTTCAGCGCTACGCCGCACTCCCGCGCCTCCAGCACATGCTCAGCGACGTAATGGGCCTGATCGCGCTCGTCGCGCACACTGACAAGCTTCGGGGCGGCGCCGCCCCCGCGCGTCGCGCGCAGATTCTTCGTGAAACGCTCTCGCGCCAAATCCATCACCGCGTTGGAGGCGGCGAGGATCGGCGCAGTCGAACGATAATTCTGCTCCAGCGTCACCAGCCGCGCCGGTGGCGCGAATGCGTTGGGAAAGTCGAGAATGTTTCGAACCGTGGCGGCGCGGAAAGAATAGATCGACTGCGCGTCATCGCCGACGACCGTCAGCCCCTGCCCCTGCGGCTTCAGCGCCAGCAGGATGCGCGCCTGCAGCCGATTGGTGTCTTGGTATTCATCAACCAGAACGTGATCGAAGCGGCGCGCAATCTCCGTAGCGAGCGCCTGCTCCTTCATCAACTCAGCCCAGAGAAACAGCAGGTCGTCGTAATCAAGCACGCTCTGCGCCTGCTTCGCTTCGGCGTAGGCCGCGAACAGCGGCTTCAATTCCGCGGCCCATTCGCGGCACCAGGGATAGGCGTTCGCCAGCGCCTCCTCGATCGTCTCTTCGGCGTTCACGGCGCGCGAATAAATGCCGAGGCACGTGCCTTTCATTGGGAAGCGTTTGGCGGTTTTGCCGAGGCCCCGCGCCTCGCGCACCATGCCCATCAGATCGGCGGAATCCGAGCGATCATGAATAGTGAAGTCAGACGATAGCCCCGTCACCGGCGCCATCTCACGCAAAACACGCGCACCGATCGCGTGGAACGTTCCCGCCCAAGGCAATTGCACGTCGCTCGCCAGCGCCGCGCCGACGCGGCGGATCATCTCACTCGCGGCGCGGCGCGAGAACGTCAGCAGCAGAATGCGATGCGGGTCTGCGCCCTCGCCGATCAGCCGCGCCACGCGCGCAGCCAACGTCTTGGTTTTTCCCGACCCCGCGCCGGCGATGACCAGCAACGGCTCACGCCCATGCTCAACCGCTGCGCGCTGCTCGGCGTTCAGATCGTCAAAAGCCTGCGCCTTGATTCGCGACATTGCGCGGAGCGTGCCGCGTTTCGGCTTTGTTCGCAATGCGGGGCGTCTTCACCGCACACTGTCGAGCGCTTCGCTCGCCGCGAGCCAAGCCGCTTCAGCTTTCGCAAGCGCGGTCGCCGCATGCGCGCGCTCCTTCAGCAGCGATTCGCCGCGCCCGTGATCACGCACGAATAGGTCCGGGTCGGCCAAAGCCGCATCAATGCGCGCCAGCGCTGATTGCGCCTGCTCCATCTCGGTTTCGGCTGCCTCAAGCTTGCGTGTGAGCGTGTATTTCGAGGATTTCGGCGGCGCCGGCGCCAACGCGACCGCAGCCGCCAAGCCGGGCGCGGCTGCATCCTCCTTGGGACGATCCGCAGCGGCGACGAGCTTACGATAATCCTCCAGATCGCCGTCATATTGGCGCGCGCGCCCATGATAGACCAGCCACAACCGATCGGCGCATGCCTCCGCCAAATAGATATCGTGCGTGATCAGCAGAACCGCGCCCTCATATTCATTGATGGCGTGAATCAGCGCTTCACGGCTGTCGATGTCCAAGTGCGACGTCGGCTCGTCGAGAATGAGCACGTGCGGTTTTGCGTGCGCCATCAGGCCGAGGAGAAGGCGCACCTTTTCGCCACCGCTCAGGTTCTGCACTTTGGTGTCGATCTTTTCGACGCCAAAGCCCATGCGCGCCGCCAACGAGCGAAGCTTCGGCGGCGCCCAATCCGGCTCGAGATCGCGCACGTGCTCCAGCACGGTTTCGCCTTCGCGCAATTCGTCGAGCTGATCCTGGCTGAAATAGCCCATCACCGCTTTGCCCGACGCGACGCGCTTTCCCGCCAGCAGCGGCAGGCGCGCGGCGATGGATTTCACCAGGGTCGTCTTGCCCTGCCCGTTCGGGCCGATGATGACGATGCGGTCATCGTGATCGAGCCGGAGCGACACCCGCTTCAGCACTGGCTTGCCTTCGACGTAGCCGAGATCGGCTTCGTCGAGCACCACTAAGGGTGAGGCGAGTTCGGTCGGATCTTCGAAATGAAACGGAATCGTGCGCTCTTCGAGCGGCACGGCGATGTCCTGCATCTTTTCCAGCTGCTTGATCCGGCTCTGCGCCTGCCGGGCTTTTGACGCCTTGGCGCGAAAGCGATCGATGAATTTCTGCAGATGCGCGCGCTGCGCGTCCTGCTTCGCTTTCATGCCCGTCGCGAGGGCGATGCGTTCGGCCTTCTTCTTCAAATAGGCGTCATAGCCGCCGACAAACACCTCAAGCCGCTTCTCATCGAGAGCCAGGATGTGCGTCACGGAGCGATTGAGCATCTCGCGGTCGTGGCTCACGACGACAACCGTATGCGGATAATCGCGAAGGTATTCCTCCAGCCAAGCGGCGCCTTCGAGGTCGAGATAATTCGTCGGTTCGTCGAGTATCAGCAAATCCGGCGCGGAGAACAGCACGCCCGCGAGCGCCGCCCGCATACGCCAGCCGCCGGAGAACTCACGCGCGGCGCGGCGCAAATCGTCCTGCTCGAAACCGAGCCCGACCATAATGGCGCTGGCGCGCGCCTCTGCGCTGTAGGCGTCGATCTCGGCCAGCCGCATGTGAATGTCGGCGATGCGTTGCGGATCGGTCGCGGTTTCGGCCTCCGCCGTCAGCGCCGTCATTTCCTCGTCGGCGGCCATCACCAAATCAAGCAGCGGCGTATCCACCTGCGGCGCTTCTTGCGCCACAAACCCAAGGCGCGCGCCGCGGCGGGTGCGAATTGACGCGTTGGGCTTGTTCGCCTCTTCGCGGATCAGGTGCAAAAGCGTCGACTTGCCCGTGCCATTGCGTCCGACCAAGCCAACCTTCCAACCCTCCGCAATGAATGCGTTGGCGTTCTCGAACAGCGGGCGCGCGCCGATCCGATAGGTCAGGTCCGAAATTTCAAGCATGGCGGGCGGCCTCTGTAGAGCGAGCCGCGCGCTCAGCGCAAGCTCACCCGCCGATCTGGCCGCCGTCGCGCCGGTAGAGCGCGATCACGGAAGGACGAGGCGGCATGCCTTCGCGGAAGTCGGGCCAGCGCGTCGTCGGATTTTCGAAGTTTGCGCCCTCGCCGTCGCCGGGATGCTGGATGGCAAGGAATAGCGTCCGCCCATCCGGCGTGAAGCGCGGACCACACATTTCCGCGCCGATGGGCGCGCGCACAAACGCCCTACCCGTTCCGCGCAAAGGACCCTCGGTTTCAAGCGCCCACAAGCCATCGGCCGCGCCGGTGCTGGGATTGCCGTCGGTCGCCACCCAGAGCCGGCCACTTGGATCGATAGCGCAATTGTCGGGCGAGCCGAACCAACCGTTCGCGGTGGTGGCGTCATTCCACGTGGCGCCGGCGGCGGCGTCGCTCGGGTCGCCGCAGCGCACGAGGATTTCCCAACGCGATTGCGTGGCGGTGAGATCACCGCCGGGCTCGATGATTTCAATGATGTGGCCGGTGGCGTTCGCAGCGCGGGGGTTCGCCGCACTGACCTGATCCGGCGTCCGGAAATGATTGTTGGTCAGCATGACATAGACGCGGCCCGTGTGCGGATTGGCCTCGATATCCTCGGGGCGGTCCATGGGCGTTGCGCCGAGCAAGTCGGCGGCGCGGCGCGCTTCAATCAGAATGTCGGCTTGGGAGAAGAAGCCGTTGGCTTCGATCAGCGGCGCCTGTCCGTATTCCAAGGGCAGCCAATCGACGGTCCCATCGTCGCGAAAGCGCGCGACGTAGAGCACACCATCGTCGAGCAGGTCTCGCGCCGCTTCAGGTTCGGCGGGATCGAAGGCGCGTGTGGTGACGAACTTGTAGACGTAATCGAAGCGCTGGTCGTCGCCCATATAAACCACAACGCGGCCGTTCGGCGCCAACGCGGCCTCCGCACCCTCGTGCTTGAAGCGGCCGAGCGCAGTGCGCTTCTTCGGCATCGCCGCCGGATCGCGCGGATCAATCTCGACGACCCAGCCAAAGCGATTGGGTTCGTTCGGCTCGCTTCCGATATCGAAGCGCGGGTCGAAGCGCCCCCATGTATAATCGCCGCCCGGCACGCCGTAGCGCTGCATATTCTGGCGTTCCGCGTGCGCCTCCGGCGCAGCGCCGCTGAAATAGCCGTCGAAATTCTCTTCCGCCGTAAGATATGTGCCCCAAGGCGTGATGCCGCCCGCGCAATTGCCGAGCGTTCCCTTTACAAGCCGGCCTGCAGGATCGCCGCTTGTGCGCAATCGCGGATGCCCCGCCGCAGGTCCCGAGATCGCGATGTCGGTGTCGCCGGTGATACGCCGGTTGTAGCGCGATGGAACGACAGGACGCCAACGCCCGGCCACGCGCGCAATCTCGACGACGCTTGCGCCATGCGCCGTGCGTTCGATGGCGCATTGCTCCGCCGTCAGTGCATCGCGGCTGGCGACGCCCGGCAGCATCAAGTGCGTCGAGGTGTATTCATGATTGACGCACAGCAGCCCGCGTTCATCCGACAGCGGGACAAAGCCGATGAAGTCGTTGTTGTAGCCGAACTGACCCAATTGAGTTTGCGCGGTCTGGGCTTGGGGGTCGAACGGCGCCACGTCTTCGAACAAGGGATCGCCCCAGCGCAGCAGAATATCGACGTCGTACCCTTCCGGCGTGACGTGCGTTTCGCTGACGCCGCGCGCAATCTCCGTGAACGCAAAACGGGCGGAAGTCCCGCTTGCCGGCGCTGTAGCGCAAGCGGGGATCGCCGCCGACGCGCCTAAAGCGAGACCGCCCCGCAGCAGGGCGCGGCGCGAAAGACGGCGGGCGACGATATCGCCTATCGTTTCGGCGCCCCCGTCGATGCGGGGGTTGCTGGGAAAATCGTCACGCGCACCGAAAACCATGGAAGCGCTCCTTCAATCACGTGGGCCCGGTTCTGCGCAGGTTTTGTGACACTCACCGCCACGGCCTGCGCGACAAAGCGGCGCGCGCATGATGTTCTCCGCTTCACCCTCTTGCTCGCCCGGGTGGCAGCAATGCAAGGCGGAGCCATCACAAACCCTGCCTGTGCGCGTACGAGCGGCCCAGAGGAGTTCGACATGATGCAGAAGGCGCTCACACTGGGCTTGTTGGCGACCGTGGGCCTAGCCGGCTGCGCGACGACCGCCCCAACCGGCGCGCCCGATGTCGCGGCGGCGCCAGCGACGGTTACGGCCGCCGGCGAAACGGCGCCGACCGAACAATCCGACGCCAACACGGCCATCATTGTGCCGCGCGGCCGGGGTGATGGCGTCATCCTTGGATCAAGCGAAGCCGCCGGCATCGAGCTCTACGGCCTCGACGGCGCCCGCCTCTCCTCCGCGCCCGCTGGCGCCATTGTCGGCGTTGACGCGCGTTTTGGCGCGCCTTCGGCGGACGGCTGGGCCGTAGCCGCGGTAGACGGCGCGGCCAATCGTTTGCGGCTGCTTGAGTTGAACGCCGAAAGCGCGAGCCTCGTCGACAGAACCGCCCGCGACATTCCGCTGGGCTTCGCCGCCGAGAGCCTATGCCTCTACCGCGACGCGCGCGACGCAACGCTTTACGCCTTCGCCCTCGGCGGCGCGGGTGAGATCGCACAATTCATGATCGGCGCGCGTGAGGGCGGCTTTGACGCGACGCTCGTGCGCCAACTGCGCCTCGCGTCAGAGGTCAGCTATTGCACCGCCGACGACGCCAGCGGCGCGCTTTACGTCGCCGAGCAAGGCGTGGGCTTCTGGCGCTTCGACGCGGACCCAGAGGCCGAAGTCGTACCCACCCTGATCGACGCAGCCCGTCTCGGCCGCGTGACCGAAGAGGCCGGCGGCGTCGCGGTCTATAATGCGGGCGATGCAAGTTACCTCGTCGCCTCCGACGCCTCCGCCAGCCAATTTTTCGTCTACGACCGCAACGCCGATTATGCCCATGTCGGGACATTCGCCGTCACCGCGGGCGCGCTCGATGGCGTCGAGACCGCCGCCGGCCTCGCAGCGTCCAGTTTCGGCTATGGCGGCGCCTACGCGCGGGGCGTGCTCATCGCCGCCGACGAAGAAAACGAAGGCGGCGCAAACTACAAACTGGTGGCCTGGAGCGACATCGCCGATGCGCTGGGCCTAGCCGGCGGCGCGCCGCAAGATCCGCGCACGCCGCCGCAATCCGACGCCGCGTTCGTACATCCTCTCGTCGAAACGGCGCCGGTCGAAACCGATGGCGACAGCGCCGACGATCCCGCGATCTGGGTCGACCGCAACGATCCGTCACGCAGCATCATCATCGGCACCCAGAAGCAATCGGGATTGTACGTTTACGATTTGAATGGCGCAGTGCTGCAATTTCTGCCCGACGGCCGCATGAACAATGTCGACGTTCGCGATGGATTCCGTCTCGACGGCCGCGACGTTTCGCTCGTGACCGCGTCAAACCGCACAACCGACGGCGTATCGATCTATCGCGTCGATCCCTCCACCCGCCGCTTGATCGACGTCGCCGACGGCGTTCAGCCCACGGGCTTCATCGACCCCTACGGTCTTTGCATGTATCGCAGCGCGCGGAACGGCGAGACGTACGTCTTCGTCAACGGCGATTCCGGCTCAATGCGCCAATACCGGCTCAATGACGCAGGCGCCGGCAGGGTCAGCGCCGAGCAGGTGCGCGAGATTCCTTTCGCGTCGCAGACCGAAGGCTGCGTCGCGGACGATGAAACTGGCGCGCTCTATGTCGGCGAGGAAGACGTGGGCCTATGGCGCGTGGGCGCTGAACCGGATGCGCCCGCCACGCCGGTGTCACTCGCCACGGTGGAAGGCAACGCCGCTTTGCGCGACGACATCGAGGGAATCGGGCTCTACGATCTCGGCGATGGCCGCGGCTATCTCGTTGTATCGAGCCAAGGCAACAACACTTATGCCGTGTTCCGCCGCGAGGGCGCCAACGATTATGTCGGCTCGTTTTCCGTGCTCGCCGATCCGGAGCGCGGCATTGACGGCGTGTCCGAGACCGATGGGCTCGAAGTGCTGAGCGCCAGTCTCGGCGGACCGTACGCCGCCGGCATCTTCGTCGCACAGGACGGCCGCAACATCGCCCCGCCCGAACACCAGAACTTCAAGCTCGTGCCGTGGGCGGCGATCGCCGAATCGCTGGGTTTGGAAACGCGCTAGGCGCAGGCGCTCCGCAGAAAAGCGCAAAACGCGGTCGTGTAGACGTCGCTCAGAGAGTCAGAGGCCACTCGCCAACCGGGGACACGGAAATACAGCGCCCCCTCGGCCCAAGCGATCCGCACCACGCGCCCGACCTCTGACAACGTGAGTTCAGCGTAGCGAAGCCGTGAGAAAAAGCGATCTTCTCCGACCGCCCAGAGCGCGATGATGCGCCACCCGTCGAGATTAAAGCTCCACCGCCTTCGCATCGTGTTGCGGTAGAGCTAATGAAAACGCAGCACATCTACAGCGATTGTCTCATCATGCATGCTTTCCCCGCGCAGAAATCTACGGATGCGCTCCACGATAAGTGGTGAGGACAAGAACAGATCGTTGTCATGCCCCGCCCCTTCTAGCACCAGATGCGCGCTGGAACGAAATCCGCGGCGGACATCCTCAGCGTTTGCGGGCGGCGTACGGGAATCGAGGTCTCCGCTGATGAAATAGCCTGGCGCACCGGTCCCAAGGCGACGATGCCAGCGTCGAGGCAGCACAGGCACGCCAAGCGCGCTGGCAAAGTCCGCGCTTGGGATGTTTATTGCGTTGCCAAACAGGGACTGCCTCGTCTGCGCCATCACGGCGCGATGGCGGTCTCTCGAGACCGGCGACGCCGCATCCATTGCTAGCGCCATCGGAGGCAGCGGCGCCAGGAAACGGCGCAGGAACAACACCATCTGCCCCATGCCAGAAAAATCGCCTTGCTCCATCGCCGCGTAGAGCGCCGGTAAGCGCGCCGCGTTTGGCGTCGTCGCCAGCAAGAACGCCGTTACGGATTGGACGTCGTACTTGCTCACCAGCAGGCGGGTCAGGACGCCGCCGCGCCCGCGCACCTCCGCCCAGACCGGCATCTGCTCTAGACGATCGAGTACGCGCGCCACCGAAGCGCGCAAATCTGGCGTCAACGCCGCCGCTGCCGGATCGGC
>JBFWZB010000010.1:75579-80093 GCA_050185805.1 Hyphomonadaceae bacterium
GCAGGCGGGTCAGGACGCCGCCGCGCCCGCGCACCTCCGCCCAGACCGGCATCTGCTCTAGACGATCGAGTACGCGCGCCACCGAAGCGCGCAAATCTGGCGTCAACGCCGCCGCTGCCGGATCGGCGGCGACGCGGCGCGCTAAAGCTTCCAGCGCAGCGTCGGCTTGAAGCGGCAATTTCAGCGTATTGTCCGGACCTTCGATCCCAGCCAGCACGACGCTGTCGATCAGATCGTGATGGTCGCGCAACACTGCGAACGCCAAGAAGGTCCCGTAAGAAATGCCGACCAGACGCACGCGTCCGCCCAAAGCCCGCGCGAGGTCGGCGACATCGCTTGCGTTTTCAGCGGTATTGAAGGCTGAGAGATCGATCCCCGCCGCACGCCACTCAGCAGCGCAGACAGCGGCCCCTGCTTCCAGGCTCGCGTTGAAGCTCACTTCAGTGGAAGCCTGATCGTTTGGAAAGGTCCACGGAGTCGAGCATGGCGGCGGAGCAGAGGAGAGCCCCACCCCGCGCTGATCGAGTAGAATGACGTCGCCTTCTTGTCGCAGGGCATCGATAAGCATCCAGCGATCACCCCTGCCTGCCTCGATCCCTGAAGAGCCCGGCCCACCCGCGAGATAGATGATCGGCAACCCAGCATTCGGTCGCGCCGCCGGAATGCGCACAAAGCGCAGCCCAATCGACGCCACACCCTCACCCGCGCCGCGGTGCGCCGGAACGTCCAGGGCGCCGAGTTCAGATTCGATGGCCGCGCCGGAATTCAGCTCATAAGCGTACGGCGTCCAGGCGATCACCGGCGTTGCGCGCGCTTCGCGGGCCGGCGCAATGGCAAGCGCCAGTGCGGTCGCGCAACAAAAAATGAGCTTCTTGGCAAATTTCATTCGCATCGTGCTTCAACGCTGATCGGACCACAGGCCCAGTTCACGCGACCGTCTTCAAGCCGCGCGAAGGTTTGCGAAGGATCGCGAAGCCGCTACAGCTCAGCGAAACAAGCGCGCCAGCATGGCGGCGAGGATCAGCAGCGTCAGCCCGCCCAGGACAATGGCGATCGACCCGTTCGCTAGTCGCCAAGCTTGGGGCCACCAGGGCCCCGGTGCTGGCGACGCCCTCGCCTCCTGCTGCAACGTCGCCACGAGACGGTAGCCCTGTCGCGGAACCGTCTGGATCAGGCGGGGCTGGCGCGCGTCGTCGCCCGTGGCTCGACGAACTTCGCTGACCAGCCGACTGAGCGCTGGATCGCCAACCAGGAAATCCCCACGCCACAGCACATCGATCAACGCGGATCGTTCGACCATCTCGCCCGGCCGCTTGGCCAGTTCCTGCAGCAAGCGTGAAGCCAAGGGCGTCAACTGCACTTCACGCGTCCCGCAAAGCAGGACATGGCGCAACGGGTCGAGCGCATAGCTCCCTAAGGAAATCAGACCTGAGGTGTCCGCGCCATTCACGCCCGTGGCGTCCCCGGCAATTAGCCCCCGCGTCAAGCACAGAGCCACGACCAGACGCCAGCGAGCGATGAAGCGAGCCTAGATCGGCGCCCGCTTGGAGCAAGTCGCGTGTCGATCGCATCATGCGAACGGCGGCGGCCACGCGCCAGCGCTTGGTCGGGTTTCCCAACGACAATAACTTTGCGCGGCTGAGAGCGAACCAGGCCCTCGCATTCCAGTGCAATTGAGCGTGCGGCCGCGCCGGCCGGCGGATGGACGATCTCGCGAGAAGGAACGCTGACGCTCCCGCGAACTAGCGCCGTCTGCTTCGCCTGGTTCCATTTAGTAGGACGAGGGTCAGGTTGCGGGCGTGGGCGGCTCGACTGAGCCGCCCCGCCTTGCGCCAGGTCAGCGTCAGAAGTTGAACCGCAGTCCCGCTTCGATCACCGAGGCGCGGTTCTCGACGTCCAGCGACGCGGGAAACAGGTCGACTTCGGTTCCGACGTCTTCGGTGGCCCGGTAGCGGTACTGGGCGAAAAGAGCCGCGCGGTCGCTGAAGGCGTACGACGCCCCGGCGACAACCTGATAGGCGAACACTGTATCGTCGTCATCGACGATGCCGACGCCAGAGGGTGAATACTCGACGTCCACGAAGCCCACGCCGAGTCCGCCGCCGACATAGGGCGTGAACGCGCCGTACTGGGTGAGATCGTAGTAGAGGTTGGCCATCAGGAACGTCGTATCGACCGACCCGCGCCCGTCAGCGACGACTTCACCGACGGTGGCGCCCTGCTGGGGGGCGCCGCTGATCAAGACACCCACATCTTCAGTGTCGAGCGGAATGCCGGCCGCTTGCACATTGTTGTGCGTGTCCACGTCGTTGCTCTGATAGGCGAGTTCGATCTCGCCGCGCAGGCCGTTGGCGAAGCGTCGACCCAACGCCGCGCTTGCGGTCCAGCCGGTGTCGAATTCCGTCGTCCAGCCGACATTGGTTCCCGCCGGCAGCGGCGTGTTGTTGGGAATGGTCGTTCCCGTCCCGGTCAGGAAGTCGCTGGTAAAGGCGCCGCTATTGTCGGAATCCCCCAGGATCACGCCGCCGAGACTGAACGAGCCATAATAGTCCTGCGCCGCCGCCGGCGCTGATGCGAACAACGCGGCCACCGCGGCAGCCACGAAAGGTCCACCTAATTTCTTCATTGCGATCCCCATCTGCTTGCCGCGAACAGACGCGGCGCATTCTGCTGCAAACGCGGTTGCTTACGAGGAATGCTAATGCCTGGATCATCCGCCCCGCATAGTAAGGGGCCTGCGACAAACGCCAGCGCGGAGCCATCACGCGCCATGCGCTGCCAGAAGGCCAACGCACCAGCGGGATCGAACGCCGCCTTCCTCGGAGACCAGCGACAATTGCCGCCGGCCAGTGGCGGGATTTTCGACACACGCAGCAACCACCGCGCCGGTGGCCAGGACGCCGATGAGATTGAGCGGCGACAGCTTCATGCGCGATTAGCTGGCGACGCTTGGGCGCGAAGTGAAGTCGATGTTCTAATATCGCGGCAGAGAGGAGCGCATCATCGCAACCATGAGCATCAACCTTCCGCGCGCTTGAGCGCTGGAAATCCCAGCGTGGCGCGGCTCGGCGGGCGTTTAGGATCGCGTCTGCAAACGCCGCAAACTTTTTGTGCGCCGACTGGCCCGCTGCGCGCCCTTGCCTCGTGAGAGGTCACCAGAGCCGCCGCGTCAAGAATACGCCGACACTGGCCTGATCTCTATCGCCGCGTTCTTGTACGAGGGGGCTTTCGGCTGCGTCATCCTCAAGACGATCTAGACCCGCGACGACGACAGCCGCCCAGCGGCCTTCGCTTTCCAGCGGGAGCACAAGGCTCGCCGAGGCGCCATAGGAATAGAGACCGCCGCTCGCGTCGTAGACGTTGAGTCCCGACACCAGGGACTGCGTGGGCGTCACGCCGAAGAAGGCGCTATTGTAGGTGTCGTCGACGAACCGCGCGCGCGGTCCGACCGACCAGAGAACGGGCTGACCCACAATGGCCGCCCGACCCGACCAGCGTGCCCCGAGATCGGCGACAAAACCTTCATGACCGCTCAAGCCCTGGCGCGCTTCAACGCTCAGCGTGAGCGCCCCCAGCTCGTGTTCGAGGAAACCACCGAGTTCGATGCTGGTGTCGATATCGCCAAGACCGCGAAGATCGTCCGTCTCGTCGCCGCTGACAGCGAACGCCTGGCTGCCGTCTTCGTCGCGTCCGAAGTTGAGCCGCGCAATCGGCCCCGCGCGCAGGTTGGCGCCATCAATCCAACGATAGCGTGCGCCGTTCTGCACCGAAGCGGAAAAGCGTTCGCCGTAGGCGACCTCGACATTCGGCAACACCGACACGTGATATTCATCGTCGCCTTCGTAATTCGGTGCATAGAGCGCGCCTGCACCAATCGTCACGCGCCACCCCTCTTGGTCTGGCGGCTCTTGCGCCAGGGCGTTGGTGGCAGACAAACTGGCTAAAGCGGCGACAGCGAGGGTTTGACGGAACAAGCGGCATCTCCGGCGAAATTCGTGTTACGCACGGTGCGCTTGTATAGTTCACTCAATCGCCGCGGCGTGCTGTTGAAAACGACTGCAAAATGGCGGTAAGGGCGCGCCGAAGTTGCGGGCCGGGGCCGGCGAAGCGTGCACGTATTTCGCCATCACACAGACCTCAGCTTCGACCGCGACCTGGAACTCGCCGACACCGGCCTCTTCCGCGCACGGGTTCGGTGTCGCTCGAGCAACGTGAGGTGAGCAATGCTCACGCCTGTCAAACGAGGGCCGCATGAGCGCGCACCACGCTAGGGCGAAAACGCGTCTACTTCTCGCGAGGTGCGAGTAGCAGGTACATCGCCGGCGTGACAATGCGGGCCACCAGAGTCGAGCTAATCAGCCCGCCGATCAGCACCATGGCGATGGGCGAAAAGAGCGGGGAATCCTCCAGCAACAGCGGCATCATTCCACCGATCGCCGTGGCGCTCGTCAGCAACACGGGCAAGAATCGCACCTCGCCAGCCTCTTCGATCGCCTCTCGCAGCGACGCGCCCA
>JBFWZB010000011.1:0-1413 GCA_050185805.1 Hyphomonadaceae bacterium
CGAAACCCAAGACGAACTCGAAATAGAAGACGAAAAGCGTGCCGGCGACGCCCTGGGCGATGCCGAGCAGTAAGTCCACCAGCAGCACCTTGCGTGCGAAATGGTTGCGCCACACAGCGCGCACGGCTTGGCCGAGACTGAGGTGGGATTGGGGCGGCAATTCGCGCTCGGGCACAAGCAGCAGCGCCAGCGCGGTCGTCAGCGGTAGGCTGACCAGCAAATACCATCCCATCGCGGCGACGACTTCGGCGCCCGTTGCGCCCTGGCTTTGCACGTAGGCGGCGATCCCCAAGACGCCGACTTGGCCGACGAGACTCGCCACCTGCACCGCGCCCAGCACGCGCGTGCGGCCGTGATAGGTGGGAACAAGTTCGCCAGCCCAGCCCAGATGCGCGATCATCATCGAGGCGAAACCGGAGAAAAGAGCCAAAGCGGCGATGGTGGCGGCGATAATGCCGGAGGTCGGCGTCAAGCCGAGGAAGCTCCACCACACAAACAGCATGAGAATGGGGCAGGAGAGCGCGAGCCAGAAGCGGCGGCGGCCCCATTTTGTCACCGTGCGATCCTGCCAGCCCCCGATCATCGGATCGACGAACACGTCCAGAACCCGCGCTAACGCAAAGATCGCCGCCCCGGCCTCGATGCCGAGGTCGCGGATGAAATATTGCGGGAGGAACATGATTGTCGGCAGGCCGAGCGCCAAAAGCGGCGCCGCCGGCAGAGCGAATGCGGCGATGCGCCCGTTGGAGACGCGCGGCGCTTCGCTCACGCGCCGCGCACCGCTTGGGTGAGCTGCGGCAACAGCCGCTCGTTGGCGGCGACGATGGCGCCGGTCTTCAGGAAATCTCCGCCTTCGATTTCTCTCACGAAGCCGCCCGCCTCGCGCACGATGACGGCGCCGGCGGCGACGTCCCAGGCATTGAGATTGCGCTCCCAGAAGCCGTCAAATCGGCCAGCCGCGACATAGGCCAGATCGAGCGCGGCCGAGCCGAAGCGGCGGATGCCTGCGCTCTTGCCTATGACCCGAGCGATCTCCTCGACCGATTGCTCGTGCCCGGCCTTACCAAGAAACGGCGTGCCGGTGGCGAACAGGGCGTCGCGCATTTCGCCGCGGGCACCGACGCGGAGGCGCTTGTCGTTGAGGAATGCGCCGTGGCCTTTTTCGGCCCAAAACAGTTCGTCGCGCACGACGTTGTAGATGACGCCAGCGACCAGCACGCCCTCACGCTCAAGTCCGATCGAGATGGCGAAGTGAGGAATGCCGTGTAGGAAATTCGTGGTGCCGTCGAGCGGATCGACCATCCAAGTGTTGGTCTTGTCCGTTCCTTCTACACGCCCACGCTCCTCCATCAGAAAACCGTAGCCGGGGCGCGATTTGGACAATTCCTCGAACAGCGTCGTCTCGGCCTTGAG
>JBFWZB010000011.1:1513-12551 GCA_050185805.1 Hyphomonadaceae bacterium
ATCGGCGCTGCCTTCGCGGCAAAAGCCATGCCCCGCATCGTACATATAGAGAGGCGCGGCGGGCGCGGCAGCCCGCACCGATTCAACATTCTCCGGAGGGATCGAGGCGTCGCCCGCGCCGTAATGCAGCATCACCGGTATAAGCGGCGCTGGCGCAAGGATGTCTGGAATCTGGCGGCCATAGAAACAGGCCGCAGCGTTCAATCCGCGGCAGCGCGCGGCGGCCGCCCAGGTCGCCGCGCCGCCCCAGCAGAATCCGACGACAAAGCGAGGCCCGGGCGCGCCGCCAAGGACGGCTTGAATGTCCGCCGCGACTTGTTCCCACGGCGTGGCGGCGACGGCGGCGCGCCCTTGGGCGATGCCTTCTGCATCGTGCGTTGCTTCAAAATCCGGATCGAGCCGCGCGAACAGCGCCGGCGCGAACGCTTCGTATCCCGCATCTGCGAAGAAGCGCGAAGCGTCGCGAATATGCGGCGTTACGCCGAAAATCTCTTGGATGACGATGACAGCGCCGCGTCGTTCGCCTTGCGCGGCGTGAGCGAACACGGGCAGCGCAAAGCCATCATGTCCGCTGACAATGAGTCGTTCGCCTCGATTCACCAAAACCTCGCCTGGATGCGTCAAGCCCTCGCGGGAAATTGAGCATCTTGGTACACTCAAGCTCTGGCGGCGACAGGTCAATCCGCTCATGTTCGCGCTCATGAACCGCAGCATTCTATGCGCCGTGATGGCATTCGTTTTCGCGGCCTTTGGCGGCCAAGCGCGCGCGGAATGCGTGCCGGTCGAGGAATTGAGCGCCGCGCCGCCCGCAGAGGTCGCGCAAGGCGGCACCAGCACTGACGCGCGTGGCCGTGTCGTGGCGCCGGTCATGATCAACGGGCAAGGGCCGTTTCGCTTCATTGTGGACACCGGCGCCAATCGCTCAGTGATCTCGCAAAGTCTGGCGGACTCGCTTGGCTTGGCGCCGATTGGGACGGGTGAAGTGCATGCCATTCAAGGCGTGACGGTGGCGCCACTTGTCGAACTGGAGAGCTTTCAATACCGCAATCTCGCGCTGCCCACTGGACCGCTTCCATTGCTGCAGGGCCGCGTGCTCGCTGGTGAGCAGGGACTTCTCGGCGCCGACAGCATGAGCGGCCGGCGCATGCGCCTCGACTTTGAGCGCAGATGCCTCGAGATCGTGCCTGCGCGCCGCGCAAGGCGTCTGCAAGGCTGGGAAATGGTGCGCGGAGAATTGCATTTCGGCCATCTCGTCGTGCTTGAGGGCAGGGTTGGCGAAACGCGCGTGAATGTCTTCCTCGACACCGGTTCGGATTCGACGCTGGCGAATTTCGCTCTGCGCGACGCGCTACGCAGGCAGATCACATATGACCAGGCCGCGCTCGACTATGCGCGGCTGTATAATGCCGGCGAGCCGATCGTGCTCGACAGTGCAGTGGTGCTGCCGCGCCTGCGCATTGGTCCGCTTAACGCCAACAACGTGCTCGCCTATGTCGGCGATTTTCACATCTTCCGTTTGGCGGGCCTCAATGATGAGCCGACGCTGTTGATCGGCATGGATGTGCTTCGGCGCGCGCGCGCAATCGCCATCGACTATGATCGCGCCACGGTGCATTTCCGTCTACGCGGCGTGCGTCCTATGATTTCGATGCGGCCTGCCTAGGGCCGGGCGCCATCGCGGAACAGCCGTCCGCGTTCGACCCAAACAATGGCGCCGAGCGTGAGTGCGCCCATCAGAGCAATACCGGCTACGAGCGGAAACGCGGTGCCGTCGAAGCCGCGCGCGATCAAGCCGCCGAGAATTGCGCCGAAGCTGGCTGTCACGGCGCCGAACAACGCGGACGCCGATCCCGCCACGTGCCCCATCTTCTCCATGGCGAGCGCGTTTAAATTCCCCGCCACCATGCCGAAACACCCCATCGTCACCATCATCATCAACAAAAACGGCCAAAAGCTCACCAAGCCCAGCCATTGCAGCACGGCGTGTACTGCCGCAGTGCACGTGAGCGCTATGATCGCGACCTGAGAAATGCGGCGCATGCCGAGGCGCATGACGATTCGCGCGTTGATCGATGTGCCTACCGAGATGCCGATGGCGACCGACGCAAACGCCAGAGAAAACGCCGGGCCCAAAGCGTAGACATCAACATAGACCTGCTCGGAGGAGGTGACGTAACCAAACAGCGCGCCCGTCACGAAGGTGGTGGCGATCATGTAGCCGAGCATCTGACGGTCCCGAAATGCCGTGGCGTAAGCGCGGGCGATTGCCGGCGCCTCGAAGGGCGTTCGATTTTCCGGCCGCAACGTTTCCGGCAGCCGAAGCCACGTCCAGGCCGCGACGGCAAGCGCATAGATCAGCAGCGCCGCGAAGATCCACCGCCAAGGCGCGACGAACAGGATGAGCTGCCCAAGGCCTGGGGCGACGATTGGAACGATCATGAAAACCGTCATCGCCATCGACATAACCTGAGCCATGCGTCTGCCCTCCATCAGATCGCGGACAACGGCGGTGGCGATGACGCGCGTTGCAGCGGCGCCAACCCCTTGGAGGGCGCGCGCGGCGAGCAGGAGTTCGAACGACGGTGCGACCACGCACAGCACCGAGCCGATGCAAAAAATCGCCTGCGCCCAGATCAGCACGCTCTTGCGCCCAAAGGCGTCGGCGAGCGGTCCATAAACAAGCTGCGCCACGCCGAACAGCGCAACATAAGCGACGACCACGAGCTGGCGGTCGTTGGCCTGCGCCAGATTGTAGGCCCGGGCGATGTCTGGCAGCGCCGGCAGCATGATATCGATGGCGAGCGCGTTCAGCGCCGAAAGCGCGGCGACCAGTCCCACGAGCTCCCAGATCGCAAGCGTGCGCGGCGCCTGTTGTGGCGGCGCTTCAAGCATTGAAGCGGAAATGCATGACGTCGCCTTCCTTGACGACGTAATCCTTGCCTTCTAGCCGCATCTTGCCGGCTTCCTTCGCGCCTTGCTCTCCGTCGCACTGAACGTAATCGGCGTAGGAGATGGTCTCGGCGCGGATGAAGCCCTTCTCGAAATCGGTGTGGATGACGCCCGCCGCCTGCGGCGCCGTCCAGCCCTTGTGTATGGTCCACGCGCGCGCTTCTTTCGGGCCAACGGTGAAATAGGTCTGCAAGCCCAGCAAATCGTAGCCAGCATGGATTAGCCGGGCGAGGCCAGGCTCGTGCAAGCCGACGGTGGCGAGGAACTCCGCTTGTTCCTCATCGGCGAGCGCAGCGATTTCGGCTTCAAGCTGCGCACAGATGATGACGCACGCAGCATTCTCCTGCGTCGCGCGCTCTTGAACGCGCGCGGTGTGCGCATTGCCGCTCGCTGCGTCGGCTTCATTGACGTTGCAGACGTAAAGCACCGGCAGCGCCGTCAGGAGCTGCAGCATTTCGAAAGCCTTATTTTCCTCCGCCGCGCGCTTGGTGAGGCGGGCTGGCTTGCCGTCCTCCAGCAGCGCTTTTGCGCGCAACACGAGATCGAGCGTGAGCTTAGATTCCTTGTCGCCCCCCTTTGCCTTTTTTTCGAGGTTGGTGACGCGTTTTTCCAGGCTTTCAAGGTCGGCGAGCATCAATTCTGTTTCCGCAGTTTCGAGGTCTGCGATTGGATCAATGCGGCCTTCGACATGGGTGATGTCGTCATTCTCGAAACAGCGCAGCACGTACGCGATGGCGTCGCACTCTCGAATATTGGCGAGGAATTGGTTGCCGAGGCCTTCCCCCTTCGACGCGCCCCGCACGAGCCCTGCAATGTCGACGAAATTCATTCGCGTCGGGATGATTTCCTTCGAGCCGGCGATCTTGGCTAGAACGTCGAGGCGCGGTTCGGGCATCGCCACTTCACCGACGTTCGGCTCGATGGTGCAGAACGGATAGTTCGCCGCCTGCGCCGCGGCGGTTTTCGTCAACGCGTTGAACAGCGTCGACTTGCCGACATTCGGCAATCCCACAATGCCGCACTTAAAGCCCATGTCTCGTCCTCATCCGCCCACCCGCGCCAAACCGCGCCGAGCCCTCTTGCCGCCGCTGCGTTTAGCGGCGCCGGACGGTCGCGTCTCTGGGACAGATCGTTTCGGCTACGGAGGGATGTAGCGCTTCCGCTTGGCGGATTCCGCGAACCCATGTACCGCGAATCGGGACGCTTATCCACAAGACGGGGGCCGCCTATGGCGCAACGCCGCAAGCATCGTCGATTCTCAGACCGATCTGACGTGCCCCCGGACAATCTCTATTTTTTCGAGCCCGCCCTGGCTCGTCGCAGGCGCTTGGCTGAGCGTGCGAAGGACGGAAAGAAAGCCCTGGAATGGGATCGGACCGGGTCTGACCGTCACCTCGAACGCGCGGCCAAGCGCCTGAAACATGTGAAGGCCGTCGATCGCGTCCTGTTTGTTCCGCAATGGGATATGGCCAAAGCGGAGATGGCGATGCGCAAGGCCGGCGTGACCGGCGCTGTCTCCAACCTCTGCGGCTCGCAGCGTAAGCGCATTCGCGCAAAGGGGCGCTAGGGCGCGTCTTCGTCGCCGCGCTTGCGCGGATCGGCTTTAGGCGAAGGCGCAAGGCGCATGACCTCGCCCTGATATTTTTCATCTTCGCCGCGGGCGAGCAGGGGTGCGGCCTGGGCGCACGCGCCGAGCAATTTCTCAACCCAATCCGCATCGCTCTTGGCGAAGTCCGAGAGGACGTAGCCGTGCACCAATTCGGCTTGGCCGGGGTGACCGACACCCAGGCGCGCGCGGCGAAAGCCCTCGCCGATGGCGGAGGCGGCGATGGAGCGAATGCCATTGTGGCCGGCGGCGCCGCCGCCGAGCTTCATCCGGAACCGGCCAGGGGCTAGATCGATCTCGTCGTAGAAGACGACCACTTCACGCGGTGAGAGCTTGTAAAAATTGGCGGCTTCTCCGACCGCACGGCCGCTTTCATTCATGTAGGTCTGAGGCTTCATCAGCAGCGCGCGCACGCCGTCGATCTGGCCCTCAGCGATTTCGCTTTGAAATTTCTCTTTCCAGGGGCCGAAATTGTAGGCGCGCGCGAGCGCTTCCACGGCCATGAAGCCGATATTGTGCCGGTTGCCGGCGTATTTCGCGCCGGGATTGCCGAGGCCGACAAGGAGCAGCATTCATCGCGCTCCGGGAAAGGCTTGATCAGCCTTCCTTCTTTTCGGCTTCGGCGGCAGGCGCCGCCGCTTCGCCTTCTGCCGGCGTCGCCGCCGCAGTCGGCTCAACTTCAGCCTTTCGGCCGGCGATGGTGGCGACGGTGAAGTCACGGTCGCGGATCACGGGGCGCGCGCCTTTCGGCACTTCGATTTGCGAGATGTGGATCGAGTCGCCGATTTCCTTGCCGGTGAGATCGACCACGATCTCTTCCGGAATGGCGTTCGCCTTCACTTTGAGCTTGATGGTGTGGCGCACGACGTTCAACACGCCGCCGCGCTTCAGCCCGGGCGAAGCCTCGTGGTTCTTGAAGTGCACCACGACATCGATCGCGATCTCCGAATTTTCTTCGACGCGATAGAGGTCGATATGGATCGGCAGGTCGGTCACCGGGTGAAATTGGATAGCGCGCGGGATAACCGGCTGCTTCTCGCCTTGGTGATTGAGTTCGACCATGTGCGAGACGAACTTGCCGGAGCGGAGCGCCATCTCGACGTCCTTCGCCTTGATCTCGATCGGCACGGCGCCACGAGCGCCGCCATAGAGAACGCCCGGGATCAGGCCGGCATTGCGGGTCGCCCGAGCGCCGCCGGTGCCGGTCTTTTCGCGCTTCTCAACGTTCAATACGATGCCGGCCATTGCGCCGCGCCCCTGTGATCTTGCTTAGGTCGGAAAACGAAGGCGGGCTTCTAGCCGAACGGGCGGGCAAGGGCAAGGCGGGCCCATTGCCGCCTGCCGTCCTGGCGCCTAAGAGCCACCCCATGCCCCAAGCCGCCGATCCGATCGCTGCGCTTCGTGCGGCCTGGGCGGCGGGCGCGCATGCCGAGGTGGCGGCGCTAGCGGCGGCCGAACCCAGGCTTTTGCAGCACGACGAGGCCGCGTTCAAAATCGCCCTGGCCAGGATCCAGCTGGGTGAGACGGCCGCGGCCCAGGGTCTGCTTGAGGAAATTCTAGTCCGCAACCCGGGTTTGGCCCCGGCGCGCGCTGCCTTGTGTAAGCTGCACATCGTGGGTGGGAACATGGGCGCGGCCGAGCCGCTGCTGGCTGAGCTTGGGCAGGCCGCTACCCAGGACGCTCGGGCCGGGGCGGCGTGGGGTGAAGCGCTGATGCAGGCCGGGCGGGTGGGCCAAGCGCATGTCGCCTTTGAGCGCTACGCGAGGACGACCGGCGATCCAGCCGCTTATGTCTCGCTCGCCGAAACCGCGTTACGCATGGGCGACGCGGCGCAAGCCCTCGCGCATGCTCGGCGCGCCCGGGGGGCGCTTCCGCTCTCGCCAAGCGTGCTCGCAGCTTGGGGCGCGGCCGTGTTCGCTGCCGGCGCTGCCGCCGAACGCGAGGAAGCGCTCGCCGCACTCGCCGCGACGCCGCAACGCGTTGCAATCCTGCAAACCTGGACTGAAATCCTCGTCGCAGGGGATCGCCTGAGCGAGGCCGAAGCGACGGCGACGATGTTGACTGAGGCCGCGCCAAGCGCCGCGCGTTGGCGTTTCTTAGCCGATCTGCGCCTCTCCAACCTCGACGTGGCCGGTGCGGGCGAGGCGATTGCGGCGGCGCTGAGGCTCGCGCCAGAGGACGCAGCGACGCTGGCGATGGCCGCCCGTTGCCGCATCGTCGCCGGCGAATTGGACGAAGCCACTGCGCTGGCGCTGCGCGCGATTGCGGCCGATCCCTCCTTCGTCGGCGGCTACGATTATTTGTCCCAAATCGACGTTGCGCGAGTGACGCCCCACATGCGCAGTGAGCTGGATGCGCTGCGGCGCGCACCCGGCAAGAGTGCAGATGATCGCGCGCGCGCTGCGCTTGCACTCGGCCGCGCCGCCGAAGCGGCCGGGGAGTATGCAGCGGCATTTGACCTGTACGCTGACGCGAACCGGTTGCTCGCGACACGCTTCGCTCAAGCCGGGCGGGGGTATGATGCGGCGCGAACCGAGGCCGACGTGCGCTCGCTGGCCGCCGCATTCCCGGCGCCGATCCGCGCGGCTGCCGCCGACACCGCCGGCCCGCGCTTGATTTTCATCGTGGGCATGCCGCGTTCGGGCACGAGCCTCGTCGAGCAAATCCTCGGCGCGCATCCAGCAGTCGCGGCCGCAGGCGAACTCCCGAGTATGATGCGCATTGCCGATGCGTTTGTGCGTCGAGCGCGGAGCGAGAGGGTGCAAGCCGTGCTCGACGCAGCGGGCGCGGAATGGGCCGCGCTCTATCGCGGCGGGCTGCCCAAGGGCGCGCACGACAAGCCCGCCGTCACAGACAAGCATCCGCTAAATTTCTGGAATGTCGGCTTGATCAAGGCGCTCTTTCCAGAGGCGCGCATTGTGCACGTGTCGCGTAATCCGGCCGACACCGCGCTCTCGATTTTCAAAGAGCGCTTCTACGCGGGCTATTCCTTCGCCAACGATCTCGACGCCATTGCACACCATTATGCATCCTACGAGCGATTGATGGCGCATTGGCGCGGCGTCTTTCCTGGGGAGATATTTGAGGCGCGCTATGAGGAATTCGTTGCTGATCTCGAAGCCAACGCGAAATCGTTGATCGCCTTCTGCGCGCAGGATTGGGATCCGGCTTGTCTCGCGTTTCACCGATCCAAACGCGCTGTTTTCACCCATAGCGCTGCGCAAGTGCGTAAGCCCCTAAGCAGCGCGTCGGTTTCTCGTTCCGCGCGCTTCGGCGACAGGCTTGAGTCGTTCGAGGAGGCGCTCGCCCGTTATCGCAGAGGGGACCAGGGCTAGGGTGCGGCAGGTGGATTGGCGCTGTCGCTGCCTTCCGCTTCCTGGATCGCTTGCTCGACCGCGCCGAGCAGGGCCGGTACGCAGCAAGCGTTGAGGAAATGGTCGCCCCCGGGCACGGCGATCAGCGTGTGTCCGTATTCCGCTGCAATGCGCTGGGAAGCCTCAAGCGGCACGAAGGTGTCGTTGTCGCCATGGATGAAGACGAGCGGTTGAGACAATCCGCGCAACGCTTCCCAGACCTCCGGCAATTGGCGGTTCTGGCTTTGCAGCTCCACGACCGCGTTGCGGAGATCTCGCGGCAACAGCGGACGTACGACGCCGCCAACGCCGAACATGCGCCGCGCCGTCGGGCCACGATCGCCGAAATAAGGGGAGGTCAGCACCAGTGCGTGGACGCGATCGGGCCAACGCTGCGCCATGAGCGTAGCGATCGGAGCGCCGAAACTCTGACCGATCACCAGCACGCGTTGGCCGGGACGCGCATCGAGCATCGGCGATAGCGCCTCGGCCTGTTGCATGAGATCGCCGACGGCGACCTGGGGCTCGCTCATGGCGAAGCCGGGCCGGTCAGCGACGACGACCTCGCGGTTTTCCGGCGCCGCGGCGATGGTTGGCGCCCAATACTCGCTCCACGACGGCGTGCCCGTGACGATGACGACTTTCCAATTTGCGTTCGGTCGCGCCGGCGTCGTCAGCGCCGAAATGCGCCAGCGCTCCGCGACAGGCGCGTCAAACGCGATGCGCTCCATTGTGCCGGCCGGATAGTCAGTCGAGATCGGGAAGCGCTCGGAGCCCGCGCTCTCAGTTTCGACATTGACGCATGCCGAGACGGCGAAAGCGGCGAAAGCGGCGAGGACGGCGATCATCTTGGCCAAGAAGTGCATGACCGAAGATAGGCGCGTGCGCGCCGGTCGAGAAGCGTCATTGATCCTGATCAATGCAGGCTTTCGTCGATGGAAAAAGATGACGCATTCGTCATTTGCGTCGGCCTGTGGAGAGGGGACCGCGCCGAATAACCTACTGCCACGGGCGGCGGCGCCCTTCCCCGTACTGCCGCCGCCCCATTTTCTCCGGCGGCGTCCATCCTCACGATCAATGTGAAGCGCCCTCCCAGATATCGACGCCTTCAGCTTCCAAAGCTGTGATCACCGCGGGACGCGCGAGCATTCGCCGCGTGTGCGCGGTCCAATTGGGACAACACGTTTGCATATCAAGCCCGACGCGATGGCCCCATCGATAGAATGGCAGGAGGTTGGCGTCTGCTACGGAATAAGTCTCGCCCAGCACGAAAGGTCGGTCTTTTAGCGCAGTGTCTATCTCGCCGAATTGCTCATCCAGCCACTCGTAGCCGCGCGCTTTGATCCGCTCGTAGTCGGCGGCGTCGCGCGAGAAACGCTCGCCGCGCCAAATCAAGCCGAACGAGATGTGCACGCCGCTTGTCATCCACGCGAGCCATTCGCCACACCTTGCGGCGTCAAGGCTGCCGGCCGGCGGATACAGTCCGCATTGCTGCCCCAGCCAAGTGAGAATGGCGGAGAGCTCTCGGATGCGGGCGCCGTCAGCCAGCAATAGGGGCACGCGCGCGCGTGGATTGAGCGTGAGATAGTCGCTCTGCAAGTGCTCCGACTTGGCGATGGTTACACGGCGCGCCTCGAACGGAACGCCCATTTCTTGCAAGACGACATGAGCCGCGAGGGAGCAGGCGCCGGGCGAGTAATAGAGGACGAGGTGTTGCACGCGATGGACTTGTCACGCGCACGGACCGCGCGGAAACGACATTCGCTAGCAGACACTGTGAGATGATAGCGCTTGACTCGCCCACGATTCCGCGCGGCGCGCGCTATTCAAACAGAACACTGACGCTTTTTTCGTTAGCGATGCGCTCAATCGCATCGCCCATCAGGGCCGCGATCGACACCGAGCGCGTTTTCTTGCCTTTGCCCTTGCGAGTTTCGGGGTCGATGGAATCGGTCACCACCAACTCTTTCAGCTTGGATTCTTCGACCCGACCCATGGCGCCATTGGAAAGCACGCCGTGGGCCACATAGGCAGTCACGGAAGCCGCACCATGTTCGATTAGCTTTTCCGCCGCGTTGCAAAGCGTACCGGCGCTGTCGACGATGTCGTCGATAAGCACGCAATGGCGGCCTTCGACATCGCCGATAATGTTCATCACTTCGCTTTCGCCCGCTTTCGGGCGTCGCTTATCGACGATGGCGAGGTCGGCGCTTAAACGATTGGCGAGTGCGCGTGCGCGCACAACTCCGCCCACATCGGGCGAGATGATCATCAGATCGGCAGTGTCCTTATAGGTTTCACGCAAATCGCGCTCGAGCACCGGCGTGACGAAGAGATTGTCGGTTGGGATATCGAAGAAGCCCTGGATCTGCCCTGCGTGCAATTCCATCGTCAGCACGCGATTGGCGCCGGCCGTGGCGATCAAATTGGCGACGAGCTTGGCGGAGATGGGGGTGCGGCCGCCGACTTTGCGGTCCTGGCGGCCGTATCCGTAATAGGGGATCACAGCTGTGATGCGCCGGGCAGAGGCGCGGCGCAGCGCATCGATCCCGATCAGCAATTCCATCAGATGGTCATTGGCCGGAAACGAGGTCGATTGGATGATGAAGACATCCTCGCCGCGGACGTTTTCCTGGATTTCGACAAACACCTCGTTGTCTTTGAAGCGCTTGAATTCGCTGGCCGCCAGGGGCGTGTCGAGGTGATCGGCGATCGCCTTCGCCAGCGTACGATTCGAGTTGCCGCTGATCAGCTTCATGGATCCGGACCCCGACGCGATCCATCCGCGTCCCCGCGTACCTAACGGCGAGTCGGACAAGACGAAAGGGTTTGCTGCGATTTGATGACAGCGCGTGGTTTTTCAGCCCAGCGCGATCGCGGCGCAATTGCGCCCATAATCCGGTTCGTTCCGATGAACGCTCCGGCGGTGGCTGAACAAGTCGGCTTCCTCGGCGTAAGTGTCCAAAGGCAGTATTTCGACAACATCTACGCCGAGGGCGCGGAGCCGCTCTGCGCAAAAACCGGGCAGGTCGAACTGGCGGCGGTCGCCCCGGCCAGGGCCGAAGAAAGCTGCGAACTCTGGATCGGCGGCGAGAAAGGCCGATTCGAACTCCGGCCCAATCTCGTACGA